>CAZQXD010000050.1:0-31479 GCA_964597315.1 uncultured Candidatus Competibacteraceae bacterium
CTGCTATTCAAAATCAACATCCTAACACATCATCACTCAATCTACATGACTACCACCGCGTGGTGCTGGCCACCGACAATTCCATCTATCAGCTTCTGCCCCAGGGGGTGATCTATCCCCGGGATCTGGAAGACCTCGCTATGGTGGCGCGGCTGGTCGGCGAGGAACGGTTCCGGGACATTGTGGTAGCGGCCCGGGGCGGCGGCACCGGCACCAACGGCCAGTCGCTCACCGACGGGCTGGTGGTGGATCTGTCCAAATACATGAATGCCATTTTGGAGATCGACCCCATCCGGCGCCAGGCCCGGGTCCAGGCCGGCGTGGTGAAGGACCAGCTCAACGCCGCCCTGGCCCCCCACGGCCTGTTCTTCGCCCCGGAACTGTCCACCAGCAACCGCGCTACCCTCGGCGGCATGATCAACACTGATGCCAGCGGCCAAGGTTCTTGCCTGTACGGCAAGACCAGGGACCATGTGCTGAGCCTCAAAAGCGTGTTGCTTGGGGGTACGGTCTGGGAGTCCCGTCCCCTGAGCGACGGGGAACTGGTGACCGTCAAGGCCCGGGACGACCGGGTGGGCGAGGCGCACCGGGTGGTGGACACCCTTTTTCGGGACCACGAGCAGGCGATCCAGGAACGCTTTCCCAAGCTCAACCGCTGTCTCACCGGCTACGACCTGGCCCATATCCGCGACGCTGCGGGGCGCTTCGACCTGAATGCCATTCTCTGCGGTGCCGAAGGCACCCTGGCCTTTATCGCCGAGGCCACCCTCAATGTGCTGCCCATTCCCAAATACTCGGCCCTGGTCAACATCCGTTACCCGAGCTTTGAAGACACCCTGCGCGACGCCCAGGAACTGATGGGGACCAGCCCCACTTCCATCGAAACGGTGGATTCCAAGGTCCTGCGACTGGCCATGAACGATATGGTCTGGGATACGGTGCGGGAGTTCTTCCCGGACGACGGCACTCTGGCCCAAGGCATCAATCTGGTGGAATACACCGCCGACAACGAGGCGGAACTGCGAGCCGGGGTCCAGCGCCTCATCGACCGCCTGGAGACCACCCCGGGCCGTAACGGCTATACCATCGCCTACGGCGAAGATCAGGTAAAACGCATCTGGGCCATGCGCAAAAAATCCGTGGGCCTGCTGGGCAACGCCGAGGGGGAACGCCGACCCGTGCCCTTCGTGGAGGACACTGCCGTGCCCCCGGAACATCTGGCCGATTACATCATGGAATTTCGGGCGGTGTTGGACAGCCACGGTCTGGACTACGGCATGTTCGGCCATGTGGACGCCGGGGTGCTGCATGTGCGCCCGGCCCTGGACCTGAAGGACCCGGCCCAAGAGCGCCACATCCGGGAAATCAGCGACGCGGTGGCGGCCCTGACCCGCAAATACCACGGCCTCTTATGGGGCGAGCATGGCAAGGGCGTACGTTCCGAGTATGCCCCGGACTTTTTCGGCCCCCTGTATCCCTGCCTGCAAGCGATCAAGGCCGCCTTCGACCCCTATAACCAGCTCAATCCGGGCAAGATCTGCACTCCGCCGGGGCGGGGCGAACTGCTGAAAATCGACGCCGTGCCCACCCGGGGCCAACACGACCGGGGGATTCCCGAGCCGACCCGTGCGGAGTTCAGCGCCGCCCTATACTGCAACGGCAACGGCGCCTGCTACAACTACGATGCCGATGACCCCATGTGTCCGTCCTGGAAGGGCACCCGGGAACGCATCCACTCCCCCAAGGGCCGCGCCCAGCTCATTAAGGAATGGCTGCGGTTGCTGGCTGTCCAGGACAGCGATCTGGTGGCTGCAAACCATGGGTCGCGGCAGGGCGGCTGGCTGGCTGGCCTGCCTGGACGGCTGCGCAACAGCCTGGCCCGGCGCCGAGGAGAGTATGACTTTTCCCACGAAGTCCACGCCGCCATGGCCGGCTGCCTGGCCTGTAAATCCTGCGCCAGTCAATGCCCCATCAAGGTGGATGTGCCGGACTTCCGGTCACGGTTCCTGGAGCTGTATTACGGACGCTATCCGCGCCCGGCCAAGGATTATCTGATCGGCGCCCTGGAGACCCTGCTACCCTGGCTGGCTCGTTTTCCAGGAGTCTATAACCTGGTTCTGGACAACGCCCCGGCCCGGGACTTGTCTCACCGATTGCTGGGACTGGTGGACAACCCTCGGCTAAGCGGCATAGACCTTGACCGGGAGGCTGCCCGGCGGGCAATCATCCTAGCCACCCCCTCCGTCCTTCAAGCCCTGTCCGGGGTGGCCAAGGCCCGGGCCGTGGTTATTGTCCAGGACGCCTTCACCCGCTACTTTGAAACCCCCTTGGTGCTGGATGTATTGGACGTCCTCCAGCGACTGGGCTTCAGTCCGTACCTGGCTCCGTTTCGACCAAACGGTAAGCCTTTGCACGTACACGGCTTTCTGGGTCCGTTCGGTAAAGTGGCCGGGCGCAACGCCGACGCCCTCCAAGCTCTGGCCCAAACCGGCATACCCCTGATAGGCATCGACCCCTCCATGACCCTCACTTATCGGGCCGAGTACCGGAAAAGCCTAGGCGCGGAGCGGGCGCCCCGAGTGCTGCTGGCGCAAGAATGGCTAGCCACCCAAAAGAACCACCTGCAAGCCCTGGACCTGAAGCTGCCGCCCCGGTCCTTTGAGCTACTGGCCCACTGCACCGAAAAAACTACCGCCGCCCCCTCGATCAAGGATTGGCAGAGGGTGTTCGCCGCCCTGGGCCAGACCCTGACTCCCGTGGCCACCGGCTGTTGTGGCATGGCTGGCACCTATGGCCACGAGGCGGCCAACTTGGAGACATCCAAGCATATTTATGCCCTGAGCTGGGGAAAAATACTCCAGGACCCGGCGCGCCGGGCGCGGCTCCTGGCCGACGGCTATTCCTGCCGGAGCCAGGTCAAGCGCCTGGATGGATTGACCTTGCGCCATCCCTTGCAGGCGCTGCTGGAGTTGCTGCCAGCCTAGGGCCAGGCCGCGAAGCCACTAGTGATTGTTCAGCGCAAGAGCCTTTATGCCACCTGCGGTCCCACTCGCTCAGCGTGGTGGCAGGCCACCCGTCGACCGTCCACCTGCCGCGGTTCCGGGACAATGTGGGTGCATTCCGTGGTGGCGAAGGGGCAGCGGTTATGAAATGCACAACCCGGGGGCGGGTTCAGGGGCGAGGGCAACTCGCCCTTGAGGGGGATATGGGTTTGGCGCTCAGCGATGTTGATCCGGGGCATGGAGGCCAGCAGGGCCAAAGTATACGGGTGGCGTGGCCGCTGGAAAATCACCGCCTTGGGACCATGCTCCACGGCCTTGCCCAAGTACATTACCAACACCTCGTCGGCGATGTGGCGCACCACCGACAAGTCGTGGGAGATGAACACATAGGCCACGCCCATTTCGTCTTGCAGATCCATCAACAGGTTCAGCACTTGGGCCTGGATGGACACGTCCAGAGCCGAAACCGGCTCGTCGGCCACGATCACCTTCGGCTCCAGCATCAGCGCCCGGGCAATGGCGATGCGCTGGCGCTGGCCCCCGGAGAACATATGAGGATAGCGGCCATAGAACTCCGGCCGCAGCCCCACCTTGGCCATAATGCCCCGCACCCGTTCCTCTCGCCGCCGGGCGTCCAGGGGGGTGTTGATCTTCAGGGGTTCCTGGAGGATAGCCCCCACCTTCTTGCGGGGGTTGAGGGAGCCATAGGGGTTCTGAAAAATGATCTGCACATCCCGGCGGGCCTGACGACGCTCGGCCCGGGAGGCTTGGGCCAGGTCCCGTCCCGACAGCCACAGGGCACCGCCGGTGGGTTCCTCGATCAAGGTCAGTTGGCGGGCTAGGGTGGACTTGCCGCAGCCGGACTCCCCCACCACCGCCAGGGTATGGCGGGGATGGAGTTCGAAGGACACCCCGTCCAGAGCCTTGACCGTGGCCTTATCCTTGAACAGACCCCGGGAGACCAGATAATAGCGGGCCAGGCGGTCCGCCTTCATCAGCACTTCAGGCATGGGCCGAGCCTCCGTCACCGAACCGGTAATCGGGCTGGCCGCCCCGGTCCAGGGGATAAAAACACCGGACCCATCGACCCCGGGCCTGAAGCAACTCCGGCTCCACCACCCGGCAGCGGTCGGTGGCGTAGGGGCAACGGGGGTTGAGCAGACAGCCCTTGGGCCGGTCGTACTGGCCGGGCACCACGCCGGGGATGGTAGCCAGCCGCTCCCGGCCCTTGCTGTGTTCCGGCAGGGCCTTGAGCAGGGCCTGGGTGTAGGGGTGCTGGGGATGGCCGAGTACCGCCTCCGCCGGGCCGGTCTCCACCACCTGGCCGGCGTACATCACCACCACCCGGGCGCAGGTCTCGGCCACCACGGCCAGATCGTGGGTAATCAGCATCAAAGCCATACCCCGACTTTGTTGCAAATCCCGCAGCAAGTCCATGATCTGGGCCTGAATGGTCACGTCCAGGGCCGTGGTGGGCTCATCGGCGATCAGCAGCCGGGGGTTGCAGGCGATGGCCATGGCGATCACCACCCGCTGGCTCATGCCCCCGGAGAGTTGGTGGGGGAAGGCGTCCAAGCGGCTTTGGGGGTCGGGAATGCCCACCCGCTCCAGCAACTCCAAAGCCCGGGCGCGACGCTCTCGGCGGCTGCCTCCCTCGTGGACTTGGAGGGTCTCCATGATCTGGAAGCCCACGGTGTAGCAGGGGTTGAGGGAGGTCATGGGGTCCTGAAACACCATGGCGATGTCCTTGCCGATGATCCGCCGCCGCTCCCGGGCGAACATGCGCAACAGGTCCCGGCCATCGAAACTCAGACGGGAGGCCCGTACCCGGCCCGGCCAGTCGATCAGCCCCATCACCGCCAGGGAGCTGACCGATTTACCGGAACCGGACTCGCCGACGATGCCCACCACCTCGCCTTTGTCCACGCCATAGCTCACCCGGTCCACGGCCCGGAACGGGGAGCGCTCGCTGCCGAATTCGACGGTCAGGTCTTGGATATCCAGAAGTGCCATATTAGCGTTTCAGCCTCGGGTCTAGGGCGTCCCGCAGGCCGTCGCCCATGAGATTGAAGGCCAGCACCGTGATCAGGATGGCCAGCCCCGGGAAGGTCACCACCCACCAGGCCCGCTGGATGAACTGCCGGGCGTCGGCCAGCATGGTGCCCCACTCCGGGATGGGGGGCTGAGCGCCCAAGCCCAGAAACCCCAGGGCCGCGGCATCCAGGATGGCCGTGGAAAACCCCAGGGTGGCCTGGACGATCAGAGGGGCCATGCAGTTGGGCAGCACGTTCACGAACATCTGCCGCATCAGCCCCGCCCCGGCCACCTGGGAGGCGATCACATAGTCCTTGCCGGTCTCGCCGATCACCGCCGCCCGGGTCAGGCGCACGTAATGGGGCAGGATCACGATGGCGATGGCCACCATGGCGTTCTCCAGGGACGGTCCCAGAATGGCCACGATGGCGATGGCCAGCAGCAAACTGGGCAGGGCCAGCATGATGTCCATCAGCCGCATGATCAGGGTCTCGACGGCGCCCCGGAAAAACCCGGCCATCAGCCCCAGGACGATACCGGCGGCCAAGGACAAAGTGACCACGATCACCCCGGTGAGCAGGGACAGCCGGGAGCCGTGGATAAGCCGGGACAGCATATCCCGGCCCACGTCGTCGGTGCCCAGAGGAAACCGCCAATCCCCCGCCTCGGTCCAGGCCGGGGGCAGCAGCAGGGCCTCCCGGTATTGCTCGAAGGGGGAATGGGGGGCGATCAGGGGCGCGCTCAAGGCCACCAGGGCCATGAATACGATCACCCCCAAGCCCGCCACCGCTCCGTGGTTTTCCCTGAAATGCAGCCAGAACTCCCGGATCGGCCCCGGAGGCGCTTCGGGCACAGAGTCCGCCGGGCCGACGCTGGGGGGATGGTCGGCGGGCAGGATGAGGGGTTCTTCGCGGATCTCGCTGCTGCCGTTATCGGTGGTGTCTTTGCCGGTCATGGTCGTTGCCTTCTATCGCCCATGGCGGATTCGCGGATTGATCAATCCATAGAGCAAATCCACCACAAGGTTCACCAGCATCACCACGCTGGCCACCAGCAGGATGCCTCCCTGCACCGCCGGATAGTCCCGGCGCTGGATGGAGTCGATCAGCCATTTACCCACCCCCGGCCAGGCAAAAATGGTTTCGGTGAGGATGGCCCCGGCCAGCAGCACCCCGATTTGCAGGCCGATCACCGTCACCACCGGGATCAGGGCGTTACGCAGGGCATGCAGACCGATCACCCGCCAAGGGGACAGGCCCTTGGCCCGAGCCACCCGGATATAGTCCTCCCGGATCACCTCCATCATGGCCGAGCGGGTCATGCGGGCGATCACCGCCAGGGGGATAGTGCCCAGCACGATGGCCGGCAGGATCAAATGGTGCAGGGCCGACCAGAAGGCGCCGGTATCCCCGGCCAGCAGGCTATCGATCAGCAGAAAGCCGGTCACCGGCTCTACCCAGTACATGACCGAGATGCGCCCGGACACCGGAGTCCAGCCCAGGTTCACGGAAAACAGCAGGATCAACAGCAGCGCCCACCAGAAGATGGGCATGGAATAGCCGGTCAGGGACAGGCCCATGACCGTGTGATCGAACACCGAACCTCGGCGCACCGCCGCCAGAATACCCACGGGCAGACCCACGGCGATGGCGAACACGATAGCGCAAAGGGATAGCTCCACGGTGGCCGGAAACAGGGTCAGGAACTCCGACAGCACCGGGGCCTTGGTGATGATGGAATCCCCCAAATCCCCCTGGAACACATTGCCGATATAGTCCAGATACTGCCGCCACAGGGGCCGGTCGAAGCCCATGTCCGCCAGCAATTGGGCGTGGCGTTCTGGACTCATGCCCCGTTCCCCGGCCATCAGTTCCACCGGGTCCCCGGGGATCAGCCGGATCAATGAGAAAGCGATCAGGGTCACCCCCAGAAAGGTGGGGACCAGCAGGCCCAGCCGCCGCAAAATAAACAGGATCATGGGGCGCTATTCCCACAGGGGGGCCAGCGGATCGCCATGCCCGCCGACCCTCAGCCTTATTGCTGGAGGTCCACGCCGTAGAACACGTTGCCGCCGAAGGGGTCGATTTTGAAATCCACCACCTCTTTGCGCACCGGCTGGAACACCACGGAATGGGCGATGGTCACCCAGGGGGCCTGCTCCTTGAAGATCACTTGGGCCTGCTTGTACAACTCGGTGCGCTGGTCCTTGTCGGTCACCCGCTTGGCTTCCTGGATCAGTTCCTCGAAAGGCTGATGACACCAACGGGCGCGGTTGGCGCTGCCCACGCCGTCGCAACCCAGCAGCACCGCCAGAAAGTTATCCGGGTCGCCGTTGTCCCCGGTCCAGCCCAGCATCACGGTCTGGTGTTCGCCGTCCTTGGAACGCTTCAGATATTCGCCCCATTCGTAGGACACGATTTGGGCCTTGACGCCTATCTTGTCCCAATCGGCCTGGATCATCTCGGCCATGCGCCGGGCGTTGGGGTTGTAGGGGCGCTGCACGGGCATGGCCCAGAGATCGGTCTCGAAACCATCCCCATGGCCCGCCTCGGTCAGCAGTTGCTTGGCTTGCTCGGGGTCGTAGGGGTAATCCTGAACCTCGTCGTTATAGGACCAAATGGTGGGGGGGATGGGGTTCTTAGCCACCTTGCCGGCGCCTTGGTAGACCGCCTCGATGATGGCGTCTTTGTTGATGGCCAGGTTCAGGGCCTGGCGGGCTTTCACGTTGTCGAAAGGTTTTTTCTCGGTGTTGAAGCCCAGGTAGCCCACATTCAGGCCCTCTTGCTCCAACAGCTTGATATCCGTGTCCTGGCGCATCTGCTCCAGGTCGGCGGGGTTGGGATAAGGCATCACATGGCATTCCCCGGCCTTGAGCTTGGCGTAGCGCACCGAGGCGTCCGGGGTGATGGCGAACACCAACATATCAATGGGGGCTTTGCCTTGCCAGTAATCGGGGTGGGCCTTGTAGCGGATCACCGCATCCTTTTGGTAGGCCAGCAACTGGAAGGGACCGGTGCCCACAGGCGCCTGGTTCATCTGCTCCTGGCGGCCTTGTTGTTCCAGTTGGTCGGCATATTCCTTGGACAGGATGGAAGCGAAATCCATGCCCATATTAGCGATGAACGGGGCCTCGGGGCGGGTCAGCTTGAACTTCACCGTATGGTCGTCCACTTTCTGGATGTCCGCCAGCAGTTCCGACATGCTCATGCTGTTGAAGTATTCGTAGGCGCCCCCGGAGACGGCGTGCCAGGGATGGTCTTTTTTCCACATCCGATTGAAGCTGTATAGCACGTCGTCGGCATTGAAATCCCGGGTTGGAGTGAAGTCCCGGGTGGTGTGGAATTTCACCCCTTCGCGCAGATGAAACGTGTACTCGGTACCGTCCTCGGAGACCTCCCAGGACTCGGCCAGCCCGGGCGCGACAGTAGTGGTGCCCCGCTCGAACAGCACCAGCCGGTCGTAGACCGATTTAGAACTGGCGTCGAACGTGGTGCCGGCGGTATAAAGCTGGGGATTGAAGCCCTCGGGGCTACCCTCGGAGCAGAACACCAGAATTTTGGCGGCCAGCACGGGGGTCGACAGGGACAGCAGGGCCAAGGCTAGGGTGGCTCGGCGGAAAACAGCGTTGCGCATGATCGATCCTCCATGGATATTCGCTTAGGAGGGAAGGGTATTTCACCAGCCTAGCCCAGCTTTTGAAATATGCCACTGCGCCACCGACCACGAATGGGCCAAATCGCCTCGCTAAGCGCTCTTCACCGCCCCTAGAAACCGCTCCACCTGCCCCCGTAGCGTCTCGGACTGGTGGGCCAGCGCGGTGGCTGCGTCCAGCACCTCGCCGACCGCTCCGCCGACATCCGCCGCCGCCCGATTGACTTCGCCGATATGGACCGATACCTGGTTGGTGCCGTCGGCGGCCTGATGGACGTTGCGGGCAATATCCTGGGTGGCTTCTCTTTGATCCTGCATGGAATGGGCGATAAAGCTGGCGATGCGGTTGAGTTCGCCGATGGTGGCGCCAATGCTGCTTATGGCCCCCACCACCTCGCCGGTGGCCGCTTGCATCCCGGCGATCTGCTGGGCGATTTCATCCGTGGCCCTAGCGGTCTGGGTAGCCAGAGTCTTGACCTCCGAGGCCACCACCGCGAAACCTTTGCCAGCCTCCCCGGCCCGGGCCGCTTCGATGGTGGCGTTGAGGGCCAGCAGGTTGGTCTGGGCGGCGATATTGCTGATCATGTTCAGCACCTTGTCGATGGTCTGGGCGGCCTCGGCCAGGCTCTGGGCGGTGGCGCCGGCCCGCTCGGCCTCTCCTACCGCCTGCTGGGCGATGTGGCTGGATTGCGTCACCTGACTGCTGATCTCCCCCACCGATGCGGACAATTGCTCGGCGGCCGTGGCCACCGATCCCACATTGGCGGCGGCCTGTTCCGAGGCCTGGGACACCGTGCCGGAGCGCTGATTGGTGATCTCGGCGGCGGTTTTCACCCGCTCGGCGGTGGTTTTCATCTCCCCCGCCGCCTGGGACACCGAATCCACCACCCCCATGACCGATACCTGGAAATCGTCGGCCAGGGCCAGCATCTCCCGACGCCGGCGCTCCGCCGCCGCCTGGTCCCGGGCATCCAGTTCCTGGCGCTGGCGCGCCTCTTCGTCCCGCTGTCGCTCGGCGGCCTGTTCGGCCTCCCGACGGCGCTGTTCTTGGGCTTGATGCTCGGTGTCCTGGCGGCGGCGCCGTTCCGCTTCGTGCTGGCGCTGCTGTTCCTGTAGGCGCCGGTTCTCCACAGCGTTGCGCTTAAAGACCTCCACCGCCCGGGCCATGGCGCCGATCTCATCCTGGTTGGCCAGGGCCGGCACCTTGACGTCCAGTTCGCCGGCGGCCAGCTTGCCCATCACCCCCGTGATCCTGTCCAAGGGTCGCGAAATGATAGCCCGCATCAGCAGAATCAAGGCCGCCACCAGCACGCTCAGCAGACCCACGGACACGCCGATCTGCTGATACATATCGTAGGCGGTCTTCTCCAGGTCCGACGCCAGACTCCAATGCACCGCCAGCCAGCCCACCAGGGTGGCGTTTTTGCCGGCGGTGACCGCCGTCAGCACCTGAAAATGCCCCCCGCCCGTGGCGTGGATGACGGTATCCCCCGGCTGCGCATCCGCACTCCATTCGGCCAGGACCCGATCCAGACCCATGGGCGTCGCATCCGGGTCGAGAAAATGGCTGAGCGCCTGTCCCGAGGCGTCCAAGACCAGCACTTCCACTAGTTTCTGGCCTTCGATGTCCCGCAACTCGGCGATCACCCTGTCCACCGCCACAGCCTTGCGAAACCGCACCCCACCCGACACCTGTTTAGCCAGCAACTGGGTTATGGAGGAGTGGCTTTCGGCGCCGTGCTCTAAGGCATGCTGGCGCTCGGAGACGGCGGCCAGGGTCACGATGACCGCGAAGGCCAGACTGACTAGCCCCGTCACAATGGCGATCAGCTTGCGTTCCAGGGTCCAGCGCCAGCCGCGCCGTGATGGCTCCACGGCTTGACTCCGGGGCGTGTCACCCGTGTTGTTCTCCTTCACACTTATCCTCCTGGCGATCGGCCACCGCCTAGTTGAGCAGCATCTCGGCATCCAGACCGATGGTCATGGCGCCGATGGGGGTGTGGGTATCGGGATCGAGTACCGGTACGCTGACCTGCACCTGGAAGCGCTGAGAGGACTCGTCGTATTCCACCTCGTCGATGAACACGGACTCCGGGCCAACGGCGTAGGTCCGCCGCCACTTGGCCTCATCCCCTTGCCAGTAGTCGGAGGTAACGTCGCTCTGGCCCACGTTCAGGCCCTTGTCGTCCATGACAATAAGCTCGGTTATCAACCCCTGGCTGTCGAACTGATACCGGCGCAGGGCCTGGGATAGGGCGTTGCCCAGCACCTCATCCACCAGCGGTTTCCGGGCGGCGTCCACTTCGGCGCGCCAGCGCTGATCCAGGGCTTCTATATCGGTCTGGGTCAAGTCGGCATGGCGGGCGTTTTGCGCCTTGATCGCCTGGATCAGCGCCGGGTCGCCGAGCCAGTCCTTGACATGCTGCTCCAGAAAAGCATGCACCGCAGCCCCGTGATCCTGGGCGGATGCGACCGTGGCGGCGGTAAGCAGAATCGCAATGGGTAGCCTCATTTGCTCCCTCCCTGAAACCAGTGAGTTGAATCACCTGGCTCATCGGCAAGCCCCCCCAAAGCTTGAACCGACTATAGGGCCTCTTCATAAATGCGATAAGCCGTCTCCCCCATGCCCAGGGCCTCATAAGTCCGTTGGGCCGGCCGGTTGTCCTTTTCTACGTACAGGCGTAGGGCTTTTACCCCGCCCTGCTCCGCCGCCAGCCCCTTGACGGCCTGGTACAGCCGCCGGTACACCCCCTGGCGGCGCCAAGGGGCGTCAACATAGACGCTCTGTATCCACCAAATGACGCCGTTGCGCCAATCGCTCCATTCGTAGGTCACCAGCAGACAGCCCACCTTCTCCTTCCCCGCCTCGGCCACCAGGTAGAAGCCATGCTCGGGTCGCGTCATCAGGCCCCGCACCCCCGCGAGCAGCACCTCCAGGTCTAGCGCCAGTTCCTCGGTCTCCGCCGCCATGGCCTGGTTGAAGCCGGCGATGGCCTGGGCATCCTCCGAAACGGCCCGGCGCACCCTCAAAGACTCAGTCATCAACCCCCCTCCACCTCGGCCAGGGCGGCGGCGTAGGCCCCATGGACCTGGTCCCCGAAGCAGGTCAGATAAACTTTGTGGATGCGCTCATCATGGCTGAGATAGTCCCGCACCGTGGCCACCGCCACCCGTGCGGCCTGGTCCACGGGGTAACCGTAAACGCCGCAACTGATGGCTGGAAAAGCCACCGATCGATCCCCATGCTCCGCCGCCAAACGCAGGCTTTCCCGATAGCAGGAGGCCAGCAATTGGGCCTCACCGTGCCCCCCTCCCGACCAGACCGGCCCCACGGTGTGGATCACATGGCGGGCCGACAGCCGGTAGCCCTGGGTGAGCTTGGCCTGGCCGGTGTCGCAGCCTCCTAGGGTCCGGCATTCCTCCTTCAGTTCGGGGCCGGCGGCCCGGTGAATGGCGCCGTCCACGCCGCCGCCCCCTAACAGGCTACGGTTGGCGGCATTGACGATGGCGTCCACATGTAACCGCGTAATGTCGTCTTTGATGAGTTCGATGCTGTCCACGGAGACCTCCGCAACCCGGGTTTGTATTTCTTCAACTATAGCCGCCGACACGCCGGGCGCATTGCCTCGCAAACTGCATCGTCGAACTCCTGAGGCAACCATCAATATTTCAAAAATTTTTAATAAATTATAAAAAATACAATATGTTATAGACGAATCATAAATCTACTTCCAAGCTGGCACGATTCCTGAAGAAAGCTGCGGTATAGCAACGCCGCCCATTCGCCGTAGTGGACCCCAGGACCGAGGACCATGCATCAGCCGTTATTCACCTTAGTTATTCGCCGCCGTGGCGCCCTGTTCGCACTGCTGGTCGCCCCTTTGGAGGCTGTCGCTGAAACCGGGATGCTGGCCTCCGCTCCGCTGTTCGACGTGCTGGCCTGGCTGCCGGGCCTGTTGATCGCCTCTCTGGCAGTGATTTATGGGCTGACTGAACGTCGCGCTACTCGCCTCGCCCGGCGCGAGTTGGAAACCCTGCGTCGGAGCGCCGCTGCGCCACGGCTGCCGGTCCCCAAGCCGGTCGAACCCTCGGAATCGGTCGTGGCCGACCATGCGCAATTCCAATCCTGGCTGAAAGAGGCCATGGAACGTTCCCGACTGGACGGCCAGCCGGTGGCGGTACTGCTATTGAGCCTCAACAATCTGCCCCACCTGACCGAACAACTGGGCGACGCGGCCCGGGACCACCTGGTACACGCCGTGACCCGGTATCTATCTCGTAGTTTGCGTACCGGCGACCGGGTGGCCCGCTGGGACAGTGAGCGCATCGCCATTCTGGCCCCGCGAGTCAATCACCAAGAAAACGTAGCGCAACTGGCCGAGAAGGTACTCACCGCCCTGGAACGGTCTTTTGCGTTGGGGGGGCGGGAGATATTTCTAAAACCCTGTCTGGGCAGCAGTATCGCTCCTTATGATGCCGTGGATGGCTTGCAGTTGCTCAACAATGCCGCCGCCGCCTTATATCAGGCCCGCCACAACGACCAAGGCGGTTATCGTCCGTTTCTGTCGGACCTGCACCTTCAATTCCAACAGCGCCAGCGTCTGACGGCCGACCTGCCCCACGCCCTGATCCGTGAACAACTGGAACTGCGCCACCAGTTGCGCTACGACCTACGCCACAACCGCATCACCGGTGTTCAGGCGCGAGTCTACTGGCGCCACCCCGAGCTGGGGCTGTTGCCAGATGCCGATTTCATTCCGCTCAGCGGTGGCGGCGATCTTAATCTGGACCTGAGCGAGTGGCTGCTGTTCAAAGCTTGCACCCAGACATCCCGCTGGCGCCAGGAAGGTCTCCAGGACGGTCGGGTGATTGTCCGGCTTCAAGCCGCCCAGTGCATCCACCCGGATCTGCAAGACACGGTTACCCAAGTGTTGTCCCAGACCGGTCTCGGTACGCAAGATATGGAACTAGAGGTAGGCCCGGAAGTATTCTGCCATCGTCACCAGGAAACCATCGCCGGCACTCTCGGCTCTTTGGCCAGTGCCGGGATTATCATCACCTTTGACGGCGCCGGGGCACAAACGCCGACTTTCGAGCAATTACGTCGCTTCGGGGTTGGCAAGTTGAAAATCCACACGAACCTGATCCAAAACGTCAACCAAGACCCTTACAGCGCCGGCGATGTGAAAGCCCTGATTGAATTGGGCCATAATCTGGGACTGACGGTGGAGGCCGCCGGGGTGTCCACCGCCGATCAACTTCGGTTTCTGAGGGGCTGTGGCTGCGACGAGGTGCTTGGGGATTATTTTAGCCGCCCCATGTCCACCGACGATCTCACCCGATTGCTGCGCGGCCAGCGCCCGGCGGTGGCTTAGCCGACCCAGACGGATGGAAGGCCTCCCTCTCACCGGGGCGGTAGCTCAATCGTCCCGCAACCCCCGCCAGCCCACTAACAGTCCCAGCCCGGCCAGACCGGCGGCGACATAAAACGTCCCCGCCGGTCCCAGCCCAATCCATAGATAACCCGCCCCCAGACTCCCCAAAGCCCCGCCGGCGCCGAACCCGAGACTGCTGTACAGGGCCTGACCCCGTCCCTGATGGGGTCCGGTAAACAACCGATGGATCATATGAATGGCCACGGCGTGATACAGGCCAAAGCTGAACGCATGCAGAGTCTGGACCAACAGCAGCACCGGCGGATTAGCGGCCCAAGCCCCAAGCAGCAGCCAGCGCAGGACGGTCAAGGCCATGGCCGCTAGCAGCAAGCGCCGCGGGCTGAACCGTTCCAAGCAGCGGGGTGCCATCATAAACAATGCGATTTCCGCCACTACTCCCAACACCCATAGGGCGCCGATCATCTCCCCGGAATAGCCCAACTCCTCCAGATAAATGGAAAAAAATCCATAGTACGACCCGTGGCTGGCCTGGTTAAAAAAACACAAGATCAGCAGCGCCGGCACCCCGGGCCGGGCCAACACCTGGACCAGGGAGACGCCACTGTGGCACTGGTTTCCCGTGGGCGCTTCCGGCACCTGGAAACTCAATAGGACGATGGCCAGAAACAGGCCCAGCATCGCCACCGGCACCGCGCCAGCCCCCACCCAACCCAATAACCAGCCCATTCCCAAGGCGGTAACGATGAAACCTACCGAACCCCACATGCGGACGCGGCTGTATAACCGCGCCCGCGATCCCAAATGATTGAAAGTGACGGCTTCGAACTGGGGCAACGCCGCATGCCAGAAAAACGTGTGGCCCAGTACCACTAAGGCCAGACCCCCATAGGAACCGCCCACAACGAATACCCCGGTGAAACTCAGCGCGCAAGCCAGACAAGCCAGTCGCACCACAACCATGCGCCGGCCCAGGTGATCGGCTAGCCAGCCCCAAAGCGTGGGCGCCACCAATTTGGTGATCAGCCCAAAGGCCACTAATTCCCCGATCCGGGCTGGGCTAAGGCCGAGAGACTGAAGATACAAGCTCCAGTAAGGCAGGCTCACGCCCAATACAGCGAAGTACAGCAGATAAAAGCCCGACAGTCTGAAGGTGGATGTCTCCCGGAACTCGACCTCCCGGTTCAGGGGTCCACCGCCCCCGGGATCACCGGCACACCGCTTCGTACCTCGGCGTTCTGGCCCCGATGACGCAGGCAATGGTCCATCAGCACCAGAGCTAGCATAGCCTCGGCAATGGGCGTGGCGCGGATGCCCACGCAAGGATCGTGACGCCCTGTGGTGACCACCTCCACCGGCTCGCCCTGGAGATTCACCGTGCGCCCCGGCAGTCGGAGGCTGGAGGTGGGCTTCAGGGCGAGACTGGCGATGATGTCCTGGCCGGTGGAGATGCCCCCCAGGACACCACCAGCGTGGTTACTCAGAAACCCGTCCGGGGTGATTTCATCCCGATGCTCGGTGCCCCGTTGCTCCACGCAAGCAAAGCCAGCGCCGATTTCCACGCCCTTGACGGCGTTGATGCTCATCAGCGCATGGGCCAGGTCGGCGTCTATTCGGTCAAACACCGGCTCTCCCCATCCGGGGGGGACGTTGCTGGCGACCACGGTCACTTTGGCGCCGATGGAATCTCCAGACTTGCGGAGCTGATCCATGAAGTCCTCTAAGGTCGGCACCAGGCTGGGATCCGGGCAGAAGAAGGGATTGTCGTCCACGGTCTCCCAAAGGAGTTGGGAGGGTTTTAGGGGACCGAGTTGCGACAGATAGCCCCGAATCTCTATACCGAAGCGATCTTTTAGGTATTTGCGGGCAATGGCTCCCGCCGCTACCCGCATGGCTGTCTCCCGGGCCGAGGAGCGGCCCCCGCCACGGTAATCCCGCAGACCGTATTTCTGCTGATAGGTGTAGTCGGCATGACCCGGTCGGAAACGGTCCATGATGTCCGAATAGTCCTTGGATCGCTGATCCACATTCTCGATCAACAGCCCGATGGGACAACCGGTGGTGCGGCCCTCGAACACCCCAGAGAGAATCTTTACCTCGTCCGGTTCACGACGCTGGGTGGTGTGGCGGCTTTTACCGGGACGGCGGCGCTCCAGTTGGTCTTGCAGATCGGATACGGACAACTCCAGCCCCGGTGGACAACCATCCACGATGGCGCCTAGAGCCGGGCCGTGGGACTCGCCAAAAGTGGTGATGGTAAACAGCTTCCCAAAGGAATTGCCTGACATGACGGGTTCCTGTCGTGATGGACGATGCGGGTATTGTCGGCCGTTGTATGGCTTTTGAACACTTCGTTTTGGAGGTGTAAGCGCCTGGAGGTGGGACGACCGTTGCCTATCCGTCAAGAACAGCAGGCTTTAGCATAGGGTGCATCGTGGTTGAGTCCACGAATGTCCGCAGCGCCACGCCATTCGGCTGTGTCGTACTGTCCACGGAACACTGGGGTCCCGTCAATAACCTAAGCCACCTCCAGCACGATTTTTCCTATGTGCATCCCGGACTCCATCAGCCGGTGGGCCTGCTCCGCTTGTTTCAAGGGAAAAGTCTCGTGAATCACCGGTTTTACCGTACCCTCTTCCAATAGCGGCCAGACCCGCTCCCGCAAGGCATGGGCGATGATCGTTTTCTGGGCCACCGAACGGGGCCGCAGGGCGGAGCCGGTAACCGTTAACCGCTTGTGCATCAAGGGGGCCAGGCTTAGAGCCACCTTTGCTCCACGCAGAAAAGCGATCTGCACCAGCCTGCCTTCCAGCGCCAGCACCTCCAGATTACGCTGCACATAGTCGCCACCCACCATATCCAGAATCAGGTCCACGCCCCGGTCATCGGTGAGCGCCTTGACGACCTGTACAAAATCCTCGTTCCGGTAATCAATGGCCCGCTCCGCCCCCAGTTCTTCGCACACCCGTTGTTTCTCGGGACCGCCAACGGTGGTGAATACCCGGGCCTCGAAGGCGCGAGCCAATTGAATCGCCGTCGTGCCAATACCACTCGCTCCACCATGCACCAGGAATCGCTCCCCTGGCTGCAAGCGGCCCCGTTCAAAGACATTCGTCCAGACCGTGAAAAAGGTTTCTGGAATGGCGGCGGCCTGAATGAAATCCAAACCTTTGGGAATGGGCAGGCATTGCCCGGCGGGCGCCACGCAAAACTGCGCGTAGCCTCCCCCAGCCAGCAAGGCGCAGAGTTTGTCCCCGATTTTCCAGTCTTTGATTCCCTCGCCCACCGCCGCCACGGTGCCAGCCACTTCCAGCCCAGGCAACGGGGAAGCGCCTGGAGGCGGCGGATAGGCCCCCTGGCGTTGCAGACAGTCCGGGCGGTTGACACCGGCGGCGGCCACTCGGATCAACACCTCGCCGGGTCCGGCTTGGGGCAAGGGACGCTGGGCGGGCATCAGTACCTCTGGACCACCGGGCCGGGTGATTTCAACGGCCATCATCTGCTCGGGCAATGGTTTTGCCATGGCACATTCTCCGCTTTTGGGATGTATTCATGGTAACCCGTGACGATGTCCGGCTAAAGAAACGCCCCGTGACTCCGACATCTTGAACCGCGACAAGCTGTTTCTTACCCGATCCAAGGCGTTTATACCCACGGGCTTATGACGAATCCAACCCTACTGGCCTCTGAACCCATGTTCCCAGCCTTTGGGTTATTGTTGGTCGTGCTTGCAGTGCTGGGACTGTTGCTGCGCCAGTATCGACGCAAACAAACCGAAGAACGACAGTCACGTCTGACCCGCGACCGCTACGACCTGATCCTGGAGACCCTACCCTCCGCCCTGGTCGGGGTGGACGCCGGGGAGCGGGTTACCGATTGGAACCGGGCGGCGGAGAATCTGTTCGGCATCACCGCTGCCCGAGCCGTGGGTGCAAAGCTGGTGGATTTAGACATGCCCTGGGATGCTACCGAGGCATTGGAGCGGATCACCCATTGCCTGGGCCGGGTTACGGCCGGTGACCCTGAAACCTTGCGCTTTACTCGTCGCGACGGCCGACAGGGCATTCTAGAAGCCACTATCGCTACCCTGGGCGGCCCCGGCACACCCGCCGGCTACGTCCTACTTTGCACCGATATCACCGAGCGAAAATTTCTGGAAACGCAGCTCGCCCAAGCTCAGAAACTGGAATCCATCGGTCAGTTGGCAGCGGGCATCGCCCATGAGATCAACACCCCCACCCAATACATCGGTGACAATATCCGTTTTCTGCAGGATGGCTTCAAAGACTTGGGCCGGTTGCTGGAGGTCTATACAGAGCTAGAACGCCTAGCCCGCCATGGCCCGGTAGACCCTGCTTTGCTAGATAAGGCAGATCGGCTGAAAGGGGACCTGGACTTGGACTATTTGCGCCGGGAAATACCAGGGGCCATCGAGCAGTCCCTAGAGGGGGTGGCCCGGGTCACGGAGATTGTCCAGGCCATGAAGCAGTTTTCACATCCCGGCGGCATCGAAAAAACGCCCACTAATCTCAATGCCGCTATCGCAAGCACCATTAACGTATCCCGCAATGAATGGAAATACGATGTCGAGATGAACACTGACCTGGACCCCGCATTGCCGACGGTGCCTTGCCTCGTTGGGGAGTTCAATCAGGCCGTATTAAATATCATTCTCAATGCCGTACACGCCATTATCGGGACTCGCCACCATAGCTCCAAGGACCCAGGCGCGGTGACCAAGGGTCGTATCAACATCCGTACTCGCGTGGAAGGCGAGTGGGCCGAGGTGCGTATTCAAGACACCGGCACCGGTATCCCAGCCAAGGACAGGGACCGAATCTTCGACCCCTTCTTCACCACCAAGGAGGTCGGCAAAGGCACGGGCCAGGGGCTAGCCATTGCCCATAACGTCATCGTCGGCAAGCACGGGGGCGCTATCACTT
This sequence comes from uncultured Candidatus Competibacteraceae bacterium, assembly GCA_964597315.1. GTDB lineage: Bacteria > Pseudomonadota > Gammaproteobacteria > Competibacterales > Competibacteraceae > CAZQXD01. The sequence goes on from CAZQXD010000050.1 coordinate 19,024, forward strand.
TCGAGACCGAAGAAGGGGTAGGCACCACATTCATTATCCGCCTGCCCTTGCACCCCCAAGAGGACTAATCGCCCCGTGGACAAACGCCGTATTCTGTTCGTGGACGATGAACCCAATGTACTACAGGCGTTACGGCGGATGCTGCACGGCATGCGGCAAGTCTGGGAAATGGTGTTTGTCACCGACCCTCGGCGGGGATTGGAGCTGCTGGATCAAGAGCATTTCGACGTTGTGATCTCGGATATGCGTATGCCGGTCATGGATGGAGGCCAGTTCCTATCGGAGGTGATGCGTCACCATCCCCATATTGTACGGATAGTACTTTCCGGCCACGCCGACCGGGAGTCCACCATGGAGGTGCTGAGCGTCACCCACCAGTTGCTGGCTAAACCCTGTGATCCGAACACCCTCAAGGCCACGGTGGGCCGCACCCTGGCGCTACGCAAGCTTCTTGACGGTGACACGCCCTTGAAAGCCCTGGTCTCGCGCCTGGAAACCCTGCCCTCCCTGCCCTCCCTATACGCCAAGATCGTTTTGGAACTGCAATGCGCCGAGGCCACCGTGGCCAGTGTGGCCGCGATCATTGCCGAAGACCCAGCCATGACCGCTAAAATCCTGCAACTGGTCAACTCCGCCTATTTCGGACTGCGACGCCAGATCTCCAGTTTGTCTCAGGCAGTGGGATTGCTGGGACTGGATACCATCAAGGCCCTGGTGCTCACCGCCCAGGTGTTCTCCCAATACGACCCAGAATTGATCCAAGTGCTCTCCGTGGAGGCGCTCTGGCAACATAGTACCCAGGTCGGCGCCTTGGCCCGGCGTATCGTCGAGTTGGAGGGGGGGTGCGAGGAAACGGCCAACGATGCCCTTATGGCAGGTCTGCTCCACGACTTGGGCAAACTGATCCTGGCCGCCAACCTGCCCAATATCTACGCCAAAATACAGCCATTGATGCAACGAGAGAATCTCGGACGTGTTGAGGCCGAAATCCGGCTATTCGGCGCCACCCACGGGGAAACTGGCGCCTATCTGCTGGGCTTGTGGGGACTACCGGAATCCATTGTCGAGGCCGTGGCCTACCATCACTACCCTCGCCATTGCACGTCCCGGCATCGGTTGGTGGTGGTGGCGGTTCACGTGGCCAATGACCTGAGCCATGAATTTACTCCCGACCTCCAGTGGTCCAGGGCCGCCCCCCTGGACCGCGAGTATCTTGAAGATGTGGGATTGGACAGGCGGTTGCCGGTGTGGCGTAGCACATGTCAACTACCCCTGGTCACGTAAGTTGCCCACCTTCAGAGTCCACCCTGCCGCTAACGGCCACTGCCGCAGCTACGGTTCGCCGGGTTCCAAGCGATATTGCCCCATAATTCGCTGATACACGCCGTTGGCCTTGATTTTCCTCAGGGCCAGATTGAACTCCCCTAACAGCAACAGGCCGCCAGGATAAACCTTGGAGACGATCAAAGCGTTCTGGTTACTCCTCAGGGGCTGTTCCAAAATCCCGAAGTTTTGCCGCTGCTCTGGAAAATACCGCTCGATCAGCCAGATGCCGGTCAGTTCGTTCATAGGAAATAGATCCAGACGACCGGCCCGCAGCTTGGCCAAGCCCACCAGATCCGAAGACGAAGGGTCTACCTCCAGACCGGCCTGGCGGAACATCTCTTCATACCAGTAGCCCGAGGCCATCCCGATCCGGTAAGAGCGCAGCTCGGTCAGATCATCATAGGCCACACCCCGCATCCGGTCACCGAAATAAAACCAGACATCCCGGCCCTCGATCAGTGGGTCCGAAAAGAAAAACCCGGCTTGGCGCTCCGGGGTCTTGGCATAAGGAAACGCGGCCCAGACCAGCCCGCCGCGCACCGACGCCTCGCAACGACGCCAGGGCAGAAAGCGAATATCGGCTTGCCGCCCCATTTCCCGAAACACCGCCTGGACCAATTCCACGGCCACGCCGCCGCCCGCCAACTGTTCACCGGCATAGGGGGGCCACTCCCCGGTCGCCAAGGGGACGCTCAAGCCAGCCCCCCGGGTCGGCGCGGCACTCAACAACACCAGCACAGCAAGACATAAGCCTGACAACCGGATCGTTACACTCATCTACTCTCATCGCCTGACATCGGATTATGACTAGGTTAGGCCATCATCTTGATTCAGGAAATCCGCGCTGCCCCCAAAGCGATCACCTCACCACGTCCAGCTCCCGCAACTTGCCCTCGATCAAGGGATGATCCGGCAGCAGCCGCTGGGCATGGGTATACTCCAACGTGGCCATGAGCAGGTCTTTGCGGGCCTGATAGACCGTACCCCGATTGAAATGCACATTAGCCATCTCCCGAGGTGAGGGCAGCGAACACACGGCGGTGCAGGCGGCATCGTCCCTATCGTGCGCGGTGCTAGCGGAACGCTCGGCCAGATCAGCCAAGGCCAGGCCGGAAGCAGCCAGAATCAACAAGGCGGCCAGGATACGCATGATCGTTTTCTCCTACGTGTTCATTCAGTGTGCCTAGAATGCAGCCGCCGGATTTCAAGATAATGTCACGAGGCAATGAAAGGGTTTCCTTTGTTTCAACGCCTCGGCACAACCCCAAGTGGCCACCGCTGCGCTAAGATAGCCGCCATCGCCGCCCAGGGGCGGCGGTTGGGACTGACCCGGGAGACGCCCATGAGACACGCCCTGAAACTGGATGAACACGGCATTGGCCGTCTGGAAGCGATTTACCGGACCCCGGACATGGCGGCCCAGCGCCAGGAGGTGCTGCGCCGACTGAACCTGCAAAAGGGCGAGCATGTCCTGGATATCGGCTGCGGCCCTGGCTTCCTGGCCGCCGAGATGGCGACCAAGGTCGGTCCCACCGGTCAGGTCCGCGGTATCGACTTCAGCGAGCCGATGCTAACCATGGCCCGCCGCCGCTGCCGGGATCTGGGCTGGACCAGCTTTCTGGGAGCCTTCGCCAGCGAGCTGCCCTACGTCAACGAGCGTTTCGACGTGGCCGTGGCGGTTCAGGTCTACGGCTATCTCCATGATCTGGAGCACGCCGTGGCCGAGTTGTACCGGGTGTTGCGACCCGGGGGCCGGGCGCTGATCCTGGACAGCGACTGGGACTCCCTAGTCTGGCAGGCCATCGACCGGGGGCGGATGGGGCGGGTGTTGACAGCCTGGAATCAGCACCAGCCCCACCCGGACCTGCCCCGCCTGCTGACGCCTCTGCTGCGGCGAACCGGCTTCGAAATTCTGGACCGAGCGGTGTTCCCCTTATTCAACCCCGACTACCGGGAGGACGCTTACAGTCACGGCCTGATGGAGGCCATCCGCGACTTCGTGCCTGGCCTAAAGGACCTGGACGAGGCCGAAGTGGAGGCTTGGGCGGCGGAGCAGCGAACCTTGGGGGAACAGGGTGAGTTTTTCTTCAGCCTCAACCGCTATCTGTTTCTGGTGCGCCGCCCCGAGGGCCTGACGCATCCAGCTTGAGCCGTGAGCGGCCAGCCGTGGGCGGCCAGCCGTGGGCGGCCATGGCTTCGAAGTTCCAGCCGCCGCTTGATATTCTTTCCGGCTCAGCCAGGCGCGGTCGGTTTACCCACGAAGTCCGCGAAGGCCGCCAGAAACGCTCCTAGGCGCTGGCGTTGGGCCGCGTCCGCCAACTGACCGCTGTTATCGAACGCTTTGTGGGCGGCGGCCACGTAGAACTTCTGCCCGAACCAGAGGCGGGCGCCTAGGGCGCGCAACACCGGCAGCCAGGCATTCTGGGCGAGAAGGGTGCCAAAACCACCGGGCGTGGCCCCGAGCAACGCCACCGGTTTGTCGCCGAACACCCGGGAGATGTCCGCAGGAGGCCGGGACAGCCAGTCAATGGCGTTCTTGAACACGCCGGGGATGGAATTGTTGTACTCGGGGGTAATCAGCAGCAGGCCGTCGGCGGCGGCGATCCGGTCTTTCAAGACCTGAACCGGCTGGGGAATGCCCTCGCTGGCTTCCAGGTCGCCGTCGTACAGAGGAATGCCCTGGATCGAGGCCACCTCCACGGTCACCCCATCCGGGGCTAGGTGGGCCGCCGCCCGGGCCAGGGCGGCGTTGAACGAAGCTTGGCGGAGGCTGCCCGGCAAGGCTAGAAGCGTGGTCATCGGCTATTCTCCCACAGGATCGGTGTTTTGCAGAGCTTAGACCAGACCCCAGGTGCGCGCTCCGCCAGAGCCTATAGCAGACCCTCGGTCTCCTCCTCGACCGCCTCCAAAAACGCCCGCAGTACCGCCACCCGTCGCTCCCCGAGCCGCCGGGCCGACTCCAGGCGCAGCCGACCGGGCAAGTCCTCCAGGCTCTGGCGTAGGGCCGCCACGGTCTGGGCATGGGTGGGATAGCGGCTGTCACGGCCGGTCTTGCTCACCGTGCGCAGCACTCCCACCGCCCCCAATTGCTCCAGGATGTCAGCGTCCCGCAGCAGTTGTCCCTCCAGGGTCTCGGGCGAGCCGGAGGGCAGATGGCTTTGAATGGCCGCCACCACCGCCGGGATCTTGGTCTCGGGAAAGCCGAAACGGCGCAACAGCCCGGGCGCCTCCCGGGCCGCGTAGGCCACATTATCCCAGTCCGCCAGGGCCACCGGGTCTTCCGGCCGGTGACCCACGAACACCCCCAGATCATGGAGCCAGGCGGCGGCGTAGAGTACATCGTCGTCGTAGTTCTGCTCTCTGGCGATCTCGCGGGCCAGCCGGTAGAGCCGAGGCTGATGGCTGAACTTGTCCGGCGGCCGGGCCTGGTCGCGGATGTAGTTAGCGATGGCGCTACGGTAGTCGCTGTCCGTCATGGGGGCATGGCCGGGCTGTGGGAGGGATGTTTCATCAGTTCTTGCGCTGAGATCAGGTTGCACATACGAAAAAAGCCCGGTCGGAGACCGGGCTTTCGGGTACTACTGATTGAATTGGTGGGCGGTGCTGGGATTGAACCAGCGACCCCTGCCGTGTGAAGGCAGTGCTCTCCCGCTGAGCTAACCGCCCGACTGAGGCCGCGCATATTAATCGCCTCATCCGGCCACGTCAAGGGTTGGGTGATGCTCAGCGTTCCGGCACTCCGGCCTTGCGTAGCAGGGCGCGGATATGACTGGCGGGAATAGCATAGGTGATGCCGCTGGGGTCTTGGATCACGGTTTCCTTGGACTGCTTGACGAAGACCTTGTTGATGACCCCCATAACCTGGCCGCTGTCAGACTGATACAGGGGGCTGCCACTATTGCCAGGGTAGGCGGTGCCATCCAACTGGATGACGTCGAAGGGGTTTCGCAACCGGTGAATCGTCTGAGGGTCCAGATTACTCGCGCTGGGCACCGGAAAGGCCACCGGGCTGATAGCCGAGATCATGGCCCGATGGGTCACCGGAAACAGGCCCAGCACCACGCCGATGGGAAAGCCCGTGAATAGCAGATCCTGGCCCTCCCGCAATCGGCCGGAATCACCCAGGGACAGGGCCGGTAGCCGACTGCCCTCGATCTTCAGCAGGGCCAGGTCGTGGACCAGGTCCACCGCCGCCTTAGTGGCCTTGCGGGATTCGAAACGTTTGCCGCGGCCGACGAACACGGCCAGGAATTCCATATTCCGAACATCCAACACCTCGGGGATCACATGGGCGTTGGTGATGACATGACGCCCATCGCCCACCACAAAGCCCGTACCCAGAAAATTGGCCGGCGGGCGGCGGGTCTGCTGCACCGTGCCCACGGCAATGATGCTGGGACGCACCTGGTCGATGGTGTCCGGTACGGAAGCGCCCTGAGCCAAGCCCGGGACCAATAACAACGGCAACAGCAATAGCAGTACACCACAGCGTTCCAAGGTATTCCCTCCCGTCCACGCCAAAGCGGCGGTGGCCTTAAATGTACTGAACTTCGACAATCTCGTAGGACCTGATGCCGCCAGGGGCCTGAACTTCGGCTATATCTCCCTCCTCCTTGCCGATCAGGGCGCGGGCGATAGGGGAGTTGACGGAAATACGTCCGGCTTTGATGTCGGCTTCATCCTCGCCGACGATCTGATAACGTACTTCCTCGCCACTGTCCTCCGCTTCCAGGGCCACGGTGGCGCCGAACACTACTTTGCCAGTAGCGGGAAGCTTGGTGACGTCGATGATGTGGGCATGGGAGAGTTTGTATTCGATGTCGGCGATCCGGCCCTCGATGAAACTCTGCTGCTCCCGGGCGGCATGGTATTCGGCGTTCTCCTTGAGATCGCCATGGGCGCGGGCCTCGCTGATGGCCGCGATCACCCGGGGCCGGGCCACGGACTTGAGTTCTTCGAGTTCTTTCCGGAGCTGTTCAGCCCCGGCGGCTGTCATGGGCACTTTGGTCATGCCGATAGCTCCCTGTGTAAATCCTGTAGTCGATGGACGTTATCGCTAGCCTGTACGGCCAGGGCCAGACAGGTGGCCCTGGCGCCGGCCATGGTTGTGGTATAGCTGACTTTGTGCATCAGGGCCGCACGGCGGATGGTGAACGAGTCCTCGATGGCCTGCTTGCCCTGGGTAGTGTTGATGATCAATTGGATTTCGTCGTTCTTGATCATGTCCACGATATGCGGCCGACCCTCCCCCACCTTGTGGACCCGTTCGCAGGCGATGCCGCTGGCCCGCAAGGCCGCCGCCGTGCCCTGGGTGGAGACGATGGCGAAACCAAAGCGCACCAGGTCTTGGGCGATGAGCACGACCTTGACTTTGTCGGCGTCGCGCACGCTGACAAAGGCCCTGCCCCCCCGAGGCAGGATATTGCCCGCCCCCAACTGGGCCTTGGCGAACGCTTCGCCGAAGCAGCGGCCCACCCCCATGACCTCGCCGGTGGATTTCATTTCCGGTCCCAGTAGCGGGTCCACTCCCGGGAACTTGACGAAGGGGAACACGGCCTCCTTGACTGAAAAATAGCCCGGGGTCACCTCACCGCTAACCCGTTGCCGGGAAAGGGAATGCTTGACCATGCAGCGGGCGGCGATCTTGGCCAGGGGCCGACCGGTGGCCTTGGAGACATAGGGCACGGTGCGCGAGGCCCGGGGGTTGACCTCCAGCACGTAGATTTCGCTGTCGTTCTGGATAGCGAATTGGGTGTTCATAAGGCCCACTACACCCAACTCCCGGGCCATAGCCGTCACTTGTTCCCGGAGCTGGTTCTTGACGGCCTCGCTCAGGGTGTAGGGGGGCAAGGAACAGGCGGAGTCCCCGGAATGTACCCCCGCCTCTTCGATATGCTCCATGATGCCGCCAATCACCACATTGCCCTCGTGGTCGCAGATGGCGTCCACGTCCACCTCCACGGCGTCATTCAGGAATCGATCCAGCAGCACGGGGGAGTCGTTGGAGACCTTGACGGCCTCGGTCATGTAACGATGCAGGTCGTCCTCGTCATAGACGATCTCCATGGCCCGCCCGCCCAGTACATAGGAGGGCCGCACCACCAGGGGATAGCCGATCTCGGCGGCCAGGCGCACCGCCGCTGCCTCGGTCCGGGCGGTGCGGTTGGGGGGCTGTCTTAGGCCCAGTTCGTGAATGATCCCCTGGATGCGCTCTCGATTCTCGTCGGGGTCGTTGGCGTCCGGGCTGGTGCCTATGATGGGCTCGCCTTTGGCTTCCAGAGGCCGGGCCAGCTTCAGGGGAGTCTGACCGCCGTACTGGACGATGACCCCCTCCGGGTTCTCCTTGCGCACGATCTCCAGTACGTCCTCCAGGGTCAGCGGCTCGAAGTACAGTCGGTCGGAGGTGTCGAAGTCGGTGGACACGGTCTCGGGGTTGCAGTTGACCATGATGGTTTCGAAACCATCTTCCCGCAGGGCCAGGGCGGCGTGTACACAGCAGTAGTCGAACTCGATACCCTGGCCGATGCGGTTGGGCCCACCCCCCAACACCATGATTTTACGCCGTCGGGTAGGCTCGGCCTCGCACTCCTCTTCATAGGTGGAGTACATATAGGCGGTGGTGGTGGCGAACTCTGCGGCGCAAGAGTCCACCCGCTTGTAGACCGGATGAATGTCCTGTTCCCAACGCAGGGTCCGCACCTGGTCCTCCTTGAGACCAGTGAGGGCCGCCAAGCGGCTGTCGGAAAACCCCTTGCGCTTGAGTCCGTATAGCCAGCGGCGGTCGGCCAGGCCCGCAGCGCCCCGCTCCCGTGCCTGCTCGCTCAGTTCAATCAATTCCTGGATCTGAGATAGAAACCAGGGATCGATCCAGGATACCTCCTGGACCTGATCTAGGGACCAGCCCAGCCGGAAAGCATCGGCCACGAACCAGATGCGCTGAACGCCGGGCACCCCGAGTTCGTGCTTGAGCCGGAGATGGGCGTCGGGGCTTTCCGGGTTCAGCACCTCGTTGAAGCCATCGGTGCCGATCTCCAACCCCCGCAAGGCTTTGTGCAGCGACTCCTGAAAAGTCCGGCCGATGGCCATGACCTCTCCCACCGATTTCATCTGGGTGGTGAGGCGGGGATCGGCCTTGGGGAACTTCTCGAAGTTGAAGCGCGGCACCTTGGTAACCACGTAGTCGATGGTAGGCTCGAAGGAGGCCGGGGTCAGACCGCCGGTGATTTCGTTGCGCAGCTCATCCAGGGTGTAGCCCACCGACAGCTTGGCCGCTACCTTGGCGATGGGGAAACCGGTGGCCTTGGAGGCCAGGGCCGAGGAGCGGGACACCCGGGGGTTCATCTCGATGACCACCATGCGGCCATCCTTGGGATTGATGGCGAACTGCACATTGGAGCCGCCGGTGTCCACCCCGATCTTGCGCAGCACCGCGATGGATGCATTGCGCATGATCTGGTATTCCTTGTCAGTCAGGGTCTGGGCCGGGGCCACGGTGATGGAATCGCCGGTATGCACCCCCATGGGGTCCAGATTCTCGATGGAGCAGATAATGATGCAGTTGTCCCGGTGATCCCGCACCACCTCCATTTCGTATTCCTTCCACCCCAGCACCGATTCTTCCAGCAGCACCTCGTTGGTGGGGGACAGGTCCAGGCCGCGCTCGATGATCTCCAGGAATTCCTCCCGGTTGTAGGCGATACCACCGCCGGAGCCGCCCATGGTGAAGGACGGACGAATGATGACCGGAAAGCCGATATCCGCCTGACCTTCCAGGGCCTGTTCCAGGGTGTGGGCGATATGGGCTCGGGGGGTGGCCAGGCCGATGTCGGTCATGGCGTTACGGAACAGCTCCCGGTCCTCAGCCATGTCGATGGCGTCCTTGGAAGCGCCGATCAGTTCCACCCCGAAGCGCGTCAGAACCCCCTCCCGGTCCAGGTCAAGGGCGCAATTCAGGGCGGTCTGGCCGCCCATGGTGGGCAATAGGGCATCGGGGCGCTCGGCTTCGATGATCCGGGCCACGGTCTGCCAGTGGATCGGTTCGATATAGACGGCGTCGGCGCTGTCCGGGTCAGTCATGATGGTGGCGGGGTTGGAGTTGACCAGGATGACCCGGTAACCCTCCTCCCGCAGGGCCTTACAGGCTTGGGCGCCGGAGTAGTCGAACTCGCAGGCCTGGCCGATCACGATGGGACCGGCGCCGATAATCAGAATGCTGTGTAGGTCGGTGCGTTTAGGCATCGGGTTCACTCGGCTGGCAAGCGGTGGTAGCGGATGGGCGGTTCAGGCGCTGGAGCGCTGGCGTCGATACGCCTCGATCATGGTCTTGAAGCGGTCAAATAAAGGGTCTACGTCCCGGGGGCCAGGCCCCGCCTCGGGGTGGCCCTGGAAGCTGAAGGCCGGCCGGTCGGTGCGTTCGATCCCTTGCAGGGTGCCGTCGAACAGAGAGCGGTGAATAGGCCGCAGGCAGTTCGGCAGACTGGCTTCATCAACGGCGAAACCATGGTTCTGACTGCTAATCATCACCCGACCGCTGTCCAGGTCCTGGACCGGATGGTTGCCGCCGTGATGGCCAAATTTCATTTTAACGGTGCGAGCCCCGCTGGCCAGGCCCAGCAGTTGGTGGCCCAGGCAGATACCGAAAATGGGCAGACCGCTGTCCAGCAGTTCGCGAATGGCGGCGATGGCGTAGTCACAAGGCTCCGGGTCGCCGGGACCGTTAGACAGGAACACCCCGTCGGGTTGCAAAGCCAACACCTCGGCGGCGGGAGCGCGGGCCGGCACCACCGTCACCCGGCAGCCCCGATCCGCCAGTCGGCGCAGGATGCTGTGCTTGATGCCGTAGTCATAGGCCACCACATGGTAGGGCAGCTCCTCAAGGGTGGCGAAACCGTCGTCCTCCAGACGCCAACTGCCCTCGGTCCAGGCATAAGGCTGTTCCACGCTGACCACCTGGGCCAGGTCCGCACCCTTGAGCCCCGGGAAACCCCGGGCGTAGTCCAGAGCGGCCTGGGCATCTGGATTGTTCCCCGCCACGATGCAACCGCTCTGGGCGCCTGTTTCGCGCAGGATGCGGGTCAAGCGCCGGGTGTCCACAGCGGCGATGGCCACCACCCCTTGGGTGCGCAGGAAATCCTCCAGCGGCTGGCGCTCGCGCCAGTTACTGGATCGGGGGGGGCAATCCCGGACCACCAGCCCACCGGCGAATATGCCTCGGGACTCCCTGTCCCCGGGGTTGGTGCCCACATTGCCAATATGGGGATAAGTCAGAGTAATAATCTGCTGACAATAAGAAGGATCGGTCAGAATTTCCTGGTAGCCGGTCATGGAGGTATTAAAAACCACCTCGCCGCGAGTTTGTCCCTCGGCGCCGATGGACTCACCCCAGAACAGGCTGCCATCCTCCAAAGCTAACAGAGCTGATGTCCTCAACGGGTCCTCCGGTCAGATGCGCGAAGCGGGAGAGGTCGTGGCGCCCCCTCCCGCTTTCGGTAAAAACGCGATGCCGCAAATGTCCGGGATACTAATGCAAGGCACCTGCCCTGTCTACGGACCGGCACGTACTAGCGCAGCCCTAATACATCCTGCATATCGAACAACCCCCGCCGCCGCTCCCCCAACCAGAGAGCGGCGCGCACCGCGCCCCGAGCGAAGGTCAAGCGGCTGGAGGCTTTATGGGTGATCTCCAGACGCTCCCCCAAATCGGCGAACAGCACCGTGTGCTCGCCGACAATATCCCCGGCCCGCACGGTGGCGAAGCCGATGGTCTTGCGCTTCCGTTCGCCGGTAATCCCCTCGCGTCCGTACACGGCGCAGGTCTCCAAATCCCGATCCAACACCTTGGCGACTACCTCGCCCATGCGCAGAGCGGTGCCCGAGGGGGCGTCCACCTTATGCCGGTGATGGGCCTCAATGATCTCCACATCCACGCCATCCCCTAGCACCGAGGCCGCCAGTTCCAACAGTTTGAGACTGAGGTTGACGCCAACGCTCATATTAGGAGCGAACACCACGGGAATCTCCTGGGCGGCCTGGGCGATGAGGGCTTTCTGGGCGGCGTCGAAACCGGTGGTGCCGATGACGATGCCTTTACCCGCCCGGTGGCAGGCGTCCAAATTGGCCAGGGTAGCCTCGGGGCGGGTGAAGTCGATCAACACCTCGAAGTGATCGTCGGCCATGGCCAAATCAGCGCTCAGGGCCAACCCTAGCTGTTCTTGCCCCACCAGATCGCCCACATCACGACCCACCAGGCTGCTGCCCGCCCGTACCGTCGCCACGGTCAAGGACGCCCCGTCGGTTTCGAGACAGGCTTGAATCAAGCTTCGTCCCATTCGCCCGGACGCGCCAGCGATTGCAATTCGCGCCATTGCACTCTCCTGTACCGACATTTAGAGATACGTCCCTGCCTCTAGCAATGACAAAAGGCCGGACTGGAAACAAAACGGGGCTGCGCTTAGGCAACCCCGTCTAGATAGCTGGAGCGGGTGATGGGAATCGAACCCACGTCATCAGCTTGGGAAGCTGAGGTTCTACCATTGAACTACACCCGCGCTGGGGTCTTATTATCCCCGTTCAACCGTGCTTGGCAAGCCCCCTGTCAGAGAAACGCTTGCCCTCGTCCGCCATGGGCGCTGGACGGTTATTTATCGACAGCGAACTGGGACAACTCGGCGCCTTGCTCGATGGCGCCCTGCAACCAGCGTGGGCGTTTGCCTCGACCACTCCAGGTCTGGCTTGGATCATTGGGGTTTTGAAATTTGACTTTACTGGCCGTCTTGGCTGGCTTTTTCTTCCTGCTGTCGAATTCGAGTATCGCCTCGGGCGTCATACCCAAAGCGCTGGCCATGCGCTGCATTTCACTGCGAACTTCTTGTATCCTGAACTTCTCTTTCTGGTCAATTTCCTTCTGAGCCTTTTCCATCAGCAACTGCAATTCCTCTACGGAATAGGCTTCCAAATTAATATCTTCGATTTTCTTGGTCATGGGAGTTCAATATGTTCTTTGAGGTTAACTGTAGTAGGTGTGTTGTGCCAATAGTCCAAGCACGCTTGGATTCTAAGTCAAGATTTAGAATTAATCCATAGCATTGTCCCATTAAATTCAATGCACACACTTTAGCGTGTACCAAGAAC
>CAZQXD010000051.1:0-31420 GCA_964597315.1 uncultured Candidatus Competibacteraceae bacterium
GGATCATCAGCCAGGGCAGGGCGGCCCTGACCACGGCGGTCAGTGGCATTCCGGTTACGCCCGAGGTCACGAACAAGTTAAGCCCCACTGGTGGCGTGATCATACCGATCTCCATATTCACCACCATGATAATGCCCAAGTGAATGGGGTCGATGCCCAACTGCACGGCGATAGGGAACAGAATCGGCGCCATGATCAGCAAAATGGCCGAAGGCTCCATGAAGTTGCCGGCGATCAGCAGCAGAATATTCACCACGATCAGAAACGCCCAGGGGGGCAGGCCCCAGCCAATAATAGTCTCGGCGATGAGTTGGGGAATGCGCTCGGTGGTCAGCACATGGGCGAACAAAAACGCATTGGCGATGATGAACATCAGCATGATGGTGACCTTGGCGGCGTCCACCAACACCTTGGGCACTTCCCGGACCTTGATATCCCGATAGACAAACAGGGCGATCAGCGCCGCGTAGACGGCTGAGACGGCGGCCGCCTCGGTGGGGGTGAAGATGCCCCCGTAGATACCGCCCATGATGATCACGATCAAAAATAGCCCCCCGGAGGCGCTGAGCGCCGAGGCCCCCAGCTCACCCCAGCCCGGAAACTCCTGGGCGGGCAGGTTCTTGCGCCGGGCCGCGATGTAAATGGCGATCATCAGCATCACCCCCATCAGCAAGCCTGGAATCACTCCGGCCATGAACATCCGACCCACGGAGACTTCAGTGGCGGCGGCGTAGACCACCATCACGATGGACGGCGGAATCAGTATCCCCAGAGTGCCGGCGTTGCAGATCAGCCCGGCGGCGAAGGGCTGGGGGTAGCCCTGCTTGACCATGCCGACGATAACGATGGAGCCGATGGCCACCACCGTGGCCGGGGATGATCCCGAAACGGCAGCGAACAGCATACAGGCCAGTACCGAGGCCATCCCCAAGCCCCCCCGTAGCCAGCCCACGGCATCCACGGCGAAGCGGATCATACGCTTGGCTACGCCGCCGGTGGTCAGGAACGCCGAGGCCAGTACGAAAAACGGAATGGCCATCAGTGTGGAGTGATGCATGGTGTGGAAAACTTTGTCCGCCAGCGAGCCTAGTGAGTCATTGGCGAAGAACAGAATGGTCAATACGCTGGACAGCCCCAGGGAAATAGCGATGGGCATGCCTATCAGCATGAAGGCGAACAACAGAAAAAAGAGTACGGCGGTGCTCATGGGGTCGGGCTCCTCGGCGGCGGGCTAGTGCTTGAACTTCCGGTCTTCGGCATCGTCCGGGTACTCGTGCTCGTGCTTGAGGTGTTCGATGGCCTCGTCTACCTCATCGGCCAGATGAATACCGGTGCCCTGTCCGCTGAGCAGTTCCCAGCCCGCCTGGGCCAGGCGGATGAACAGCAGCGCGAAACCGAGGGGCAGAATCAGCTTGGGAATCCACAGGGGGATGGGCAGGTCCTCGGCCTCAATGCCGATGGTCAACAGCAGGTCGATATCCGTATAGCCGCCGTAGGCCAGCAACCCCGCGTAAAGCATGCACAGGGCGATGGACACCAACCCCACGACCTTGGCCACGGCGGGGGGCAGCTTCTTGACCAGCAGGTCCACGCCGATGTGGGCGCCCACCCGCACCCCGTAGGACATGCCGAACAGCACCAGCCAGGCAAACAAAAAGATGGTCAGCTCCAAGGCCCAGACATAACCGGAGTTGAAGACGTAGCGCAGAACCACCTGGGTAAATGTAACCAGGGTCATGGCCGCCAGCAGCAGCGCCACGAGACCCTCCTCTAAGTGATTGATGATTTTATTAATCATAAGGCCACCGTAGATTGCGTGGGAAACATTCGGAGCCATGGCGCGGCCCGCTTAGGACCGCGCCGGATTAGACCCGTTCTGAGCAGGCCCGGGGTTACGGATTACAAGCTGCGGCGGCCTCGATGTTGTTGGCGCCGATATCGCCCTCGAACGTCTTCCACACCGGCTTCATGGCCTCCCGCCAGGCGGCCTTTTCCTCCTTGGTCAGATCCATGACCTGGGTCCGGCCCGAATCCACGACCGCCTGCTTGGCGTCCTGGTTTTCCTGCTCGGCCAGTTTATTCACCTCGGCGGTGACCTCGGCGACGATCTTCTCCAGTTCGCCGCGCACGTCGTCGGGCAGGCCCTTCCAGAACCGGTCGCTGGTGATCAGCATATAGTCCAGTAGGCCGTGGTTGGACTCCATGATGTAAGGCTGCACTTCATGGAACTTCTGGGAGTAGATATTGGACCAGGTGTTCTCCTGGCCGTCGATCTGGCCGGTTTGCAGGGCCAGATAGACCTCGGAGAAAGCCAGTTTCTGGGGGTTGGCGTCCACCGCCTGGAACTGCTTTTGCAGCACGTCGGAACTCATGATGCGGAACTTCAGGCCAGCGGCGTCGGCCGGGGTGCGCAGGGGCTTAGGCCCGGACAGTTGCTTCATGCCGTTATGCCAGTAGGCCAGGCCCTTGATGCCCTTGCCGCTCATGGCGTTGAGCATCTCCTTGCCCAGTTCCCCGTCCTGGAAGCAGGCCACCGCCGACAGGTCGTTGAACAGGAAAGGCAGATCGTACAGTTGCAAGGTATCGGTGAACTTGGAGAACTTGGACAGGGCCGGGGCGATGAACTGCACGTCGTTCTTCAGCAGGGCCAGGATTTCGTCGTTATCCCCGAACAACTGAGAACTGGGGAAAACTTGCACTTCCACTTTGCCAGCCAGCCGCTCCTCGACCAACTTCTTGAACAGCAAGGCGCCTTTACCCTTGGGGGTGTTTTCCGCCACGACATGGGAGAACTTGATGACCATGGGCTCGGCCACGGCGGCGGTCATAGTCAGGGCGGCGCTCAGGACCAGGCCGGTGAACAGGGAAAGCTTGCGCATGGCATTCCTCCTAGGATTGCATGGGATTGAGGGGTGGTCGGTTATTGTGAATCGGGCCGGTGCGAATAGCCCCGGTCCCGTATCGGCAAGAGCAAGGCCCGTGCCAATGACTTAATGGTAGGAGAAATGGTCGAAATTGCAGGGCTGGCTTGTAGTTTTCCTGTAGGGATCGGACCCGGTTGGATGGAATTCCGCAACCTAGGCGCGCATCCCTGTGCGGAAAACCGCCGGTGGCGGCTCCGGAGGGGGGGTAGGGGAGACTACCCGATTGGCGGCGGGGCTGGCATCAGCGGCGCAGTTGTTCCAGGCGTTGCCGCAGTTCGGAATCGCTGGGGTCCACGCGCAAGGCGGTTTCCAGGTGGCGTTGGGCCTTGGCTAGATTGCCGCGGCTCCGGGCGGTCTCGGACCAGCGGATAAAATCGGCTTTGATGGCGGCGATGCCAGCCAGGGCCTGGGTGTTGCCGGGGTCCAGAGCCAGTATCTGGCGGTAGGTTTCCAGCGCGTTGTCCCCGGCCGGGAAGGTATAGCGCAGGGCCTGGCGCTGGGCCTCGGACTGTTCCAGCAAGGCTGCCACCCGATCGGGGTTCGGGAGGGTGGGGGTGGGCGCCGGCGGCTCGGTTAGCCCCGTCTCGGCAGGCGGCGCGGACTCAATGGCCACGGCCTGGCTCGGCGTCTCCGTGACCGGCGGCGGGGTCCGACTCGGCGTCTCCGGGACTGGCGATAGGGTCTGGGTGGCGCCCGGAGCGGGCGAGGTGGCCAGGGCCGTGGAGGGCGTCACCTGCTTGGGTTGCCCGTCCCTGTCCGGCGCCGAAGCTGCCTCGTTCGGCTCCTGACCTGGGTGCTGGATCTTGTCCATGAACTCTTGCAGGGTCCGGGAACCGGCCCGGACCCACTGCTGAAATTCCGGGGGAAGATCCAGGTAACGGGTGGCCAAGGCCGTGGAGCCGCCCAGCACCGCCAGCAGCGCCAGGGCGCCGATCCAGAACCGGCGTCGGGAACGCGGCCGACGGCGTGGCGCTTGCGCTCTACCTAGGGGTGGGGCGGACAACCGGTGGGACGCCGCCATGCCCGGCTCGATTCGCTCCGGGTAGAGCCGTCCTTGCCGGGGCCGCTGGGCAGGGAACGGCTCCCGTCCCGTGGCGGCGCTCTCCATCGGCTCCGGGTCCATGGCCGCGTCAGGCTCCGAGGCTTTTTCGAAAGTCGGCGCGGGTTCGGGTCGTGTCCGGGGCTGGGTGGCGGCCAGTTTGTCGAAAGGGTCGGGGGCCGCAGCCAGGGGCGACGGGTCGGTCGGCTCCGGCTGGATTGGGGGGGCGGTGGGGGCCGGGCGCGGCGCTTCCGGCAGGCGGCTGTCGGCGGCCACCGTGCGGATCAAGCGGGGAGAAATGCGTTGCTCGGAGTTCAGATAAGCCAGCAACAAAGCCTGGTTGCAGATCAGGTTGATCAAGCGGGGCAGACCCTTGGCATGGGCGACCAGTTTGTCCAGGGCCTCCGGTTCGAACAACTCGTCACCCGTATAGCCCGCCGCCTTGAGCCTTTCCCGCACATAGCGGACCACGCTGGCGTCGTCCAAGGGTTCCAGTCGGCAGCGATGGCTGAGGGCGCGGTTGAGGGCCGCCAGCTCCGGGCAGGCGTCGAGCCGTGTCTCCAAGGCCGGTTGGCAGCTCAGCAGCATAGGCAACAACGGTTGGCCGGCGGTGCGCATGGCCAGCAGCCGGGGCAGTTCCGCCAGGGTGGCGTCGTCCAGGTTGTGGGCATCGTCCAGCACCAGAATCACGTCCCGGTCCCCGGTCAGCCGCCGCAGCAGGTGTTCTTCCAGGGCGGCCAGGCGGGCTTTGCGCTCGGCGCTGTTCGGCTTCACGCCCAACCGGTCGCAGACATAGCCCAGCAGGCCGTCGAAATCCAGATGGGCGTTCCAGATCAGCACACAGTCGGCCCGGGGTTCCAGATCGGCCATGAGTCGGCGCAACAAAGTGGACTTGCCGGTGCCGGACTCGCCACACAGCAGCACGGAACCTCGGCGTTCAGCCAGACCCCGGCGCAAACAGGCCAAGGCGCTATCCACGGCGGGATGGGCCATAAAGACCTGAAGGTCGGAGCCGGTGAAGGGCTGTTTGTCAAATCCAAAATAGCTGGTGTACATGGCGTAGGCCGGGTCCTGGTCCGGGGGTATCCCTGTCGGGTGTCCCGGGTGAGCAAGGGCGGATAATCTGACTGCCGGTTCATTATAAACATCCCAACCCTCGGGAGAGTGTAAAAAAACGTCAGTAGGTGCAGGCTTTAACCTGTGCATTGGGTGGACGGCGGGCCGGTGAAGGATAAAAATAGCCCCATGGAACGGCGAGGGACCGCCCCGCCGCTTTAAGCCACGCATTGCCCGGGGAAGAGGGTGAAGGAGACTGTGGACGTACTGGTGCATGGCTACGGCCTGTTGGATGCCGAGGGCCGAGGTTTATCCGTCGGCGCCCGGATGAGCGGCCTGGCGCTGTACAACACCGTATTGGTGGACGGCTTGTCCCTAACCCGCGATCTCGCTTTCCTGACCGGTCGGATTGGTCCGGTAAGCGGTTGGGCCGAACAGCGCCAAGACGCCGCCGGTCGGCGGCTTTACGAATACGACGCCAGCTTTCCCCGGCTGCTGGAGTCGCGGGGCCGGTTCCGCCCCGAGTTGGCCGATTTCTGGTATCGGGAGCGGGTGGCTGACGATGATAATCCGGTCTATCGGCATCTGGCTCAGGTCTATCGCTGGGTATTGGCCGACTGCCAGCCCCGAGTAGTCAACCCTCATAACCTCAACGCCGCTGCCGCCTGGCTGTGGGCCGCCGCCGCTCTGCCATCCCGACCCAAGGTGGTGGTTACGGTACACGATATAACCCCCCGGCAACTGGCCTTTGTGGCCACGGGCCAGAAGCTGATCGACGGTTTTGTAGCCACCTCCCGCTATGTGGCCAAGGCCCTGCGCCAAGGTGGGATTCGTCCTGAACGCATCCGGGTGATACACAATGGACTGGACCTGACCCGGTTTCAGGAGGCTGCCTCCGGGGGTGGTGCGGCCTGGACCGCCATCGCCCGCCGGGAGAGGCTGAACGAATCCTGCCCCTTCCAGGTGCTGGTGCCGGCCCGGCGAGTGCCGGGCAAGGGCATCCGCCATGCCCTAGAGGGTTTCGACCGCTTCCGGCGCCGTCATCGGGGACCGGTTCGGCTGCTGATATCGGGAGCCGACATGGGCGACCCGGACCACGAACGAGAACTCCTGGCCCTGACCGCCTACCTGGACAGCGCCCCGGATGTGCATTTTCTGGGTCCCCTGGGTTATACCGAACTGCCAGCCCTGTTCGCCGCGTCCACGGTATCCCTGCTGCCCTCCACTGCTCGGGAGGGCTTCGGCTATGTGAATCTGGAGGCCATGGCCAGCGGCGGTCCAACGGTGGTGGCCACCGCCCAAGGTGGCTGTCTGGATTATTTAGAACACGAAGTCAATGCCCTGCTGGTGCCTCCGGGAGACCCCGAAGCCATCGCCGCAGCCCTGGGGCGATTGGCCGCCGATCCGGCCCTGGCTCGGCGCTTGCGCCAGGCCGCCCAGGTCACGGCCCGGCGGTTTACGGCCCGGACCATGATAGCGGGCTACCAAGACCTGCTGTTCAAAGACACCCCGGTAAAACCCTTAACCGGACAGCCTTGAGGGCCGGTCTAGGGCGCCGCCGGGGTGGACGACCATGGCAGGACTAACCCCGTCCGGTCGCCTCCAGAACCGGCTCCAGCACCGGCCAAACGTTGTCCAACATGCGTTCCTGGGCCGCAGCCCCGGGATGGATGCCGTCTCCCTGCATCAACGCCGGGTCGCCAGCCACCCCGTCCAGAAAAAACGGCGCCAGGGTCGCGCCGTGTTCCCGGGCCAGCTCTCGGTACAGGGATTGAAACTTTTCCGTATAGTGGGGGCCATAGTTGGGCGGAATCCGCATCTCCAGCAGCACCACCTGGGCATCGACTGCCTGAGCCTGGTGGATCATGGTGGAGAGGTTATGGGCCAGGGTTTGCAGAGGCAGGCCCCGCAAGCCGTCGTTGCCCCCCAGCTCCAGGACCACCACCGCCGGACGGTGGCGCTCCAGGGCTTCGGGCAGCCGGGCCAGGCCGCCCCGGCTGGTGTCGCCGCTGATACTGGCGTTGATTACCCGATGGGGATAGCCTTGTTGCCGCAGCCGTTGCTCTAACAAGGCCACCCAGCCCTGGTCCAAGTTGATGCCGTAGCCGGCGCTGAGGCTGTCCCCCAGCACCAGCAGCACCGGTTCGGCGGCCCGGGCGGACAAGGTCAAGGCCAGTAACAGTCCGAAAATAGTCAGACGAAAGGTTTTCATTATGGGAGTCCGTTGGTTGCGCTCAAGCTTAGTCCATCATCGGGGGGCCTGGAGTTCCCTGCTGGCGGGGTCCGGCCTATGAACAGCGCCGCCGCCATCGTCCGGGCCGAGGGTCTGGGCAAGCGGGTGATCAGCCCCGAAGGGGAGTTGGCGATCCTGGATGATCTCAATTTCGCCATCGCCCCCGGCGAACGGGTGGCGGTGGTGGGCGCCTCCGGCTCCGGCAAATCCACCCTACTGGGTCTGCTGGCGGGTCTGGACACCCCCAGCGCCGGGCGGGTGTGGTTGGCCGGGTCCGACCTCAACACCCTGGACGAGGACGGCCGCGCCCGGCTCCGCGCCCAGCGGGTGGGGTTTGTGTTCCAGTCTTTTCAGTTGCTGCCCGGTTTGACCGCCCTAGAAAACGTCATGCTGCCCCTGGAACTGGCCGGCCACCAAGACCCAGCCGGGGAGGCCCGAGCCATTCTCGACCGGGTGGGTCTAGGCCAGCGCTTGCGCCATTATGCCGCCCAGCTCTCTGGAGGCGAGCAGCAGCGGGTGGCCATCGCCCGGGCTTTCGCCGGTGGCCCCGCCATTCTGTTCGCCGACGAGCCTACGGGTAACCTGGACCAGCGCACCGGGGAAAACGTCATCGAACTGCTGACTGGACTCAATCGGGAGCGGGGGGCCACCCTGGTGATGGTTACCCATGACCCGAACCTGGCCGGCTATTGCGACCGCCGCCTGGAGTTGGACGCCGGGCGGTTGGTGACGGTCGAGGACTTCCAGCCAGCTCCCCAACCGGCTTGAGGGAGGAAATATGCGCGGTATGGCGGTATTGAAACAAGCTTTGCGCGCCCTGCGCCGGGATTGGGCGGCCGGCGAGTTGCGGGTGTTGGCGGCGGCCCTGGTGATCGCCGTGGCCAGTGTGGCGGCGGTGGGCTTTTTCACCGACCGTATCCGGGTGGTGATGGAGCGCCAAAGCAGCGAACTGCTGGGCGCCGACCTGGTGATCGAGTCCCCCTATCCGGTTCAGGAACGCCTGAGCGCCGAGGCCCGGACCCGGGGTCTGGCCCTGGCCGACACCCTGACCTTGCGCAGCGTGGTGCTGGCCGGGGACGCCACCCAGTTGGCGGAGGTCAAGGCCGTGGGGCCGGGCTATCCCTTGCGGGGAGTGGTGGAGACCGCCGCCGCCCCCTTCGCCGAGCCACGCCGCACCCGGGACATTCCGCCTCCCGGTGGGGCCTGGCTGGACCCCCGGCTGATGCAGATCCTGGACTTGGCCGTGGGCGATACCGTGGAGGTGGGCGCCAAGGCCCTGGTGGTGGATCGGGTGCTGGCCTACGAGCCGGACCGGGGCGGGGATTTCTTCAGTATCGCCCCCCGGCTGATGATGAACTTGACGGACCTGCCCGACACCCAGTTGGTGCAGCCGGGTAGCCGGGTCAAATACCGGCTGTTGCTGGCCGGAACCCTGGAGGCGGTGGCGGGCTATGGGGACTGGGCCGCGAGCCGACTCGGTCCCAACGAGGCCCTGCAAGGGGTACGGGATGCCCGCCCGGAGTTACGCCGGGCCTTGGAGCGCGCCCAGCGATTTCTGGGGCTGGCGGCCCTGGTGAGCGTGATTCTGGCGGGGGTGGGCATCGCCATCGCTGCCCGCCGTTTCGCCCAGCGCCACTGGGACAGCGTGGCGGTGCTGCGCTGTCTGGGAGCTACCCAGGGGCTGGTGCTGCGCCTTTACACCCTGGAGATGCTGCTGTTGGCCGCTGTCGCGGGACTGCTCGGGGTGACGGTGGGCTGGCTGGCCCAGGAGGGCCTGACCCGGCTGCTGGGAGGCATCGCCTCCGGGGAACTGCCCATGCCCTCCTGGCGGCCTCTGGCGCCGGCCCTGGCCACCGGGCTGGTGACTCTGCTGGGCTTCGCCATGCCGCCGCTGTTGCGGTTACGGGAGGTGCCGCCCTTGCGGGTGTTGCGCCGGGAACTGGGACCCGTGGACGCCCGGGCGGCGGGCCTGTATCTGCCGGCCCTGGCCGCCGCCGCGCTGCTGGTGCTGTGGCAGGCCGGGGACCTGCGTCTCGGGCTGTACGTGCTGGGGGGCGCCCTGGGCACGGTGCTGGCCCTTGCCCTGGGGGCCTGGGGGCTGGTACGGGGTCTGGGGCTGCTGCGGGGCCGGGTGGGCGTGGCCTGGCGCTTCGGGCTGGTCAATATTGCCCGCCGGGGCGGGGCCAGCGTGGTCCAGGTGGTGGCCCTGGGACTGGGGATCATGGTGCTGCTGGTGCTTACCCTGGTGCGTGGCGATCTGCTGGAGAGCTGGCAGGCCACCCTGCCCGACGACGCCCCTAATCATTTTCTAATCAATATCCAGACCGACGAAGTGGCCGCCGTGGACGCCTTTCTGGACCAGCGCCTGGAGGTGGCGGCGGCGCGGCTGCTGCCTATGGTTCGGGGTCGGCTGCTGAGTGTAAACGGGCGTCTGGTGAGTTCCACCGCCGACCCCGGCAAAGAGACCGATCAGCCCGTGGTCCGGCGGGAATACAATTTGTCCTGGACCGGGGATCTTCAGGAGGACAACCGAATTCTACAAGGCCGCTGGTGGCGGCCCGAGGACCACGGCCAACCCCTGGTGTCCGTGGAGCAGGGGGTGGCGGAGCGGCTAGGCATCGCCTTGGGCGATAAGCTGCGGTTTCTGATCGCCGGTCGGGAATTGAACGTCCAGGTGGCCAGCCTGCGTAGCGTTGAGTGGGATTCATTTCGGGCCAATTTCTTTATGATTTTCCCGCCAGGGGTGCTGGACGATTTCCCCGCCACCTGGATCACCGCCTTCCACCTGCCCCCGGAGCGCAAGCCCCTGCTGGCGGAGCTGGTGCGGAGTTTTCCCTCGGTGACGGTGATCGACCTAGAAGCCATCATGAACAAAGTCCGGGAGATCATCGACCGGGTGACCCTGGCGGTGGAATACGTGTTCCTGTTCACCCTGTTGGCGGGGCTGACCGTGCTTTACGCCGCCATCCAGGCCACCCGCGACGAACGCCTCTACGAGAGCGCCATGCTGCGCACCCTGGGCGCCCGCAAGGCGATGATCCTGAAAAGCCTGGCCGCGGAATTCGCCTTGCTGGGGCTGCTGGCCGGGGTGCTGGCGGCCCTGGGGGCCTCGGTGCTGGGCTATGCCCTGGCCGAGTTCCTGTTCGGGCTGCCCTACCGGGGTGGCGGTGTGTTGTGGCTGGTGGGTGGTGGCGTGGGTCTGGTGGGGGTAGGGGCGGCCGGGCTGCTGGGGGCGCGACCGGTGCTTCGTCAGCCCCCCATGCGCACGCTGCGGGAGGGATGACGCAGCTACGCCAGCGTCAGATAATGGCTTACCATGGACCGGTTCAGCGCACTCTCAAATACTGGCCTTGGCCCCAAGGAGCGTTATATGCCCCGTTTGCGTCGGCTGTTACTGCCCCTAGCCCTGCTGGCGGCTGGCTGCGGTTGGCTCCCGGAATTGCCGGATCTGCCCGAACCCGAACCCCGGACCGCCGCCGACTGCGATGCTCAATCCACGGTGTCGGGCTGGTCCGACAAAGCCTACGAGGAACTCTCCGACTGCCCCGACGCCACCCGCCAGGGTTTTCGGGAGTAATCTCTCCACCCGTTTCGACGGAGAACCCATGTCCACGCCTAAGATCGCCCCATACGGCTCCTGGAAATCCCCCATTACCAGCGAACTGATCGTCTCTGACATGATCGGCTTCGACCAGCTTGCCCTGGACGGAGAGACGGTGTACTGGATCGAATCCCGTCCGGCGGAAGGCGGTCGTTCGGTGATCGTGCGCCAGGACCCTGACGGGATCACCACCGACCTCAACCCCGCCCCCTTCAACGCCCGTAGCCGGGTCCATGAGATGGGGGGCGGCGCTATGGCGGTGGCCAACGGTGTGGTGTTCTTTTCCAATTTCGCCGACCAGCGTCTGTACCGGATCGATCCCGGGGCCGCGCCCCGGGCGCTCACCGCCGACACTGGCCACCGCTTCGCTGACGCCGTGGTGGATCGGGACCGGGGGCGGCTGGTGACGGTGCTGGAGGACCACGGCGGGAATGACCGGGAGCCGGACAATCTGCTGGCCAGCCTCAGCGTCGAGGACGGCGAGAACCTGATGGTGCTGGCCTCCGGCAACGATTTCTACAGCTCTCCTAGGCTCAGCCCGGACGGGCGGCGGCTGGCCTATCTCACCTGGAACCACCCCAACCGCCCCTGGGACGGCACCGAACTGTGGGTGCTGGAACTGAACCCCGACGGCTCCCCAGGTCAGGCCCGGCAGGTGGCGGGGGGCGTCGAGGAATCGGTGTTCCAGCCCCAATGGTCCCCGGACGGGGAACTGTATTTCGTCTCTGATCGGAGCGGCTGGTGGAATCTATACCGGGAGCGGGACGGGATCATTCAGCCCCTGGTGGCAATGGATGCCGAGTTCGGCCTGCCCCAGTGGGTGTGCGGCATGTCCACCTATGGCTTCGAATCCGCCCGGCGGCTGATCTGCGCCTATAAAGCTCAGGGCTGCTGGCGCTTGGCGGCCCTGGACACCGCCAGCCTGGCCTTGGAGACCTTGGATATACCCTATACCGAGATCGAGGCGGTGCGGGCCGCCCCGGGCCAAGTGGTGTTTCTAGGGGCCTCGTCCGCCCAGTTTACGGCGGTGGTGCGCTTGTACCTCAAAACCCAGGAGATCACGGAGTTGCGTCAGGCCAGCCGGCTGTGTATCGACCCCGCTTACCTGTCCATGGCCGAGCCGGTGACGTTTCCCACCACGGATGGGCGCGAGGCCCACGGTTTTTATTACCCACCTCGCAACCGGGATTTCCAAGCTCCCGATCGGGAACGTCCCCCCTTGATCGTCAAAAGCCACGGCGGCCCCACCGGCAGCGCCGACAGCCGCCTCAATCTGGGTATCCAGTATTGGTCCAGCCGCGGCTTCGCGGTGCTGGACGTGAACTACGGGGGCAGCACCGGCTATGGCCGGGCCTACCGGGAGCGCCTGGACGGCCAGTGGGGAGTGGTGGACGTGGACGATTGCGTCAACGGCGCCCTGTATCTGGTCAAGCTGGGGGAGGTGGACCGGGAACGGCTGATCATCCGCGGCGGCAGCGCCGGGGGCTATACCACCTTGGCGGCCCTGACCTTCCGAGATGTGTTCAAGGCCGGGGCCAGCCATTACGGCGTTTCCGACCTGGAAGCCCTAGCCCAGGACACCCACAAGTTCGAATCCCGCTATCTGGACCGGCTGATCGGCCCCTACCCGGAGCGCCGGGACGTGTATCTGCGGCGTTCGCCCATACATCACGTGGAGAAGCTCTCCTGTCCGGTGATTTTCTTTCAGGGCCTGGAGGACCGGATCGTCCCCCCCAACCAGTCTCAGGCCATGGCCGACGCCCTGCGGGCCAAGGGTTTGGCAGTGGCCTACCTGCCCTTCGAGGGGGAGCAACACGGGTTTCGCCAGGGGGAAAACATCCGCCGCGCCCTGGACGGTGAGTTATATTTCTATTCCCGGGTGTTCGGCTTCGAGTTGGCCGAGTATGTGGACCCGGTGTCTATCCACAATCTGGACTGAGGCCACGATCATGAGCAATCCACCTTTTCATCTGGCGTTTCCGGTGTCCGATCTGGAGGCCGCCCGGCGTTTTTACGTGGACCTGCTGGGCTGCAAGCTGGGCCGGGAGTCCGAGCGCTGGATCGACTTCGACTTCTTCGGCCATCAGATCACCGCCCATCTAGTGGCCGCCGAATCCACCGTCGATACTAACCCCGTGGATGGCAAGAACGTGCCGGTGCGCCATTTCGGTCTGATTCTGGACTGGGACCACTGGCACGCCCTGGCCGACCGGTTACGGGCCGCCGGGGTGACGTTTTTGATCGAGCCTTATGTTCGTTTCAAGGGCGAGGTGGGGGAGCAGGCCACCCTTTTCATCCTCGATCCCAGCGGCAACGGCCTGGAGTTCAAGTCCTTCCAGGACCAAAGCCAGGTGTTCGCCCGGTGAGTCAGGCCCTGGACCGCCCGGCCCTGGCCGCAGCCATTGCCGAACACTACGCCGAACTGCCCATGGTGGCGGCAGTGGCCCTGGGCGGTTCGGCGATCGGACGGGGCGCCGATGAGCTGTCCGATATTGATCTGTACGTCTATTGCCTGGCCGACATTCCCCGCCGCGCCCGGGCCGCAGTGGTCATCCCCCGGGCCAAGGTGGCGGAGGTGGATAACCGCTTCTGGGAACCGGGTGACGAATGGTTGGAACTGGACGGCGTCCATGTGGATGTGATGTTCCGCCGCCCGGACTGGATTCAGGAGCAGTTGGACCGGGTGTTGGTCCACCACCAGGCAACAGTGGGCTACTCCACCTGTTTCTGGCATAACGTGCTCCACTCCCAGGCCCTGTTCGATCGGGACGGCTGGTACGCCGAACTCCAGGAACAGGCCCGGCAGCCTTACCCGGAGCCTCTGCGCCGGGCCGTGGTGGCCAAGAATTTCCCGATTCTGGGCCAGAATCTATCGGCTTATTGTCGGCAGTTGGAAAAGGCCCTGGCCCGCCGGGATCGGGTCAGCGTCAACCATCGGGTCGCCGCCCTATTGGCGAGCTATTTTGACATCCTGTTCGCCGTCAACCGTCTGACCCATCCCGGGGAGAAACGGCTGCTGGAGCTGGTGGCGCACCGCTGCGACCTGCGCCCGGAGTCCGTGGTGGAACAGGTGGAGTCCCTATTGGGCGCCGCCCCAGACGACCATTTAGTGCTGGACCGGGCCGGGGAACTGGTGGACGGGCTGGAGCGGCTGCTGCGGGCCGAGGGCCTGCTGGCGGGACGCTGACCATGGAGCTGTCCCCGGAAGAACTGGCCGAGCTGCGCCAGGCGGTGGACCGGCTGGAGCATCCTGGCTTTGCTGCCCGGCTCACCGCCCTGGTGGGTTCGCCCGTGGAAAAAGCCATGGCCATGCTGCCTCCGACGGTGGGGGCGGTGGTCCGGGACGCCACCCACAAAGCCATCGAAAAGTCCCTGGACGCCGCCCTGACCACCCTTAACCCCTCGCACATGGGCCGCCCCCCGGCCACCCGGGTACACCGGCTGCTCACCGGGGTCAGCGGCGCCGCCGGGGGCTTTTTCGGAGCGCCGGGGCTGGTGGTGGAACTGCCCCTGACCACCACTCTGATGCTGCGCGCCATCGCCGACATTGCCCGTAGTCAGGGGGAGGATTTGGGGCGTATCGAGGGCCGGTTGGCCTGTCTGGAAGTGTTCGCTCTGGGCGGCCCCGGCAGCGCCGACGACGCCGCCGAGACCGGTTATTATGCGGTGCGCGCCGCCCTGGCCAACTCGGTGTCCGAGGCCGCCCGCTTTATCGGTCGCCAGGGGCTGAGCGAGGCCAGCGCCCCGGCCCTGATGCAATTGGTGAGCCGGATCGCCGCTCGCTTCGGCGTCACCGTCTCCCAGAAGGTGGCGGCGCAACTGGTGCCGGCAGTGGGCGCCCTGGGCGGGGCCACTGTCAACCTGCTGTTTACCGCCCACTTCCAGGACATGGCCCAGGGCCATTTCCTGGTCCGCAAGCTGGAGCGCCGCCACGGTCCCGAAGTGGTGCGGGCGGCGTACCAGCGTTTGCGGGAAGGGACCGCGCCCGAAAACTAAAGTACCAACTCCCCCCGCAGATAGGCCGCAGCGGCGGCGCTGGCGGGGTGTTCGAAAAAGTCCCGGGCCGGGCGCTGTTCCACTACTCGGCCGTGGTTGATGAACAGCACTTCAGTGGCCAGTCGGCGCACCTGCCCCAGGTCGTGGCTGGTCATCAGAATGGTAGTCCCGGCGGCGTGGATCTCCCGGATCATTGCCTCCACCCGCCGGGTGGCGGTCGGGTCCAGGTTGGCGCTAGGTTCGTCCAGGATCAACGCCTGGGGCCGCAACGCCCAGGCTCGGGCCATGGCCAGCCGCTGCTGTTCGCCCCCGGACAGCACCCGGGCCGGCTGCCGGGCCAGATGGGCCAGGCCGGCCCGCTCCAGCACGGTCCAAGCTCGGGCGCGCCGCTCCCCCCAGCCCCAGCCCCGCAAGGCCAGAGCATAGCGCAGATTGGCCAGGGCCGAGCGGCGCAGCAGCACCGGGCGCTGAAACACCATGGCCACCCATTGCCGGGCCTGCTCCGGGCTGTGGCCAGCCCAATCCACGGACCCGGCGCTGGGGGTCAGCAGGCCGTGACAGAGGCGCAGCAGCAGGCTTTTACCCGCGCCGTTCGGCCCCAGCACCAGAACCCGGGCGCCGGGCTGGAGGGTGAAGGACACCCCGTCCAGCAGCCGCCGACCGCCGGCCTCGAAGCGCAGGCCGGTCACCCGCAGGGGCAGCACGCGAGTGGCGGGTTCCAAGTGAGGTAGGGGGCCGGTCATGGGCTTTCGTGGGGTAGGGGCTGGTGGGGCTATGGTAGCCCAGCCGGGCGGGTTTGGTCCCTATGCTCCTGGCATAGGCCATGCAACACTTCCGCCAGCCGCTGGGTTCCGGGCCCGGCATTGTCCCGGTCGGCGAAAATCAGATACAGCTCCTTGTGGGCGCTAGCCCCTTCCTCCAGGGGTAGGGGCTTGAGCAGACCCCGGGCCAGTTCCTCGACGATCTGCTCCCGGGGCACCCAGGCGAAGCCCAGGCCCCGGCTCAGGGCCTGGATGGCGGTGGCGGTGTGGGACACGGTCAGGCGCTGTTCCGCCCCCAGCCAACTGGCGTCTTGGTTGCGTTTCAGGCCGCTGTCCCGGACCACGATCTGGCGTTGGGCCTTGAGATCCCGGTAGCCCAGGGGTCGGCCCAGCCGGTGCAGGGGGTGGTCGGGGTGGGCCACGGCCACGAATTCCACCGTTAGCAGCGGCGAACCCAGAAAGCCCGGCGGCGTCCGCCCGGCCACCGCCAGTTCCACTTGACCGCTGAACAGGGCCTCGTCGGTGCCGGACAACACCGACTCAATGACCTGCACCCGGGTCTGGGTACACTGGGCGGCGAAGCGTTCCAGGGCCAGGAACAGCAGCGGCGGCGGAAAAATCATTTCCACCACCAGTCGCACTTCCGGCTCCCAACCCTGGGCCAGATTGGCGGCCAACCGTTCCAGGGCCAAAGCCTCCTTCACCAAAGCTCGGGAGCGGCGCAGTAGGGTCTCGCCGGCCTCGGTGAGTTCCGCCTTGCGGCCGTTTTGGCTAAGTACCGCCACCGGCAACTGCTCCTGGAGTCGGCGCAGGGCATAGCTCACCGAGGACTGGCTGCGATTCAGGGCTTCGGCCGCCTGGGCAAAACCGCCATGGTCCACCACCGCCTGGAGGACTCGCCACTGTTCTAAGGAGACACGGGGGATGGTATCGGGCATTTTGATCTAAAAATCCGATTGGTTATCGAGAAATATTCGGGCATTCTATCGAATATGGAGATGTATGATAAACCCATCACAGTATTCAACAGAGGAAACATCCCCATGACCACCCTTTTGCAGATTAACAGCAGCCTGTTTTCCGAGCAGGGCGTGTCCACCCGGTTGGCCGATGAGTTCGTGGCCGGTTTTCAGGCTCGGGAGGCCGAGGTCCGGCTGATCCGCCGGGACTTGGGAGCCGAGCCGGTGCCCCATCTGGACGCCGGGCGCGTCACCGCCATCATGACCCCGGCAAAGCAGCGCAGCCCCGAGCAGCAGGCCCTGGCCGAGCAGGCCGACGCCCTGATCCGCGAGGTCCAGGAGGCTGATGTGCTGGTGATTGGCCTGCCCATGTACAATTTCTCGGTGCCCTCCACCCTCAAAGCCTGGTTCGACCATATCGCCCGGGCCGGGGTCACCTTCCGCTACACCGAGAACGGTCCCCAAGGCTTGCTCCAGGGCAAGCGGGCCTATGTGTTCACCACGCGCGGCGGCCAGCACCGGGACACGGCGACGGACACCCAAGCCCCGTTTGTGGAAACCTTCCTGAACTTCCTGGGCATCGAGGCCGTGGAGTTCGTCTACGCCGAGGGCTTGAGTATGGGCGAGGATCACAAACAGGCCGGGCTGCGGGCAGCCGGTTCCCGGATCGAACAACTGTTGGCGGCTTGAGAGGAGGCCATTATGAACACACGAGAGGTTGTACACATCGTCCAGGGCCAACCCGCCTCCGATGGGGCAGGGGTGAAGCTCACCCGGATTTTCAGCCCGGGCCGACGCTTGGACCCGTTTCTGCTCCTGGACGCCTTCGACTCCGAGGAGGCCAGCGACTATATGGCCGGCTTCCCGCCCCATCCCCACCGGGGCTTCGAGACGGTAACCTATATGCTGGAGGGGGAGATGCTTCACGAGGATCATCTGGGCAATCGGGGTCGGCTCACCGCCGGTAGCGTCCAATGGATGAGCGCCGCCCGGGGTATCATCCATTCGGAGATGCCCCAGCAGGTGGAGGGCCGGATGCGGGGCTTTCAGTTATGGATCAACCTGCCAGCGGTCGAAAAGCTAAAAGACCCGAGCTACCGGGACATCCCCCCGGAAGACATGCCGATGGTCACGGTGCCGGGAGGCCGGGTCAAGGTCATCGCCGGGCGCTTCGAGGGCGACGGCGTGGCCACCCTCGGTGCGGTGACCGGGCTCAGTACCGATCCCCTGTACCTGGATCTGGACCTGGAGACTGGGACCGAACTGGCCGTGCCGGTGGCGGCTACCCACACCGCCATGGTCTATGTCTATGCCGGGGCGGCCCGGATCGGCGACCATGAGGTGGCTGCTGGACGGCTGGCGGTGCTGGGGGCGGGGGATGTCCTGACCCTGAACGCCGGCCCCGGAGGGCTGCGGGCCTTGGTGCTGGCGGGGCGGCCCCTGGGGGAGCCTCTGGCCCATTACGGGCCGTTTGTGATGAACACCACCGCCGAGATCGAGCAGGCCCTGCGGGACTACCACGACGGTCGGCTCACCGCTTGAGTTTTCCCGGGCGGCCGGGAGCGGGAGTACAATGCCCCCTTCGGCACTGGGAGCGAAAACGTGGATGATTTTTATGATTTGCGGGATTTAAACCTGCCCCGTCTGGGGGGCTGGGGCCTCGGTTTGATGACGCGGCTACTGGAAAACCCCTTCAGCCGCCGGCTGCTGGCCGGTCGGCTGTTGCGGGATGGCGGGGTGATGGAGCTGCGGGCGCTGGAACTGGAGGAGGCTCCAGAGTACTACCCCCGCTTTCCCCGAACCCGGATCACCGCCCAGCCCGGCGATCCGCCCGCCCTGCCCCCGTCCGGTCGGGTGGGCCTTTCCCCGTTCATCACCGTGGACGACTACGCCGCCGCTTACCGAGACGGCGGACTCACTCCCTTGACCGTGGCCGAGCGGCTGCTGGAGTCCGTGGCTGCCGCTGACCGCCGGGACCCACCCCTGCGGCCCTTTATCGCCTGTCAGCCCGATGACCTGCTGGAGCAAGCCCGGGCCGCCACCCGGCGGTTTCGGGAGGGCCGTCCCCTGGGTCCACTGGATGGCGTGCCGGTGGCGATCAAGGACGAAGTGGATCAGGCTGGCTACCCCACTACCCTGGGAACAGTATTCCTGGGATCGACCCCGGCCCGGGAGGACTCCACCGTGGTGGCCCGGCTGCGGGCCGCTGGGGCGCTGCTGCCGGGCAAGACCAATATGCACGAGATTGGCCTAGGGGTGACCGGGCTAAATGTCCACCACGGTACACCCCGCAACCCCTACGATCCCAGTCGCTACCCTGGGGGTAGTTCCAGTGGCTCGGCGGTGGCGGTGGCCGCCGGGTTGTGCCCCCTGGCCTTGGGGGCCGACGGTGGTGGTTCGATTCGGATTCCCGCCGCTTTTTGTGGCCTGGTGGGACTCAAAACCACCTTTGGCCGGGTCAGCAGTGCCGGCAAGCCGCCCCTGGCCTGGACCGTGGGCAGCCTGGGTCCCATGGCCGCCACGGTTCGGGACGCCGCTTTGGGTTATGCTGTGTTGGCTGGTCCCGATTCCCACGATCCCCACACTCTGCGCCAACCCCCGGTGAGCCTGGAGGGGTTGGAACGACCTGATCTCAAAGATTTGATTCTGGGGGTGTGCTGGCCCTGGTTTGAACACGCCGACCCGTCGGTGGTGGCAGCCTGCCGGGAACTGCTCTCGGGCCTGGAGGCGACCGGGGCGCGGTTGGTGGAAGTGAACGTGCCTGGACTAGAGGCGGCCCGGGTGGCCCATGCGATAACCATTGCCGGGGAGATGAGCGCCGCTCTGGCTTTTCGGCGGCGTCGTCATGGCCGGAAGCTGGGGGCCGAAATTCGCTTTAATCTGGCTCTGGCCGATACGTTTACCGCTCGGGACTATCTCAAGGCCCAACGGGTCAGGGCGCGCTTCGATGAGGATCTCGGGGAGGCATTGGCCCGGGTGGATGTGGTGGTCTCTCCCGCCACGGCCTGCGTGGCGCCGCCGGTGCGAGCCGCCGCCCTGGCCATGGGAGAAAGCGATCTGGGGCTGTTGACTCGGATCATGCGGTTTGCATTTCCAGCCAATCTGGCCGGACTGCCGGCGGTGACGTTGCCGGCTGGTTACGATTCGACTGGGTTGCCCATAGGTTTTCAGGCCATGGGCAGACCCTGGCGAGAGGATATATTATTGCGCATCGCCCGGGTAGCGGAAGGCTTGGCGCCCCGGTGCCGGGGCGCGGTGTATTACGATCTGATCAACAACCGCTGAAACAGCTCAGGGGTACGCGGGCGTGCTGGTTTCCGGGAGCAGCGGCGTGGTCTCGGGCAGCACCGGGCGGGTGAACTGGCGTGGGGCCACTTGGCGTTGCTCGGGGGTGAGGTCCAAGTCACCTGGAACAATGGAAACCGGTTCATCCAGCCACTGGCTGAGTTCCTGAAGGTCGGTCTCGGTGAGCGTGCCAGCGCTCCGCTCCAGACGCAGTTGGTTGAGGATATAGTCGTAACGGGATTGAGCGAAGTCCCGCCGGGCCGCGAACAGGTCTCGCTGGGCATCCAGTACATCGACGATAGTGCGGGTGCCCACATCGAAACCCGCCTCGGTGGCCTCCAGGGCGCTCTGATTGGAAAGCCGGGCCTGGTCCAGAGCCTTGACTCGACTGATGGCTGCGGTGATACCCCGATAGGTGTTGCGTACAGTGCGGGTGACGGACCGCTGCTGGTCTTCCAGGTTCTGCCGGGCGGCTTCGTAGCGAAAGGCGGCCTCCCGGGTCCGGGACTTCACAGCGCCCCCCTGGAACAGGGAAACTTGAAACTCCACGCCCACCACCGCGCCTCGGGTATCGCCGCTCAGGCTGCTGTCCGAGTGGGAGTAACCGGCCACCAAGTCCACAGTAGGGAGATGGCCGGCTTTTTGTAAGGCGACGTTTTCTCGGGCGGTCTCCACGCTGAAACTCAGACTCAGCAATTCTGGATTGGAGGTCATGGCCTGGTTCACCCAGTACACCGGGTCGGCCGGGTCCGGCAGGTCCAGGGGCAGCATGCCCTTGAGGGATTCCAGGCTGTCGTAGAACTGGCCGGTGAGGTCGGCCAGGGCCTCCCGGGCATCAGCCAAGGTGTTGCGGGCGCGGATCTCCTCGGCCACCGCCAGGTCGAAGCGGGCCTGGGCCTCGTGGACATCGGTAATGGTGATCAGGCCCACCTCGAAGCGGCGATTGGCCTGTTCCAGTTGGCGGGCGATGGACTCCTTCTCAGCGGTGGTGAAGGTCAGGCTGTCCAGGGCCGACAACACCCCAAAATAGGCTTCGGAAACCCGCAGCACCAGGTCCTGCTGGGCGGCCAGAAAATCCGCCTGGGCCTGGTCCACCTGGGATTCGGCTTGGCGATTCTGGACCCGATTGGCTTCCCGGAATAGGGGTTGGCGGAGATTGACGCCGATGCTGTTGGTGGTGAAGTCGGCATCGTTCACGGCGCCGGTGTCCGCAGCGAAGTTCTTGTTCAGGTCGGCGCTGGCGCCGATATTGGGCAGTAATAAGGCCCGGGCCTGGGGCTTGACCTCCAGGTTCGCTTGCAAGCTGGCGGCGGCGGATTTGAGTTGAGGGTCGCTGTCGGCGGCCTGTTGGTAGACCTCCACCAGCCCCTCAGCGGCGGCGGTGTGGCTCAGGGCCGCCAGCAGGCCGGCCAGCAGCAGCGGTTTGGTGTCGAGCATGGTGTAGGCTTCCAGTGTTTTCGTTAATTAATGAATTTCTAATATAGCAGCCGCAATCCAATAAGGCCACGGAGCCTCCATGGGCGCGGTTTCCCCAAGTCTGCCGCCGAAACAAGCTATTGTCGAAGCACCGCGCTGCGTTTCGTTCTCTCCACCTCGGACCTGCTGCCTGGGTGGCGGGCGTTCCGGCTTTAGAACACAAATTCTCGGGGCTTGGCGGCGTTGGCCAGATAGGGTAGCTCGGTGTCAAACAGGCTGTGTTCGTTCCACTCCCGCTCCCCCACCCGGGTCACTAATCTCGCCTCCATGATGGGTGGCTCGCCGATGATGGCAAACAGCCGCCCCCCCACCGCCAGTTGCCGCCGCCAACTGTCTGGCAGCTCGGGCAGGGCGCCGGTAAGGGCAATGGCGTCGTAGCGCCGCTCGCCCCAACCCTGGGTCGCATCACCGGTCTCCAAACGGATGTTGTCAATGCCGTGGGTGCGCAACTTGCGGGCGGCGGACTCGGTGAAGTCCGGGTGAATGTCCACGCTACGCACGCTGCTCCCCAGGGCCGCCAGACAGGCGGTGAGATAGCCGCTGCCGGTGCCCACCTCCAGCACGGTGTCCTCTGGGGCGAGCAGCAGGGCTTGCAGCAAGCGGCCCTCCACGTTGGGATTCATCATCGTCTGACCATGGCCTAGGGGAATGCGGACATCGCTGAAGGCCAGGTTGCGGTAGGGTTCCGGCACGAAGTCCTCTCGAGGCGCCCGGGCCATCACCGCCAGCACCCGGTCGTCCAGCACCTCCCAAGGGCGGATCTGCTGCTCAATCATATTGAAGCGGGCCTGTTCGTAGTCGATCTCGGTCATGGTGCGCAGTCCTTGGGGGCGACAGTAGCGGCGGCATTGTAGCACGGAGATTTTGGCCTCAGTCCGGCACTTCCAGAGCATAGTTGGAGACCGGCAGTGCCACGGTAATCAATCCCTGTGCGGCCAGGAAATTGGCGAAGCGCCGATAGCGGGCGTTGTCCAAAGCCGCCGGGCGTAGGGCGAAGCGGGGCAGGGTATCCCGCCAGGCCCGGCGGTTGAGTTCGTTGTCCAGGTCCGGGTGGTTTTTGATGAACAGTCGCCAGGCTACGTCCGGGTGGTTGATCAGATACAGGGTGGCCTGTTCCAGGGCGGTGAGAAACCGGCGCAGCACCGAGGCTTCCAGCTTGTCCCGGTTGGCCACCACGATCAGTTCATCGTAGGGGGGGATGCCTTCTTCCTCCAGATAGAAAGCGCGACCGGGTTTGCCGGCCAGATCGAGCTGGTTCAGCTCGAAGTTTCGAAAGGCGCCGATCACCCCGTCCACCTGGCCGGAGAGCAGAGCCGGGGTCAGGGAGAAATTGACGTTGACCAGTTCCACGTCCTCAATTTGCAGATTGTGGCGGGCCAGGACGATCTTGAGTAGGGCTTTCTCAAAGCCCTGCACATAGCCCACTTTGCGACCCTTGAGGTCGGCGAGGGTTTTGATGGGACCGTCGGCCAGCACCACCAGGGAATTCAGGGGGGTGGCCACCACGGTGGCGATGCGCTTGATGGGCAGACCCTCATTGACCTGCACGTACAACTGGGGCTGATAAGTGATGGCCAGGTCGGCCTTGCCGGCGGCCACCAGCTTGGGGGGGTCGTTGGGATCGACAGGGGCGATCAGCTCCACGGTCAACTTTTGGGCCTCGAACAGCCCCAACTCCCAAGCCACCACCAGGGGCGCGTGGTTGGGGTTCACGAACCAGTCCAGCATCACCGTCAGGGTCTTGGGTTCGATAGGCTTGGGGGACTTCTGGGCGAGCGCGGGGACCACCGCCATCAGCGCCATCAGCAGTCCGATCAGCAGTCGCAAGGCGTATTGCATGGAATCATCCTCCCTCCAGGTTGGTGGCGACGCGCCGGGGCAGCAGGCAGCGCAAGCCGGTGTCCACGGGGTGGTAGCGGTG
This sequence comes from uncultured Candidatus Competibacteraceae bacterium, assembly GCA_964597315.1. GTDB lineage: Bacteria > Pseudomonadota > Gammaproteobacteria > Competibacterales > Competibacteraceae > CAZQXD01. Next base: position 23,252 of record CAZQXD010000051.1, read on the forward strand.
GCCGGGAAAAGTAGCTGCTGGCATGGCCTATGAGTCTGTGATGCGCTGACAAGAATGTTGGCTGTTGTCGACCGCCAGTATAGACACCACCGGCCAAGGGTTTTTTATAACGATTCGGGATAAATATATAGATATTAATTCCTTTTAATTAGCATGATTCCACTGCTACTTTTAAAGTCCGGTACCCGAACCACGGGGCATCACCTAGCGACGGCAATGACCATGACTCTGGCACAGGCGACGGTAATGGATAATACGACATTCGATACGTCGAAGCTCGATCTCCAGCAGGCCAACGAGGCCCTGGTATCCATGCCTGCCGAGCAGCGGATGGCTTGGGCGGTCCAGCGTTTTCCCGGTCATATCGTCCTGACGTCCAGCTTCGGCGCCCAAGCGGCGGTGTGCCTGCATATGGCCACCCGAGTACTGCCGGATATACCCGTGGTGCTGGTGGATACGGGGTATTTGTTCAAGGAGACTTACCTATTCGTGGATGAACTCACCGAGCGCCTGGGTCTCAATCTTCAGGTCTATCGCCCCACTCTGAGCGCCGCTTGGCAGGAAGCGCGACACGGTAAGCTCTGGGAGCAGGGCCTGGAAGGCATTGATCGTTATAACCGCATTAACAAGGTGGAACCCATGCAACGGGCTTTGGATGAACTGGAGGCCAGCGCCTGGATTTCCGGGCTGCGGCGCCAGCAGGCCAAGAGCCGCCAGGATCGCCAGGTGCTGGAGTTCCGCAACGACCGCTATAAGCTGCATCCCATTATCGACTGGACCGACCGGGACGTGTACCGGTATCTGAGTCGTCACGAGCTGCCCTACCATCCCTTGTGGCATCAGGGCTATGTGTCCATTGGCGATGTCCACACCACCCGGCGGCTGGCCGACGGCATGTCCGAGGAGGACACCCGGTTTTTCGGCCTCAAACGGGAGTGCGGGCTGCATGAGCATGTCTGAGCCGAAACGCGACACCTGAGTCCTTCCGCCGGTTTGGCTTGGCCAGCAGTCCGGGAACAGCCCTCTGGCCTAGGGCAAATCCGCGAGTTCGGCATCCACCTGCTGTTCGAACTGATGTAACTCGTTCTTGGATACCCCATGCATCAATACCTCATCATAGGTGGAAAGGGCGTCGTAGGCGATCTGCAAGTCACCATCGGCGACTATATCCTTGCGATCAGGGCGGGTCATGGAGGTTTGCACCTTCTGTAACTCCGTCGGAGACAGGTTCAGTAGGCTGGCGTACAGCTCCCGCAGGGTTTGCGCGTATTCATGACTGGCTTCCAATGGAGAGGCGCCCTTCAGAACCATGGCCGCAGAGTCCACCAGGGCGTATCGGCCAATGTGGTCGTCCATGACACTGTCGATTTTGTTCACCGCCCGGGGCATCAACATGCAGTCCCCGAAGTTGACAATCAAATGGCGCTTTAGGGCCAGGTTTTTCACTGGCGTCGTGGGTAGATGGCCGTCGAACAACAATAAACAAGGGCTGGTGTGACAGGCAGGCATGTCGTAAACGCCCCTGAAAGCCTGCCAGAAAGCCCCGGTGGCGCTGACCTCCGAGGTCTTTAGGGAGCGGTTGTCGGCTGCGGCTTTTTGGATTAGCAACAGTAGCCGGGCCACGGTGGTCAGGCGGCGCTGGCCGTACAAATGCAACCGGTGAGCCAGGCTTTTTGAGGGGGTGACCTTGGAGCTATGGCCGGTGGTGTCGATCAATACCCGCTTACCCTGCTCCAGTTGGGTGGTACGGGCCAATAGGGTGAGGCGATTATGGAAGTCTCTAACGGGTTGGCGGGCCATGGGGGTGAGTCCTCTACGGGAAACAGCGTCCTCTCACTCAAAGCATGTAGGTGATCGGCGCGAAATCAAGCGCCGTCCCCGTGCCCTCGGCACACCTGCCCGGCTGTATTTCACAGATACCCAGCTTCTTGATCCATGTCAATGACCTAAGCCGCTCCCAAGTCCCATGCTGGGAAGCGTCCCAAACCATCGACCGATCATGCGCCAGACTGCTCGCCTATTGACCCGCGCCGGGTTTTTCCTGTTGTTCGTCCTGGCTCCGCCCTTGGATATTTTCCGCTTGGATTTGAACCTGGGCCATTTCATCCTATTCGGCCAGAACTGGACCCTGGGGCTGGAGCCGTTTTTGCGGGGCGAGGCCAGTTCACTGGAGGCGGTGTGGGCTATGTTCTGGCGGGGCCTGTTGCCGCTGCTGGCCCTGGTGGGGGGCGGGCTGTGGCTGGCCTGGAAATATGGCCGGCTGTATTGCGGCTGGCTGTGCCCCCATTTTTCGGCGGTGGAAACCATTAATAATCTGATGCGCCGGGCTTCCGGCAAGCCCACCCTCTGGGAGCGCCAGCCTCTGCCGACGCGCCGGGCCGATGGTGGGCGCTGGGTCGTGAGTCGGCGCTGGTGGCCCCTGGTGGGGCTGGCGGTAGCGGGATTCGCCTTTCTGTGGGCCTTGACCCTACTCACCTATCTGGTCACTCCCATCGAGGTCTACCATAATCTGCTGGCCGGAGAGCTGACTCGCTTCCAGGGTCTGTTCCTGGGGGCGGCTACCCTGGCCCTGGCTCTGGAGTTCACCCTGGCCCGGCATCTATTCTGCCGCTATGGTTGCGCCGTGGGGTTGTTCCAGAGCTATGCTTGGATGGCCAACCCCAAGGCCCTGGTGGTGGGCTTCGATACCAAACGGGCAGCCGAGTGCGCCGCTTGTTTCTCCGCCTGCGATCATGCCTGCCCCATGCGCCTGCCGCCCCGGGCCATCAAGCGCAAGATGTTCGCCTGCACCCAATGCACGCTGTGCATCGGCGCCTGCGAAACCGTGCAAAAGAATAATCCCCGAGGGCCATTGCTGCGTTGGGTACAAGGGGAGGCGGCCCGGGCGGTGTCCGACCGGGAGCCGGGAACGCGCCTCTCCCAACGGCGCCGACCGGTGGTGGAAGGCTAAACCATGGAAGAACAGGTAGGCCAGTTCTGGCACCGGCTGATTACCCGTGCCGCCCGGGCCGACTACCCGCAAGCGGCGGTGACCCTCGGGGAAATGGAGCGGTCAGTGGGAGTGCTGTTCCGGGCTTTGGGGGGCGATGGTGGCTTGCGAGTGGAAAATGCCACCGCCGTGGAGCATGGCGCCCGTCGTTCCTGGCTGGCCCGGGTGGCTGGCGCCCAGCAGCGGGTGGAACTGGGCTGGCGGGACCGGGAGACCCTGCGCTTACCGGCGCGGCTGGCCCTGTTTCCGAAACGTTCCCTGAACCGGGACCTGTATCTGTGGCTGGCGGCCCTGGCGGCGGTGGGCGAGGCGGGCGGCGACTGGTTCGCCGCCAATCAGGCCCAGAGCCGCGCCGTGCTGGAACGCTGGCCGGGGCTGGCGAAGCGCTACCAGCGGCTGGCGGCGGCCCATTTGGCTCAGCGCCCAGACCCGGCCCGGCTACCCGCCGCCGAGGCCGCCGCCGAGCGGGCAATCCGCCAGGCCCTGGTCGAACCGGCTCGTGTAGCCACCTTGCCCCCCGCGCCTCGGCCACCCCAGCCGGTGCCCCTGTGGTTGAATCCGGCGCCACCCCGGCCCTTGGACAAGCGCCTTGCCCCAGCTGCCGATATGGAATCGGAACCGGAACCGGAAGCCAGGACCAGTCAGGAACTGGAAGGGGGGCGCCGCCAGGCCGAGCGGGTGGACGAGCCAGACGGTCGTCGGGGGCTGTTGGTGTTCCGTCTGGAAAGCCTGTTCAGTTGGAGCGAATACGTCAAGGTGGACCGGCCCACGGAGGAGGATGAGGACATTGACGCCGCCAAGGTGGCTGACGACCTGGAAGTCATCAGTGTTTCCCAAGGGGGCAAAAGCCTGCGTTCCCGGTTGCGCTTCGATCTGGACCTGCCAGCGGCGGAGCATGACGACACGCCCCTGGGAGAGGGGTTGCCGTTTCCAGAATGGGATTGGCGGAAGGGCGTCCTGCGCCCCGATTACTGTCGGGTTCAGCCCATGGTGGCCCGGGAGGCGGCGCCCTGCGCCCTGCCTGTCCATTTGCGCCGACCGGCGGCCCGGCTGCGTCGGCAGTTCCAGGCCCTGGCCCCGGTGCGAACCTGGCGCCGGGGCCAGCCCGACGGCAGCGATGTGGACCTGGACGCCTGGCTGGCCCAGGCTGCCGACCGCCGCCGGGGGCAGGGCGGTGGGGAGCAAAACCTGTACCGGGAGTTCCGGGGCGGCCACCGGGACCTGGCCTGTCTGTTGTTAGCAGACCTGTCCCTGTCCACGGACACCTGGGTGAATGACCAGGACCGGGTCATCGACGTGATCCGGGACAGCCTGTTTCTATTCGCCGAGGCCCTGTCCGCCACCGCCGACCGGTTCGCCCTGTATGGGTTTTCGTCCCGCCGCCGGAGCCATGTGCGGGTGCATACCCTCAAGACTTTCGAGGAGGACTACACCGACCCAGCGCGGGGGCGCATCCAGGCCATGCGCCCCGGCTACTACACCCGCATGGGCGCCGCCGTGCGCTATGCCACGGACATTTTAGCCCGACAGCGGGCCGGGCAGCGGCTGCTGATCCTGCTGACCGACGGCAAGCCCAACGATCTAGACTGCTACGAGGGCCGCTATGGGGTGGAGGACACCCGAGTCAGCCTGATCGAGGCCCGCCGGGCCGGCCTGTTGCCATTCTGCGTCACCATCGACCAGCAAGCCCGGGCCTATCTGCCCTATCTGTTCGGTAATGGCGGATATGTGGTGATCCGCAATCCCCTGGAATTGCCCCGGCGGCTGCCCCTGCTCTATGCCCGGCTCAGCCGCTGACGGACGAGGCGCCCCCATGGCCGACTATTACTGGACACTTAGGCATATCCATATCACCGCCGTGGCCCTCAGCCTGTCTTTGTTTGTGTTGCGGGGGCTGTGGATGCTGGCGGACTCGCCTCGGTTACGCCAGCCCTGGGCGCGGGTGGCGCCCCATGTCATCGACACGGTGTTGCTGGCCAGCGCCGTCGCCCTGACCCTGATCATCCACCAGTATCCTTTCGTGGACGCCTGGCTTACCGCCAAGGTGCTGGGACTGCTGGCCTATATCGGCCTGGGGACGGTCGCCCTCAAGCGGGGGCGCCGCAAGCGGGTGCGGATGACGGCTTTCCTGGGGGCCTTGCTGGTGTTCGGGTATATGGTCGGCGCCGCGCTTCGGCATAGCCCCTGGGGGTGGATTGGCTGAAGCTCAATACGCTGCCTGGCGCAACCGCACCGGGTCCCGCACCCAGATGTCGCGACCCTTGATGCCGATAATTTCTTCCCGGACCAAGTCGTGGAGTATCCGTGATAGGGTTTCCGGGGTGACGGACAGCCAAGAGGCCACCACACTTTTGGCGGCGGGTAGGTGCAAAGTTACCGGATCACCGCTGCGATTCGGCAGGCACTCGATCAGATACCCTAGCACCCGCAGCCGAGCGTTCTTGAGGGTCAGGGCGTCAATCTCATTGATCCGGGCATGGAGCCGCATGCTCATATCCCCCAGCAACGTCATGCACAACCCGGTGGACTCCCGTAATAGTTCCAGGAAAGTGCCGTTATGGAAAGCGCAGATTCGGACCGGGGACAGGGCGGCGGCGTTCAGGGGATAATGTTGGGTTTCCAGGAACATTACCCCTTCTGCGAAGATCTCCTCGGGACCCACTAGCAGGATCACCTTTTCACGACCCTCGTGGCTGGCGCGGTAGAGCTTGATCCGACCATCCAACACCAGATAAAACCGCTCCGCCCGCTGGCCTTCAAAAAAGAGGTGTTCCTCGGCGTCCAGTTCCAGAACCAGCATGCTGGCGAGGACCCTTTCCAACTGAGGCGCGGTTAAGGGAGCGAACAACGAAGTGCGCTGCAATATACGGCTGACCGTTTCTCTCAGGGATGTTAGGGCAAGTTGTTTCATGGAGTCGTTTGCTGTGGATAAATAGGCGCCATTTTCGAGAAGCTAGCACGAATCAAGGCATTTGACCCGGGTCAAGGCGGGGCGGAGGGGGGATTTGTTGTACTACCTTCCCCGGCAACGTCCTGTCGTTCGGAGGCATGAATGGCGCGTTTAAAAGCTGCTCTAATCCAGAAGTGGCGGATTTTGTCCTCCGCCCCTCATCGTATGATGTTTTTCGGCGGGGTGCTGGAATTGTTGATGGCCCTGGCTTTCTGGTCCGTGGAACTCATGGGCCGCTACACGCCGCTCTGGCCACCGATTACGTTTAGCCTGCCCACCACCCAGGTCCATGCCTTCACTCTGTTGTACGGACCTTTTCAGTTTTTCATCTTCGGCTTTTTGATGACCACGTATCCCCGCTGGATGAACGGTCGTGAACTCAGCCCGCATCGCTATGTTCCGATTTTTCCATTACTGCTGGGAGGCATGTTGTTATTCTGGGCGGGGGCCTTCGGCGCTCCCTGGGTGAGCGGGATGGGGGTGCTGGTGATGCTGGTAGGCTGGGGCCGGGGACTGGGTATATTGTATCAGGTATACCGGGAGGCCCCGTCCGGGGGGGACAGGCGTCACGAGACGCTGCTGAATATCGCTTTGGCCGGGGGATGGCTAGGGACGCTGGCCTTCGGACTGGGGATAGTGACCGATAGTCAGCGGCTGACGGATTTGGCGGTACAGGCAGGCATTTGGCTGTATCTATTGCCGGTGTTTGTCACCGTCTGCCATCGCATGATTCCCTTTTTTGGCAGTTGTGTGCTGCCCGGCTACCGGGTAGTCAAGCCGGTTTGGAGCCTGCCTTTGTTGGTGATCTGCGCGGCGGGTCATTTTCTGCTGATGGCGCTGGAACTGCGGGCTTGGCTGTTTCTGACCGACGCGCCCCTGGCTTTTCTGGCCATTCACCACAGCCTGCGCTGGAATCCGCGCCGCGCCCTTGGCGTGCGGCTGTTGGCGGTGCTGCATATTGCCTTTGCCTGGTTGGGCCTGGCCATGACGCTATACACGGTGCAAAGCCTGGCGCTGCTATTGGCTGGACGGCCAATCCTTGGACAAGCGCCTCTGCATAGTCTGACTATCGGGTTTTTCCTGGCCATGGTGGTGGGTATGGTCACCCGGGTGACCCTGGGCCATTCCGGGCGCCAATTATTCGCTGACCGATATACCTGGATCTGCTTTATGGGTGTCAACGCCGCAGCCCTGGCCCGGCTGGCCGCCGAGCTACCCGGCGTTTACGGCATTGCCGGGGTGAGCATGAACCTGGTGGCCGTGAGCCTGGGACTGGTGTTTTTGACGGCCTGGGCGGGCCGTTACGCGCCCCTTTATCTACGCCCCCGCGCCGACGGGCGGCCCGGCTGAGGCGACTTAGCTCAGACGGTCCAGAGGGTCTGGGGCATCGTGGCGGCCAGCGGGCAGATCGCCGTCCCCCAACTCCCTTCGTTCCAAGTCGTCGAACGGTCCCGACCAGTCCTCCGGCGGCTCGCTAAATTCCAGCACCAGGCTGTTCCAGGTCTCCATGTCCAGCTCCTCCACCTCGCCGTCGAAGTGTTGGATCTCCACGGTCTGGGTGCGCTCATCCACCGCCACCACCTCGAAGCGGGCTCGGGACTCCAGATTGTGATACCAGTTGTCAATGATCGGGTCCAAATCGCCCATGATGTTCTCCATGGATCTGTGCCTATACTCAACAAAGCTAGCAAAGCCTACGCTGTTCAGGCGGTTTTTTTGGGACTATAGCCATGAGCGACCCGGATTTTGACAGCCATCTTCGGAATATTCTTCAGGATCGGGAGCATGGGGCCAGTGAGCTGGCCCGGCGCTGTCTGACCCTACTGGCCGAGATCGCGGAGCATGCCCCGGCGGACGATAGCCACGGGCTGCGGGCGCTTCTGGACCACCAGGCTGGACGATTGGCCGAGGCGCGCCCAAGCATGGCTCCGGTGGGCAATCTGTTAGAGCGCTGGCGCCATGAACTGGCCCGGCGGGCCAATGAAAACGACCTGAGCTTGTGGCGCCGCCAGGCCGCCGCTGTGGCCCGGGAACTGGCCGCCGCCTCGCTGCGGGCGGTGGATGACCTCTCGGCCCATGGGGCGGCGTTGCTGGGACCGGGGCGGACGATCATGACCCACAGCCTGAGTTCCACCGTGCTGGCCGTGTTTCGGGCGCTCAAGGACAGCGGCCTTGAAGTCATCGTCACTGAATCTCGCCCCCTGTGCGAAGGACGACGCCTCGCGGAGCA
>CAZQXD010000052.1:0-30916 GCA_964597315.1 uncultured Candidatus Competibacteraceae bacterium
CTCGGGTGCATTTCGTGGGCAAGGTACTGATTGAGACCCTCAAAGCCAGCCTTGAGCAGGCGGTGAGCGCCGCGCGGACCCTGAGCGGCGCCGCCGACCCGGCGGTGTTTCTGGAAGCCGAGCAGGGCTTCGGGGTGCTGACTCTGCACCGGCCGGCCAATGTGGACGATCCCGAGGTGCTGGGCCGCTTGCTCACCGTGTTGGCGGAGATCAGTCAGCGGCTGCCTTTAGTGTTCCCGGTTCATCCACGCACCCAGGCGGTCATCGATCAGTCCGGGTTGGCGGCGTTGCTGGACACCCCCCGCATCCTGCGCTTGCCCCCCATGGGGTATCTGGAAATGCTGGGCCTGATGTCCAGGGCCAAGCTTGTGCTTACCGACTCCGGGGGTATCCAGGAAGAGACCACAGCCCTGGGCGTGCCCTGCCTGACCCTGCGCCAAAACACCGAACGACCCATTACCATCGAACAAGGCACCAATACCCTGGTGGGCACCGAGCCTGACGCCATCCGCGCCACGGTAGCGGATATTCTCGCCACCGGCGGTAAAGCGGGGCAGTCTCCCGAGTTCTGGGACGGTCGCGCCGCCGGCCGCATCACCGAGGTGGTGGACGCCTGGCTGCGCCGTTCCACGGCGGGCGGCTGACGGCCATGGGGATCGGCAACGGGGTACCGCGTAACGCCATGACCGTGGATGTGGAGGACTATTTCCAGGTGTCGGCCTTCGAGCCGTATATCGCCCGGACGGATTGGGATGCCCTGCCGCATCGGGTAGACGCCAACACCCATCGGGTACTGGATCTGTTCGCCGATGCCGGTATCAAAGCCACTTTCTTCACCTTGGGGTGGGTAGCCGAACGGTATCCGGGGCTGGTGCGGCGGATTGTGGACGAAGGCCACGAACTGGCTTGTCATGGCTATCAGCATGTGCGGGTCACCCAGCAGACCCCGGCCCAGTTCCGGGAGGATATCGCCCATAGCAAGGGCTTGCTAGAGGAGACCGGCGGCGTCATGGTGCGGGGCTATCGGGCCGCCAGTTATTCCATCGGCGCTGGCAACCTGTGGGCGCTGGATGAGTTGCAGCAGGCTGGCTTCGCCTACAGTTCCAGCATCTATCCCATTCGCCACGATCTTTATGGCATGCCCGAGGCGCCTCGCTTTGCGTTCCGGCCCGACAATGCCCAGGGTTTGCTGGAGGTGCCGGTCACCACCGTGGAGGTCTTTCAGCGAAAATTTCCCTGTGGCGGCGGCGGCTATTTCCGGCTGCTGCCCTATGCCTGGTTCCAGTGGGCCATGGGCCGGGTCAATCGCCACGATGGCCAGTCCTGCGTGTTCTATTTCCATCCCTGGGAAATCGACCCCGACCAGCCCCGCCAGGCCGGTATCAATCTCAAGACCCGGGTCCGGCATTACACCAATCTATCCCGCACGGAAAACCGCTTGCGGCGGCTGATGGAAGATTTCCGTTGGGGGCGCATGGACCAGATTTTTCTTGATGCTACGGGGGCTGGCCATGAGTAGTGAGGTGGGGCAATTGCAGATAACCAAAGCCCCGTCAGCCACGGCGCAGACTGGGGCCGACGCCTTGCAGGTCCTGCGCCTGTCCGCCGATGTTGCGGACCTTTGGGACAGCTTTGTGCAAAGCTGTCCCGAAGCGACGTTTTTTCACAGAGCGGGTTGGCAGACGGTGCTGCAACAGGCATTTGGCCACCCCGCCTACTTTCTTTATGCCCAGCGGGACGGCGTGATCGAAGGGGTATTGCCCCTAGGCCATATCCGCAGCCGCTTATTTGGCAATGCCCTGATTTCCAGTCCGTTCTGCGTCTACGGTGGAGTGGCGGCGGTTACCGAGGAGGCTCGTGAGGCGCTGGTCAAGGCCGCTTGCGGGTTGGCTGAACAGCTAGCAGTGGACTACCTGGAACTGCGTAACCAAGTCCGTCGTCAACCCGACTGGCCAGCCAAGGAGGACCTCTACGTCACGTTTCGCAAGGCCATGGACCCGGACCCAGAGGTCAACCTTAAAGCCATTCCCCGCAAACAACGGGCCATGGTCCGCAAGGGCATAAAGGCCGGTCTGGAGAGCGTCGAAGACCCAGGAGTGGACCGGCTACATGCCGCCTATTCCGAGAGCGTGCGCAATCTGGGCACACCGGTGTTCCCACAGCGTTATTTTCAAGTACTCAAGACGGTTTTTGGCACGGATTGCCGGGTGCTGACCATCACCCGCCAAGGGGCATTGGTGGCGTCGGTGATGAGCTTTTATTTTCGGGATCAGGTACTGCCCTATTATGGCGGCGGCACGGAGTTGGCGCGGGAACTTAAAGGCAACGATTTTATGTATTGGGAACTGATGCGGCGGTCCTGCGGGCAGGGCCTGCGATGGTTCGACTACGGGCGCAGCAAAATCGGCACCGGCTCCCACAGCTTCAAGAAAAACTGGGGTTTCGAACCGACGCCTCTGTACTACGAGTATTATCTGGTCAAGGCCCGCGACCTGCCCAATGTCAATCCCACCAATCCCAAGTACCGGTTGTTTATCGAACTCTGGAAACGGCTACCCCTGCCGGTGAGTCGCGCGCTAGGGCCGCTGTTGGCCCGGAACCTGGGTTAAAGGGCGGAAGCTGTGGAAGAACTGCTGTTTCTGGCGCATCGGATACCCTATCCCCCCAATAAAGGCGACAAGATCCGGTCTTTCAACCTGCTCAAGCAACTGGGGCGGGACTACCGGGTGCATCTGGGCGCGTTTGTGGACGATCCCGCAGACTGGCGTTATCAAGATGAGCTGCGCCCGTATTGCAGCGAGCTGTATTTAAAGGCCATCGACCCACGCTGGCGCAAGGTCGGGAGCCTGGTCGGTCTGGCCCGTGGAGAGGCATTGACCCTGCCCTATTATCGAGATGCCGCCATGCTGGATTGGGTCAGGGGCATACTGCAACGCCCCGGCCTGGGCAAGGTGCTGGTGTTCTCCGCAGCCATGGCCCAGTATGTGGCCGCGCCCGACTGCCGACAATTGCATCGGGTGATTGATTTCGTGGACGTAGACTCCGACAAATGGCGACAATTCGCGGCTTCGAAGCCCTGGCCCCTGAACTGGATCTATAACCGGGAAAGCCGACGACTGCTGGAGTACGAACGCCGCATGGCCGCCGGGTTTTCTGCCTCGGTGTTCGTCTCTGAAGAAGAAGCTGAGCTGTTTCGGCGTCTGGCTCCAGAAGCCTCGGATCGAGTCCATGCGGTCCATAACGGGGTGGATACCGACTACTTCAGCCCCGCCAACCCTTATGCCAACCCCTATGGCGAGGGCGAACAGGTGTTGGCGTTTACCGGCGCCATGGATTACTGGGCCAATGTGGATGCGGTAACTTGGTTCGCCCGCCAGGTATTCCCCCACATTAGCCAGGCGCTGCCCCAAGCCCGGTTTTATATCGTCGGCGCCCGGCCTACCCCGGCGGTGCGGCAGTTGGGTAGGCTGCCCGGAGTACAGGTCACCGGCGCGGTTCGGGATATTCGGCCATATCTGGCCCATGCTCGGGCTGCGGTAGCGCCGCTGCGTATCGCCCGGGGGGTTCAGAACAAGGTTCTGGAAGCCCTGTCCATGGCCAAACCCGTGCTGGCTACCCAGGCCGCCATGGACGGTATTCACCATGCGCCGGACCAAGCCCGTTGGGTGGCGGAGGAGCCACTGGCCCTGGCGGACCTGGCCAGCCGTTTGCTGCGAGACGAGATACAACCGGCCATGGGCGAAGCGGGACGTGCGTGGGTGGTGCGCCATTACAGTTGGGCCGAAAACCTGGAGCGCATCGTTCGGCTGTTGGAAACAGCCGATACCGCCCGCCCAGCGCCCCAAAGCCAGTGCTATGGAGCCGTGACTTGAAAATTCACAACGTGGAACGGAGCGAACCCTTGGCCGAGTTGACGACGGCAGCCACACCGCGCCAAACCGCCTGGCGTCTCGCCTTGACCGCCCTGGGTCTGTGTCTGGCTCTGATGTTGGGGCTGTATTGGCAGACAGCCGAGTCTATGGCGCGGATCTGGTGGCGATCCGATACGTTCGCCCATGGCATGCTGATCGTTCCCATCGTGTTGTACATGGTCTGGGTGAAGCGGCCCACCCTTGGCGTCATGCAGCCCAACATCCAACCTTGGGGGCTAGGTCTGCTGGGCGTGACGGTGCTGGGGTGGTTCGCGGCCCATGTGGCCGACGTGATGGTGGTGCAGCAACTGGCCCTGGTATCCATGATCCCCGCGCTGGCCCTGACCCTGTTAGGTCGGCGGGTGGCCTGGACCCTAGCGTTTCCCTTGGGCTATCTGTTTTTCGCCGTGCCAATCGGAGAAGACCTGGTTCCGCCTCTGCAAGACTTTACGGCGTATTTCACCGTCAAGTCCCTGCGTCTTACCGGTATCCCCGTATTCTGGGAGGGTCGGTTGCTCAGCATCCCCAGCGGCGATTTTGAAGTGGCCGAGGCCTGCAGCGGGCTACGCTATCTGATCGCCTCCCTGGCGCTGGGCTGCCTGTATGCCTATCTGACGTACCGGAGTCTATGGCGGCGGCTGGCGTTTATCGCCCTGGCCATAGTGGCGCCTATTATCGCCAACGGTTTCCGGGCCTACGGTATCGTCATGCTCGCCCATTTGAGCGACAGGCGGCTGGCGGTGGGCGTGGATCACCTCATCTACGGCTGGTTGTTCTTCGGCTTGGTGATTATGTTGATGTTCTGGATCGGTTCGTTTTGGCGGGAAGACCCCCATGACCAGCCCGTAGTCGATGCAGAACCGGCGGATCATCCGGTACCAACCGCCACCTGGCGCGGTTTCCAGTTGACTGCGGGCTTGGCCGTGTTGGTGCTGGTCTCGGGTCCATTGGCCGCTCATTTACTGTTGGGCGCCGCCCCAGGTGGCGTTGCGGCGTTGCCCGCGCCGGTGGCGACAGGAGCCTGGAGCGGACCCCTGGAACCACCGGCTGATGGATGGACGCCGCAATTTTTAGGGGCCGATGCCGAACTGCACCAGGTTTATACCCTCGATGGTCGCCCGGTACACCTGTACCTCGCCTATTACCGGGAGCAGCGCCAGGGCGCCGAGCTGGTGAATTCATCCAACAGCCTGTACGACGGCCAGCGTTGGATTTATGGTGGGCAGGACACTCAAATGGTGGCTTTGGAGGGGGAGTCGCGAGCGGTTCGGGAACTGGCCCTGATCTCCGGCAAACAGCGGCGCCTGGTATGGAGTTGGTATCGGGTGTCGGGCCGTCACACCATCTCAGCGGTGGCGGCCAAGCTGTTGGAAGCCTGGGACCGGGTGATCGGCCACCGCGGCGCCGCTGCGGTGGTCGTGGCGGCGGACTATGAACTGCGGCAGGACGAAGCCCGGGAGGTGCTGGAAACCTTCCTGACGACCATGGGACCCCAGGTGCTGAAATCCCTGGCGCGGGCCGAGCAAGGCCCATGAGGCTGACGCGGGAGCCACCCCTGGTGGCCCATATCATCGACCGGCTGGATACCGGCGGCCTGGAGAACGGATTGATCAATCTGATCAATCGCATGCCTTTGGAGCAATACCGGCATACGGTGATCTGCCTCAGGGACTATACGGCGTTCCGAAACCGCATCCAGCGCCCGGAGGTGACGGTGCATGCCCTGCATAAGCGTCCCGGTCAGGACTGGGGGCTGTACCTGCGCCTATGGCGGCTACTGCGCCGGTTACGGCCGGCCATCGTCCATACCCGTAATCTGGCCACCCTAGAGGCCCAGGCGCCAGCCTGGTTGGCGGGGGTGAGGGCACGGGTTCATGGTGAGCATGGCTGGGACGCCGCCGGGCCGGAGGCAGTGGCCGAGCGCCATCATCAACTGCGCCGACTGTGTAAGCCACTGGTGGGTCGCTATGTGGCCCTGTCCCTGGAAATCCACGACTATCTGCGCCATCGCATCGGCGTACCGGCGCAACGTATCGCCCTGATCTGTAATGGGGTGGACGGGGAACGTTTCCGGTCGGCCGGTTCCGATCCCCAGCGCCGGGCGGTGTTGCCAGCGGGTTTCGCCCCCGCCGATGCCCTGGTAGTGGGTACGGTGGGGCGGATGCAGGCGGTGAAGGATCAGCCCACCCTGGCGCGGGCTTTTTTGCGGCTATTAGAGTCCGATCCTGGGCTTCGGCGGCGGCTGCGCCTGGTCTTGGTGGGAGACGGTCCCCTGCGTCATGAATGCAAGTCCTTGCTGGAGGCCGCTGGCGTCGCCAATTTAGCCTGGTTGCCGGGCAATCGTGACGATGTGCCGGAGCTGTTACGCTGTTTCGACCTGTTTGTCCTGCCATCCCGGGCGGAAGGGATTTCCAACACCCTCCTGGAAGCTATGGCCAGCGGCCTGCCGGTGGTGGCCACCCAGGTGGGCGGCAATTCCGAACTGGTGGAAGACGGCATCACCGGCCATTTGGTCCCCGCCGCTGATCCCAAGACCCTGGCCGCCACCATCGGACAGTATCTGAACCCCGACCTATTGGCGGCCCACGGGGCGGCGGGGCGGCGGCGGATGGAGCAACGGTTTTCCATGCAAGCTATGGTGGACGGCTACCTGGCGGTATACGACGGTTTGCTGAATCCCGAACAGACGCCTTTTCCCTTGGATACGAGGATCTAAACGCACCATGTGCGGAATCACCGGAATTTTTCACAGCCGCAGCCGGCGCGAGCCGGATCGGGGGCTTTTGGAACGCATGAACGAGTCCCAACACCACCGGGGACCTGACGAGGGCGGCTTGCACCTGGAGCCAGGGCTGGGTCTGGGGCACCGGCGGCTGTCCATCATCGACCTGTCCAGCGGCCAGCAGCCCATGGCGAGCGCCGATGGCGCCGTGGTGCTGGTCTATAATGGTGAAATCTATAATTTTCAGGATCTTACCAAGGAGTTGCAAGCTCTGGGACATGAGTTTCGCACCCACTGCGACACCGAAGTCATCCTCCACGCCTGGGTGGCTTGGGGAGAAGCCTGCGTGGAACGGTTTCGGGGCATGTTCGCCTTCGCCCTATGGGACCGGAACCGGGAGTGCCTGTTCCTGGCCAGGGACCGGCTGGGCATCAAGCCCCTGTACTACGCTTGGCTGGCTGATGGCCAGCTCATTTTCGGCTCCGAACTCAAGGCCCTGCTGGCTCACCCGGACCTGCCTCGGGAGGTGGAGCCACGAGCGGTGGATGACTACTTCGCCTATGGTTATGTGCCTGAGCCAAAAACCATTCTGCGTCATGCCCTGAAGCTGCCCCCGGGCCACACCCTGATCGCCCGACGGGGGGACGCGCCCACCGAGCCGCGGCGCTTCTGGGATGTACCCTTTGCGCCCGGGCCGGCCCTGGACGAGGTGGAGGCTGGGGAGGAACTGGCCCGGCGGATCAAGGAAGCCGTAGAAATTCGGATGATCGCCGAGGTGCCCCTGGGGGCGTTTCTGTCCGGCGGGGTGGATTCCAGCGCTGTGGTGGCCATGATGGCCCAAGCCTCCGCCGATCCGGTCAAAACCTGTTCCATTTCCTTTGGGGACCCCCGCTTTAATGAAGCCCGCTACGCCGCCCAGGTGGCCGAACGCTACCGCACCGAGCATCGGGTCGAGCAGGTGGAACCCGACGATTTCGGACTCTTGGACCAGCTGGCGGGACTCTACGACGAGCCTTACGCCGACAGCTCCGCCCTGCCCACCTATCGGGTCTGCCAACTGGCCCGCCGTCAGGTTACCGTAGCCTTGAGCGGCGACGGCGGCGACGAGAACCTGGCCGGCTACCGGCGCTACCGCTGGCATACCTACGAAGAAAAAATGCGCTCCCTGCTGCCCCTGGGCCTGCGCCGACCCCTATTCGGTTTCCTGGGACGGGCCTACCCCAAGGCCGACTGGGCGCCTCGGGTATTTCGGGCCAAGACCACCTTCGAGGCTATGGCCCGGGACTCCGTGGAGGGTTATTTCCACGGGGTGTCGATCCTCGGCGATGCCCTGCGGGGGCGGCTATTCTCCCCGGGATTTCGAAGCGAGCTGCAAGGCTACGGGGCTATCGAAGTGCTGCGGGAGCATGCCCGGCGCGCCCCCACCGACCACCCCCTGTCCCTGGTTCAATATCTTGATATGATAACTTATCTAGTCGGGGACATCCTCACCAAGGTGGACCGGGCGAGCATGGCCCATTCCCTGGAGGTGCGGGTGCCGCTGCTGGATCATCCCCTAGTGGAATGGATTTCCGGCCTGCCGCCGTCCCTCAAACTCCGGGGGCGGGAAGGCAAATATCTGTTGAAAAAAGCCATGGAACCCCATCTGTCCCAGGAGATACTGTACCGCCCAAAAATGGGTTTCGCCGTGCCCCTGGCGGGCTGGTTCCGGGGACCGCTGCAAGAGCGGCTACGCAACACCGTATTGGGACCGGTCATGGCCGATAGCGGACGGTTCGATATGGCCTTTCTCCGGGAGTTGGTAGACCACCATCAGTCCGGGCGCCGGGATAACAGCGCCGCCCTATGGACACTGTTGATGTTTGAAGCCTTTTTACGCCGGCTCCAGGCGGAGCCTGGGCGCTGACCGACGGATAAGCCATGCGGGTTTTGCACGTTCTCGACCATTCCATCCCTTTGCACAGTGGCTATACCTTCCGCACCCGGGCGATTTTGCGGGAGCAGCGGCGGCTGGGCTGGGAGACTTTTCAAATCACCGGCGCCAAGCAGGGAGCGGCCTCCTGCTTGCAAGAGACCGTGGACGGGTTGTCCTTTTACCGTACGCCACCCTGGGGCGGGCCTCTGGAGAAGCTGCCGGTACTCAACCAGTGGGCAGTGATCCAGGGGCTGGCGCGACGCCTGGATCAGGTCATCGCCGAAACCAAGCCGGACCTGCTCCACGCCCACTCCCCCGCCCTCAACGGCATGGCCGCCCTGGCGGCGGCAAGGCGGGCTGGTCTGCCCCTAGTCTACGAGGTCCGGGCCTTTTGGGAAGACGCCGCCGTGGATCATGGCACCAGCCGGGAAGGGGATCTGCGCTACCGGGCCAGCCGGGCCTTGGAGACCCATGTGCTGCGCCGGGCGGCGGCGGTGACCACCATCTGCCAGGGGCTGCGGGAGGAGATCATCGCCCGGGGGGTAAGCGCCGAAGGGGTGACGGTCATCCCCAACGCTGTGGAGCTGGACAGCTTCTCCGATCGGGGCGCGGCCAACCCGGAATTGCGCCGACGCCTGGGCCTGGAGGGCGCCCGAGTACTGGGCTTTATCGGCTCCTTCTATGCCTATGAAGGGCTGATCCTGCTGCTGGACGCACTGCCCGCCATCCTCAAGCAGGCCCCCGATACGCGGGTGCTGCTGGTGGGAGGTGGCTGGCAGGAGTCTGCCCTCCAGGCCCAGGCCAGCGCCTTGGGCCTGGCGGATCGGGTGATCTTCACCGGTCGGGTGCCCCATGAGCAGGTGGGCCGTTATTACGACCTGGTGGACGTGCTGGTCTATCCCCGGTTGTCCATGCGCCTGACCGAACTGGTTACGCCCCTCAAGCCCCTAGAAGCCATGGCCCAGGGTCGGCTGGTGCTGGCCTCGGATGTGGGTGGCCACCGGGAACTAATCCGCGATGGCGACACCGGGGTGTTGTTCCGGGCCGGGGACTGCGCCGATTTGGCCGCCAAGGCCCTGGCTCTGCTGAACGACCCTGGCCGCTGGCCGGCCTTGCGCCAGGCAGGCCGCGCTTTCGTGGAGACCGAACGCAACTGGGCGGCCAGCGTGGCCCGCTATCGGCAGGTCTACGCCGCAGCCCTGGGACAACCGGCGGCGGCCTTGGATGGGGCGGCCTGATGACTATTAAAAACCTGCCCATGGCCCTGGTGGGACCGCTGCCGCCCCCGTCCGGGGGCATGGCCAACCAGACCCGGCAACTGGCCCGGCTATTGGAAGAGGAGGGTGCCCGGGTGGAACTGGTGCAGGTCAACGCCCCGTACCGTCCGGCCTGGATCGGGGGGGCCAAGGGGCTACGGGCCGGGTTTCGCCTGCTGCCCTATCTCGCCGCCCTGTGGCGGGCGGCGGGCCGTGCCCGACTGATCCACGTGATGGCCAACTCCGGCTGGTCCTGGCATCTGTTCGCCGCCCCGGCGGTGTGGATCGGCCGACTGCGGGGGGCGGCGGTGGTGGTGAATTACCGGGGCGGCGAGGCCGAGGTGTTTTTCACCCGGGCCTGGGCCTGGGTTCGGCCAACCCTGAACCGGGCCACTGTCGTGGTGGTGCCTTCGGGGTTTTTGGAGGCGGTGTTCGCCCGGCGCGGAATCACCACCCGCACCGTGCCCAACATCATCGATCTGGAGCGGTTCTCGCCCCAAGCCCCAGAGGAGCAGGAGCCGCAGCCCGGCCCGATGCTGGTGGTGGCCCGCAATTTGGAGCCTATATACGATATCGGCACCGCCTTGCGGGCCTTTGCCCAGGTGCGGGACCGGCTCCCCGAGGCGCGATTGACGGTGGCCGGTTCCGGCCCCCTGCGCGCCGAGCTGGAAGCCCTGGCCGGAAAACTGGGGATCAGCGATTCGGTGACTTTCACCGGCCGCCTGGACAACGAGCGGATGGCGGCCTTATATGGCCAAGCCGACCTCATGCTCAATCCCAGCCTAGCCGATAATATGCCCATCTCCATTCTGGAGGCCGCAGCCTGCGGTGTAGCGGTGGTCAGCACCGATGTGGGGGGTATCCCCCATTTGGTGGCGGACGGTTGCAGCGCCCTGCTGGTCAAGCCCCAAGACCCTCGGGCTATGGGGGCGGCGGCCCTGCGGGTGCTGGAAGATGCCGCCCTGGCGGCCCGGCTGCGGGAGGCCGGTCTGGAGCTGGCCCGGCAGTATACCTGGCCGGTGGTCCGCCAACGCCTGTTCGCGGTGTATCGCGATGCCCTTGCCGGCCGCCGATCGGCGCCACTGACCACAAGCCCATGAGTCCGTCCAAAGACCTTTATACCCGGCTCGTGGCCGGCTGCCTGTTTCCCCTCCACGAGCAGCTCAAAGGCCATTCCAGCGTGGCCCGGCGAGTGGCCATGGAAGAACGTCAGTGGTGGGACAGGGACCGGCTGCGGGACTGGCAGAGCCGGGAGCTGCGGGAGTTTCTGGGCCGAGTGGGCCGCCAGGTCCCCTATTACCGGCGCTTATTCGGGGAACTCGGCTTTGATCCCGCCGCAGTAGCCGGGCCAGCGGATCTGGCCCGGCTGCCCGTGCTGACCAAAGCCCTGATCCGGGAGCATATCGACGACCTCAAGGCCGCCGATGCCGGTTCCCTGGGGCGCTTCAACACCGGCGGTTCCAGCGGCGAGCCGCTGATTTTCTATATTGGCAGGGAACGGGTCAGTGACGACGTGGCCGCCAAATGGCGGGCTACCCGCTGGTGGGGGGTGGATATTGGCGACCCGGAAATCGTGATCTGGGGTTCGCCCATCGAACTGGGCGCCCAGGACCGGGTCCGGGCCGTGCGCGACCGACTGTTGCGCACCCAATTGTTGCCGGCCTTCGCCATGTCCGAGGCCCAGCTAGACGGTTTTCTGGAGGCGATCCGAGCCTCGCGCCCGAAAATGCTGTTCGGCTATCCCTCGGCCATGTCCCATATCGCCCGCCATGCCCAGGGGCGGGGGCAGCGCTTGGATGAGCTGGGCATCAAGGTGGCTTTCGTCACCTCCGAGCGGTTGTATGACGAACAACGGGCCGTGATTGCCGATGCTTTCGGTTGTCCCGTGGCCAACGGCTACGGTGGCCGGGATGCCGGGTTTATCGCCCACGAATGCCCTGCCGGGAGCATGCACCTGACTGAGAGCATCATTGTGGA
The DNA here is from genome assembly GCA_964597315.1 of uncultured Candidatus Competibacteraceae bacterium. GTDB lineage: Bacteria > Pseudomonadota > Gammaproteobacteria > Competibacterales > Competibacteraceae > CAZQXD01. The sequence continues at coordinate 11,782 of CAZQXD010000052.1, forward strand.
AACCGTGGACCGGGAGGGGCATCCACTGCCGCCGGGGCAGGCGGGGGAGATCGTGGTCACCCATCTGGCCACCGGGGAGTTTCCCTTTGTTCGCTACCGCACCGGGGACGTGGGGGTGCTGGATGATCGGGACTGCCCTTGTGGGCGCGGCCTGCCCCTGGTGCGGGAACTCCAGGGCCGGACCACCGATTTTGTGGTGGCCATGGATGGCACAGTGCTCCATGGGTTGGCGCTAATCTATATTCTGCGGGATCTGGCCGGGGTCGAGTCTTTCAAGATCATCCAAGAGAGCCGGGAGCGGGTGCGCGTACAAGTGGTGCCGGGACCGGCTTTTGGGGAGTCAGCTAGGCAGACCATCGAGACAGGATTTCGTGCGCGCCTGGGGGCGGCGGTGATTGTGGATGTGGAGACCGTGGCGGAAATACCTCCGGAGCGTTCCGGCAAGTATCGCTACGTAGTCAGCCAAGTGACGGTGTAAAAGGGGGACGAGGTGAAACACAAGGCATCGCCATACGGCATTGAACCGGGCCTATACGCCCAGGCGCCGTTTTTTCATGTTAGGCGTCTGAACGAGCGGTTGCGGCTACGGGGGCGGCGCCACTGCGAATTGGGCCATCGGATCGACCGTGGTCCTGAGCGGTCGGCGGATGGTATTCACGCCTGGTGGCGCTGGGACGGAGAGCGCCTGGTGGCCGGCAATGACCGCTACGGTTTGTATCCCCTGTATTATTTCCAGAAGGATGGGGAGTTCTGCCTGTCCACCTCCATTTTCAAACTACTGGAGGAAGGCGCCGAGCCGGAGATCGACTGGCCGGCTCTGGCGGTGTTCTGGCGGATGGGCTTTTTTCCGCCGGGGGATACGGTGTTTAAAACCATCCGGGCGCTGCCGCCCGCCGCCGCCTTGGCGTGGCGGGATGGTCAGCTTCAGGTGAGCGGCGATTACCATCAGGTGGGGCCGCAGACCATCACCCGCCAGGCGGCCGTGGAGGAATACGATGCCCTGTTCAGGGCGGCCATGGCCCGGCGGATTCCCGAGCAAGGGGACTTTGCCGTGCCTTTGTCCGGGGGACGGGATTCCCGGCATATCGTGCTGGAGCTGTGCCGCTCTGGTCATCGTCCGGCCTACTGTCTGTCAGCCCGGCGCTTCCCACCGGACCCGGCTGCGGATCAACAGATTGCCGCCCAAGTGGCGGCCGCCCTGGGTTTGCGGCATGTGATTGTCGGCCCACCCCAAGGGCAGATCAAAAACTTGTTTAACGCCAACGTCAAGACCAGCATGACCGCGCCGCGCCGGGGTTGGAAATTCGCCATCGTCGAGCAGCTTCTGGCCACTGTGCGGGCTACCTATGACGGCATCGGCGGCGACATGCTGTCGGCTGGTTCGGCGCTGGACGATAAGCAGATCAAGTTGATGGAGTCCGGGAACTACGAAGGATTTCTACGGCATATTTTCCGGGACGTGAACACCATGCTTGGTCAGGTTATGCCCGTGGATAAAGCCCGGCTGCTCAGCGACGAGGCCGCCCTGGAGCGGCTGATCGACGAACCAGCCCGCCACGCCGGGGCCGCCAATCCCACCACTTCTTTTTATTTTTGGAACCGCACCCGGCGCTTCGACGGCAGCAATCCCTACGGCATGTTGGCGGACGTGCCCACGGTCTATCTGCCGTTTCTGGATCACGACCTGTTCGATTTTCTGGCCTCGCTGCCGGTGGAAATGATTCGCGGCAACGCTTTTCACGACGAAGTGATTCGCCGGGCCTATCCCGAGTACGCGGACATCCCGTTTGAAAAGAAGCCCAATCCGCCCACCTATGACCCGGCCCATTTTCGCGCCACCACCCGGGAACTGACGGCCTTTGTACTCCATCATCGGCCGTGGCGGCTCATCAAGCCGGGTTTTATGGCCTCGCGACTGATGCAGCGGGCCGCCACTTTGGGATTCAGCGCCGGCGGTATCTGGTATATCCCCCTGGTGGTTTATCTGACCTTGCTGGACGCGGTGGCCTACCAGGGCGCCTTGGGCGCCCAGCCCGATGCCTTGGATTGGGATGAAGCGCCCTTGCGCCGCCAGCCCTCCCCAGCCTAATGCACGATTTCGGCGCGCCAGTTTCATGAGTACCCCATCTCCGAACACCCCGGAGTCCACCACCCGCAGCTTTATCCGGGGGGTGGCCTGGTCTTTTCTGTTGCGTTGGGGGCTGCGAGGCATCGGCCTTATCAATACCGTGATTCTGGCCCGATTGCTCACTCCGGGCGATTTTGGGCTGGTGGCCATGGGCACCCTGGTCATGGGGTTTCTACAGGGATTCACCCAGGTTGGCGTGCAAATGCTGTTGATCCGGGAGCCGAATGTCACTCCCGAGCATTGCCACACCGCCTGGACCATGAAGCTGTTGCAGGGCGTACTCGTCGCCCTCTTGCTGATCCTGATAGCGGAACCGGCAGCCCATTATTTTCAAGAGGATAGGGTGGTGGAAGTCATGTACTTCCTGTCCTTGGCGGCCCTGATCAAAAGCGCCGGCAGCATCGGTATGGTGCTGCTGCGCAAGGAACTGAATTTTGCCAAGGACTTCCGGTTTACCATCTATTGTCGGCTCTTCGCCCTGGTGGTTACCATCGGTTTGGCCTTGTGGCTGCGAAACTATTGGGCCTTGGTGTATGGCAGTATCGCGGCTGCTGTGTTCAGCGTCCTACTCAGTTTCCAGATGCATGCCTACCGCCCCCGCTTGTCCCTGGCCAAGGCTCGGGACTATCTACGCTTCTCGTTGTCGATCCTGCCCTTGAACATCGGTGAATTTCTCAACGGCAAGGCCGATGTGTTGGTGGTCGGGGGTATCGCTAGCACCAGTCAGATGGGGGGCTATAACGTGGCTTCGGAACTATCGGCGCTGGTCACCCAGGAGGTGGTGGCCACGGCCGGGCGGGGTTTGTACCCCAATTATGCGAAGCTGGCCCATGAGCCTCGGCGCTTGCTGGTGGCCTTTGGCCATGTACTCGGCGCCGTGGCGGCGGTCTGCTTGCCCCTGGGGTTTGGCCTCTGGGCGGTGGCCGATGATTTTGTGGCCTTATTGTTGGGCAGCCAGTGGGTTTCTACCGTGCCGCTACTGCAATGGTTGACCCTCTACGGCATGTTGAGCAGTTTGGTGGCCCTGCTGAGTGGCCATATCCTGATTGTCACGGGCCATGAGCGCTGGTCGGCGGTATTAATGTGGCTTCGGGTGGGGTTATTGATTCCGATGGTTTGGACCGCCGGCAATCTCTGGGGGGTAGAGGCTGTGGCCGCCGCCGCCACCGCCACCGCCGCGCTGATGCTGCCGGTAGCCATGGTTGCGCTTAAGCTGGCGCTCGGCATGGCCTTACTGGATCAGCTTCGCTGTTTCTGGCGGCCGTTGGTCAGCGCCCTGGTGATGGCGGCGCTGGTCCGCTTACTCCATCAAGAGGGGCTGCCGGTCCCGGTGTCCCTGGCGCTGGATGTGACCGTGGGCATCGCCAGTTATTGCGTGATGCTGCTGGGTCTTTGGATGGTGGTGGGGCGGCCCAAGGGTGTCGAGGACAGCATTATCAACTACTTGAACGCACGGCATCGGCCAGCGGCGGTTTAGGCAGGCAACCTTTTTCACGGCGAGGCTGGGAATGGTAGAGACACACACAAATGGCGGTACTACGGTAGCGCCGCTTTTCATGTTCGGTTTTGAACGCAGCGGGACCACATTGCTGTCCATGATGGTGGGCGCCCACCCGCAGATCGCCGTACCCCTTAGCGCCACCGGTATGTGGTACCGCTATGCTCGGCGCTTGGATGACTATGGAAACCTCAAGTCCCAAGGGAATCTGGAGCGTTTGGTGGGCGATCTCCTGGCCGAAACCCGGATTCGCCTGTGGGACGTTCAGTTGGATCGCGACGCCGTTTTGGAGGGTCTGGAGCCGGGGAGTTTCGCCGCTGTGGTGGCGCGCTTTCACCATCTCTATGCCCTGGCCAAGGGCAAGCCCCTCTGGGGGAATATCGACATCGCCACCATCGACCACATGGACATTGCCAACCGGCTGTTCCCCCAAGCCCGTTTCCTGCATATCGTCAGGGACGGGCGCGACGTGGCGCTTTCCCATGAGACGTATCGCTACGGTGGCTCCAACACCTTGGAGTGCGCCGAGCGCTGGGTGCGGCAACTGCGGATCAATATGAAAATGGGCGCCATGCTGGACCCCCAGCGCTACCGGGTGGTGCGATATGAGGATTTGATACTGGATAGCGAAGCCACCTTGAGGGGAATTTGCGAGTTTGCGGGCGTGGACTATTCTCCCGCCATGCTGGAGTACCCGAAGATGGTGGCCGATAAGATCCCTGAAAACCGCCGTTCGTTGTGGCCGGCCCTGGATAAGCCCCCCGACAAGTCCAAGGTCTACGGCTGGAAACAACGCATGGGCACGGCCAAGCGCGTGGTGTTCGAAAATGTCGCCAACGAGCTGCTCAAGGAACTGAACTACGAAGCCTATGGCCAGGTGCGCAAGCATCCCCTGGGCTACGGCTATGAGTTTTTGTGTTTTCTTGGGAAAGGCGGGCGCTTCAAGCGTTTGGGCGCTCGGTTGCGATTGAACAATCTGTAACATTTTCAAAGGGTAAAGATGGTACACTGGAAAGCGGTCGTCAATACGATAGACCAGCCCGGTTTTGCTTGAGGTTAATCCATGGAAGCCAGTTCCCGTAAACCGCCTTTTTTTGTGCTCGGCTCGCAGCGTTCGGGCACCACCATGCTGCGGCTGATGCTAAACCGTCATCCCGAACTATGCGTGCCCCACGAAACCGGCTTTATGACCCGGTTTTTTGGTGAACTGCACAACTACGGCGATTTATCCCACCGGGATAACGCAGCCCGGCTACTGGATGATATTGCCCGTACGCCGAAAATCGCTAAGGGCGGGCATATCCTCGATCGGGAGGCGATTCTGTCTCGGCCCATCAGCACGTACTCCGAGCTGATCGATGCCATCATGGATGAGTATACCCAGGCTCAAGGGAAAACCCGCTGGGGTGATAAGACTCCCTTTTATACCCTGGATATTGATGTACTCTGGAAGCTGTTCCCGGGCTGTAAAATCATTCATTTGGTGCGGGATGGCCGCGATGTGCTGCTGTCCCAGCGCAAGATCAGTTGGTGCTCCAATAGCGTGCCCCGGCTGGCCGATGACTGGCGCTGGAAAACCACCGTCTGTCATAAAGTGGGTTCGGTATTGGGTGCGTCGCATTTTCTGGAGCTTCGCTACGAGGATCTGGTGCGTGACACCGAAGCGACCCTCGGGACAATCTGCGACTTTCTGGGCGAAGCCTTCGACCCGGCCATGCTCCATCATCACGAGTCCGCCACCGCCGATGTGCCCACAGGAAGCTTGCAATGGCATCGTAACTCGGTCAAGGCACCCGATCCGGCCAAGCTGTTTGCCTGGAAGCGCTGGCTTTCACCGGCGGATCGCATCATTTTCGAGCAAATCGCCGGGCCGACCTTGGACCTATTCGGCTACGAACGGGAGCATCAGCCCAGCACCCTGGGGAGCCGCCTGAAAAATCTCTATTACGCCGTCCTAGTACGTTGGTGACGGTAATCCGGTAGTCGCTAGACGCGAAAGGTGATCGCTTGTTAAATCTTATCCGGACATTGCGGAATGACCTCCAACTGACCGCTGCGGCCAAGGCCGAGCGCCAAAAGGATCGGCAAGGGTTGCCCCAGACCGACCCGGGCATCGATCAGGTGCTTGACGAGGGAGCGGCCTGGTTGGCGCGAGCTCAGGACTGTTCAGCCACGGCTGACGGGGGAGTGGCCCGCCACTATAGTTTGCTGAGCGGTTGGGGTAGTTCCTACCCAGAAACCACCGGATACATCATTCCAACAATGCTCGATTATGCCCGTTACCGCCCCGACGAGGATGCCCGGGAACGCGCTCGGCGTATGTTGGACTGGTTGGTATCCATTCAGTTGCCGGGAGGTGGTTTTCAAGGCGGTATGGTGGATGCCCACCCGGTGGTCCCGGTGACCTTCAACACAGGCCAGATTCTCATCGGCCTGGCCGCCGGGTTGGCGGAGTTTGGGGATTATCGCGAAGCATTGATCGAGGCCGCCGATTGGTTGGTGCGGACCCAAGACAGCGATGGTTGCTGGCGCGCCCACCCCAGCCCGTTTGCCGAGCCGGGTGAAAAAGTCTACGAGACCCATGTTTCCTGGGGGTTGTTCGAGGCGGAGCGTTTGGCGCCCGGACGCGGTTATGGGGAGGCGGGGTTGCGTCAGGTCCATTGGGCGTTGACACATCAGCGGGAAAATGGCTGGTTCGACAACTGCTGTCTGATCAATCCACAAGTCCCCCTAACCCACACCCTGGGATACGCCCTACGGGGAATTCTCGAAGCGTATCGGCTAGACAGCCAGGCGGAACTGCTGGCGGCCGCCCGCACAACAGCCGATGGGTTGCGCTCGGCCCTGAGAGAGGACGGATTTCTATCCGCCCGCCTGACCGAGGACTGGCAGCCCGCCAGGCCCTGGGCTTGCCTGACCGGCACGGTACAAGTCGCCCATTGTTGGTTAATGCTGTATCGCATTACCGGCGAGGTGAAATACCGCGAGGCCGGTTATCTGGCCAATCGATATGTGCGTCAGACGGTGGCGATGAGTGGACCGCCCGAACAACGGGGTGGCGTCAAAGGTTCGTTTCCCGTGGAGGGTGGCTACGGGCGCTATGAGTACCTCAACTGGGCGGTCAAGTTTTCCATGGACGCCAATCAGTTGGAACGCACGATCCGAGCCAGGGAATAATGGATTCGAGCCTATGAGCCGGGCCGCTGATTCCAGGGTGATAGAAGTCCGTCCCTATTCTGCCTGCCAACGGGGTGGGAGCCATCTCCCTTGCTCCCGCCTCAGTCCGCTTGGAAAGACTTAGACTGCCATGCCACTGCGCGATATAGCCGTTACCCTCGTGGTCTTCGGGTTCTTGCCTTTTGTACTACGCCAGCCCTATGTAGGCGTTTTGCTTTGGTCTTGGCTGGGCTATATGAACCCCCATCGCTTGAGTTGGGGGTTCGCTTACAATTTTCCTTTTGCCCAGGTTGTCGTCATTACCCTGCTTATCAGCCTGTTCTTCTCCAAGGAACCCAAGCGGATACCCATCACGCCTTTGACCAGCCTCTGGATTCTTTATCTGGTCTGGATGTGCGTTACCACGGCCTTCGCCATATACCCCACATCAGCGTTTATTCAACTGGATAAAGTACTCAAAATCCAGTTAGTGACTTTTCTGACCTTGATGCTGATGTATAACAAAGAACGCATTATCTGGTTGATATGGGTTATTGCGCTGTCTATCGGCTATTTCGGTATAAAGGGCGGTTTTTTTACGCTCACGACTGGCGGTGGGCACCGGGTCTATGGTCCGGCCGGCACTTTTATCGAGGATAATAATGCCCTTGGCCTAGCCCTGCTGATGATCCTGCCGCTGCTGAACTTTCTGAGAATGCAAAGTGGCCACCCCTGGGTACGGCGGGGATTGGTGGCGGCCATGATATTAGTGGGTTTTTCGGCGGTGGGCACCCAATCCCGCGGCGCCTTGTTGGGTGGTCTGTGCATGGTGTTGTTTCTTTGGGGTAAGAGTCGACAAAAGCTAGCCCTAGGCTTTGGCATCGTGCTGTTGATCCCATTGATTTTCACCTTTATGCCCGAAAGTTGGCACGAGCGTATGGATACTATTTTCGAGTACCGTTCCGATGCCTCCGCCCAAGGTCGGCTCGAAGCCTGGGAGTACAGCATCAAGGTCGCCTCGGCGAGGGTCACGGGTGGGGGCTTTCAATCCTGGTCCCATGAAACCTTCATGCTGTATGCCGGGTTGAGTACGGGACGCGCCGCTCATAGTATTTATTTCGGCGTTCTTGGCGATCACGGTTGGCTAGGGCTTGCCCTTTGGCTGATAATTTTGTTGCTGGTATGGAGGACAGGGACATGGATCATCCGCAATAGCCGGGGCCATCCAGAACTGAAATGGCTGGATGACCTCGCCAAAATGTTGCAAGTATCGCTGATAGCCTATTGCACTGGCGGTGCGTTTCTGAGTCTGGCCTATTTCGACCTGCCTTGGCACATCATGTGTCTCATGGTACTGGGCAAGGTGCTGGTCAAAAAGCATTTGAAAACAATAGAACAGGAGCAGGCATCGGGGATGCCCAACGCCATGGCTGCGGGCGCCGCCCGGGCTTATAAACCGCTCGACAGGGAGGACTTCGGTAAATGATCTCCCCACTTCACGACGCCAGCCTTTACTTGTTGCGCCCACTGGGCAATATGTTGTCGCCTTCGGGTCCCCGCACCCGGTTGACTATCCTTATTTACCACAGGGTTCTGGCGCAGCCGGACCCACTGTGTCCGGGAGAGGTGGACGCCGCTACTTTTCGCTGGCAAATGAAGCTGCTGGCATCTCACTGTCACCCCTTGCCTCTGTCCGAGGCCGCAGCGCGACTGGCTACGGGCAGCCTGCCGCCCCGAGCCGTATGTGTCACTTTCGATGATGGATACGCCAATAACGCCCAAATCGCTCTGCCCATACTGCGTGAAACTGGGGTGCCAGCCACCTGTTTCGTCGCTAGCGGTTATCTGAATGGTGGCCGGATGTGGAACGATACGATTATTGAGACGCTGCGACGTCTTCCTAGTGGCCGCCTAGACGCATCCGAACTGGGGCTGGGTTGCTTCGAGTTGCAAGGGCCGGAAACCCGAGTCGCGGCTATCGCCCAGCTTATACGGGCGCTGAAATACCGTCCTGGCTCCGAACGGGAAAGTCTGGCCGCTGCCCTGGCCGGGCGGGCGGACGCCTCCTTGCCAGACGACTTGATGATGACCGACGAACAGGTGAGGGCCGTCCATGGCGCTGGCATGGAGATCGGTGGCCATACCGTAAAGCATCCCATTCTGGCGCGGGTAGATGATGCGACTGCGCGCAGTGAGATAACGGAGGGCAAAGCGTATCTGGAGGCTCTGATTGGGGACCGACTGCGGGTGTTCGCCTATCCTAACGGCAGGCCGGGACAAGATTATTTACCCCAGCACGTGGCCATGGTCAGGGAAGCGGGTTTCGAGGCTGCTGTTTCAACCACCATGGGTACGGCAGCCTGCCAAAGTGACCGTTGGCAACTGCCACGGTTCACGCCCTGGGATCGGTCTCCCTTACGCTTTCTAGGACGGTTATGGTGGAATTGCCGCCACTGGGCATGAGGCGCGATGGGATCTAGGCGTTAGGGTTCAGAGGTCATGGTGTTCCAGCCAAAGCTCCAGCATCATTAGAATCCAGACCAGTTCACCATAATAACTGGCGTGACCGCCGCGATGCAGGGCCACGGCTTGATCGATAAACTCGGGTCGCAGAAAGGAGCGCCGACCGAGGGCCAGCAGGCTGTCGTAGGCTAGTTCCTGCAAAGGCGGATGCTCGCGCATCCAGATGCCGAAGGGTAGGCCAAATCCGTGTTTGGTTTTCTTGAGGATAGAGTCCGGGAGAAAACCGCTCATGGCCTGTTTATAAAAATACCTGAGTTGCTGGCCTTTGAGCTTTAGCGCGGACGGCACTCGGCAGGAGAACTCCAGCAGCCGATCATCCAGTAACGGGTACATGACCTCGACGCCCGCCAAGGTACACATCCGGTTGACCTTGCGCAGATCATTGTCGGCCAAGGTCCGTTGCCAGTCCAGATACATCATCCGATTGAGGGCCGAACCTTGGTCAGGACGGTGGTAGTTTTCTCGAAGCCAGGTTAAGGGAGCGCCCGGGTCCACCTCGGCCAGAAAGTCATCGCAAAAGAGTTGGGCAGGGTCCAGACGGTGGAGAAAGTTATAGGTTTCCATCCGGTCTGGCAAAGGGATATTGGCCTGCCGCACGTAGCTGCGGGATTTGCTTACCAAGGGTAGGCTCGTGGGTAAGCGCTGGAGTGCGGGTTCCAGCACGGCCGAGCGTACCAGGCCAGGTAACCGCTGATAATGTTCAAACAGGAACTGTTTGGCGTAGCGTTCGTTACCGGCGAATAGTTCGTCGCCGCCATCCCCGGCCAGCAAACGCGCCACACCGTCCTGCGCAGCCATCCGGGCGCAGTAATAGGCAGGGACCGCCGATGAGTTGCCAAAAGGTTCGTCGTAATTCCGAGCGATCAGCGGTACGGCATCGGCCACGTCCTGAGGCGACACATAGTACTCATGCTGCTGGGTGCCGAAATGCCGGGAAGCGATCCGGGCGTATTCCATTTCATCGTAGCCGTCCACGGCAAAGCCGATGGAATAAGTCTGGGCCTGGTCGGGCCGGAGCCGGGCCAGCATGCCAGCGACGGTGGAACTGTCCAGGCCGCCACTGAGAAAAGCGCCCAGGCGGGGTTCCTCGTTGCACTGACTGACGGCATCCAGTATCAGGGTGTGGAGTTCGTCGGCCAGCACCGCCGCAGAGGCGCCCTCCGCTTCGGTGAAGGCGGGCTGCCAGTAGTTAACGACGGTAGTCTGGTTTTGTCGGAAGTCCAGGTAGTGAGCGGCCGGCAGTTTATGCTGAGCGTGATAAATGGTGCCAGGGCTGGGCACCATGTGGAAATACATATAGTTGAACAGCCCTTGAAGGGATAGTCGGTTGTCCACGCCAGGATGGCCGCGAACGCAGTCGGCGGTGGAGCCGAACACCAGCCCACCGGGAATTTGAGCATAGTACACAGGGTGGCGACCCAGGCGGTCCACGGCGGCCAGCACCCGCCGGGCTTTGCTATCCACGATAACCAGGGCAAAATCGCCCCAGAGATACTGAAGAAAATCCGAACCATAACGACGATAAGCGTCAAGAAGGGCGGCGGCCGCTCCTCGCTCCCGTTGGCGGAGGGCCAGGTCCTGTACCGACCAGGAAGGCCGCCCAGTCAGCGCCACCAGCACGCCAAAATCCGCCGCCGCCATACCGTCCTGGGCGGCACAGGCGGCATGATCCTGATAAATTGGGGTGGGGCTGGCAGTCGCCGGTAGACCACCCAGCATGGCTTCCAGTACAGCCGCCGGATTGGAACCGGCCATGCCCTCATCTAGCCAACCGCAAAAACCCGTTGTCAATGTGTCATCCTCGAACGTAAAGAGTCAGTTATGGCCAGCGGTCCATTTTGGACAGTTTTAGCCGTAATCCGGGTAATGGATAGCCTTTTTTGTAGGCTTTCAGGGCATATTTTTTGGCGGTGTCGTATTGGCCCATGTCGTAGTAGAGCAGCCCCATGTTGTACTGAAGTTCGGGGGAGTCGGGGTAGAGCTTCTCGGAGGTCTTGTACGCGCTCAGTGCGGCTTGGGGATGGCCGGTCAGGTGTAGATGGATTCCGTGGATCATATGCACCATGGGATCATTGGGGGTGAAGCGCGCCGCGCGCTCTAAATAGCATTCAGCGGAAGGGTAAAATCCCGCCGGATTTCGGTAGGTCACTGGAGGGGGGCCATCCCGGCGCTGCAAGCGGGTCGCGGCGTACAAGGCGCGATGATGATTGGGAAAGCGCCTTAGGGTGTAATCAATATTTGCCGCGACGGTGCCGCCGCCCGCGCGGGCGAATCTGAGCTGTTCTATAGTCGGCGTAAAATGTGCATTTTCGACTAGTTTCAAATGATGCCGCACGCCTTCGGACAGGTCTCGATAATCGTCTATCGGGTGGCCTAGATTGAAACCCCGGCCTATGCAATCTTCTTGGCCAAAGCTGGCCAGCGGAATTGCGCCTAGCAGCCACAGCCCCATCAGCAGGGACCAGCGGATTGACAGTGTATGCAAGCGGGTAATCCCTATGTTCATGGCAGACGTTACCTGGATTCAGATTTCTCATCCACTGCCGGCGGGCAGGCGCCAGCGTATTTGAGGCTATGATCATTCAGTGCCCGGGCCGTGGTCCACTCGATAAGTGTAAGGGTTTGTTAAGAAAATGGCGATGTATCCTAGACCGGGTAGGTTCATGATTGGTCCGAGACGTGGAAATAGCCAATAAAATCAAACCTATCAGTCCATTACCGTGGCCGACTCCAAGCACGGCCAGGATGGCCATGGTGGGTATGCTCCGATCTGCGGGCTTGCTACCATTGACCCCCTGGGGATGAGTGGCTCGCCGACCCGGCGAATCCCCGCAGTTCCTACGTGATAGAGGTGTGGACAGTGATGGAAAAAGCTCAGCTAAATCCCCAGGAATCTCCGCGAACGGGAGGGCAGTGGGACCATTCTTGTGATGATCGCTTTTTCGATTATTACGCTCAGGAAAGCGTGACCGAGGCAACGGTACAGCGTTTTAAACAAATCCGCGCCCTGATCCTAAGGGTTCTGGGGCCGGAGCGGGCAGGGCAGATGTTGGATGTGGCCGATGTCGGTTGCGGCGCCGGTTCCCAGTGCTTTTTGTGGGCCGAGTTGGGGCATCGGGTCCATGGTCTGGACATTAACGAAAGGCTGGTGGAACTGGCCCGCCGTCGGGCCGAGGAGACGGGATCGGCTGACCGCGCTGAGTTCTCCATAGGCTCCGCCGCTAGCCTGCCCTGGGCCGACGGGTCCATGGATGTTTGCATCTCTCCAGAACTGCTGGAACATGTGCCCAATTGGCGTCCGTGCTTGGACGAGATGGTGCGAGTGCTCAGGCCCGGCGGGTTGCTGTTTTTGACGACCACCAACAAGCTGTGCCCCAAGCAGCAAGAGTTCGACCTGCCGCTGTATTCATGGTATCCCGGCTTTCTCAAGCGTCGTTACGAGCGCCTCGCCACGACCACCCGCCCGGAACTGGCCCAGTACGCCACCTACCCCGCTGTAAATTGGTTTACGTTTTTCGGGCTCAGGGACATTCTGAAACCCCAGGGATTCGACTGTTATGATCGCTTCGATACCATCGACACGAACGGCAGCCGCGTCAAGGAGTTGCTCCAGAGCACTATTCGGGCGGCGCCGCCACTGCGGTTTCTCGCTCATGTCGCCACCCCCTGGACCCAGATCGTTGCCATCAAGCGCCCATAATGCCATATGCCCGTCGGTACCCGTTCATTCTCCGGGGAGCCGGCCGATAAGGAGCCTATATCACCATGTCACATTGCGCAGAGGTCATTGATTTGGTCGGCAGCGTCTTGCAACTCGGCGACAGAACCCGGCAACTCGACCGTTCCACGCCCTTGATGGGGGCCATCCCTGAATTCGACTCCATGGCGGTCGTGTCTTTGATCACTGCCTTGGAAGATCATTTCGGTATCCTGGTGGATGACGATGAAATCAGCGCCGAGACCTTCGAATCCGTAGGCAACCTTTGCGATTTCGTCAATCGCAAGCTAGCCGCCTGAGACCTGGGAATGCCATGTTCGAGCCGCTGTTTCTGCCTGGCGCCGCCGGTCGGTGTTTTGCGCTGCATTATCCACCAGCGGCGCCTGCGCGCGGCAGTGTGCTGTACATTCCCCCTTTCGCGGAAGAGTTAAACAAAGCGCGGCGTATGACGGCTTTACAGGCCCGGCGCCTGGCGGCAGCGGGCTATCGGGTATTGGCGCCGGATTTATACGGCTGTGGTGACAGCGAGGGGGATTTCCATGATGCCCGCTGGGACATCTGGCAGCGCGACCTGGCCGCTGGCTGCGAGTGGCTGCAAGAGCGCCAGCCGGGAGAGGTCACGCTGTGGGGGGTGCGCCTGGGCGCCTTGCTGGCGGCCCAATTAGCCCAGGAGGTCGAAGTGACGGGGCTGATGTTCTGGCAGCCGGTTATCAACGGCGAACAGGCTTTGGTCCAGTTTTTGCGGTTGCGAATGGCCGCTGGTCTGAACGAAGGAGGGCAGGAGTCCACCCGATCCCTGCGCCAGGCATTGGCCGCCGGGGAAAGCCTGGAGGTGGCCGGTTACGAATTGCACCCGGCGCTGGCCACGGCCCTGGCCACCGCGCGCTTGTCCCAGCCCCCGGAGAATGTTCAAACGCACTGGCTGGAGGTGGGGGCCAAACCGGAACTGGCGCCCGCCAGTCGGCGCCTGCTTGAGCAGTGGCAGCAGGCAGGGGTGGAGGTCACGGCGCGGGCCGTCGTTGGAGAGCCATTCTGGGCGACCCAGGAAATTGCCGAGGCCCCGGCTTTGCTAGAAGCCACTACGGCTTGCCTGTGCCCGGAGGCAAACTGATGACCAGGGAGCTTGCGTTTACCTTTGACTGCCAGGGTGCGGCCTTGCCCGCCATTCTCCACGAGGGTGACGAGGGCGCTGTGCGGGGGGTATTGGTGGTGGTGGGCGGGCCTCAATACCGGGTGGGTAGTCATCGCCAGTTTCTGTTGCTGGCTCGATCCCTGGCGGCGGCGGGGGTGCCGGTGCTGCGCTTCGACTATCGCGGCATGGGCGATGCCGAGGGGGAGTTTGTCGGATTCGAGGCGATTGATGCCGATCTGGCGGCGGCGATAGAGAACTTTTTTAGCCGTTGTCCCGGGCTACGTGAAGTGGTGATTTGGGGCTTATGCGACGCGGCTTCCGCAGCTTTGTTTTATGCCCACCGCGATCCACGGATCAAGGGTCTAGTACTTCTTAATCCGTGGGTTCGAACCCAACAGGGCCAGGCTCGGGCCTATGTGAAACACTATTATCTGCACCGCCTGTTCAACCCCGAATTGTGGCGCAAGATCCGTCGTGGCAAGTTCGATGTCCGGGGTTCGGTCCGCTCGCTGGCCGCCAACCTGAAGGCAGCCTGGAACCGCGAAGGCGGCGATCCGGCGGTAGGCAAAACGCTGCCAGAGCGCATGGCCTGGGGCTTGGAACGGTTTCCAGGCCCGGTGCTGCTGATCCTCAGCGGTGACGACCTGACCGCCGCAGAATTCCGCGATCTGACCCACACGACACCCCACTGGCAACAGTTGTTGGCCGACCCCCGGGTGTTGCGGCGAGAACTGGCCGGGGCCAACCATACTTTTTCCCGTCGGGCCTGGCGCGACCAGGTGGCGGAATGGACTTTGCAATGGCTGAAAGCGATTTGAAACCGGTCCTGCTGATCGCCTTTCATTACCCGCCGGTACGGGTTAGCAGCGGCATTCAGCGGACCCTAAAGTTCTCCCGGTATCTTCCGGATTTCGGATGGAAGCCGTCGGTGTTGACAGCCCATCCCCGGGCTTACGACGCCGTGAGCGATGACCAAATGAAGGAGATTCCCGATGCCATGACCGTAGGTCGGGCGTTCGCCCTGGATACCGCCCGGCATTTGGCGATTCGTGGGCGTTACCCGTATTGGCTGTCCCTGCCCGATCGTTGGGTGAGTTGGTGGCTGGGCGGGGTGATGTCCGGGTTGCGGTTGATCCACCGGGAGCGCCCCAAGGCGCTGTGGTCCACCTATCCCATCGCCACCAGCCATCTGATCGGCCTGACTCTGCACCGGTTGACGGGGATTCCCTGGATTGCTGATTTCCGGGATTCCATGACCGAAGACCATTACCCGCCGGAGCCAGGCAAGCGGCGTCTGTACCGCTGGATAGAACGCCTGACCGTACAGCATTGTTGCCGGGCGGTGTTTACCACGCCGGGCGCGGTGCGTATGTATGCCGAGCGTTATCCCCAGATTCCCGTCGAGCGTTGGGGGATGATCGCCAACGGCTATGATGAAGAAAACTTCACACAAGCCGCCGACGAACAGCCGCCTCGGCCCACAGCGGGACCCCTGACACTGGTGCATAGCGGTGTCCTGTATCCCTCGGAGCGGGACCCACGGCAGTTTTTCGCCGCCCTAGCCGATCTCAAACGCGCCGGTCAGCTCAGCGCCGACACCCTCAAGGTGGTGCTGAGGGCCAGTGGCCATGACGACTATCACCGTCAGCATATTCAGGAGCAGGGTATTGAAGATCTGGTCCGGCTGGAACCGGGTGTACCCTATGTGGCGGCGTTGCGGGAAATGCTTTCCGCCGACGGCTTGCTGTTGTTCCAAGCGGCCAACTGCAATCACCAGATACCCGCCAAGCTCTATGAATACCTGCGCGCCCGGCGACCCGTTCTGGGACTCACCGACCCGGTGGGGGATACCGCCGGTGTGCTGCGAGAGGCTGGTATCGACACCATAGTGCCTTTAGACGACCGCCAGGCCATTGTCGCTGGATTGAAGGATTTTCTGGAGCGAGTGCGGCAGGGGCGGGCGCCGCTGGCAGCGGATGGTCAGATCGCCCCCCACTCCCGCTACGCCCGAACTCGGGAACTGGCGGCGTTACTGGATGCGGTAACCGAGTCCATGTCACTCGATCCCCGAGTTTTTAGGACTTGACAATGGGACAGGAAGTGGCAGGGGGGACAGCGATGTCAGACCGCTGTCCCCCAAGAGGTAAAATAGCGCCTTACGCCGCGCTGTGGCAAGACGTCTGGCGACTAAGCAAGAATCTAACAGCATACGACGCCTGCTACGTCGCGCTGGCCCGTCAATGGGAGGCAACCTTGGTTACCCGAGACGAGCGGATTGCACGGGCTCCCGGCGTGGGTATCAACGTCGAGGTGGTTTGACCTGGCGTCTCCTCGCCGGATACCAAAAACGGAGCACCCCACGTCGTGGAACCAGATGACGCAGAAGATTTCCCAATCAGAATACGTGCAAGAGCTTTTAGGGAGACGGTCATGTCCAGACGATTCTTGATGACTGGCGCGTTGGTGTTCGCGGCGGCACAGCTTGCCCTGCCGGGTCGGGCGGCGGAGCTTCCCGACGGGGAGGGCAGCGATCTGGTGGAGGCCATTTGCACCGGCTGCCATCAGATTAACCAGATATTGGGAAGCTCCGGCTATACCGCCGAAGGCTGGCAGGCGCTCACCGCCACGATGATCGATCTCTCCGGCGGCCTCCATGAGCAGCAACAGATCGTTGCCTATCTGACAGCGCACTTTCCCCCCAATGACCGGCGGGCGCCGACCCTGGTTTCCGGCAGCGCTGAGATCGAATTCACCGAATGGGTGGCGCCTACCCTCGGACAGCGTTCGCGCGATCCGGTCGAGGCGGCCGACGGGTCGATTTGGTGGGTTGGGCAATGGGGAAACGTCCTCGGCCGAATCGATGCCGCAACCGGCGAAATGACCGAATATCCGCTGCCCGTCGGAGCCAAGCCGCACAGCGTCAGCCTCGATCGCGAAGGCAATCCCTGGTACACCGGCAACGGCAACGGGACTATCGGCAAGTTCGACATTGCTACGGGCGAAATCACCGTCTTCCCGATGCCCGATCCGGCGGCGCGCGACCCGCATACCGCCGAGTTTGATGAGGACGGCATCCTCTGGTTCACGCTCCAGCAAAGCAACATGGTCGGTCGGCTCGACCCGGCGACCGGCAACGTCAAGCTTGTCACCATGAAGACACCCGGTGCGCGGCCCTACGGCATCAAGATTGATGCCGACGGCGTGCCCTGGGTGGCGTGCAACGGCAGCAACTGTCTGGTCAAGGTCGACCCCGCGACCATGGCGCTGACCGAGGTCGATCTGCCGTTGCCGGGAACCACCGTGCGCCGCCTCGACATCGCCGAAGACGGCATGATCTGGTACGTCAACTCGGGCAAGGGTCGGCTCGGACGGTATGATCCTAAGACCGGAGAGATCAAGGAGTGGCCGTCGCCGAGCGGACCGGACTCCCATCCATACGCGCTCGCCGTGATTGACGGTATCGTCTGGTACAACGAATCGGGCAAGCGGCCGGATACGCTGGTTCGCTTCGATCCGCGCGTCGAGACTTTCCAGAGCTGGCCGATCCCATCGGGAAACCTCTATGCCGGCATCGTCCGCCACATGCGGCCCACTGCCGACGGCGACCTGCTCATCCACCAAAGCAGCACCAACCGGATTATCCGCGTGACCCTGCCGGAGGTGATGAACTAGCCGGGCGATGGCGCGGTGAACCTGCGCTGCATTTGTCGGCCCCTTGAAGTGCGGCCCTGGGGCCGACGCAGCGTCCGTCTGGGCAAGGGACAGCGGCGCATTGGCTTGGCTCTGGTCGAATCGGCTGGTGCCCGCCTGAGTCGGCGCCTGGGCCAGTCGGCCAGCCGCAATGCGCTGCTGCGGCTGCTCCGGGCCATGCCTTTGCCGGTACTGCCCTCACCAGGGGTGCTTGGGGTGGACGATTTTACGCTGCGCAAGGGCGCCTGATAGGTTCTGGCGTCGTGGCTAGGTTCCTCTCACGTATGGCAGTCATGGCGGATCAACTCTACTCAGCGCTGACCCATGGGTACGAGGGCATTGGCAGCCGCCACCTGTCGATAGTACTCGAAGGACTGCTTCGGGATGCGCTCCAGGGTCTCGTAGTCCACGTACACCAGGCCGAAGCGTTTGGCGTAACCGAAGGCCCACTCGAAGTTATCCAGCAGCGACCACACGAAATAGCCGCGTATGTCGGCGCCTTCGGCGATGGCATCGTGGACGGCGCCCAGGTACTTCTCCAGGTAGTCGACCCGGTAGTCGTCGTGGACCTGCCCATCGGCGTCCATCACGTCCTCGTAGCCGGCACCGTTCTCGGTGATGTAGATGGGTATGGGCCCGTAACGCTTCGGGCGTTATGCTGCCTGCCGCGAGAGCGAACGCCAGTTCGGGATGATATGTGGCCGCTGATCGGATTCCAGCAGGTGGGGCAGCCAGAGCTTGAAGCGCTGATTGTCCAGGGTGCTCAGCTCGATCCGCACCCCAGGGTTCACCGTTTCGTACTCTCGGGCGATCCCGTCCCAGAGGGAGACTTTGACCGGGTCGTTCTCGATGTGCAGGAGCCGCACCGTGGTGGCGGCCCAGGGGTCAGTGCCGGTACGGACAGCAACAGGGCTGTCATGATGCCCGTGATCGTGAACCTGCTCCAAAGCGCCCTCGCCTTTGGGGTGGCGTCGGAACCACGCCTGCGGAAGATCTCGATGCGATTCTTCATGGTCTCACCCCTTGACCGCACCGCCGGTGAGCCCGGCGACGATGTGCTTCTGGGCCAGCAGGTAGAACACGAAGATCAGGCCGGCCGCGATCTCGGCCAGGATGAAAGGTAAGAAGAAGAGCGTCCGGAACAGGTAGTTGCCCGGGATCTTCTCGGCACGGCGGTGAGGTACTTGTCCGCCATACGTGCCCGGCCGCCGGGCTAGTCCTTGCGGCGGGCCGAAGGCGGTGTCACCCTCATCAATGAACCACGGGTTGATGGCCCTCGCCAGGACCTCT
>CAZQXD010000053.1:0-29965 GCA_964597315.1 uncultured Candidatus Competibacteraceae bacterium
TCTTACGGTCAATCCATTCCTCGGGCAGCACCGGCAGCAGGATATTTTCCATCACCGCTTCCCGCAGCCGCTCTTGGGTGATGTCGGGGTCATGCTGGGTGGACAGCACCACCGCCTCGATGCCCGCCACCTTGCCCGCGTCGTAGCGGAAAGTGACCTGGCTCTTGGCGTCCGGGCGCAACCAGGGCAGCACCCCGGTTTTGCGCATCTCCGCTTGGCGTTGCACCAGCCGATGGGCATAGGTGATGGGGGCGGGCATCAGCACGTCGGTTTCGTTGGTGGCGTAGCCGAACATGAGGCCTTGGTCGCCAGCCCCTTGTTCCTCGGGGGCCTGGCGGTCCACGCCCATGGCGATATCCCCGGACTGCTTGCCCACGCAGGACAGCACCGCGCAGGTGGCGCCGTCAAAGCCCACGTCGGAGCTGTTATAGCCAATGCCGGTAACGGTTTCCCGCACCAGGTCATCCAGGTCCACCCAGGCGGAAGTGGTAATCTCCCCGGCGATGACCACCATGCCGGTCTTGATCAGGGTTTCGCAGGCGACCCGGGACTGGGGGTCTTTGGCCAGCAGGATGTCCAGTACGGCGTCCGAAATCTGATCAGCGATCTTGTCCGGGTGGCCCTCGGAAACGGATTCGGAAGTAAAGAGGTAGTTTTCGAGCATTATCGTCCTCGGATACAGCAATCCCGGTGTTCGGGGCAGACAGTTAAACGCCGCCGCTACACCCGGCGGGGGTAGCGGCGACCGGTTGGTTCCAAGCGCAGGGAGTGTACCCGGAAACCCCGGCATTTTCATCTGAATGGCGCTTAAACCAAGGTGAATGATACGGTTATATTAAGCGTCCCGGGACCAGTGGCAGGCTATGCTACAGTTGTTTACACGCAATGACCCCACAACGATTAGGAGGTGAGTCCCATGGTCAGCCTGGAAACCCCGGTCTGTGACTTCGGCGCCCCCGCCGTGGATTTTTCCCTGCCCGGTGTGGACGGTAAGGTTTGGACGCTACAGGAGTGCGCCGGACCCAACGGGGTGTTGGTGATGTTTATTTGCAACCACTGCCCCTATGTCAAGGCGGTGCGCGAGCGCCTGGTTCGGGACACCCGGGAGTTGCTGGACCATGGCGTCGGCAGCGTGGCTATCATGGCCAACGACCCTGCCGACTATCCCGAGGACTCCTTCGAGAACATGCGCAAGGTGGCGCGTGAGTTCCATTTCCCGTTCCCCTACCTGCTGGACGAGTCCCAGGCCGTGGCCAAAGCCTACGGGGCCGTATGTACCCCAGATTTCTTCGGCTATAACAAAAATCTGCAACTTCAGTACCGGGGTCGGTTGGACGCCAGCCGCAAGGATGCCGGGCCGGCCGATGCCCACCGTGAGCTGTTCGAGGCCATGGTCCGGGTGGCCGAGACCGGCCAGGGACCACGGGAGCAAGTCCCCAGCATGGGCTGTTCCATCAAGTGGCGGGAGGGCTAGAGCGCCAGCCGCCGTTATCCATTGGTTGCCTCGGCCGATGTTCCCTATAATCTCGCAGTTTTCAACTTGTCCGCCCCCTGTAACCATTTCGTGATACGCCATAGGAGAACACCGATGCCCTCGCGCAGAGAACTGGCCAATGCCATCCGTGCCCTGAGTATGGACGCCGTGCAACAGGCGAACTCGGGCCATCCGGGCGCCCCCATGGGCATGGCGGACATTGCCGAGGTGTTGTGGAACGATTTTCTGCGCCACAACCCCGCCAACCCCCACTGGGTGGACCGGGATCGCTTCGTGCTGTCCAACGGCCATGGCTCCATGCTGCTATACGCCCTGCTGCATCTGAGCGGTTATAAGTTGCCCGTGGAGGAACTGCGTAACTTCCGGCAACTGGGGTCCAAAACCCCCGGCCACCCGGAGCGGGGCTATGCCCCCGGGGTGGAAACCACCACCGGTCCCCTAGGTCAGGGTCTGGCCAATGCCGTGGGCCTGGCCATCGCCGAGCGCACCCTTGCGTTACAGTTCAACCAGTCTGGCCACAAGATCGTCGATCACCATACCTATGTGTTCATGGGCGATGGCTGCCTGATGGAGGGCATCTCCCACGAAGCCTGCTCTCTGGCCGGCACCCTGGGACTGAGCAAGCTTATCGGCTTCTATGACGACAACGGCATTTCCATCGACGGGGATGTCACCGGCTGGTTCACCGACGATACCCCCGGGCGCTTCGAGGCTTACGGCTGGCACGTGATTCGGGGCGTGGACGGTCACGACGCCCAGGCCATCAAGCTGGCCGTGGAGCAGGCCCAGGCCGTCACCGACCGCCCCTCCTTGATTTGTTGCAAGACCGTGATCGGCTGGGGCGCTCCCAACAAAGCCGGCAGTCACGATGTGCATGGCGCCCCCTTGGGGGCCAAGGAAGTGGCCGCAGCCCGGGAGCATATGGGCTGGACCCATGAGCCGTTCGTCATCCCCGAGGCCATCTACGACGCCTGGGACGGATACAGCAAGGGCCAGGCCCTGGAGAAGGTCTGGCAGGAGCAGTTCGAGGTCTACGAGCAGGACTTCCCGGAACTGGCCGCCGAGTTCAAACGACGCCTGTCCGGGGAGTTGCCTTCGGACTGGGAGGCCCAGGCCGAGGCGTTTATCCAGCATGCCGAGGAGAAGGCCGAGAACATCGCCTCCCGCTCCGCCTCCCAACAGGCCCTGAATGTTTATTGCCCGATCCTGCCGGAATTGTTGGGCGGCTCTGCGGACCTGTCACCCTCCAATAACACCACCTGGGGCGGCTCGGTGGTCATGGACCGGGGCGACACCGTGGGCAATTATCTTCACTATGGGGTGCGGGAATTCGGCATGGCGGCGGTGATGAACGGCATCGCCCTGCACGGGGGGTTCATTCCCTACGGCGGCACCTTCTTGGTGTTTTCCGACTATGCCCGCAACGCCCTGCGTATGGCCGCCATCATGGGCCTGCGCAGTTTGTTCGTACTCACCCATGACTCCATCGGCCTGGGGGAAGATGGTCCCACCCACCAGCCCGTGGAACACTTGTGGTCGCTGCGGTTGATTCCCGGCATGTCCCTGTGGCGGCCTTGTGACGCCGTGGAATCGGCGGTGGCCTGGAAAGTCGCCGTGGAGCGGGCCGACGGCCCCAGTTGTCTGGTGTTTTCTCGCCAGAAACTGCCTCACCAGAACCGTGATCAACTACAACTTGCCAACATTCGTCGCGGCGCCTATGTCTTAAGGGATTGCGAAAGCGAACCGGAGGCTATACTTATCGCAACCGGTTCGGAGGTCTCCTTGGCCATGGGCGCGGCGGCCGAGTTGGAAAGCCGTGGCCGCCGGGTACGGGTGGTGTCCATGCCTTCGGTGGACACCTTCGAAGCCCAGGACGCCGCCTACCGTGAGTCGGTACTCCCGGCCGCCGTCAGCCGCCGGGTGGTGGTCGAGGCCGGCGTTACGG
This sequence comes from uncultured Candidatus Competibacteraceae bacterium, assembly GCA_964597315.1. Taxonomy (GTDB): domain Bacteria; phylum Pseudomonadota; class Gammaproteobacteria; order Competibacterales; family Competibacteraceae; genus CAZQXD01. The sequence continues at coordinate 3,441 of CAZQXD010000053.1, forward strand.
CGCCCTGGTACCGCTATGCGGGCCTGGGAGGCCGAGTCATTGGTCTGGACCGTTTCGGCGAGTCGGCCCCGGGCAACACGTTGCTGGCACACTTCGGCTTCACCGCCGATAATGTAGTCCAGGTCGTGGAGACGCTTTTCTAGGTTAATCAACCACCATCAGCAGGTAACGGGAGCAAGTCATGGCGATCAAAATTGCTATCAACGGTTACGGACGCATCGGCCGCAATGTGCTGCGAGCCCTCTACGAATATCAACGCACCGATGAAATCCAGATCGTCGCCATCAACGATCTGGGCAACGCCGACACCAACGCCCACCTGACCCGCTACGACACGGTGCATGGCCGGTTCGCCGGGGACGTGGTCGTGGATGGGGATTCCATGGTGGTCAACGGCGACCGCATCCGGGTCCTGGCGGTGCGTAATCCCGCCGAACTGCCCTGGTCGGAGCTAGGGGTGGACGTGGTCTACGAATGCACCGGCCTGTTTACGAGCAAGGAGAAGGCCAGCGCCCACCTGAGCGCCGGTGCCAAGAAGGTCATCATCTCCGCCCCCGGTGGCAAGGATGTGGACGCCACCGTGGTCTACGGGGTCAACCACCAGTCCCTCAAAAGCTCGGATACGGTCATCTCCAACGCCTCCTGCACCACCAACTGCCTGGCGCCCATGGTTAAGCCCCTGCATGATCAGATCGGCTTGGTATCGGGGTTGATGACCACCATTCACTCCTTCACCAACGACCAGGTACTCACCGACGTCTACCACTCGGATCTACGCCGGGCGCGCTCGGCGGTGATGTCCATGATCCCCACCAAGACCGGCGCCGCAGCGGCCGTGGGCCTGGTGCTGCCGGAGCTGAACGGGCTGCTAGACGGCTTCGCGGTGCGGGTGCCTACCATCAACGTGTCCCTGGTGGACTTGTCCTTCATCGCCCAGCGAGAGACCAGCAAGGACGAGGTGAACAGCATCCTCAAGGCGGCCTCCGAAGGAGAGCTCAAAGGCGTTCTGGCCTATAACGACAAACCCCTGGTGTCCATGGACTTCAACCATGATCCGGCCTCCAGCACCTTCGACGCTTCCCAGACCAAGGTCATCGGCAAGCTGGTCAAGGTGCTGTCCTGGTACGACAACGAGTGGGGCTTCTCCAACCGCATGCTGGACACCACTCTGGCCCTGATGAACGCCAAATAAGGCCTATAAATCCTTTCCACAAGGGCGGCCGCAGGTCGCCCTTTTGTTCTGGGAGACTTTCATGGCCATTCTGAAAATGACCGACTTGGATCTTGCCGGCAAGCGGGTGCTGATCCGCGAGGATCTGAACGTGCCTGTCAAGGACGGCAAGGTCACCAGTGACGCCCGCATCCGCGCCGCCTTGCCCACCCTCCAACAGGCCCTGGAGGCCGGAGCGCGGGTGATGATCATGTCCCATCTGGGGCGGCCCACCGCCGGGGAATACGATGAGAAATTCTCTTTGGCCCCGGTGGCGGCGCACCTGTCGGACTTGCTGGGCCAGGAAGTGCCCCTGGTGCAGCAGTGGATCGACGGGGTGGAAGTGGAGCCGGGGGAGGCGGTGCTGTGTGAAAACACCCGGTTCCTGAAAGGCGAAAAAAAGGATGACGAGGGTCTGGCCCGGAAGATGGCGGCCCTCTGTGATATTTATGTGATGGACGCCTTCGGCACCGCCCACCGGGCCGAAGCCTCTACCCACGGGGCTGGTCTGTACGCCCCTACGGCCTGCGCCGGTCCCTTGCTGGCCGCCGAGCTGGAGGCCCTGGGCAAGGCCCTGGCGAACCCCAAGCGACCGCTGCTGGCCATCGTCGGCGGCTCCAAGGTCTCCACCAAGCTCACCGTCCTGGAATCCCTGTCCGGGGTGGTGGATCAGCTTATCGTCGGCGGCGGCATCGCCAACACCTTTATCGCCGCCGCCGGCCATAAAGTGGGTAAATCCCTGTACGAGCCGGACCTGGTGGGGGAGGCCAAGCGGCTGATGGAAGCAGCCCACAGCCGGGGCGGGGAGATTCCCGTGCCGGTGGACGTGGTCTGCGCCAAGGAATTCGCCGAAACCGCCGCAGCCACCGTCAAGTCCGTGCACGAGGTGGCCGACGATGAGATGATTCTGGACATCGGCCCGGAGACCGCCCAGCGTTTCGCCGCGCTGTTGGCCGCCGCTGGCACCGTGGTCTGGAACGGCCCGGTGGGGGTATTCGAATTCGACCAGTTCGGGGGTGGCACCAAGACCCTGTCCATGGCCATCGCCGAGTCGGACGCCTTCTCCATCGCCGGGGGCGGCGACACCCTGGCAGCCATCGACAAATACGGCATCGCCGAGCAGGTGTCCTATATTTCCACCGGCGGCGGCGCCTTTCTGGAATTCCTGGAGGGCAAGACCCTGCCGGCGGTAGCCATGCTGGAGAAACGAGCCAGGTAGCGTTCTAGCCACGGACTTGTTAGAAGGCTTACAGCCGCCCCAGGCGCCGCTTGTTCTTCTCGGACCCATGCCCACAGCATACCGAGGCGATGCTGTGGGCATTCTTGCGTGTCTTGACGTAGAATCCGCCGAACTCTTGTTCACTTTACATTATCCATGAGCGCCCACATCAAACGAATCTGCGTCTATTGTGGCTCCAACTCAGGGGCTAACCCCGCCTACCACGCCGCCGCCCGCCGTTTGGGCGAGACCCTGGCCGAGCGCGGCATCGGCTTGGTCTACGGCGGGGCCAGCGTCGGCCTGATGGGGGTGGTGGCGGACGCCGCCCTGGCCCGGGGCGGGGAGGTGATCGGGGTGTTGCCGGAGGTACTCAAGCGTAAGGAAGTCGCCCATCCCGGCTTATCGGCACTGCATATCGTCGGTTCCATGCACGAGCGCAAGGCCCTGATGGCCGAACTGTCCGACGCCTTTATTGCCCTGCCTGGGGGGCTGGGCACCTTGGAGGAACTGTTCGAGATCCTCACCTGGGCGCTTTTGGGCCTACACCGCAAGCCCTGCGGGCTGCTCAATATAGAGGGTTATTACGATGGCCTGGCGGCGTTTCTGGAACGGGCCGTGAGCGATGGCTTTGTGCGCCGCAAACACCGGGAGCTGTTGCTGGTGGAGAAGTCGGAGGAGGCGCTGCTGGATGGTTTCGCCTGCTACCGGCCCCTGAACACCTCCAAGTGGATAGAACTCAACAATACCTGAAGCCAAGAGGGCGTTTTTATGAATTTGCCGACCAATGCTGTTATCCCCGTCCTGCTGGCTGGCCTGCTGGGCTTCGCCGCCCCGGCCATGTCAGCCGAACAGGGGGTCCAGACCGGCACTGCATCCTATTACAGCAATGTCTTCCAAGGCCGACGCACCGCCAGCGGCGAGCGCTACGACAAAAACCAGCTCACCGCCGCCCATAGACGCCTGCCTTTCGGCACCCGGGTCAGGGTCACCAACCTCAAAAACGACAAAAGCATCGTGGTGAAGATCAACGACCGGATGGCCACTCACGGTCCCCATCTCATCGACTTGTCTCGGCGGGGCGCCAAGGAGCTGGGCTTTCTGAAAGCGGGCATTACCAAGGTGCGCCTGCAAATACTCAAGTGATCCCCTGTCATGTTTTGTGTTATCTACAAAAGCCGCAAGCGCCAAGACACCTACTTGTTTCTGACGGCGCGGGATGACTTCACCCGGGTGCCGGAACCGCTCTTGAAACTGGTGGGCGAAACGGTCCACGTCATGGACTTGGAGCTGACCCCGGAACGGCGCCTGGCCCAGGCCGATACCACCGAGGTTATGGATCGGCTGCGGGAGCAGGGCTGGTACCTGCAACTGCCGCCCCCGTCCGGTTTACACTGAACTGTACCGCTGCTGTATCTTGCCGGGATGGCCGGATTTAAGGTTAGCTATGCTCATGGCCAGGCCACCCCGGGACCACCCTCATGTTTGCCGAACGCATCGACCGCCTCACCAGCTCCCTGATTCGAGAGATTCTTGCTCTTGCCCAAAAACCCGAAGTGATTTCCTTCGCCGGCGGCCTACCGGCCCAAGAGGCCATGCCGGCCCTGGACCTGTCCGGCTTGCCAGTGGAACTGAGCCAGTACGGCACCACCGAGGGAGAACCGGAACTGCGGGCTGCCATCGCTGCTTATCTGGGTGGCCTGGGGGTGCGCTGCCGCCCCGAGCAAGTGCTGATCACCACCGGTTCCCAGCAGGGTATCGACCTGGTGTCCAAGCTGTTTATCGACAAGGATGCCCCGGTGGCCGTGGAGACCCCTAGCTACCTGGCCGCCTTGCAAGCCTTTCGGTTATTCGGCGCCCGCTTCGAGGAGTTGCCCCTGTCTCCCGAGGGCATCGACCCGGCGCGACTCCGCCAGTTGATCCAGCAACGCCGTCCCGCCCTGGTGTATCTGATTCCCTGTTTCCAGAACCCCTCCGGGGTGTGCTACACCGAAGCGACGCGGGCGGAGGTTGCCCAGGTGCTGGCCGAAACCGGGGTGCCGTTGCTGGAAGACGAACCGTACCGGGAACTGGTCTTCGAGCCGGTGGATCGCGACCCGATCTGCGCCCGACTGGAAGCCGCGTCCTGGATGCTCACCGGGACGTTTTCCAAGACCGGTCTGCCGGGGCTGCGGGTGGGCTATATGGCCGCCTCCGAGAACATCTATCCTTATCTGGTGCGTCTCAAACAGTGTACCGACCTGCACACCGCCCGCCACGGTCAGTGGTGGAATGCCCGCTTTCTAGGCTCCCCTGAGTTCCAGGAGCATCTGGAGCGGCTACGGAATTTCTACCGGCAGCGCCGGGATGCCATGCAGGCCGGCCTGGAGCGGCATCTGGGAGGGCTGGCTCACTGGGAGATGCCCCATGGCGGGCTGTTCTTCTGGGTGAAGCTGAACCAGGAGCTGGACACCCGGACGCTACTGGTCAAGGCGCTGGAGCGCAACGTGGCCTATATGCCCGGGGAGCCGTTTTTCGCCAACCCCGGTCACCCGGTCAGCTATATGCGTCTAAATTTCAGCCATGCCACCCCGGAACGCATGGACCAGGGCCTGAGGATTCTGGGGGAGGTGATCCGGGAAGCCCTGGATACGGAGAACGGGTCCGATGCGGCCATGGCTATCTGAGCTGGTCTGGGTGGCGGAACTGATGGTGGGAAAGTAGTAGCCCGGCCGGGTTGGCAACCAAGACGGTATCTACAGAACTATAGAACTGGGTCCAATGCCCCCATGAGGATCTGATCCAGTCTGGCTGGAGAAGTAGAATTGCCCGGATGGCAATCTGGCAAGGTCCAGGGATGCTTTACGGGACCCATCGTGTCCTAAAAGGACATGATGGGTCCCTTGCGAGGAGTTCCGCTGACCGCATTGAAGTGAATTTTCGTCGGATTTTTTTACAGATCATGAGCATAAAGATTGAATAACATCTTATTTTTTATGTAAAAAACTGATTTTAGAGTAAATTATTTTTTTGGATTGAATCTTGCCTAACAATTTCCCGGTCATTATTCGAATGACTTGTGTCTATGTGTTGTTTGCGCGGGAGATTGGACAATGAAAACAATTCATCAATACTCAGCTTCTTTGACAGCCAGCGTAGGCGCCGCGCTGTTGATGGCGTTACCCATGCCTGGCGTTTCCCAGATAGGGATTCCCTCAACGGTCAGCGCCACTGACGGCGACTGGAGCATTGCGGTGTCGCCAGGGGATTCCAGCGGCCTGTTCAGTTGGAGCTATCAGTCGCAATTTGATCATTTGTTTCAGCAGTGGTTTTGGTTTCGAGAAGGGGGAACGCTGGGGGGATTTTCCGTTCCCGAGCAACCTCTTGATAGCTTGGTGCTTATGGATGCTTTTAATCCCGCCGCCAACCAAATGCAGTTGAACTACGGTGATGCCAGCCAAGGGGACCCCATCGAAGTGGACGTACTTTATGAGTTGAGCGGGCCTAGTGCCAACTCGTCCACGATTTTCGAAACGGTGACCATCAAAAATGTCGCCGGTCGGCTTTTGGAACTGGAGTGGTTCGAATATACCGATTTGGACTTGGATAATTCGGCGTTTGGAGACTCCGGCCAGTTGGTCAGCGCCAATACGATCAATCAGTTTACTCCCACCGGCACGTCGGTGGATGTGCGGGTCACGGGGGGGCCTAATCCCAATGATTACGCCCTGGAAGAGTACTCCATCCTGGTGGACAGTTTGGAGGACAACGTGGAAACGGACTTGGCCACCTTCAACAAGGGGCCTTTGTTCGGGGTGGATGTGACCCACGCTTTCCAGTGGGGTCTGACCCTGAACCCAGGCGAGGAGATCACCATCAGCAAGGAAAAAGCCGGCATCTTCGGGGAGATATCTGGAACGACCCAATTCGATCCCTTCGTGGTGCCCCCGGGTGACGACGGTAGTTTCACGTTCTTCAACGCGGAGAGTGGTTTCTGGTGGGACCCGCCGTTCACCAATGCCTACGATTATGAAATCCTGTCTCCAGGCTCCCTGTTCACTCAGGTGGGGCTGCCCACCGGCATCAATCCCGTGGGCGAATTGTTCGAAATCATCGTCAATAACGCTGTGGTGGGTACAGTGGCTGGCGGTGACTTGTTTGATTTTAGCGGCTTGCCGGGAGGCGGAGTGGACGCTTTCCAAGTGGCCAATATCAATCCCCCGGGGGGCGTGGACAGCGCCTTGGCGGATGCCTTCCCTACCCAGCTATTTTTCAATCAGACATTCAACAACTTCCAGATGTCGCCGGTGCTGCCCAGTGCGCCGCCCACCGTGCCGACGCCATCAACCCTGGCATTGGCGGGCCTGGGGTTGTTGGTCTGGAGAGTGAGGCGTCGGCGTCTCAACTGATCTTTCCTCACCAGCCCGCCGACCTCGGGTCGGCGGGCGCGGGGCTTCAGGCTTCCACTACCGGGATCTTGCCGATCTTGGCCCGCCACTCCCTAGGACCGGTGTTATGCACCGAACTGCCCTGGGTGTCCACCGCCACGGTCACCGGCATATCCTCCACCTCGAACTCATAGATCGCCTCCATGCCCAGTTCCTCGAAGGCCAGCACCCGGGATTTGCGAATGGCCTTGGAGACCAGATAAGCCGCCCCGCCCACGGCCATCAGATACACGGCCTTATTATCGCGAATGGCCTCGATGGCGGTGGGGCCACGCTCGGCCTTGCCCACCATGCCCAGCAGGCCGGTCTGCTCCAGCATGGTGCGGGTGAACTTGTCCATGCGGGTGGCGGTGGTGGGACCGGCGGGGCCGACCGCCTCGTCCCGCACCGGGTCCACGGGACCCACGTAGTAGATAAAGCGGTTGGTGAAGTCCACGGGTAGCTGCTCGCCCTTGGAGAGCATGTCCACCATGCGCTTGTGGGCAGCGTCCCGGCCGGTGAGCAGTTTGCCGTTGAGGAGCAGGGTCTCGCCGGGCTTCCAGTGGGCCACCTCCTCGGGGGTGACGGTATCCAGATTAACCCGCCGGGCGCCGACACTGGGGTCCCAGGTGATTTGGGGCCAGTCCTCCAGTTTAGGGGTGGGCAGTTCGGCCGGGCCGGAGCCGTCCAGTTCGAAGTGGACATGGCGGGTAGCAGCGCAGTTGGGGATCATGGCCACCGGCTTGGAGGCGGCGTGGGTGGGATAGTCCATGATCTTCACGTCCAAAACCGTGGTCAGCCCCCCCAGCCCCTGGGCGCCAATCCCCAAGGCGTTGACTTTTTCGTAGAGTTCGACGCGCAGTTCTTCCACAGCGTTTCGGGGACCCCGGGCGATCAGCTCCTGGATGTCGATGGATTCCATCAACACTGCCTTGGCCATCACCATGGCTTTCTCGGCGGTGCCGCCGATGCCAATGCCTAGCATCCCCGGGGGGCACCAGCCGGCGCCCATGGTGGGCACGGTTTTCAGAACCCAATCGACGATGCTGTCGGAGGGGTTGAGCATGACGAATTTGGACTTGTTTTCGGAGCCGCCGCCCTTGGCCGCCACATGCACGTCCACGGTATCGCCCGGCGCCAGTTGCATATGGATCACCGCCGGGGTGTTGTCGCCGGTATTCTTGCGTTTGCCCGCAGGGTCCACCAGGATCGAGGCCCGCAGCTTGTTGTCCGGGTGCAGATAGGCCCGGCGCACCCCCTCGTTGACCATATCCTCCACGCCCATGGTGGCGTCATCCCAGCGCACGTTCATGCCGATCTTCAGAAACACGGTGACAATGCCCGTATCCTGACAGATGGGCCGGTGGCCCTCGGCGCACATCCGGGAGTTGATCAGAATCTGGGCCATAGCGTCCTTGGCGGCCGGGGAGGCCTCCAGTTCGTAAGCTTTGGCCAGGGCATCAATATAGTCTTTGGGATGGTAATAGGAGATGTATTGCAGGGCGTCGGCGATGCTTTGGATAAAGTCTTCCTGGGGAATGGATGTCATGGAGCGGCTCCGGGAATGGCTATTTGCATAGTAGGGTTATTTTAGCAGTAAACCCGAATCCTACCGCCCAGCCTTGGGGGCGAAAATCCCTAGCGACGGCGTCTCGGTCTGTGTACCGGCTGTCCCCGGCAACGGCGCCTGGCGCCAGTTTCGCATTGTCCTGGCGCGCGCCGGGTACGGGCAAGCCTGCCGTCGCACTACCTTGGACTACACTGTGATTACCCGGCCGTCCGAGCATCGCCGCGAAGCCAAACAACTACTTGCCAGGAGAGAGGGGAAGCCCATGTCCGACGCAGACCGCAAAGAACAGTTCAAGCAACAGGCCCTGCACTACCATCGCACCCCGGTACCGGGCAAGATCGCTGTGACCCCCACCAAGGCCCTGACCACCCAGCGGGATCTGGCCTTGGCTTACTCTCCTGGAGTGGCCTATGCCTGCGAGGCCATCGTGGACGATGCCAACGAGGCGGCCACGGTCACGGCCCGGGGTAATCTGGTGGCGGTGATCTCCAACGGCACGGCGGTGCTGGGCCTGGGAGCTATCGGCCCACTGGCGTCCAAGCCGGTCATGGAAGGCAAGGGGGTGCTATTTAAGAAATTCGCTGGCATCGACGTGTTCGATATTGAGATTCAGGAACGCAACCCGGATAAATTGGTGGAGATTATCGCCAGTCTGGAGCCTACGTTCGGGGGCATCAATCTGGAGGACATCAAGGCCCCCGAGTGCTTCGCGGTGGAGACTCGGCTCAAGGAACGGATGAAAATTCCGGTGTTTCACGACGACCAGCACGGTACGGCCATCATCGCTGCGGCGGCGATTCTGAACGGTCTGAAAGTGGTGGACAAGGACATTGGCCAGGTGCGGCTGGTGTGCAACGGCGCCGGTGCAGCGGGCATTGCCTGCCTGGATTTGCTGGTCAGCCTGGGGATGCAAAAACAGAACATCATTGTCTGTGACAGCCGGGGCGTGATCTACCAGGGCCGCGCCGAGGGTATGGACGACCGCAAGGCCGGTTATGCCGCCGCCACCCAAAAGCGCAGCCTGGCCGATGCGGTGGACGGCACGGATATCTTTCTGGGGGTCTCGGGACCGGGGCTGCTAAAGCCGGAAATGGTCCAGAGCATGGCCGACCAGCCCCTGATCCTGGCCCTGGCCAATCCGGTGCCGGAGATCTTGCCCGAGGAGGCTAAGGCAGTGCGCCCGGACGCCATCCTGGCCACCGGCCGTTCGGATTATCCCAATCAGGTCAACAATGTGTTGTGCTTCCCCTATTTGTTCCGGGGCGCCCTGGACGTGGGGGCCACCCAGATCAACGAAGCCATGAAATTGGCGGTGGTCAAGGCCCTGGCCGAGATGACCATGCAGGAGCCTCCCGAGGAGGTGGTGGCCGCTTACGGCGGTCAGGCCATGACCTTCGGGCCGGAGTATCTGATTCCCAAGCCCTTCGACCCGCGGCTGATCCTGGAGCTGCCGGTAGCGGTGGCCGAGGCGGCCATGGACTCCGGGGTGGCCACACGCCCCATCGAGGATATCAAGGTTTATCGTGAGCAACTCTCCAAGTTCGTGTTCCGCTCCGGGATGATCATGAAGCCGGTATTCGAGCGGGCCAAGGGCGATCCCCGGCGGGTGGTCTATACGGAGGGCGAGGACGAGCGGGTGCTGCGGGCGGTGCAGGGGGTGGTGGACGAGGGCCTGGCCCGGCCCATTCTGATCGGTCGACCCGAGCGGGTGCTGGGACGGATCAAGACCCTGGGGCTACAGATCCGGCAGGACCGGGACTTCCAGTTGATCGACCCCTTCAATAACCCCTATTACGAGGAATGCGTGACTGAATACCTGCGCCTGCGGGAGCGCCATGGGGTGGAACCGAGTCAGGCGCGCAACCGGGTCAACACCCGCACCACGGTGCTGGGAACATTGCTGGTGCGCCTGGGCTACGCCGATACCATGATCTGCGGCACCCTCAACCGCTTCGACCGGCATCTGGATTTTGTGTTCGAGGTGGGCGGTTTGGCCCCGGAGCATCAGACCGCCGCCACCATGAACATGTTGATCACCGGCAACGGCACCTTCTTTATCGCCGACACCAATGTCAATCAAGACCCTAGCGCCGAGGAACTGGTGGACATTACCCTCATGGCCGCCGACTGGGTCAGGCGCTTCGGCATGGTCCCCAAGGTAGCTTTGTTATCCCATTCCAATTTTGGCTCCCGTAAGTCTGCTTCGGCCCAAAAGATGGCCGAGGCCGTGGCCTTGCTCCGGGAACGGGCGCCGGAGTTGGAAGTGGAAGGGGAGATGCACGCCGACACCGCCCTGTCGGAAGCCATGCGCAGCCGGATCTTCCCCAACTCCCGGCTCACCGGCAGCGCCAACCTGCTGATCATGCCCAGCGTGGACGCCGCCAATATCGCCTTCAATCTGGTGCGGATGGTGGCCGATGGGGTGGCGGTGGGGCCGATTCTGATGGGCCAGGGTTATCCTGTGCATGTACTCACCAAGAACTCCACCGTGCGTCGCATTATCAATATGTCGGCAGTGGCGGTGGTGGATGCCCAGGAGCGCAACCCGGCTCCGGTCGCGCAGGAGGACGAAGCGGCGGAGTAACCAGGGGAGGCGGCTGCCCGGCTCGAGTGGCTCGGGCAGCCCTGTTCACAGAGGAAAAAGCGACGGGATCAGGTGTCCTTGAGGGCGTCTTCCAGTTCGGCGAAGGTGGTGGCCTTCTGAGAGGAGTCGAGATTCAGGCCCAGTTGCTTGCCGATCTGGGACAGGGAGAAGATACCTCGCACCGCCAGCTTGCCGGTGCCGGGATCCGTGTCCACCACCATGGCGTGTTGCCGACCGCAGTCCCGCAGGGTGGCGATGATATCCCCCACCTTGGCCGCTAGCACGTCTTCCATCATGAGCACTTCCAGCTTGCCCTTCAGGGTCATGATGTCCCGCACCAGCAGTTCGTCCCGTTTGGCGCCGCTTTTTTCCATGATCCGCAGGGGCTTCTCACCCTCGATGTCACGGGCGGTGATCAGACCCTTGACCGTGCCGTCCGGGTCCCTCACCAAGAGCAGGCGGATTCCGCGCCTGATCATATAGTCCAGCGCGGTGTTCAGGGGTGTGGAGAGTTCAGCGGTATAGGCGGTCACCTGGCGTAAATCCGTCATGACATCCACGGCGGGGTTATCCCCGGAGACCCGGTCCGGCAATTCCTGACGGGGCCGGAAATAGGAGGCACCTTGTTCGAGGGTACGAAACTTGAGGGGCGTATAATTCTTATACATCGGCAGACTCCGTGCTGTGGCTGAAGTGTTCTGACCGCCATAACAAATAGACCTAAGCGGTCGGCTTGTAAATCCAAGACTCAGCAGGGCGGTTAGGGTTCCCTGCCGGTATTTCGGGGCGATTTCCCGATGATCCGATCCGACCAGGCGAGGATGGCCCGTACTCGGGGGGTGAACATCGTCCAGGCGTCGGCCCGGCTCACCCATCGGTACTCGCTGTGTTCCGGCCTGCCCAGCAGGGGATTCACGGGCAGCCGCACCTCGGCGCGGGTGGTTTCGGCGACATAGTAGCGGGCGATTTTGTGGCCGTGGTTGTAGGGGCGTGTTTCCCGATAGCGATCCCCCCAGCGGAAGTTGAGGTCCGTGATCGTGGTTTCCTCCTCCACCTCCCGGATCGCCGCTTCCAGGGGTGTTTCGCCGGGCTCCACCATGCCCTTGGGAAAATCCCAATAATTGTAGGCGCGTAACACCAGGTAGAGATAGTGGTCGTGGTGTCGGCGTAGGAGAACTACCCCCGCCGACAGAATTCTGGTTGTCATCGCCCAAGCTCATTGTTGTTAGCCGCCCGTAGTCGGTAAGTGGCTACGGGGTCGGTGCGGCATCCCTACCTTGAACGAGAATAGCACTGGCTGGGCGGCGCTTGAAATACGCGTGCCGCTGACGGGGTGGGTCCTCAGTCGTCCAAGGACAGTGGTACGGGGGTATGGCAGGGGCGTTGGAAGTATAGGGTCAGCAGGGAGGAGGATAGGGTCAGCAGCCAGAACAGAAAGAAGCCGACGCTATAAGCGCCGACGCGGCTGATGTCCCAGGGACTCAGGCAGTGGCCGAGCGTCTGGGGGTCGAAGACGGTGAAAAACACCACGGTGGCCATGCCGGCCACCAGGAACGACGGCCACAGGACCGCGACCACGGGTTGCAGTTTCGAAATGGTGGACATGACAGACTCCTTTCAAGGCGTGGGGCGGGCGCTGGCCCGCCCCACCAGGGTCACTGATCCCGAGACAGGCTGTAGACATAGGCCGCCAGCAGATGGACCTTATCCTCCCCCAGGAATTCTTGGTGGGGGGGCATCCGGCCCTGGCGCCCTTCGTTGATGGTCTTGACGATGCTCTTGATAGAGCCGCCGTACAGCCAGTTGGCGTCGGTCAGGTCGGGGGCGCCCAACAGGGGGTTGCCGGTACCGTCGGCGCCGTGGCAGGCGGCGCACACCATCTCAAATTTGGCCTTGCCCGCTTCGGCCTTGGCCGGGTCCGGTGCGGGCCGACCGCTCAGGGTCATCACATAGTTGGCCACGGACTCCACCTCGGCACCGCTGCCCAGCGCCGCGCCCATGGGCGGCATCATGCCGTTGCGGCCCTGGAGGATGCTGGTCTTGATGGCCTGGGGCTCGCCGCCGTACAGCCAGGCCCGGTCGGTCAGGTTGGGAAAGCCGGGCGCGCCCCGGGCGTCGGAGCCGTGGCAGGCGGCGCAATAGGTGACGAACAGCCGCTCACCCATTTTGATGGCCTGGGGGTCCTTGGCCACGGTGGGAATATCCTGGCTGGCGTATTTGGCGAAGATAGGACCGTACCGGGTCTCGGCCTCGGCCACTTCTTTCCGGTACTGCCCGGTCTGGCTCCAGCCCAGCAAACCCTGAAAAGAACCCAGGCCCGGATACAGGGCCAGATACCCCAGGGCGAAAAAAATGGTGAGATAGAACAGCCACAGCCACCAGCGGGGCAGGGGGTTGTTGTACTCCTGTAGATCGTCGTCCCAGGTATGGTCGGTGACGTCTCCTTGCTGGACCTCGTTGGGACGGGACTTCTGGGTCCAGCGGATCAGCCACCACATGGCCAGAATATTGCCTACCGTCAACAGGATGATAAACAGACTGGTTGACAAGCTCATGATTGATTCTCCTTGGTCCCCGCGCCGGATGTGGAGCGCTTGGCGATCTCCTCGTCAGCGAAGGGCAGGTTGGCGGCGGCGTCGAACCTTGGCTTGCGGCGCTTGCCATAGGCCCAGAGCACAATGCCCACGAAGGCCACCAGCAGGACCACGGTGAACAGGCCGCGAAAGGTATTCATATCCATGACGCCTACCTCCTGTTGCTGAGAGCGGTGCCCAGGCCCTGCAAATAGACCACCAGGGCATCCAGCTCGGTTTTACCTTTGACGGCCGCTGTGGCGCCGCTGATATGGGCGTCCGTGTAGGGCACGCCCAGGGTGCGCAGGGTTTCCAGCTTCTTGGGGGTCAACTGGCCGTCCAGGACGGTCTCCGCCAGCCAGGGGAAGCCCGGCATATTGGATTCGGGCACCACGTCCCGGGGATTGATCAGATGGACCCGGTGCCAGTCGTCGGAATAGCGGCCCCCCACCCGGGCCAGATCTGGGCCGGTGCGCTTGGAACCCCACTGGAAGGGGTGGTCGTAGACGAACTCCCCGGCCACCGAGTAATGGCCGTAGCGTTCGGTCTCGGCCCGGAACGGACGGATCATCTGGGAGTGGCAGGTGTAGCAGCCCTCCCGGATGTAGATATCGCGCCCCTCCAAGGCCAGGGCGGAATAGGGTTTGAGTCCCTCCACCGGCTCGGTGGTGTCCTTGATGAAATACAAGGGCACAATCTCCGCCAGTCCGCCGACGCTGACCACCAGGACGATCAGAATGGCCATGATGCCAATATTGCGCTCGATAAAGGCGTGCCCGCCCACGGTCGCTTTGGGATTGTCAGTACTCATGATGGGGGCTCCTCAGGCGGCCTGGGTGGCCGGTTCGATGTCCGTGGTTTCGCTCTTGAGCGTCCTGTAGACGTTGTACGCCATGATCAGCATGCCGGACAGAACCAACACACCGCCTAGCAGACGCACCGTGTAATAGGGGTACATGCGTTCCAGGGACTCCACGAAGCTGTAGGTGAGGGTGCCGTCCGGGTTGACCGCCCGCCACATCAGGCCCTGCATGACCCCGGCGATCCACATGGAGACGATGTACAAGACGATGCCGATGGTGGACACCCAGAAGTGGGCCTCGATCAGCTTGGTGCTATAGATCTGGCGGTTGAACAAAGGCGGAATCAGAGCGTACACCGAGCCGACGGAAATCAGCGCCACCCAGCCCAGAGCGCCGGAATGGACATGGCCGATGGTCCAGTCGGTGTAGTGGGACAGGGCGTTGACGGTCTTGATGGACATCATCGGCCCTTCGAAGGTGGACATGCCGTAGAAGGACAGGGACACGATCATGAAGCGCAGGATGGGATCGGAGCGCAGCTTATGCCAGGCCCCGGACAGGGTCATAATGCCGTTGATCATGCCGCCCCAGGAGGGAGCGAGCAGCACCAGGGAGAACACCATGCCGATGGACTGAGCCCAGTCGGGTAGGGCGGTGTAGTGCAGGTGATGGGGACCGGCCCACATGTAAATGGAGATCAGCGCCCAGAAATGCACCACCGACAGCCGATAGGAGTACACGGGTCGGCCCGCCTGCTTGGGCACGAAGTAATACATCATGCCCAGAAACCCAGCAGTCAGAAAAAAGCCCACAGCGTTATGGCCGTACCACCACTGAACCATGGCGTCGATAGCTCCGGGATAGACCGAGTAGGACTTGGTCAGGGAGACCGGCAGGGCCGCAGAATTGATGAGGTGGAGAATGGCCACGGTCAGAATGAACGAGCCATAGAACCAGTTGGCCACATAAATATGGGGCGTGCGGCGCTTGACAATGGTGCCGAAGAACACCACTCCGTAGGCCACCCAGACCACGGTGATCAGCAGGTCGATGGGCCACTCCAGCTCGGCGTATTCCTTGCTAGAGGTGATACCTAGGGGCAGAGTAATGGCCGCCAGCAAGATAACCAGGGTCCAGCCCCAGAATGTGAATTCCGCCAGTGGGCCGCCGAACAGCCGAGCCTGGCAGGTGCGCTGCACCACATAGTAAGAGGTGCCGATCAATGCCGAACCGCCGAAGGCGAAAATCACCGCATTGGTGTGCAGGGGGCGCAGTCGGCTGTAGGTCAGCCAGGGCAGGTCGAAGTTCAGTTCGGGCCAGATCAACTGGGCGGCGATGAGTACGCCGACGGCCATGCCGACGATACCCCATACCACCGTCATGATGGCGAACTGACGCACGACTCTGTAGTTATAGGTCGTCGTTTGGGCGTCCATGGTGCTACCTCATTTGGAAAAATAAGCTATTCGGGCGTCGAACGCCGGGCGTCGAACGCCGGGCGTCGAACGTCGGGCGTCGAACGTCGGGCGTCGAGCGGAGAGCCGACGCCCCGGCGGTTATCTAAAACCACCGTCCTTGAGTTCGATGTCATGCTCGAAGGGCCAGGCGGCCTTCAGCGTCGTAAGCGTAAGCAGGCCCAGCCAGCAGGCCAGCCATAGTCAGGGTGAGCGCCCCACGGGCAAGCGTCCTGTTCATGTTGTTTGCTCCTTGAATGCCAATGGTTACAGCGGCTTTTTCAAGGGCTACTATGAACGGGGTGAGGGGGATGAAAAAATGATGTATGTCAACTAACCCTAAAGTAGTAGGGGTTAGGAGCTGTCGGTCAACGGCGGGGTGTGTCGCGCGCCGGGTCAGGCCCGTGCTTGGGGTTTGCGGGGGGGGCTGGTGACGCCGGCGATGTGGTGGAGTTGATCCATATCCAGCAGACGCACGTGTTTGTGCTGTACGGCGATCAGGTGCTGCTGTTGGAAGCGGGTAAATAGTCGGCTGACGGTCTCCACCGCCAGGCCCAGGTAGTTGCCGATATCGTTGCGGGACATGCTAAGCACGAACTCCCGAGAGGCCAGACCCCGCTCCCGGAACCGGGTCGAGAGGCTGAGCAGCAGAGCGGCTACCCGCTCCTCGGCGGATTTTTTCCCTAGCAGCGTCAACAGTTCGTTGTCGGCGCTGATCTCCCGGCTCATGATCCGCAGCAACTGCCGACCCAGGTTCGGCACCTGGCAGGCCAGCACCGCCAGGCGTTCGAAGGGCAGTTCGCATAGGGACGTGGTTTCCAGGGCTTTGGCAGCGCAGGGATGGGTCTCGCCGTTGATGGCGTCCAGGCCGATGAGTTCCCCAGGCAGATGAAACCCGGTCACTTGTTCTCCGCCGTCCTCGGTGAGGGTGTAGGTTTTTACGGAACCGGAGCGGATGGCATACAGGGTCTTGAAAGGGTCGCCCAGATGAAACACATGGCTGCCCCGGGCCAGGGGCCGACGGCGTTGAATGATAGCCTCCAGCAGGTCGAGATCGGCGTGGCTGATACCCACCGGCAGGCAAAGTTGCCGCAGGCTGCATCCCGCGCAGGCTTGTTTGATGGATGCCAGAGTAACGACCGTGGTGCCGGCCGGATCGCTCATGGTCTGTCCTGGGTGGGAGGAGTGAAACGGTATTGCACCAGATTCATCGACCTGAAGCAACAAACCGCCTCGCCGGGCTAGGGGGTGAATCCCGGTTTCAACCCGTGGTGTTACGCGGTATGCTATCGGCTGATAGATTCTTGTAACCCTCGGCACAGAGCATTCCCATGTCGGCACGCACAGCCACGGTCAACCGCGATACCCTGGAGACGCAGATCCGCGTCCTTATCGATCTGGACGGCAAGGGCGAATCCAGGCTGGCCCTGGGCATTCCCTTTTTCGAGCATATGCTCGATCAGGTGGCCCGCCACGGCATGGTGGATATGGACATTCAGGCCGAAGGGGATTTGCATATCGACGATCACCACACCGTGGAAGACGTGGGCATCACCCTAGGCCAGGCTTTCCGCCAGGCTCTGGGCGACAAAAAAGGCATCCGCCGCTACGGCCATGCCTATGTGCCCCTGGATGAGGCCCTGTCCCGGGTGGTGGTGGACTTCTCCGGGCGGCCTGGGCTGGAGTACCATGTGGACTACCCCAGGGCGCGGATCGGCGGCTTCGACGTGGATCTGCTGCGGGAGTTCTTCCAGGGCTTCGTCAACCACGCCCAGCTCACCCTGCATATCGACTGCCTGCGGGGCCGTAACGCCCACCATGTGGCCGAAACCGTATTCAAGGCTTTTGGCCGCGCCTTGCGCATGGCCGTGGAGCCGGACCCCCGGATGCAGGGCATCACCCCCTCCACCAAGGGCAGCCTATAAACCTTTTCCAAACCGGCCACATCTCCCGGTCGAGTACACCATGACCAGCATCGCAGTCATCGATTACGGAATGGGCAATCTGCGCTCCGTGGCCAAGGCCCTGGAGCATGTTGCGCCCAACGCCCGGGTGCGGGTTACCCAGAACCCAGCCGCTATTGCCGCCGCCGATCGGGTGGTGCTTCCCGGCCAGGGAGCGATTCGTGGCTGCATGAACGAACTGCGCCGCCTGGAGCTGATCGAGCCTCTGCGCCGGGCGGCCCGGGACAAGCCGTTTCTGGGCTTGTGCCTGGGACCCCAGGCGCTAATGGACCACAGCGAGGAAAACGACGGCGTCGAGGGCCTAGGCATCGTGCCGGGTCAGGTGCGGTTTTTCGGCCACGGACTTCGGGACCCCCAGACCGGCGAGCGGGCCAAGATTCCCCACATGGGCTGGAATCAGGTGCGCCAGAGCCGCCCCCATCCCCTATGGCGGGATATACCCCAGGACAGCCGGTTTTACTTTGTACATAGTTATTATCTGCAACCGGCCGGGCCAGAGCTGTCCGCCGGGACGACTCACTACGTATTCGACTTCACGTCGGTTATTGCCCAGGACACGATCTTTGCCGTGCAGTTCCACCCGGAAAAGAGCAGCCGGGTGGGGCTGCGACTGCTGGCCAATTTCACTCGCTGGCGACCCAACTAGGTTGACCGGCGAATCCGCATCGTAGCCACAAACAAAGGGTGTGACGAGGAACCGCAATGCTGTTGATACCCGCAATCGACCTCAAGGACGGCAAATGCGTCCGGCTGCGCCAGGGGCGCATGGACGAGTCCACGGTGTTTTCCCATGATCCGGTGGCCATGGCCGGGCGCTGGGTGGAGGCGGGCGCCCGACGCCTGCATCTGGTGGACCTGGATGGCGCCTTCGCCGGCCGCCCGGTCAATGCCGGGGTGATCCGGGCCATCGCTGAAAGCTTTCCCGAGTTGCCTATCCAGGTGGGGGGTGGTATCCGCGACGAGGAGACCGTGGACGCCTATCTCCGGGCCGGGGTGCAATACGTGATCATCGGCACCAAGGCGGTACAGGAGAACCACTTCGTCAATGATCTGTGCCTGGAATATCCGGGCCATATCATCGTCGGCCTGGACGCCAAAAATGGGCGAGTGGCGGTGGACGGTTGGTCCAAGTTGTCTCGCCACGGGGTCATCGAACTGGCCCAGCGCTTCGAGCGGGACGGGGTGGAGGCCATCGTCTACACCGACATCGGCCGCGACGGCATGATGCAGGGGGTTAACGTGGAGGCCACGGTGAAACTGGCCCAGGCCATCACCATTCCGGTGATCGCCTCCGGGGGGGTGAGCAATCTGGACGATATACGCGCCCTGTGCGCGGTGGCCGACGAGGGCATCATGGGAGCCATTATCGGTCGCGCCCTCTACGAAGGCGACATTGACCTGGCTGCGGCCCAGCAACTGGCCGACGGCTGAGGGGAATCCATGGGTCTGGCCAAGCGCATCATCCCCTGCCTGGACGTGGATCGGGGACGGGTGGTCAAGGGGGTCAATTTCGTGGGTATCCGCGACGCCGGCGACCCGGTGGAAATTGCCCGCCGCTATGATCAACAAGGGGCCGACGAGGTGACGTTTCTGGACATCACCGCTAGCTCCGACGATCGGGAGACTTTGGTTCATGTGGTGGAGCAGGTGGCCAGCGAGGTGTTTATCCCCCTGACCGTGGGTGGCGGCATCCGCACTCTGGCTGATGTGCGCCGAATGCTTAACGCCGGGGCCGACAAGGTGTCCATCAACACCGCCGCAGTATTCAATCCCGAGTTTGTCCGGGAGGCCACCGGGCACTTCGGCAACCAGTGCATCGTGGTGGCCATTGACGCCAAGCGGGTAGGCGAGGGCTGGGAGATTTTCACCCACGGCGGGCGCAAGCCCACCGGCATCGACGCCGTGGCCTGGGCGCGGCGCATGGCCGACTACGGGGCCGGGGAGTTGCTATTGACCAGCATGGACCGGGACGGCACCAAGATCGGTTTCGATCTGGAACTGACCCGGGCGGTGAGCGAGGCCGTGGAAGTGCCGGTGATCGCCTCCGGCGGGGTGGGGAACTTGGCGCATCTGGCCGCCGGCGTTCTGGAGGGCAAAGCCGACGCGGTACTGGCCGCCAGTATCTTCCACTTCGGTGAGTACACCATCGAACAGGCCAAACGGCAGATGCAAGCCCAGGGCATTGAGGTGCGCTTGTGATCCCATCAAACCAACCCTACGGCCAGGGGTCCAAGGGATGAGCGAGGCGATTTTGCAACATCTGGCTACTATCCTGGAGTCCCGCAAGGGGGCCGATCCCGACAGTTCCTATGTGGCCCGTCTCTACGCCAAGGGTCTAGACGCCATCCTCAAAAAAGTCGGCGAGGAAGCCACTGAGACCGTGCTGGCGGCCAAGGATGGCGATCCCGAGCATCTGGTGCGGGAGACCGCTGACCTATGGTTCCATACTTTGGTGATGCTAGCCCACCAGGGCTTGGGACCGGACGCGGTGCTGGCCGAGTTACAACGCCGGTTTGGGGTGTCCGGGCTGGAGGAAAAAGCCTCCCGGGGCGAGCGGCACTGACTACACACGGCGAAGGCCGGGGCTTTCGTTCACGCTATCGAGGTTCACAATGATGGGTATCAGTATCTGGCAGTTGTTGATCATCCTGGCCATCGTGCTGTTGCTGTTCGGCGCCAAGCGGTTGCGTAATCTGGGTTCTGATCTGGGGGCCTCGGTCAAGGGTTTCCGGGACTCCATGAAAGACAGCGACAAGGAGGACGAGGACAAAAAAATCGAGCGAAACCGGGTGGCCGAGGAACCGGGTCGGGTCTTCGAGGGCGAAGCGACCCGAGACAAGGACAAGACTTAGGCCGGGCCCGCCACCATGTTCGACGTGGGTTTCTGGGAGATCGGGCTGATCGGTGTAGTGATGCTGATCGTGGTGGGTCCCGAGCGGCTGCCCAAGGTTGCTCGCACTCTGGGGCTGTGGGTCGGCAAGGCCCGGCGGGTGGTGTCCGAGGTCAAGGCCGAGGTGGACCGGGAACTGCGCCTGGACGAACTCAAACGCGATTTTCAGGACCAAGCCCGCGCTGGGGAACTCAAGAGCCTCACCGATCAGGTTCGGGACCTAGAAGCGGACCTTCGGAGCGTCAACCCGGCCCGGCCCGATTTCGACCGGCCCGCCACCCCCCCAGTCCCGGCCAAGCCCCCGGCGCCCACCGCTGAATCCAGCCCCGCCGAGGGCGAATCCAAATCGTCCACCAAGTGAGCCGCCGGTGTCCCAGTCCGATCAAGAACAGCCCCTGATCAGCCATCTGCTGGAATTACGCAGCCGCCTGCTGTGGATGATCGTCGGCGTGCTGGGGGTGTTCTTGGTGCTGTTGCCCTTTTCCAACCGTATTTACACCTCCCTGGCGGGGCCGTTGCTGGCCCATATGCCCGCCAATACCAGCATGATCGCCATCGACGTAATCTCGCCGTTTCTGACGCCCCTGAAGCTCAGTCTGGTGCTGGCCATCTTTATCGCCATGCCCTGGATTCTCTATCAGCTCTGGGCTTTCGTGGCGCCGGGTCTGTATCGGCACGAAAAGCGTCTGGCCCTGCCCCTGGTGGCCTCCAGCACGACCCTGTTTTATTGCGGCATGGCTTTCGCCTATCTGGTGATTCTGCCGGTATTTTTCGCTTTTCTCACCGGCACCGCCCCCGAGGGCGTGGCGGTGATGACCGACATTAATTTATATCTGAACTTCGTTCTGACCCTGTTCTTCGCCTTCGGCATCGCCTTCGAGATACCCGTGGCCACGGTGCTGCTGGTCATGATCGGCGTCACCACGCCAGACGCCCTGGCCGCGAAGCGCCCCTATATCATTGTGGGCGCCTTTGTGGTCGGCATGCTGCTCACCCCCCCGGATGTGATCTCCCAGACCCTGCTGGCCTTGCCCATGTGGTTGCTGTTCGAAGTCGGGGTCTTTCTGTCTCGGCTCATGCTGCGGCGGCGGGCCACGGCCAGGGACCAAAGCACCGAACTGCAACAGCTGGGCGGGTCCGAGCAGCGAAACGCAAAGGACTGAGGGCGGGGTTTATGCTCCCATTGGCCGGGATAGCCGGTCCAGCTCTTGCCGATTAGCCAGTACATCCTCCAGTACCCGCAGGGCTGTTTGTGCGTGGATGCCCAGTTCCTGAAGCACCGCCTCCGGCAGCTCGCCGCTAGGGGCTTCGCCGATGTTCCGGTGCTTGAGCAACCGGTTGGCTAGACAAACCAGACCAGCGTAGTTGCGGTGAGCGCCGGTATAGTCGGGCCGATGGTGCCAGCGCACCGCCATGGTGACTTCCTCCGGCAGATTCCAGGCTTGCATCAGCCAGGCTCCCAAGTGGGGGTCCTCCACACCCAGTACATAGCGCTCCACGGCGTATAGGGATAAATGGTTATTGACTGCCAGGAAACGGTTGAGCAGGGCGAAGTCGCTGGGGGAGGAATGGCCTAGCAGCAGCCGACCAAAATTGTGGAATAGTCCGGCCAGGGCGGCCAGTCCAGGGGTGGGACGGTGGTCACGGGGTAGGGCTTTGAGCAAACCGCCAACCAAGGCTGAACAGTGGATGCTGTTGCGCCACAGGACATGCATGCCCTGCTGGCCTTGCTGGGGAACCCGGAACGACTTGTGAATGACGATGCCCATGGCCAGTCGCATGACCTGATCAAAACCCAACACCCGGATGATCGCGTCCCGCACCGAGTCGATTCGTCCCCGGTAGCCGTACAAAGACGACGTAGCCCGGCGGATCACCTGGGCGGCCAGACTGGGATCGGTCTCCACCAGCGCCGCCAGATCGTTGGCTCTGGCCCGGGGATTGATGCGCAATTGCAAAATCTGGTGGGAGATTTCCGGCATGGCCGGCAATTCCCGGATATGGCGGATACGTTCCCGCAGCCTGGAGACATTGGCCGGCGTCGGCGCTTCAGGGTCTGGATCATCCTGGGGGGGCGGGTCATAGGCGAAAGCGTGGTACTGGGCATCGCCCACCAAAGCCCGGAACACCGCGCCGTCCACCCGAATCGGCGCCTTGGCGCTGCCCATGGGCAAGTCCAGGGGGCCGTCCATGAACAGGCCGTTGTCCACAATCGCAGGCAGTTTGTACAACTGGGGCAGGGCCGGCAAGGCTTCGGAATCGCAGCCTTGGAACAGCTTCTCCAGGACCCCAGCGCCAACCGGTTCCAACTCCCGGCGCAGCGCCTGGCGCAAGACGGTGATATCCAGCACCCGGGCGGCGTCATGGAGCGCCAATATCGGACCCTGGCGATCCTTAAGTAGCAGGGTCCGCACCCGGGGGGCGTCCGTTTGGCCAGGGGCTGGAAATTGGAACGGCAGGTCCAGTTGGCGCAGAAACATCCACACGGGATCGGGCATATTCATGGTTGGCGGCGACCGGGCCGAAATGACCGTGGCTGGATCATCGGGCAGGCGCGTTGGTGGGCGCCTCTGTAAAGATTGGCGGTCGTTTGCCGAAAACCCAATCACTTGTCAGCCAAATTAACCGCGCCGACCCTGTCATATCCTCACCAAGGTATGCGATGAATCCAAGGGTATTGTTAATCGACTGCGCCACCATCCGATCGCCTCTAGCTACGTCTGTAGTGCAGAGTATCGGCCGCCAGGCGGAAATCAGCAGGGTTTCTGAATACCCCATTTCTGGGAGTATTGCGGAACTGCTCAGGGGCTCCGAAGACTGGGCCTTGGCCGTAGTCAATGCCGATCCAGCCGGGCCGGACGCGGCCCTGGTTCGGGCCGTGGTCGCCGCCCTGCCCTCGGTCCCGGTATTGCTGATCCTGGACGCCGGCCGCACCCTGCCCTCCGGCTTGGGCGATAGGGTGATTCCACTGCCGCGGGACCGGATTGATGAGCTACTGGTCCCCCTGGCGACGGTGCTATTGGCCCGAGCTGACTCGGATTCGGAGCGGATACTGGAAAGCCTCCCGGCGGCGGCGTTTTGCTGCGACCGCCACCAGCGTCTAGGACGGGTCAACAGTGCCTGGACCGCCTTGACTGGGATTGGCGGGCAAGGGTGTTTAGGCCGGGAGTTGGCCGAGTTTATCCATCCCGAGGACCGGTCCTGGTGTCGGCAATGGTTGCGTTCGGCCATGGAAGAACCGGGCTGGAGCGAACCCCGGGAACTGCGGTTGCCGGATACCAGCGCGGGCGGTCGCTGTCTGGAACTGCGGGTGGAACCGCTACGCAACAGTGGCGCGGGCGTGGAGGGGTTGGTGGGTACGCTGACCGACATTAGCGACCGCAAGGCCGATGGGGAGCGGCTATTTCGGGAGAAGGAACGCGCCCGGCTCACCCTGGAATCCATTGCCGAGGGGGTGATCACCCTCGACTCGGACAGCCGGGTGGAATACCTCAATCCGGTGGCGGAGCGATTCACGGGTTGGTCCCTGGGCGAGGCCCGGGGACAGCGGCTGCTGGATATCTGCGGCTTGGTGAACACGGCTAGCGGTCGGTCGGTGCTGGAGCAGGACAACGACCAGCCCCTGGAGCAAATTTCCGGGCAAATGACCCTGGTGCGACGGGACGGCGAGGACTTCGCCGTGGAGATTTCCGCCGCCCCCCTGCGCGACGGGGGCGGTTCGGTGCTGATCTTTCATGATGTGACCCAGACCCAGCAGCTCGCGGAGATGTTGTCTTTCCAGGCCACCCACGATGCCCTGACCGGGTTACTCAATCGCCATGAGTTCGAGCGCCGTCTGGAATGGATGCTGATACTGGCCAAGGAGGACCTCATGGAACACTCCCTGATGTATCTGGATCTGGATCAGTTCAAGGTGATCAACGATACTTGCGGCCATGTGGCCGGGGACGAACTGCTGCGCCGGGTGACCGATGTACTGCGCTCCGTGGTGCGGGACAGCGACACCGTGGCCCGACTGGGGGGCGACGAGTTTGGGATTTTGCTGGAATACTGTCCCGCCGATAAGGCCGTGGGCCTGGCCAACCGATTGCGGGAAGGGCTGTATGCCTTCCGCTTCGTGTGGGATGACAAAGCATTCAATATAAGCGTCAGCATCGGCCTGGTGCCGGTGAATCACCAATCGGAGACTCTGGAGCAGGTGCTGAGCGCCGCCGATTCGGCCTGTTATGCCGCCAAGGAGGCGGGCCGCAACCGGGTGCGGGTCTATCAGGCCGACGACGCCGAACTGGCCCGCCGCAAAGGGGAGATGCAGTGGGTGTCGCGGATCACTCAGGCCCTTGAGCAGGATCTATTTTCCCTGTATTTTCAGGATATTAGAGCCTTAAATCCGACGAGGGGCCAAGGCCGTCACTGTGAGATATTGCTGCGCATGCACGATCTCCAGGGCACGATGATCCCCCCAGGAGCTTTTCTGCCTGCCGCCGAGCGCTACAATCTGATCTTGACCCTGGATCGCTGGGTGGTGAGCCATGTGCTGGACTGGTTTTCCGACCACCCACAACAACTGGACAAGCTACGGCTCTGCGCCATCAATCTCTCCGGGCATTCTTTCGGGGATGAGGAATTCTTGGAGTTCGTGGCCGAGAACTTCGCTCGCTCGGTGGTGCCCCCGGCCAAGATCTGCTTCGAGATCACCGAAACTGCCGCTATCTCCCATATGGCCAAGGCGGTGCAGTTCATCAACCGGCTCAAGGCCATTGGCTGCCGGTTCGCCCTGGACGATTTCGGAGCCGGTATGTCCTCCTTCGCCTATCTCAAGACTTTGCCGGTAGATTTCTTGAAGATCGACGGGTCTTTCGTCAAGGGCATCGTCACCGGTCCCATCGACCTGGCCATGCTCAAGTCCATCAACGAGATTGGCCAGGTAATGGGCATGAAGACCGTCGCCGAGTTTGTGGAGAACGATGCTATCGTGGCCCGCCTGCGGGAGGTGGGGGTGGACTATGCCCAAGGCTACGGCATCGCTCGGCCTCGGCCCCTGGCGGAAATGGAGTAGGGGCAGAGGATTATCAAAATTACGCGAAAAACCCTGCCGTTCACGGCAAGGACGGATAGCGTAGGCCGGGTCGGGGCGCGCAGCCCCCGCCCGGCCTCATCGGGACTCTGCCGCTGTTCGATGTACTGGCGAAGGACAGAGATAGGCGCTTCCCCCACGCTGGCGGCAAAGTCGCCGGGGCGCCCCAGCGCCCCCGCGCTTTTGCGAATCGACCAGAAGCGCTGTAGCTCTGGGAATTCCGGCTTAAGTCGGCGACTGGAAACACCTTTGAGACTGTTGACCAGGGCGGCAACGGAGACGTTAGGTGGGTGGCTGACCAAGAGATGCACATGATCCTGCTCGCCGTTGAACTCCAGCAGTTCAATCTCAAAATCGCCGCAACCCTGGGCCCCTAACGCCCGCAGCCGGTCCAGATGCCGACGCTCAACCACCTTGCCCCGGCGTTTGCAGACGAACATCAGCTGGACATTGAGCGCGTGGACGGCGTGACGAGCGTGTGTTAGTGGCATGGCAGACCAACTTGAGAACACCCTATAGCCTGGCTACTCTATCAATAATCTAGCCCAGCAGACCAACATGATTAAAAGCTTCTCGTTCAGACTCAAGGACAGTACCGGCGCCAAGCACCTGGACGCGATGGCGCGGGCGGCAAACACGGTCTGGAACTTCTGCAACGAGACGCAACGCTCGGCCATGAAGTGGGGCAAGCGGTCGCTGGGGTGGATACCCTTTAAGAAATCCGGCCTCCGGCTCAAGGGCGACAGCATCAGCTACCGTGGACATCGCTTTCGCTTCTGGA
>CAZQXD010000054.1:0-29907 GCA_964597315.1 uncultured Candidatus Competibacteraceae bacterium
GACCTGCTTCAAACCAGAGCTGATCGAGCGGGAGTCGGTCAGCGAGCTGGCCTGACCGGAGTCCGCCCGCAACCCATCCGCAAACTCACTGGATAGTTAATACTTAGTTGATCGCGAATTGGTATAAACCCCAGCACGGAGCGGGAGTTCCAAAGGGTGAGGGCGGCATGGTGGCGACAACAATGGGACCAATATCGGCGCGGATTTAATCGCGCTTACTGATCCCAAAGTTTCAGAACCAAGGAAGGTTTTTTCCACCCCTCTGTTCGCTTCAACCATTTTCTTCCCAGACCAGTCAATCAATAAGATGATATAACCCCGATCACCTGCTAACTGACCCAGCCGTCTACCCCGCTGTGCCGTTACACCGATCTGCTGCGCTCATCGCCATCCTGTGGCCCAACCCAAAAATGCGGATTCCAGGCCACTTCCCATAGATGCCCGTCGGGGTCGACAAAGTAGCCCGAATACCCGCCCCAAAATACCTCCTGGGCAGGCTTTACCAACTGCCCACCTGCGGCCACCGCCTGATCCAGGACCGCCCTCACCTCCTCCTTGGTGGCCACGTTGTGGGCTAGCGCAAAGCCACGAAAGCCGCTGCCCTGTTCCGATAGCCCGGCATCCTTTGCCAGCTCCTGCCAGGGAAAAAGCGCAAGCCAGGTCCCGTTTAGCTCGAAAAAAGCGACCCCTTCAGCCTCCATGGACCTACGGGGCAACCCAAGCCCCGCTTCGTAAAACCGGGTCGCCCGTTCAAGATCGCGCACCCCCAGAGTGATCATGCTGATTCGTGGTTTCAATCTGACCTCCCCGCCTCGGCGCAGCGCACTGTCCAAACCCCTCACACAATCGAACGCACCACCCCACCGTCTACCCGAAGCGCCACCCCGGTGGTCGCCGAAGCCTCCTTGGAGGCCACATAAACCACCATATTGGCCACCTCCTCCACCTCGGCAAAGCGCTTGATGAGGGATGTGGGGCGCATCTGGGCAAAAAATTCCGCCTCCACCTCCTCGGTCGATTTTCCCTGCTCCCGCGCCAGGTTCTTGACATAGTCCCCGACACCTTCTGAATTTGTTGGTCCCGGTAACACGGCGTTTACAGTCACCCCGGTTCCGGTCACGGTCTCGGCCAGGCCCCGCGAGACCGAAAGCAGCGCCGTCTTGGTCATGCCGTAAACGCCGGGGACTCTCTCCCAATTTAGCGCCGCTCAGCGCAACGGATTGACCCCCTTGGGCACCAGTAGATACGCCATCAGCCCCACCAGAAAGTCCACCAACACTGCCAGCAGCGCCGCCGGAATCGCCCCCGCCAGCATCATCCCCGGGTCGTTGCGGTCGATGCCCGTGAAGATCAACGCCCCCAGCCCGCCCCCACCGACCAGAAACGCCAGGGGGGCCATCCCCACATTGAGCATCAGCGCCGTGCGGATGCCCGCGAAGATCACGAACAGCCCATGGGGTAGCTCCACCCGCCACAGAATCTGGCTCGGCCTCATACCCATGCCGGTGGCCGCCTCCTTCAGGTGCGCGGGCACCGCCCTCAGCCCCGCGTAGGTATTGCCCACGATGGGCAGCAGGGTGACCACCCACAACCCGAACAGCGCGGGCTCGGCGCCAGCGCCCAGCCAGCTCATGGCCAGGGCCAGGACCGCCAGGGTGGGTAGGGTGGCGCCGAGGTTCAAACCCCGCATCAGCGGCACGGCGCAGGGGCGCATCGAGGGCCGGCTCAGCCCTATTCCCAGGGGAATGGCCGTGACCATGGCCAGCCCCCCGGAGAGTAGGACCAACAGCACATGCTGCTGGGACAACAAGATGATGTCCTCCCGGTAGGTGTCGGTGAGATCATCGATCAGACCCGCCGATTCGGCCCAGACCCCCAGCAGGAACACCAACGCCAGCACCACGCCCTTGACAGCCCGGCGCGGGATAGATCGGAAAGCGTGACGCTGGAGCGCGACCGCCACCCTCAAATCCTCGCCGGGGTCTGGATCTGCTCCCGGTAGGTCTCCCCCAGCAGGTGGGTGATGCCCGACTGGGTCAGATAGCCCTTATAGAAGCCGTCGCCGTCCACCACCGGCAGCCAGGTCAGATCGTAGGTGAACATCAGCGACACCGCCGTGCGCAGATCGTCATCGAGCCTGGCCATGGCTTTAAGCCCCGAGCGGTTGTCGCCGCAACTGCCCTGCTTCTCCCGGGCCACGCTCAGGTACACCACCCCTCGCGCCCGGCCCCGCGGCCCCACCATGATGATGTTCTCCAGACCATGCTCCTCCATCAATCCCGCCGCCCGCTCCAGGCTGTCCTCGGCCCGCACCCGGGGCGGGTTCGGGTTCATGGCCTCGCGCACCTTGACCAGCCGCAGCCGTTTCAGGGTCCGGTCCCCTCCTACAAAGTCCGCAATAAAGGCATTGGCCGGATGGGCCAGCAGCGTGTCCGGCGAAGCAAGTTGTTCCAGCTTCCCGGAGCGAAACATCGCGATCTTGTGACCCATCTTTACCGCCTCGTCGATGTCGTTGCTCACCAGCAGAATCGTCTTGCCCAGCCGCTCCCGAATTTTCAGAAACTCATCCTGGACCGCCTCCCGATCAATCGGGTCCAGCGCCCCGAACGGCTCATCCATCAACACCACCAGCGGATCGGCCGCCAGCGCCCGCGCCATTCCGATGCGCAGGGCCTGATCCCCGGACAACGCCTTGGGGTAACGCTTGAGAAACACCTTCGGGTTCAGGGCCAACATCTCCACCAACTCCGCCGCCCGCTTGCGGACTTTGTCCTTGCGCCAACCCAGCAGCCTGGGCGCCACGCCGATGTTCTCCTCCACCGTCATGTTCGGAAACAGCCCAACCTGCTGGATCACGTAACCGATCCGCCGACGCAGTTGTACCGTGTCCCAAGCCGTGGTGTCCTTGCCGTCGAGGTACACCTTGCCCGTGGTTGGCGGCACGATGCGGTTGATCATCTTCAGGATTGTGGATTTGCCGCAGCCCGGCGGTCCCAGCAGAATGCAGGTCTCCCCTTCCGCCACTGCCATGGTGATATGGCCGGCCGCCACCACTGGGCCTTTAGGAGTCTCGAATATCTTGGTGAGATTCTCTAGCTGGATCATGGGGATCATCGGATGCCGGCGGGAGTGAGGCGCCGCTGGACCCACAGCAATCCGTAGTCAGCCACGATGGCCAGCAGGCTCACCGCCAGCGCCCCGGCCATCAACTGCCGGGGGTCGGCCTGGGCAATGCCCTGGCTGATGAACGTTCCCAACCCCCCCGCCCCGATATAGGCGGCAATGGCTATCACCCCGATGTTCATTACCACCGCCGCGCGCACCCCGGCGACGATCACCGGCAGGGCCAAGGGTATCTCCACCCGCGCCAAGCGCTGCAAGGCCGTCATCCCCACCCCCCGGGCCGCCTCCCGCAGCGCCGGGTCCACGCCGTTAATGGCCGTGTAGGTGTTGCGGATGATCGGCAACTGGGCGTATAGCAGCACCGCAATCACCGCCGCCAGATAACCGATACCCTGACCGATGCCGACGGCCATAAGCAACGGCAGCATGATCACGAACAGGGCAATGGCGGGAATGGTGGTGAGGATAACCCCGGTGGACAGCACCACCTCGGCCACCTTGAGGTTGCGGGTGATGGCGATGCCAATAGGCACTCCTGTGACAATGGCCAGCCCCACCGCCACCGCCACCAGGGAGATATGCGCCAGGGTCTTGGCGATGATGAGATCAAAATGATCAATAATGAACAGCAGGGTTTCCAAGTTCGGTCTCCGGGAGCGTCGCGGGCCGGTGTTTTCCTAAAGACTGTAGCCCAGATAGGCCCACTGTCAGCCCGAAACCGGAATCGGCGGTCTCCGTCTCCCCTAGGCGTAACCGGGCAACCTTCACCCCGCGATGGGCCATGAGCGGGGCAAAGACGATCACAAACATCTCGGCGAGCAGGAGTGGCCTTATCGGTTTTCGTCGGTGGAGCAATTGATAGCCGATTTTCTGGCGGATGTCGGCGCGTTGCGGGGTAACAGTCATGACCCAGCGATCTTCTCCATAGTCCTCGCGCCCATCGTAGGCTTCAAGCCGCCCAGTGTCGTAAAAGACAAGCTCGAATTGAAATCTCGGCCCCGGTCGCTTCAAAACCAGCGCCGGTATTTGAAATAGGCCACCATGCCCACCACTATGGCCAGCATCACCAGCCAGACCACGGGATAGCTGTAGGCCCAGTCCAGTTCCGGCATGGCCCAGGGGCTTCTAGGGATGTCGCGACCGAAGTTCATGCCATAGACCCCGGCCACGAAGGTGAGAGGGATGAAAATGGTGGAGATGACCGTCAGCAGCCGCATCACCTCGTTGAGACGGTTGCTGGCGCTGGATAGGTATACATCCAGCATACCGGCGGCCATGTCCCGATAGCTCTCCAAAAGCTCCAGGATCTGGATGCTGTGGTCGTAGCAATCCCGCAGGTACAGCCGGGTCTCCTCGGCCAGCAGGGGGCTATCCTCCCGCAGCAGCAGATTGATCACCTCCCGGTGGGGCCAAAGCATGCGCCGCAGCAGCAGCAGATCCCGCTTCAGGGCGTGGATGCCGGCCAGGGTCCGCTGGTCGGGCCGATCCAGCAGTTCCACCTCCAGATCCTCGATATGCTCCCCCAACTGCTCCAGCAGCGGAAAGCCCTGGTCGATGACCGCGTCCAGCAGAGCGTAGAGCAGATAATCGGCACGGCGGTTGCGGACCCGGCTGGTGGGGCTTTGTAACCGCTTACGCACCGCTCCGAAGGGATCGACGGGACCGGCGCAGAAACTCACCACGAAACCCTCGCCCATGAACAGGCTGATCTGCTCCACGTCGGTGTGGGATTCGTTCCGAACGGGCAGGCTAAGGGTGACGAAAAACTGCCCGGAGTAGAGTTCCAGCTTGGGACGCTGGCCGCTGTTGACCACGTCTTCCAGGGCCAAGGAGTGGAGGTCGAACAGTTCCGCCAAACCGTTGAGCAGGCCAGCATCCGGGTGGCCCTGGACGTGGAGCCAGGTGATGGTGGACCGATCCAGGAAAACCCGGCAGTCGGCCACGGTCAGATTTTGGTGTTCCTCCAGAGTCGCGGGGGTGAAGTCGATCACCGCCAAACTGGAAGGGTGGCGTTCGGCCTCGGGATGGGCGATCAGGGTACCGGGGGCAGTGCCGGGGGAGTGGTAACGCTTACGGAAATACCCCATGGCCTCAAACCCCGGCCCGGAAAGGTGCGGAGCAGTTAGGGCAGCGATGCGGCAACAGCAGGGCTGAATGGCGGCCGATCCGGTAGCCACAGCGGGGACAGCGGGCGGAGAGTTGCAAGACGGCCACGGGCAGGGCGGCGATCACCAACCCGGTCCAGAGCAGGGCCTCGGCTCGGGCCGACAGCCAGTCGTTCAAATAGCCGAACACCAGCAGCGCCAGACCGACCATGACGGCGCTGAAGGCGGTCCTCATGCCTATCTCCCAGCGCCGCAACCGGTGGCGTTCGGCGGGAGTCAGCATCGGGGTTTTGGTAGCGTTCATGGTAGCTCCTCCTGGACTTCGGCCCCGGCCCTACAGCACAATCAGCACCATAAAACCCGCCGCGACCGCCATGGCGCCCACCGCTGCTACCCGCCCTAGCCATCGGCGGGCGGCCCGGCGGCGCACCGCTTCTTCACGGTCCCGCTGCCCGGCCATCAGGGCTTCGTATTCCGCCGTCGGCAGATAGTCCAGATCCCAATGGGCGGTCTGCCGGGTCTTGATCTCGTCCTGATAGATTTTCCACTGACGTCGCTGCTGGCTCATGGGGTTATGGCAATGGAGGCTGTCTACGGTTTGGGACTGGCGGCGGCGGGAAAAGTTTACCCCAGCAACAAGCCATCGTCGCTCAGTGACTCCCCCTGGGAGCGTTCGAACAGCCGCAACAGGTCCGGCACGTCCAGCCGGCGCCGCTCCTCTCCGGCCACGTCGAAGGCGATCCGGCCCTGGTGCATCATCAGGGTGCGGTCCCCCACATCCAGGGCCTGGCGCATGCTGTGGGTGACCATCATGACGGTCAGCCCCTGGTCGGCGACGATCTCCCGGGTCAGTTCCAGCACAAACGCCGCCATGCGCGGGTCCAGGGCCGCAGTATGCTCGTCCAGGAGCAGAATCTGCATGGGCCGCAGGGCGGCCATCAGCAGACTGACAGCCTGGCGCTGGCCGCCGGACAGCAGCCCCACCAAGTCCCCCAAGCGTTCCTCCAGACCCAGGCCTAGCCGGGCCAGGGTATCCCGGTAGGCGGCCCGGCGGCGCCCGGTCAGAGCTGAGAACAAGCGCCGCCGCCCACCCCGGCGGTCGGCCAGGGCCAGGTTCTCCTCCAGGGTCAGCTCCCCGCAGGTGCCGGCTAGGGGGTCCTGGAACACCCGCGCCACCAAACCGGCCCGGCGCTCCGTAGGCAGCCGGTTCACGTCCTGGCCGCCGATGAGCAGCCGCCCGCCGTCGGCCCGGACCTCCCCGGCCAGGACATTGAGCAGGGTGGACTTGCCCGCGCCGTTGCTGCCGATGACGGTGACGAACTGGCCTTCAGGAATGGCCAGGCTCAGCTCTCGCAGCACCGGATTTTCCAAGGGAGTGCCCCGGTTGAAGGTGACCGACAGCGTTTGGAGTTCGATCATCGGTTTCCTCCCTTTCGCAATCGGGGCAGCACCAGGGCGGCGGCCACCAGCACGGCGGTGATCAGATTCAGGTCCTGGGCCTTTAGTCCCAGCACATCCGCGTTCAGGGCCAGGGCTACCGCCAACCGGTAGACGATGGACCCCACCACGCAGGCGGCCGTGGCCCAGGCCACGGTGCGGGTGGGCAGCAGGGCCTCGCCGCCAATCACCGCCGCCAGCCCCACCACGATCACCCCTACCCCCATGGTCACATCCGCCGCCCCCTGGGACTGGGCGAACAAGGCCCCGGCCAGGGCCACCAGGGCGTTGGCCAGGGCCATGCCCAGAAACACCGCCCGCCGGGTGTGGATGCCGTTGGCCCGGGCCATGCGTGGATTCTGGCCGGTGGCCCGCAGGGCCAGACCCAATTCGGAATTGAGAAACCGATCCACCAGCCAGCGCACCACCAACACCACCCCCAGAAAAGCCAGGGGCGTGGTGATATACAGGGGCATGTCCAGCCCGGCCAGGGGGGAAAGCACCGTCTCCTCCCCCAGCAGAGCCACATTGGGCCGACCCATGATCCGCAGATTGATGGAGTACAGGGCGATCATGGTGAGAATGCTGGCCAGCAGATTGAGGATTTTTAGGTGCAGGTTCAGCCAGGCCGTGGTCAGCCCGGCCCCGGCCCCGGCCAGCAGCGCCGCGCCGGTAGCCAGCCAGGGGTCGTGGCCAGCGACGATTAGGGTGGCCGCCACCGCCGCCCCCAGGGGAAAACTGCCGTCCACGGTCAAGTCCGGGAATTGCAAGACCCGGAACGACAGGTACACCCCCAGGGCCACCAGGGCGAACACCAGCCCCAGTTCCAACGCGCCCAGCCAGGCGAACAGGCTCACGAACTTAGTGGCTCAGATTGAAAGCCCGGTCGATCAGCACCGCCGGCAACTGCACCCCCATGGTCCCGGCGGCATCGAGATTGAGAAACAGGTTCAGGGTCTCCACCCGCTGCACGGGAATATCCCCCGGCTGTTCGCCGTTTAGTATCCGCAGGGCCAACCGCCCGGTCTGGCGGCCCACGGTATAGTAATCGAAGCCCAGAGAGGCCACCGCACCCCGGCCCACTGAGTCCGTATCAGCGGAATACACGGGCAGCCGGGCCTCTCGCCCCACCCGGATCACCGCCTCCAGGGCCGACACCACGGTATTATCCAGGGGGATGTAGATGGCCTCGGCCCGGCCCACCAGCGCCCGAGCCGCCCCCAGCACCTCGCTAGAGCGGGTGGCGGCGGACTCGATCACGGCTACGCCCCGCTCTCCGGCGGCCTGTTTGAGGGTCTCCACCATGGAGACGGAATTGGCCTCTCCGGGGTTGTAAATCACCCCCAGAGTTTTCAACTGGGGGGTAATCTCCAGAATCAGGCCCAGTTGCTCAGGGATGGGCGGATAATCGCTGACCCCGGTGATATTGCCCCCCGGCTGTTCCGGGTCGGCCACCAGCCGGGCGGCCACCGGGTCGGTAACGGCGCTAAACAGTACCGGTAAGTCCTGGGTAGCGGCGGCCACGGCCTGGGCCGAGGGGGTAGTGATGGCCACGATCAGTTCCGGGCCGTCGCCGATAAACTGGCGGGCGATCTGGGCGGCCGTGGCCGGGTTGCCCTGGGCGCTCTGATAATCCAGGCGCAAGGTCTCCCCTGCTTTCAGGCCATGCTCGGCCAGCTCGTCCATCAGACCCTGGCGGATGGCGTTCAGGGAAGGGTGTTCGACGATCTGGGTGACGGCCACGTGGCGCTGCTCGGCCGCCGCCGCGACCCCCAGTATCCCCAGAGCCAGCAGGCAACAGGCGATGGACTTGAACATGGGTTAGGTATCCTCTGTGATGTCCCGTCCCCCACTATCCTAGCCAAACTCCCGGCGCCGCGACTTATAATTCCGTCCCCATGTTCGACACCCTTTTACAAGACCTGCTCCACTGGGTCGCCGCCCACCCCCACTGGGTGGGCCTGATCATCTTTTTTACCGCCCTGGGGGAATCCCTGGCCCTGGTGGGCATGCTGGTGCCCGGGGCGGTAATGATGTTCGGCTTCGGCGCCCTGGTGGCCCTGGGTCATCTGGGATTCTGGCCGGCCTGCGCCTGGGCGGTGGCCGGGGCGGTGGCTGGAGACGGCCTGAGTTTCTGGCTGGGCAAAATCTTCCATCAACGGCTGCGGAGCCTGTGGCCTTTCTCCAGCCACCCCCAGACCCTGGCCCGGGCGGAGGTGTTTTTTTATCGCCATGGGGGCAAGAGCGTGCTGTTCGGCCGCTTCTTCGGGCCGGTGCGGGCGGTGATCCCGGCGGTGGCGGGGATGCTGGACATGCCGGTGGGCCGCTTCTTCGCGGCCAATGTGCTGTCGGCCCTGCTCTGGGCGCCAGCCTATCTGTTGCCGGGCATGGTGTTCGCCGCCTCCCTGGAACTGGCCGCCCAAGTGGCCTGGCGACTGGTGGTTCTGGCGTTGCTGGCGGTCGCCCTGGTCTGGCTGACCGTGGTGCTGGTGCGCCGACTGTTCGGACTGCTCCATCCCCGGGTTCACGGTTGGGTGCTGGCCTGCGCCCGCTGGAGCCGGGATAAGCCCCTGTTGCGCCCGATCAGCGCCTCCCTGCTGAACCCCCACGCAAACGAGGTCCGGGGTCTGGCCGCCCTGGGGGTGCTGCTGCTGTGCATCGGCCTGCTGGGCAAACTGCTGCTGGACGCCGCCGGTCAGGAACTGCCCACTGTTCTGGACCAGGGGGTCTATCGGTTCCTCCAGGATTTACGCACCCCTTGGGCGGATCAGGTCATGGTGCTGATTACCGAGTTGGGGGATTCGGAGGTCAAGCTGACCCTGGCGGTGGTGGTATCCGCCTGGCTGTTGTGGCGGGGCGCTCGCTCGGCGGCCTGGCACTGGCTGGCGGCCCTGGGCTTCGGGGCGCTCACCACCAGCCTGTTCAAATGGCTGTTCCAGGTGCAAAGGCCCGTGGAAGCCGGGTATCAGGGCTGGGTGGCCGGTTGGTCTTTTCCCTCCAACCACGCCACCATGGGGACGATTCTGTTCGGGTTTCTGGCGGTGCTGATCGCCCGGGAGACGACCCCCCGCCGACGCTGGATTCCCTATCTGACGGCGGCCCTGGTGTATTTGCCCATTGCTTTCTCCCGCCTGTATTTGGGGGTGCATTGGCTCACCGATACCCTGGCCGGTATCGCCCTCGGGCTGTTCTGGGTGAGCCTGGTGGGGCTGGCCTATAACCGCCGCCCGTCCCGGACTGTGGGCCGCTCGGGCCTGGTGCTGGCGGCCCTGGTGGCGGTGGCCCTGTCCCTGCCCCCCCATGCCTGGCTCCACCACGGCGACGATCTGCGCCGTTATCAGCCGGTGCAGCCAGAACTGACCCTGGAGCGGAAACGTTGGCTGGCCGGCGAGGGAGGGCTGCCGGTCTGGCGGTTGGATTGGCGGGGCCATCACCGGCAGCCCCTGCTGCTGCAATGGGCCGCCCCCGCCGCGCGGATACGCGCCACCCTGGAAACTGCTGGCTGGCGCCCAGCTCCCCCCCTCTCCGCCGCCGCTTTGCTGGCCTGGCTCAACCCCCGTGTGGACCTGGCCCATCTGCCGGTGTTGCCCAGGGTTCACGCTGGCCGCCACGACGCTTTTAGCCTGGTCCTGCCCACCGGCATCCCGGACAGCCGCTGGGTGCTACGCTTCTGGGAGTCCGGCCGCCGGCTGGAAAACGGCGATCCGATATGGCTGGCGGGCTTGGACCGGGAGCGCCTGGAGCGGCGCCTGGGGCTGATTACTGTGCCCCTGGACAGCCCGGCGGCCCTGTTGCCGGAGGGGCTGCGCTCGGCCCTAGCGCCGGTCCTGGGGGCGGGGCGGGCGCGGCTGATCGGGGGTGGCAATCCGCCCATCGTTCCGTAATGCCGCATCGATCCCGTGGGGTGGCGGGGCTTCCCGGCGGGGCGGCGGGTCGCTGCGCTTGACCCGTCCTTGCATAGCCCCACAATCCCGGTTCCGTGCGACACTCTCCACATACCCACGACCCGAGGAGACCGACCCATGCTCATCGACGCCGCCCGCTCCTGTCTGCTGCTGGTGGACCTCCAGGAACGTCTGATACCGGCGCTCCACGACGCCGACCAACTGGTGGCCAACACCGCCTGGTTGCTGGCCATCGCCCAGCGCCTGGAGGTGCCGGTGCGCCTCTCCGAGCAATACCCCCAGGGCCTGGGCCATACGGTGGCTGAGTTGCGCGACCCGGTTCCAGCGGAGGCGATACTGGAGAAAACCTGTTTCAGCCTGGCCGCCGAACCGGACGCCCTGGCCGCCCTGAAGGCCACCGGCCGGGAGCAGTGGATCGTCACCGGGGCCGAGACCCATGTTTGCGTGTTACAGACCGCCCTAGATCTGCTGGCCGCCGGTCTGGAGGTTTACGTGGTGGCCGACTGTGTCAGCTCCCGCCGCCCCTGGGACCGGGATCTGGGCCTAGAGCGGATGCGCGCCGAGGGGGTGCGCGTGGTGAGCCGGGAGATGGTGGCTTTTGAATGGCTGCGCCGCTCCGCCACCAACCGGTTTCGGGACATCAGCCGGGAGTTTCTGCGCTGAAACCCATGCCAGCCCTGCCCATCGACGAGGTGTTGCCAGCGGTCCGGGAAGCCCTGGCCACGGGTGGCAGCCTGGTGCTGATCGCTCCGCCCGGAGCCGGTAAGACCACCCGAACGCCCCTGGACCTGCTGGATCAGCCGTGGCTGGCCGGTCGGTCTATTTTGATGCTGGAGCCTCGCCGGTTGGCGGCCCGGACGGCGGCGGCGCGGATGGCCGAGTTGTTGGGCGAACCGGTGGGCCGTCGGGTGGGCTATCGGGTGCGCTTCGACAGCCGGGTGTCCGCCGCCACCCAGGTGGAAGTACTCACGGAGGGGATTCTCACCCGCCGCCTACAATCGGACCCGGAACTGGCTGGGGTGGGGCTGGTGATTTTCGACGAGTTCCACGAGCGGAGCCTGCACGCCGACCTGGCCCTGGCGTTGTGCAAGGAGGCCCGGGATGGGCTGCGGGAGGACCTGAAAATCCTGGTCATGTCCGCCACCCTGGACGGGGCGGCGGTGGCCCGGCTGCTGGACGGAGCGCCGGTGGTGGAGAGCGCCGGGCGGGGCTACCCGGTGACGGTGCGGTATCTGCCCGCCGAGCCGTCCGGCCCGGTGGCCGCGACCGTGGCTCGGGCGGCGCGGGAGGCCCTAGACCGCCACACCGGGGATATCCTCGCCTTTTTGCCTGGGGGCGCCGAGATTCGCCGCGCCCAGGCCCTGCTGGACGCCGCCGCGCCCTCCGACACTTTGATCTTGCCCCTGTACGGGGACCTGTCCCAGGAGGCCCAGCACCAGGCCATCCGCCCCGACCCCCAAGGCCGACGCAAGGTGGTGCTGGCCACTCCCATTGCCGAAACCAGCCTGACTATCGAGGGGGTGAGCGTGGTGGTGGACGGGGGTCTGGCCCGGGTGCCTCGCTTCGAGCCAAGCTGCGGCCTGACCCGCCTGGACACGGTGCGCATCTCCTTGGACTCCGCCGAGCAGCGGGCCGGACGGGCCGGGCGGCTGGGTCCGGGACAGTGCCTTCGGCTATGGACCGAATCCAGCCACCGTACCCTGGCCCCCCGCCGGACCCCGGAAATCCTGGAGGCCGACCTGGCCCCCCTGGCCCTGGAACTGGCTCGCTGGGGGGTGGACGACCCTGCGGCCCTGGCCTGGCTGGACCCGCCCCCCGCCGCCGCCCTGGCCCAGGCTCGGGAGCTGTTGATCCAACTGGATGCTCTGGACAGTCAAGGCCGGATCACGGCGACCGGTCACGGCCTGGCGGAACTGCCCCTGCACCCGCGCCTGGCCCATATGCTGCGCCAGGGGGCGGCCTTGGGTCTGGCCGGGGCGGCCGCCGACCTGGCGGCGCTGCTGGAGGAGCGGGATATCCTGACTGGGCCGCAACGGACTGCGGACCTGGAGCGGCGGCTGGCGGCCCTGGCGGCCTTCCGCCGGGACGGTCGGGGGGCGGCGCGGAACCTGGACGCGGACCCGGCGGCCTGCGCCCGGGTGACCCGGGCTGCTCGCCAGTATCGGGCGCTGATCAAGGCCGGCCAGGATACGCCGACCCCGGACGGGGTTGGCCTGTTGCTGGCCCTGGCCTACCCGGATCGCATCGCCCAGGTCCGGGAGGGAGACCCTCACCGTTACCGCCTGGCCCAGGGCCGGGGGGCGCGGCTGCTGCCCGGAGACCCCCTGGTTGGCAGCCCCTGGCTGGTGGCCGCCCACCTGGACGCCAGGGTCGGACAGGCTGGCGCCGAAGGGCGAATTTATCTGGCGGCCAAGGTGAACCCGGCGGACCTGGAGACCCACCTGGCCGGGGCGGTGACGGAGGGGGCGTCCGTGGCCTGGGATTCCCGCCGCCAGGCGGTGGAGGCCCGCTGGAGTCGGCGCATCGGCTGCCTGGATCTGACCGGCCGGGCCCTGGTCGATCCCGACTCGGAGGCGCTGCGCCGAGCTATGGTGGCGGGTATCCGGCAACTGGGTTTGGACTGTTTGCCCTGGACCCGGGAGACTCGGGACTGGCGGGCGCGGGTGCTGTGCCTGCGCCATTGGCTGCCCGGCGAGGACTGGCCGGACCTGTCCGATGCCACCTTGGCCGCCACCCTGGAGGCGTGGTTAGAACCCTGGCTGGACGGGCTTAGCCGCCGGGAACATCTGTCCCGGCTGGACCTGGGGGCGCTCCTAAAAAGCCGCCTGGACTGGCGCCGTCAGACCCGGCTGGAGGCGCTGGCTCCCACCCATCTGACCGTGCCTAGCGGTTCGCGGATACGGTTGCGCTACCAGCCTGGGGAGGCGCCGGTGTTGGAGGTCAAGCTCCAGGAGATGTTCGGGTTGGCCGATACCCCCCGGCTGGCCGACGGCCGGGTGGCGGTGACCCTGCACTTGTTATCCCCGGCCCGCCGCCCCATCCAGGTCACCCAGGATCTACGCGGCTTTTGGGAGCGCACCTACCCGGAAGTGAAAAAGGAACTCAAGGGCCGCTACCCCAAACACCCCTGGCCGGACGATCCCTGGACAGCAACGCCCACCCGGCGCGTCAAGCCCCGGAGCTGACATTAGCAGGGCGATGCGCCCGCACGCTCAGTCTTCCTCCAGCAGACCATACCGGATGGCCAGATGGGTCAGGGCCACGTCGTTGTCCACCCCCAACTTGCCGTAGATGCGGTAGCGGTGGGTGGCCACGGTCTTGGGGCTGAGGTTCAGGGCTTTGGCGATACTTTGCAGGGTCTGGCCCCGAGTCAGCATCATCATCACCTGCATTTCCCGCTGGGACAGACTGTCGAGGGGGGACTTGTCGCCAGCCACGGCCGCCATGGCCAGGTCGCTGGCGATTTCGGTGGCGATATAGGGCTTACCCCGGTACACCGAGCGCACTGCGGCCAGGATATCCTGGGCATGGCCGGCCTTGGGCAGATAACCGGTGGCCCCCGCCTCCAGCAACCGTTGGGGATAGGGGGATTGGGTGTGGACCGAAATCACGATGACCTTAGGCTTGCCGGGCAGGGCGCTGATCCGCCGGGTAGCCTCTACGCCGCCCATGCCCGGCATGTCCACATCGACGATCACCACATCGGGCAATAAGCGACGGGCCAGGTCTAAAGCCGCTTCGCCACTGCTTGCCTGTCCGATCACCTGAACATCGCTGGCGCCATCCAAAATCTGGGCTAGGGCAATACGGATCAGTTCATGGTCGTCAACCAACAATATCTTGATCATCTCTCACACTCGGCTCGCAGCCGCGTTGTACCAGCCCAACAAAGCTGTATCAATATTGATATAGTCTAGGACACTCGGGAATCAGATCGCTTGACTCGGCTCAATCATTTCCCAAACTGCGAATCCATGCGTATATATGGAAGAATACTCGTCCTGGCTTCATCGCCGCTATCGCTTTTCCAGTTCCGCCATGTCCAAACCGAATCCATCACTGGTCACCGTCAATCCAGCGGTTGCCGTTCTCAACCCCACGCCACCGACGACGGTTGGCCCGCCCCTGCGCTGGGGCCGACTCCATGGTTCCAGCCTGCCCCTGGCGGTGGCGGCCACCGCTCAGGGCCATGACGGCCTGGTATTGGTGGTGACGGCGGACAGCCAGTCCGCCCAACGCCTGGAGACCGAGCTAGCAGTGTTCGCCGGCGATCTGGACGTGCTGGCCTTCCCGGACTGGGAAACCCTGCCCTATGACTTGTTCTCCCCCCATCAGGACATCGTCTCCCAACGCCTGGCCACCCTGTACCGGCTGCCCTCTCGGCGCCGGGGCCTGCTGATCGTGCCGGTGGCCACCCTGGTCCAACGGCTGCCGCCCCGAGACTATCTGGACGGCCATGCCCTGGTGCTGAGCCGGGGCGAGCGCCTGGACTTAGACGCCTTTCGCCGCCGCCT
The DNA here is from genome assembly GCA_964597315.1 of uncultured Candidatus Competibacteraceae bacterium. GTDB lineage: Bacteria > Pseudomonadota > Gammaproteobacteria > Competibacterales > Competibacteraceae > CAZQXD01. Next base: position 15,085 of record CAZQXD010000054.1, read on the forward strand.
TGAGAGCGCCGGGTATGGCTGCGTCTCCCAGGTGGTGGAACACGGGGAATTTGCGGTGCGGGGGGCGCTGCTGGACCTGTTTCCCATGGGCGCTGTCCAGCCCTACCGCATCGATTTGTTCGATGACGAGGTGGACACGATCCGCCCCTTCGATCCAGACACTCAATTAAGCAGCGGCACGGTGGAGACCATCGACCTGTTGCCAGCCCGGGAGTTTTCCCTGGCCAAAGACTCGGTGACCCGGTTCCGCCAGGCGTTCCGGGCCTGCTTCGCGGGTGATCCCCAGAAAAACCCCCTATACCGAGAGGTCAGCGCCGGCCACGCCCCGGCTGGGATCGAGTATTACCTGCCCTTGTTCTTCGACCACACCGCCACCCTGTTCGACTATTTACCCCCGGACACCCTGGCCCTACGCCTGGAAGGGGTGGACGCCGCCCTGGACGGGTTCCTGGCCCAGGTGGCGGAGCGCTACGAACAGCGCCGACACGACAGCGAGCGGCCACTGCTACCCCCGGCGGAGCTGTATCTGGATCGGGCCGAGGCCCAGGCCCGACTGGCCCACCACCCCCAGGTGGAACTATGCCACCAGGACCTGGAGCCGGACCAGCCAGGGTTGCGCTTCGCCACCCTGCCCCCTCCGAATCTGGCCTTTCACGACCGCGCCGAGCAGCCGGCCGCCGCGCTACGGGCCTTTATCGAGAACTTCGATGGTCGGGTGCTGTTCGCCGCCGAAAGCCCAGGACACCGGGAGCTGCTGCTGGAAACCCTCGCCAGCCACGGTCTACAGCCCCGTCCCTGCGCCTCCTGGCAGGCGTTTCTGGACTCCGAACTGCCCCTGGCCATTACCGTAGCGCCCCTGGAGCAGGGCCTGGTGCTCACCGATCCGCCCTTGGCGGTCATCGCTGAAACCCAACTCTACGGGGAGCGGGTCAGCCAGCCCCGGCGCCGTTCGGCGGCGGCCCGGGACGCCGAATCGGTCATCCGTGACATGGCCGACCTGAACCCAGGCGCGTCGGTGGTCCACGAGGACCATGGCGTGGGCCGCTACGCGGGTCTGCAGCGGCTGGCGGCGGCAGGCATCGAAACCGAGTTCGTGGTGCTGGACTACGCCGACGGTGGCCGCCTGTATGTGCCGGTGTCCTCCCTGCACCTGCTGACCCGCTATACCGGGGCCGAGAATCCGCCCCTGCACAAGCTGGGCACCGAACAATGGGCCAGGGCCAAGCGCAAGGCCCAGGAAAAAGTCCGGGACGCGGCGGCGGAACTGCTAGAGATCTACGCCCGCCGTCAGGTTCGCCCCGGCCACGGTTTCCAGGTGGCCGAAATCGAGTACCACGGCTTCGCCGCCGCTTTCCCCTTCGAGGAAACCCCGGACCAACTCGCCGCCATCGAGGCGGTGGTGGAGGACATGCGCTCCGGCAAGCCCATGGACCGGGTGGTGTGCGGAGATGTGGGCTTCGGCAAGACCGAGGTGGCCATGCGGGCGGCGTTTCTGGCGGTGCAGGACGGCCGCCAGGTGGCGGTGCTGGTGCCCACCACCTTGCTAGCCCAACAGCACTACCAGAACTTTCAAGACCGCTTCGCCGACTGGCCGGTGCGGGTGGAACTGCTGTCCCGGTTCCGCTCCAAGAAGGAGACCGACGCGGCCCTGAACGCCCTGGCCGATGGCCGCGCCGATATTGTCATCGGCACCCACAAGCTGCTCCAGGGGCAGTTGCGCTTCCAGCGTCTGGGGCTGGTGATCATTGACGAAGAACACCGCTTCGGGGTTCGTCAGAAGGAACGCTTCAAGCAACTGCGGGCCGAGGTGGACATGCTCACCCTCACCGCCACCCCCATCCCCCGCACCCTGAACATGGCCATGGCGGGACTACGGGACCTGTCCATCATCGCCACCCCCCCGGCTGGCCGACTGGCCGTCAAGACCTTCATCGGACAGTGGAACAAAGCCCTGATCCAGGAAGCCTGCCAGCGGGAACTCAAGCGGGGGGGGCAGGTGTATTTTCTGCACAACGAGGTGGAATCCATCCAGCGCATCGCCCGGGAGCTGCGGGAACTGATGCCCCAAGCCCAGGTGGCGGTGGCTCACGGCCAGATGCGGGAGCGAGAGCTGGAGCAGGTGATGCTGGATTTCTATCACCAGCGCCGCCAGATTCTGGTCTGCACCACCATCATCGAATCGGGCATCGACGTCCCTACCGCCAACACCATCCTCATCAACCGGGCCGACAAGCTGGGCCTGGCCCAACTCCACCAGCTCCGGGGCCGGGTGGGCCGCTCCCACCACCGGGCTTATGCCTATCTGATCGTGCCCCCTAAGCAGGTCATGACCGCCGACGCCGTGAAGCGTATCGAGGCCATTGAGTCCCTGGAAGACCTGGGCGCCGGCTTTATGCTGGCCAACCACGACCTGGAGATTCGTGGCGCCGGGGAACTGTTGGGAGAAGAGCAGAGCGGCCAGATTCAGGAGATCGGCTTCACTCTGTATATGGAACTGCTGGAGCGGGCGGTGCGGGCCATGAAGGCCGGCCACGATCCAGAGCTGGACCAGCCCCCAGACCACGGCCCGGAGATCGACTTGCAAGCCCCGGCTTTGATCCCCGACGATTATCTGCCAGATGTACACACCCGGCTGATCCTCTACAAGCGCATCAGCGGCGCCGCCACCCTGGCGGATCTGCGGGCGCTGCAAGTGGAGATGATCGACCGCTTCGGGCTGCTGCCGGAACCCACCAAGACCCTGTTCCGGCTGACCGCCCTAAAACTCAAGGCCATCCCGGTGGGCATCCGCAAGATCGAGGCCGGACCCAAGGGCGGGCGTATTGTGTTCGGCCCGGAGCCGCGCATCCAACTGGACAAGCTGCTGGCCCTGATCCAGGCCCAGCACCCAGTCTACAAGCTGGACGGTCAGGACAAGCTACGCATTCACAAGGACTTGCCGAATACGGAGGCGCGGGTGCGGGAAGTAGAGCGTCTGTTGGAGACGGTGGCGGCCTAATCCCCGCCGCAGCCGCCGCCATCGCCCCCACAGCCGCCGCCACTGCCACCGCTGTCCCCAGCGCAGCCGCCGCCACAGGCGATATGCCCGGCGCAATAGGGATGGCTGCCCGGACGCTGACAGTCCAGGGCATACTTAAAGCCGTCGGGGATATCCAGATCGGTGTCCATGGCGAACAGCAGTGGCAGCCGGGGCGTGGCGCGGGCTGGCAGCCCTTCCCGCTGGCAAGATAGCCGCCAAGCCCGCTTGATGCCTGCCTGGGCCAGGGTCGGCGAGGTCATGGCCTCGGCCGGGGTGTGGTGCAAAAACCGTCCCAAGCCCCGGCGGCAGAACAGCTCATAGGCTCGGGTGAACAGGATAAACTCGTGCCAGGCCCCGTCCACCACCTGAGAGGGCATGGCCACCATCCGTCGCCCAGCCTGGTTACAGAGCTGGAAATATTCCCGCAATCCCACCATCACCAGGGCTAACTGGCCCTCTGAGAGGTGGGGATAACGCTTGCGGACCTTGGCCTTGATGACCGTGGGAAAGGCATAGTCGGCGATAAACGCCTCCCGTCGGCCCAGTCGGGCGCGTTTGTGCCGCTGATAAAGCACGACTGCCAGACCGATGATCAGCACTAAGGCAATAATCTCCATCAGGGTCGGCTCCCATGGGTGTTCAGTGGTAAAGGGTGGTCGCCGGTCGCGGGCTTGCCCCCGTCGTGCATACCCAAAGCCTGCATTGCCGATCCCCTCCCGTTGGGATCGACCGTGGCAAGCCTGGCTTTATATAGTGGGACCGGCATGCAACTACCCCACCGCCAGCGTCCCCCACAGCACCACGGCGTAGCGCCCCGCCTTGCCGACACCCACCAAGAGCAGAAACAACCCCAGCCGCACCCGCATCAGTCCGGCCACGAAGGTAATGGCATCGCCCCCCACCGGCGCCCAGGCCAGTAGCAGGGTCCAGACCCCGTAGCGCCGGAACCAGCGACTGCCGATCTCGATCTGCCGCCGGGAGATGGGAAACCAACGCCGATCCCGCCAGTGCAGACAGTATCGGGCCAGCCACCAGTTGAGCACCGCCCCCAGAGTGTTGCCGACACTGGCGGCCAGCCATAGCCAAAAGGGGCTGTAACCCTCCAACAGCGCCATGCCCACCAGCAGCGGCTCGGAATACAAGGGCAACAGACTGGCGGCGCCAAAGGCGGTGACGAATAGCAGCCCGTAGCCGGCCAGTAGCTCCAGGGGGGTCAAGCATGCTCCTGGGCGGCCCTGTCCCGGGCGGCCCAGGACAGGGCGGCGAAAATACGCTGATGGGCGCGGCTCTGGGGCAGGTATTCCGGGTGCCACTGCACCCCCAGCATAAAGTGTTCGCCAGTGGCTTCGATGGCCTGGATAATGCCGTCGCTGTCCCGGGCCGCCACCCGGAAACCGGCGGCCAGCCGGTCCACGGCCTGGTGGTGCAGGCTGTTGATGCGCACCTCCACGCGGCCCATGATGCCAGCCAGCCGGGTGTCCGGCTCGACGAGGATACGCTTGCGGGGCAGCACGGTTCGGTGTAACACCAGGTTCTCAAAGACATCATAAAGGTCCTGGTGCAGGTCGCCGCCGTGGAACACATTCAGCAATTGGGCGCCCCGGCAGATGCCCAGCACCGGCAGTTGCTCCCGGGCCGCCCGCTCCAGCATCCGCCATTCCAGCTCGTCCCGCTCCCGGTTGATGCGCACCGCCAGCCGGGGCGTCTGGCCGTAACGTTCCGGGTCGATATCATCGCCGCCGCCGATCAGCAGCCCATCCAGGGGGACCTTTGGCTCGGGGCTGTCCGGGGTCACCCGGATGGTGCGCGCCCCGGCCAGGCGCAGGGCATAGCGGGAAAACAACCAGGCGGTCCAGCCCCGTTGGACCGGCCCGGTCACGGCGATCAGGGGCCGATGCTTCAAGTCAGGTTTAGCCATTGAGCCGTCTTGGTGGTCCATTCAGAAAAGATATCCCCCAGGGGCCGGTCTAGCAGCGCCAGATAATCCGCCCCCATGGCCTGAAGCTTGGAGGGGTTCTCGGCCAGGGCTTCCACCACCAGCCAGTATCGCCACTCCCCGGTCAGCCGCCAGAGGGGGTCGCCCACCCGGGAATTGGACAGTCGGTAATGATACGTGGGCCGGGGGTTGATGAGGGGGTCAGGCACCTCTGCGAACACCCGTTCCCGGTCCAGATGGGCGAACAGGGGCAACAGGTCCAGGGCGCGGTTACGGGTGGGGTTGAAGCGCAGATAATCGTCGATCAGGGTATCCCGGTCCGGCTGGTAGTCGGGCTGGAGAATGTGCTGGACGTAAGGCGTCGGAAAGGGACGGATAAACGGGCTGAGGCGCCGGGCTGGATCTACTTTCAGCTCGACCTTGAGCCAGTCGTAGAGCAGTACGAAAGCCCGCAGATGAGCCAGAATATCGGCACTCTCCAGGCTAGGGGCCTCGGGGTTGAAATGCACCCCGAAGGCATAGAGCAGGGCCGCGTCGGTGCCCTCCCCGCCCAGATTGGCCAGCCGCGCCATTAGCGTATCCAGCTCCGGCAGGCGCTCCATGGGCAGGGGCGGGGTGACGATTTCCAGGGGGGCGAACTGGCGCAGCAGGGAGGCTAGCAGTTCCTCGGAGATCTGCTCCAGGGCGCCCGGCGTCTGCCCCTGCGCGGCCCGCTGCTGGCCCAGATTCTTGAGCAGGGAGACGTCCACTTCCACTCGGAAATCTCCCAACTCCGGGCTACTCACCCGGATCTCGTAATTGGTGTCGGGCAGAATCTCGCCACCGAAACAGGCCGCTACCTGTTCGGCCACGGCGGCCAGTTCCGGGCCGGCGAATTCGATTTCCACGCCCACCCGCCGGGGGCTGCCGGAGGCGGTGTGACGGCGTGAGGGCAGTAGACTGAGGTTGATATCCTGGGCCATGGCGCGTGGATTGTGGTTTCCAGGGCGAGAACTTGATATCCCCGCCTTGAAGGATAAAGGATTCCTGCGGCGGCCTGCGCCGCTTCCGTGGGTTTTCGCCCCGAGACTGCCCATCAGGTCTCACATTCTTATATATGACAGATTAGCAGCGCGTTGCGAATCCTCGCAAGGGTGGTTCCCGCGCCGAACCTTACCCACCCTAAACGACTGGACTTGGGACCCATTCTGATCAAAAAAGCCCGGTGACGCTGGCATTGCGACCGCCCACAAGCCAGCCCGGCATTCACTCCATTCCCGCCACTCCCATATGTAGAAATATGCCGCCGGATACTCGCCTAGGCGTGTCAGGTTTTTTTACAAGTGGTCGCTACAGACAATGATTCTGAACAAAGATGATTATGTAATAATATGATTTTAAAACATTTTAATTTGTTGGAACGTAATGTGCTTATATTTCTGCGGGTGATACCTAAAATTAATTGAGGAGCATTAAAGATGACCGTGACAATAAAAAGATCCATCCTGGCGTCGGCTTGCATGCTGGCTCTGGGGGCTGGAGCATCGGCCCACGCGGGTGTCATGTTTGATCCCGATGGCGCCGCTGGCGCGGACCCCGTGCAGGACCTGGGCGCCTTGGACTGGGGCCCCACCACCTTCCTGTCCCTGAACGGCAACCAGGCCATCGACAATTTCTTGGCCGATCCGACTTGCCCCGGCACGTCCTGCAACTTCGAGACACTGCTTCACGCAAATTTGATCGGCACCTTCGATCAAAACAATAATCCCAATACCCCTGCTGGTCTCAATAACACCTATGAGATCACCATGACCATGCGCTTCACGGAAGTGGTCACTGGCGTGCTGGGTGGTATTTCCACCTTCACCAGCGTACCCAATACCGGGTTTATCGAAATGTACTTCGATGACACCCCCGACTCCAATGCCCTGACCGGGTTTGGCTTCAACGACGGCGACCTGATGCTGACGGCGCAAGTGTCGAGTGCGGTGATCGGCAACTTCACCATCGCGAATCCGGGAGTGACCGGTCCTCTGGATACCAGCCCCAATGGCAATCAGTACACTGGCCAGTTGACGGAGAGCGGCGTTGGCGTCCAAGCCAACATCCAGACCACCGTGTTGAGCCAGGATTCCAATTTCTTCAACAACGCCATCGCCAGCCTGGGTCTGGAGTTCGCCAACATCTCCATCGGCCTGCCGTTTATTTCGGTGGACCCCTCTGACTGCTTCACCGATGTGGCCAATGGTGGGGATGCCGAGACCGACGCTGGTTTCGGGAACTCCGGTTGCGACAATGTGCATGTGGACGGCTTGTTGAATCCTGGCGTGCAGCCCAGCGCCGGCGGTCTCGTGCCGACCCTGGGTGTGATCAACACCCAGCGTCCGAGCCAGGGTGGTGGTCCTGACCTCGTCGCCCAGACCGACTTCAACTCTCCGGTCACGGCCGCTGTTCCCGAGCCGGGCAGCCTGCTGCTGATCGGCGCGGGTCTGGGTATGTTCGGCATGTGGGGCGTTGGCCGTCGCCGCGCCACGCCCACGGCCTAATCTATCCATACTTCGAAAAAGGGGCCGAAAGGCCCCTTTTTTCTTGCCCTGACGAGCAGGGCGTCCCCAGAACCCATCCCCTACCGCAAGGGATCACCCTCACTCCGACAACTGGGCGGAAGCTCTTCGTTGAGCGTTTGGATAATGATGCCCCTTGAGTGATTGATTGAGCGTGACTCTGGAGTAGTCGGCCACTTCCAGCTTGATCATCGGCTTTTGCGCCAAGCCGCCTCTCTCCTTGATGGTCCCACGTTACGGCGCCATTCCGAGCGCTGACCGTCTTGCCCCGAAACAGACACCCACTTTGCGTGGAATACGCAAGCCAGCCGGGGCATTTTCTCATGCCCTCTACCCCCTCCTAGTGGAGAAAGTCGTCGGATACCCGCTCGAAAATGTCAGATTTTTTAACAATCGGCGGCTCTAAACATGGTCTGGCATCAATAAATTTACGTAATTTAATGATTTTAAATATTTTTAAATTGTTGGAACACCGCATGCAATCACTGTTTCGGGTAACTTGGTTTTTGCCTGCGTCCATTTGAGGAGTACAAAATGACCATCACGATGAAAAAATCTATCCTGGCGTCGGCTTGCATGCTGGCCCTGGGGGTTGGGGCATCGGCCCAGGCGGGTGTCTTGTTTGATCCCGATGGCGCCGCTGGCGCGGACCCCGTGCAGGACCTAGGCACCTTTGACTGGGGCCCCACCAGTTTCCTATCCCTAAATGGTAACGAGGCCATCGACCAATTCGTGGCTGGGAATTGCGCCCCCGGCCCCGGCGACCCTTGCCGTTTCGAGACACTGGTCCACGCGAATTTGATCGGCACCCTGGATCAAGACAATAACACCAACACTCCCTCTGGTCTTAACAGCGCTTATGAGATCACCCTGACCATGCGCTTCGAAGAAGTGGTCACTGGCGTGCTGGGCGGTATTTCCACCTTCACCAGCGTACCCAATACCGGGTTTATCGAAATGTACTTCGATGACACCCCCGACTCCAATGCCCTGACCGGGTTTGGCTTCAACGATGGGGACCTGATGCTGACGGCGCAAGTGTCGAGCGCGGTGATCGGCAACTTCACTATTCAGAACCCAGGAGCGACCGTTGCTCTGGATAACAGCCCCAATGGCAATCAGTACACCGGCCAGTTGACGGAGGAGGGTGTTGGCGTCCAAGCCAACATCCAGACCACCGTGTTGAGCCAGGATTCCAATTTCTTCAACAACGCCATCGCCAGCCTGGGTCTGGAGTTCGCCAACATCTCCATCGGCCTGCCGTTTATTTCGGTGGACCCCTCTGACTGCTTCACCGATGTGGCCAATGGTGGGGATGCCGAGACCGACGCTGGTTTCGGGAACTCCGGTTGCGACAATGTGCATGTGGACGGCTTGTTGAATCCTGGCGTGCAGCCCAGCGCCGGCGGTATCGTGCCGACCCTGGGCACCGTCAACACCCAGCGTCCGAGCCAGGGTGGTGGTCCTGACCTCATTGCCCAGACCGATTTCAGCTCTCCGGTCACGGCCGCTGTTCCCGAGCCGGGCAGTCTGCTGCTGATCGGCGCGGGTCTGGGTCTGTTTGGCATGTGGGGCGTTGGCCGTCGCCGCGCCACGCCCACGGCCTAATCTATCCGTGCTTCGAAAAAGGGGCCGAAAGGTCCCTTTTTTCTTGCCCTGGCGAGCAGCGCCCACGTCCAGAACCCACACCCACCAACCGCGCCGGTTACCGCCTCCACCGACACCATAGCTTGTGGGTCAGCATAAAATGTCAAAAAATTTTACGATTAGTTACAACAGCGTATTAATTTTTATCTATCTGAATAAATTAATTAAATTTTTTCTATCCTCATTTTATATAGGGGATAACCCGAATACGATTAGACTATTCCCGTATAAAATTTTGAAACAGGCAGAAATATTCAATCAGGAATTTTTACATACCCAGTAGTGGGTAGTCGCTCAGCACCCATTGATCATTGCGTAGCGCAGCCGGAATCACAGAGGCTATCTCTCCCGGAGGGCGGATCGCCGCCCTTGATCCGGCTTTATTAAAATATCTCAGCCCACCACCTCCGCCAGATTACCCTTCTCCTCCAGCCAGCTCTTGCGGTGAGCGGCCCGCTTTCTGGCCAACAGCATGTCCATCAGTTCATCGGTGCCGTCGTCGTCGTCCAGACTGAGCTGCACCAGCCGCCGGGTGTCCGGGGCCATGGTGGTCTCCCGCAGTTGCAGGGGGTTCATCTCCCCCAGGCCCTTGAAGCGGGTCACGGCCACTTTGCCTTTTTTATGCTCGGCGGCGATCCGATCCAAAAGGCCCTGGCGCTCGGCCTCGTCCAGGGCGTAATAGACTGTCTTGCCCATGTCGATGCGAAACAGCGGCGGCATGGCCACGAACACATGGCCAGCGGCCACCAGAGGCCGGAAGTGGCGCAGAAACAGGGCGCACAGCAAGGTGGCGATATGGGCGCCGTCGGAATCGGCGTCGGCCAGGATGCAGACCTTGCCGTAGCGCAGCCCCGATAGATCGGCGGAGCCGGGGTCTACGCCCAGGGCCACGGCGATGTCGTGGACCTCCTGGGAGGCCATCACCTGGCCTGACTCCACTTCCCAGGTGTTGAGGATCTTGCCGCGCAGGGGCATCACCGCCTGGAACTCCCGGTCCCGGGCCTGCTTGGCGGAACCGCCAGCGGAGTCCCCCTCCACCAAAAACAACTCGGTGCGGTTCAGGTCCTGGGCGCTACAGTCGGCCAGCTTGCCGGGCAGGGCCGGGCCGCTGGTGACTTTTTTGCGGATGACCTTTTTGGCGCTTTTCAGGCGTTTCTGGGCGTTGGCCAGGGCCAGATTGGCGATCCGTTCCCCGGACTCCACATGCTGGTTCAGCCATAGGGAGAAGGCATCCTTGACCACCCCGCCCACGAACACCGCGCACTCCCGGGAGGACAGTCGCTCCTTGGTCTGGCCGGAAAACTGGGGGTCCTGGAGCTTGGCGGACAGCACATAGTGAGTCCCCTCCCAGACATCCTCCGGGGCCAGCTTCACGCCCCGGGGCAGTAAATTACGGAATTCGCAGAACTCCCGCACCGCCTCGGTCAGCCCGGAGCGCAGGCCGTTGACGTGGGTACCCCCCTGGGGGGTGGGTATCAAGTTCACATAGGACTCGGTGACCGGCTCGGCGCCCCCTTCGGGCAGCCAGGTGATGGCCCACTCCACCGCCTCGTGGTCGCTCTCCAGGCGGCCCACGAAGGGTGGATCGGGCAGCAGTTCGGCCGGGCGCAGGGTCTCGGTCAGATAATCCGTAAGCCCGTCTTCGTAAAACCATTCCCGGCGCTCGCCCCCGGCTTCGTCCACGAACCGCACCCGCAGCCCCGGACACAGCACGGCCTTGGCCCGCAGCACATGACTCAGGCGCGGCACCGAGAAACGGGGCGAGTCGAAGTATCCGGGATCGGGCCAGAAGCGCACCAGGGTGCCAGTGTTGCGGCGGCCCACGACGCCGGTTTCGGTCAGGGCCTCAACTTTATCCCCCTGCTCGAAAGCCATCCGGTATTCCCGGCCGTCGCGCTTGACCTGGATTTCCAGGCGCTTGGACAGGGCGTTGACCACGGATACCCCAACTCCGTGCAGGCCCCCGGAAAACCGATAGGAGCGGTTGGAGAACTTGCCCCCGGCATGGAGCCGGGTGAGGATCAGTTCCACCCCGGGCAAGCCCTCTTCCGGGTGTATGTCCACGGGCATCCCCCGGCCATCATCGGCTACGGACAGGGAACCGTCGGCGTGGAGGGTGACGTCGATCTGTTTGGCGAAACCCGCAGTAGCCTCATCGACGCTGTTGTCGATGACCTCTTGGGCCAGGTGGTTGGGGCGGGTGGTGTCGGTGTACATCCCCGGGCGCTTGCGCACCGGGTCGAGACCGCTCAGGACCTCGATGGCGGAGGCGTCGTATACGCTGTTCATGGACTCCGGCTGTGGGTTGTGAAAAGTCGCCGCTTAGTGTAACGCCTGTTGCCGGTATCCACACGGCCAAACGGCTAGGGACGCAATCCAGGGCTAGCCCATGACATTGCAGGCCGACAGCCTGTTCTCTCCCGTTGCGCGGGCGATTCGCCGCCATGGGTCTATTGACGCCCCTCCCTTACCCAAACTGCCGCCGCCACGTTTCACAGCGAAGCGCATCACGGTCCTCATAGGCACGGATCGCGGAGTCCATATCCATAGTGAATGGGTCCTCTTGGCCCTCCGCCAATGCGGTCAGCGGGCGGCGAATTTTTTCTTCGGAGATTGAGGGATCAAGCGCAGCTGCGGCAGTATTGCTTTTTTGGGACTTTGCATTGAAGGTCTTGGTTTTCATGAGTTGCTGCCTTTCCAACGTGTGCGGGGTCTATGGAAATAGAAAACAAGATTTATAATAAAGTCGCCAAGTATTAACTGCTTCTCTAACAGCTAAAAAAATATAGTCATGGTGAAATATTTTTCCTGAATGGTAGCTAATTATTGCAGACAACATGTCGCATAGAATTGTTACGAAGTAAGTTGAAATATATTCACGAAATAGCTTGAAAAAGCCATCCCGTGGAAACAATGATTTTTTTCCTTTATCACGTATTGGACCCAAAAGTTATTCTATAACTCCTATATACATTGATTCCTCCTTGAGCTATAACGTCTGCGCACAGGTGTGTGCGTCCTCGCACGACGACTGAAGCACGTATGATGCATCTCCATTTATCGCCATTCCTTGATATGGTGAGCCTATTGATACAAAACCTCAATGTTTAATTCTTCATCATCGATAGGGGGTTGAAAATGGCTGTTTACCTGGTGAAAAACCGCTTCCGTATCAAATCGAGCGCGTTCCGGTGATTCCTGCCTTCGTTGTTCAAGTCGCTTTAAGCATAATTGATCTTCGGCTTGCAGATAAATCAATTTATGAGGGATTTGAGCCTCGAAAAATATCTCTTTAAACCACGCTCTCTGCTTCTTTGTGTTCCCTGGAAAATCCATAACCACAGAAACGCCCGAATGTAAGAGTTTTCGCACATGCCTCTTTAACAAAGATTTTAATCGAGATGAGTATTGTATGTAGTCTTCAAAGTTTTTTATTTCTTCTGGATAAAGAGCAGAGAGCCAGTCATCTTCAGATAATAATACCGCGTTTAATTCACTGGCCAATTTTTTTGAGTATATCGATTTCCCCGCTCCCATTTTTCCGCAGAAAAAGATCAGGGTTCCATTTTTATTCATCATCATCGCATCCTACGGTCTCTACAGTAACTTTGTCTGTTTAAAGAGAATGACGTTGCTCTGAGTACGGCTGGAATAAGTAGGCCAGTCAGGTTCATATTCATCGGCCTGATGCCCCCAGGTTAACCACCCTTGTCTCGGGCCTCGCGCGAATAACTCAATGAACGGCCCCCAGCTACACGCTTCTATAATCTCATATTGTTCATCAGGTTTCCTACTATGTTCACGCTTCCTTGAGCTAATGATATTTTCTTGCCTTCTACCTGGCTGTAAAGTACGAGCGTTCTTACCCCGGACACCGAACAGGATCATTTCCGTGACATTACGAAAATAAAAACCTACGCCCCGCCTATCTGGGCCACCGTCTTTTCTGACCTTATACCAGATGACATTCGTTTTATAGGTGAAACCCCAATGCTCCATCACCTGTAACCCCTCCGCCAAAAGCGCATTGGGCACCCATAAATACAAATGAGCCGTCTCATGAACGATCGCCTCAACCGGCAATTCTTTAATCTCCTGAAGCGTCATGGTCGAGTACCGCGAGAGTCTCTTATGTTCAGGCGCCATCTTCCCCGTTCGATTTGCAAACTGCCAAGGCGGGTCGGCCAAGACAGTGGCAAATTTTCTGTCCTTGACGGTTTTCAGCAAGTCTTCGGATGCAGTTAATTCATTCTTTGTCATTCAGTCATCCTCAACATAAAGGTTCTTTGAAATGCCGAAAACCAGAATTGGGCAGCCAGCACCGCCACCACCTTTGATTCGTGGAAGTAGTTTGCTCATATGTGTAGTTGATGCCCCGTAAGATGATCCTCGCCCTAGCGCCTTGAAAATATCCTGAAGCTCGTCACACCGGGTGATTATTACACCAACGCTGATGGCGCGCAAATCGAAAAGCAGCCTAAAATTGTTCAAGCCCCTATCGTAGAACGGATCTTTATTGTTCCATTCAATCTCAAGAGCAATCCCATTCCTGAAGCAGTCCACTTTATGAGTCGGCGTATCAATAACGCTTTCATCCACAACGGTTTGTGTGGAAAACTCTTTCTCCAGCCATCCACGCTTGTAGAGATAGCTATCGATATAAGCCGAAACTTTTGATTTGCTCCCGCCGGAATTTGTAATCCAGCTTTTCTTTAACCGAAACTCGGTCAACACGGCGATGATATCTTTCCATTCCTCTGGAAAATCTTCTTTCAAGATTGCACAGGCATGTTTCCACTCATGGACTTCATAATATTCAAGAATAAATCTTGAGAGCAGGTTCTTTCCCATCACTTTCCTTAGCCAATTTTTACAAATTTCTAGCCCATTCTATTCTAGAATATTTGTGTCTATCATCAGGCAGTCTATTGATAGCCATAACCGAACGCAAAAAGCGCAGCGTAGCTTATTGTGGTCCGATTTTATGGCCTTGTTAGCGCCCTTTCTGTTGCGCGACATATTCGTCGAGCAATTGTCGTATCATTCTTTGATACTGCGTATGGTGTTTTTTTGCGGCCTCTTTGAAAAAGGCAACACTTTCAGAACTGAGTGATATTGTTACCTTTGTTTGCTCGTTCTTTAGCGCCAATTCTTCGGGGGATGGAAGAAAATCTGGCACCAACTTGATTTCGCCCATTGGCTCTTCGCTATATCGAATTCGCTTGCTCATAGACTTTCTTGCCCTTGCGCCAATAACCCGCACCGATTATTCGCATGCGGCCTGATCGATATGTGAACCGAACTGTCAGTATGCCGCTACCGTCGCGATTTAAACCAAAGCAGTAATACCGTTTCTCTTTCTGGCTATGACTCAGATCTTCGGCAATGACGCGCTTTGCATCGAAGAAGGCATATTGAGCCTCGTAAAAAGAAACCCCATGCTTCCGCTGATTGGCGGTATTCTTCCTTTCGTCCCACTCGAAGCTCGGTTCGTTCATAGGGTTGAAGATAGCAAATGTATGGCTATTTCACCATACGCCGATCTTTTAGCCCTAGCGCCGATCTCGGCCGATGAGGCGCCTCGGCGCCACCGTCGGCTAGAGCGCCGTATCATGCGTACCTGCCTTAGCAAAACTCCGCGTAAACCCTCGCCCAATCGGGCGGGGATACAAGCGGGA
>CAZQXD010000055.1:0-20193 GCA_964597315.1 uncultured Candidatus Competibacteraceae bacterium
GGGATAGCGGGTAGGGGGGGGATAGCGGGTAGGGCTTTTAGTGTTGCGTGGCCCACTTGTATGCCACGACGCTTTCCTTTGGGAACACTGCACCACCCCGGGAATCCCGGGGTGGTGCAGTGTCATAGTCTTAGGCAGTTACAGGGTTTAGTTTGCGCCCCCTGCCCGATATCGAGCAAGATAGAGTTCTATAGATTGGCTGCTGCCGCAGAGAACCAGAGTAGAATCCATGGCATCAGCAAATAGAAAAATGCGATGCGAGCTACCACGGTTGAGTCGTCATGACAACGATGAGTAGTGTCGCCAAGGTTAGGCCAGCATGGTGTTTGATAGACTTAAACCGAGCATGTGGGTTCGTCATTATTCCCTCTCCTTGATAGAAACCCTTGAGGTCCGAGTACTCATAGATG
This sequence comes from uncultured Candidatus Competibacteraceae bacterium, assembly GCA_964597315.1. Taxonomy (GTDB): domain Bacteria; phylum Pseudomonadota; class Gammaproteobacteria; order Competibacterales; family Competibacteraceae; genus CAZQXD01. Next base: position 411 of record CAZQXD010000055.1, read on the forward strand.
CTTCAGCACTAAATATTATAGAACTATAAGTTCTTAGTTAAAATAACCATCTAGGGTTTTTTAGCCCGAAGCGCTTCTCTCTTCGAGGCTGATGATGGTCCTCTAACGTTTATCGTACTTGGCCTTGTCCTCCAGCACTTGCCGCACGGGAGGTAAATCAACATCAACTCCCAATAGAACCAAAGCCGCGCGCACCTTCTCGATGGGTACTTTGGCGATAATCTGGGCTAGGGCAATGGTTTCAGGGGCAAGATTGGTAAAAGGGTCACGCATCGGGCCGGTGCCGCTCAGCAGCCACTCGGCGCGAATACCGAGTTTTGCGGCGATAGCGGGTAGTTTATGGGTGTCAGGAATCGCTTCAGCTTCAAGCCACTTACGAGCACCACGCTGACTGACGCCAAACATCCGCCCGGCGATCTGCTGGCGTCCTTTCCCCTTGGGGGGTACGCCGGCTTCATCTAGGGCCTGATTCAATCGATCGGAAAACCGCTGTTTCTCATCGTACCTCATGGTCATGAGTTTGATCGGAAGAAATGTCCCGATCAGTGGTATGTCCTCTTGAATATAAAGAACAGTCGGTTCTTATAAGCCAGCATTGAGCGGGCTTTCCATAGAACAAACTGCCGAGGACCGAGCGGCGGTTCCGTGGGCCACTGCGTCGTAGGGCGCCCCGTTGTCTGAAACTAGCGGATACGCACCGTGCAATATGATACTTCATGGAACAGCGCGACCGATCGGCATTGTTAGAACAGCGCAATCCCAAGTAAAATATAAAACATGTGAATTTTTAAGTGGAACAATGCGATGCGCTATCCTGACTCTTTCGATGTCATCGTTATCGGTGGTGGTCATGCCGGTACCGAAGCCTCTCTGGCCGCCGCTCGGACCGGCGCGCGCACCTTGCTGCTGACTCACAATATAGAAACTATCGGACAGATGAGCTGCAATCCGGCTATCGGTGGCATAGGCAAGGGTCACTTAGTCAAAGAAATAGATGCCATGGGCGGAATCATGGCGCGTGCCGCAGACCGGGGCGGCATTCAGTTTCGCATACTCAATAGCCGCAAGGGACCCGCAGTGCGGGCCACTCGCGCCCAGGCGGACAGGGTTCTGTACAAAGCGGCGGTGCGTGGAATGCTGGAGCAGCAACCGGGGCTGTATTTTTTCCAGCAAGCGGTTACCGACCTGATTGTGGAGGGCGGCCAGGTACAAGGGGTATGCACCCAATCGGGGATTCAATTCTATGCACCAGCCGTGGTGCTGACTACCGGTACTTTTTTGGGAGGGCGCATTCATATCGGTTTAGAGAACCACGACGGTGGGCGGGCTGGTGATCCACCGTCCAATGATCTGGCCCGGCGTTTGCGGGAACTGCCGTTTCGGGTCGGACGGCTGAAGACCGGCACCCCGCCCCGAATCGATGGCCGCAGCATCGACTATTCCCGACTTAAGGAGCAACCCGGGGATGATCCTGTGCCAGTGTTCTCTTTTTTTGGCTCCGCCCATGAGCATCCTCGGCAGATATGCTGCTGGATTACCCATACCAACACCCATACCCACGAGATCATTCGTTCAGGACTCAGCCGTTCACCCATGTACAGCGGGGTGATAGAGGGGGTGGGACCCCGGTACTGTCCATCGGTGGAAGACAAGATCGTACGCTTTGCCGATAAATCCTCCCACCAGATATTTCTGGAACCCGAGGGTCTGAATACCTTCGAAGTCTACCCCAATGGTATTTCCACCAGCTTGCCCTTCGATGTGCAACTGGCTCTGGTACGCTCCATCAGCGGACTCGAGAATGCTCACGTGACCCGCCCCGGCTACGCTATTGAGTACGACTTTTTCGACCCACGAGATCTCCAGCATTCTCTTGAAACCCGATTTATTGGAGGCTTGTTTTTCGCCGGCCAGATAAATGGCACGACCGGCTATGAAGAGGCCGCCGCCCAAGGTCTGCTCGCGGGGGTTAATGCCGCTTTGCGAGTGCAGGGCCGCGAACCCTGGCATCCCCGCCGAGACGAGGCCTATTTGGGTGTATTGATCGACGATCTCATCACTCGTGGCACTAGCGAGCCTTATCGGATGTTCACCAGTCGCGCCGAATACCGATTGTTGCTACGGGAGGACAATGCCGACTTGAGGCTAACCGAGACCGCCCGTCGACTAGGCTTGGTTGACGATGAGCGATGGGCGGCTTTCGAGGCCAAGCGCGAGGCTGTCGAGCGGGAAATTCAGCGGTTGCGGAATACCTGGGTTCGTCCAACACACCTGCCCCAAAAGGAGGCGGAGCGGATACTGGGGGGACCGTTGACACGAGAGTGCCGGGCCACGGAGCTGCTGCGTCGACCCGACGTAGCCTACGCCGATCTCCTGTCCTTGCCAGGCATAGGAGCGGGAGTCGTCGATCCCAAGGTGGCCGAGCAGGTGGATATTCAATGCAAGTACGAGGGATATATTCGCCGACAACAGGACGATATCCAACGCCAACAGCGTCATGAAGCCCTGGCCTTGCCTCCCGACTTGGATTATGGGGCCGTACGGGGTTTATCCGCCGAAGTTCGGGAGAAGCTGACACGTAGTCGTCCCACCACACTAGGTCAGGCGGGGCGGATAGCCGGTATTACGCCGACGGCTGTGTCGTTGCTGTTGGTCCATCTCAAAGCCCATACGCGACGCAGTGCCTGATACCCGACATTGTCCGAGGCGACTATTTCCGCTAATTTATAAAGGAAATAACGATGTCCCGACGTTATGTATGGCCGGGAAGATGGGACCGACCCCTGCTATGCTACCGGCACCACCCCGGAGTTCGTTCGAGGATAGCCTGATGAAGCTGACTATTAACGTTGATGCCACCCCCCAGGAGTTTCGAGAGTTCTTAGGCCTGCCCAACGTCCAGCCTCTACAGGACGAAATGCTGAAAATCGTTCATGAAAATATGCGCAAGGGCGCGACTGGTTTTGATCCCGCGACCTTGATGAAGCCCCTGCTTCCCCAGCAAATGCAGTCCATGGAAATGTGGCAACAGGTCTTTTGGGATGCGTTTGCCAAAGCAAGCGCCGAACCCCTTAAAGTGGCCGAGAAACAAAAAAAATAGCGGGCAAGAGAGTGCGGCTACAACCCTCGGGAGTGATTCATGAGCAAGCGTATTCTGGTCGTGGATGACGAACCTAATATCGTCCTATCCCTGGAATTTTTGATGAAACAAGTCGGTTACCAGGTCCGTACCGCCTCTGACGGACAAGCGGCGCTGGATGCGATCCAGCAGGAAGTGCCGGATCTGGTGTTGCTGGATGTGATGATGCCCCGCAAAGACGGTTATGAAGTATGCCAGGCCATCCGCCAGAATCCTGCTTGTGACAATGTGAAAATCATCATGCTTACCGCCAAGGGCCGGGAGGTGGAGCGGGAAAAAGGGTTGGCCATGGGCGCCGATGACTATGTTACCAAACCCTTTGCCACTCAGGAATTGGTGGAGAAAGTGAAAGATATGCTGGCGCACAGAGGCTGAGTACTTGAGATAAGGAGGTGAAGGCGCGAGGCAAATGGTGGTTGCTACTGCTGCTACCCATGATTGTCGTGGGCGGGCTACTGTTGATTGCCGTGTGGCACTTACCATCGTTAATCGAGAACCCTTACCGGCGCGATCAATTTTTACTGGCGCTGGTTTCTGGGGGGTTATTGCTCATTATGCTGCTGGCGGTCATCTGGACCTGGGTAGATCGCGGCTGCTTGCTGCCCCTAGGGATTTTGGCTCGCAGCGTTCGGACCATCATTCATAGTAATCCTACCTACCGCCCCGATTTGCCGACTTTCCATCTGCTGGATGATTTACCGAAACGACTGGATGAGCTCAGCGTGGCAATGTATCAAGCTCGTCGTGATACAGCCGAGGCCATGGCCACCGGCGCTCAGGGTCTGGAAGCACGGAAATTCTGCCTTGAAGCAGTACTCAAGGAGCTGACCGAGGGCGTAATGGTTTGCGACGCCGAGGGCCGTATTCTTCTTTACAATCCCGCCGCTCATAAGCTCCTGCCTAACCCCGAAGCAGTGGGGTTGGGGCGCTCCCTATACGGGCTATGCACCCGTGGCCCTATCGACAATACCCTACAGTTGCTGCGCCATCGCCTACAGTTGACCGAAGCGGGCCGTGTGCCCATGGGCGAGGCAGACTTCGTTTGCGCCACCATCAATGGCCCGACCTTATTACATTGCCGAATGGCATTATTATCCTCAGATTCCCCGCTCGGTTCAGCTTTTGTCATCACGTTTCGTGATATTACCAGCCAAGTGGGCAGGGATGGCCGGGGCGGCTTGCCTATACGCGCCGACCTGGAGGGATTGCGCCGACCGCTGGCCAATTTGCGGGCTGCGGCTGAAAATCTGGCGGGTTTCGCCGCGATGAATTCGCAACAACGCGATGCTTTCCAGCAGATAGTCGTGACCGAAAGCGCCCATTTAAGCCAACGTTTGGAAGCACTGTGTAAGGACATGCGCGGTCTGGCAGCTACTCAGTGGCCATTGCATGATGTCTATTCCAGTGATCTTTTGGCTACCGTCATTCATCGACTCCAGAAGCAGGGCGGGCCTGAAGTGAAGATTGCCGGAACGTCCCTGTGGCTGCATGTGGATAGTTATTCGCTGATAGTGTTGATGGAGTATCTGATCAGTTGCCTACAAAGCATCGGTGTGGGTGATGTCTTTAGCGTGGAGTGCCTGTTGGGTAACCGCCGGGTCTATATGGATATCGTTTGGTCGGGTAAGCCAGTGCCCGCCCATCGTATCGAGACCTGGTTGGAGCAGCCCCTTCAAGACGTGGTGGCCGCCACTGTCGGAGAGGTGCTGCGGCGCCACAACGGCGACCTGTGGAGCCAGCGCCATCGCAAGCCCGGAAAGGCTCTGTTACGGTTACCCTTGCCAGCTTCCAAGCGCCAATGGTTGACTCCCGACGAACACCTTCCCGACCGACCCGAGTTCTATGATTTCGAACTCATGCAATCTCCCGCTGGGCTGGGAGCGTTGACGGGGCGCGCTCTGGCCGAGTGCAGTTTTGTGGTTTTTGACACCGAGACCACGGGTCTGGAGCCGTCCAGGGGAGACGAGATCATCCAGATTGCTGGAGTGCGCATCGTCAACCGGCGTATTCTGGTTGGGGAGACGTTCGATAAACTGGTCAACCCCGGCCGCCCCATCCCTGGGGTCTCCACGCGTTTTCACGGCATCACCGATCAGCAGGTGAGCGATAAACCCGGTATCGCCCAGGTTTTGGTGCAATTCAAGCGCTTTGTGGGCGAGGAAGATACTCTATTGGTGGCTCACAATGCCGCTTTCGATATGAAATTTCTGAAACTCAAGGAAGGCGTAGCCAAGGTAAGCTTTGATAATCCAGTGCTGGACACTTTATTGCTGTCCAGTCTGCTGCATGATCATGCCGATAACCACACCCTCGATGCCATCGCTGAGCGATTCGGCGTGAATATATATCATCGTCACACCGCATTGGGGGATGCCTTGCTAACCGCCCAAGTGTTCGTCAAATTATTGGAATTACTCGAACTCCGGGGAATCCATACCCTGGGCCAGGCTTTGGAGGCGTCGGAGAAAGTGGAGGCTATTCGCCGGAGGCAGGCCCAATTCTAGGAGGCGCGTATTGAACGATCGGTTTCGGGAGTTCGTCACTCTGCTGTTTGTGGCAGGCGTGCTGGCGTTCAGCTACCCACTGCTGTCCCTCTTTGACCAGCCGGTTCTGCTTTTCGGTATTCCGTTGCTCTATCTCTATATTTTTTTGGTCTGGCTGGGGGTAATCGGGTTGCTGGCGGTGATTATGGAGCGTTATCACCACAATGACGGTGAGGCGGATTAAATGCTTCAGAACTGGGTCGTCGTTCTAGCCTCATTTCTCTATATCGGGGTGTTATTCACTATCGCCTATTACGGAGATAAGCGGGCCGACGCCGGTCGCTCCATCATCGCCAACCCGTATATTTATACGCTGTCCATTGCTGTCTATTGTACCGCCTGGACTTTTTACGGCAGCGCCGGTCGGGCGGCCAGCACCGGGGTGGGGTTTTTGCCCATCTATCTGGGACCAACCTTGGTGGCGGTGCTATTTTGGTTTGTATTGCGGCGAATCGTCCGCATTTCCAAGATTCACCGCATCACGTCTATCGCCGACTTTGTAGCTTCCCGCTATGGTAAGAGTTCGCTCTTGGGCGGATTGGTGACAGTCATAGTGGTAGTAGGGATCATGCCCTACATCTCCATACAGCTAAAAGCGATCGCCGTCAGCTTCAATGTGCTTGGCTACTATCCAGATATTTTACCTACCGTACAGGCCAGGGAGCAGCCTATATGGGCCGATACCGCCTTGTACACGGCCCTGCTGCTGATTGTGTTCACCATTTTGTTTGGCACCCGGCATATCGACAATACCGAGCGTCACGAAGGGTTAGTGGCGGCGGTGGCTTTCGAGTCCCTGTTCAAGTTAGTGGCCTTTATGGCGCTGGGCCTGTTTGTCACCTTTGGGATGTTTGATGGCTTTGGAGATGTGTTCCAGCGCGCTATTGAACATCCAGAACTGATGTCCTTGATGCGTTTTGAGTCCATGCCCGGCGGCTACGGTGGTTGGTTGTCTCTGACCTTTTTAGCCATGATGGCGTTCCTGTTTCTGCCTCGACAGTTTCAGGTGCTGGTAGTGGAAAACGTAAACGAGGAACATATTCGCAAAGCGGCTTGGTTATTTCCCTTGTATCTGCTGCTGATCAATCTATTTGTGCTGCCCATTGCCTTCAGTGGTCTATTGATTTTTCCAGACCTGCCCGTGGACCACGACACCTTCGTCCTAGCCTTACCCATGGCCGAGCAACGGCAAGCCCTGGCTTTGTTGGTGTATCTGGGAGGTCTATCCGCCGCCACCAGCATGGTCATCGTGGAGACGGTGGCATTGTCCACCATGGTCTGTAACGACCTCGTGATGCCGGTGCTGTTGCGTATCAAGGCCCTGCGACTTATCGAGCGCCGGGATCTCACCGGCTTACTGCTGGGTATCCGCCGTAGTAGCATCGTGGTGATGATCCTGTTGGGCTGGTTGTACTATCGGCTGATCGGCGAGTCCTATGCCCTGGTTACCGTGGGACTGGTATCCTTCACCGCCGCCGCCCAATTTGGACCGGTAATCCTATTGGGCATCTACTGGAAAAGAGCTAGCCGGTTGGGCGCCTATCTGGGCTTGGGCGGAGGTTTCCTAATGTGGTTCTACACTTTGGTGCTGCCGTCTTTTGCCCGCTCCGGCTGGCTGCCGGTGGATTTCATCGAACAGGGACTGTTCGGCTGGGAGCTACTGAAGCCATACCAATTCTTGGGCCTGGCGGGATTGGACCCCTACACTCACGCCGTAATCTGGAGCATGCTGGTCAATTTGGGTGGGCTGGTACTGGGTTCCCTACTGAGTCATCAAGACGCTATTGAACGGGTCCAGGCCAGCCAGTTCGTGGAAATCTATGAGCGCGGTCGGCGCGGTGACTCCCTGCTTTGGCGGGGTACCGCCGAAGTCTCGGAGATTTATGATCTGATAGCCCGGTTTGTCGGGCGTCGCAAGGCCGATGAGGCTTTCAAAGAGTACACCCGCACCCATCAAGTCAATCTATCGGGCCACCTCCAGGCCGATCCCCAATTAGTACACTTTGCGGAGCGGTTGTTAGCCGGAGCCATCGGCGCCGCCTCGGCCCGGGTAATGATCTCCTCTATCGTGAAAGGCGAGGTGTTGAGTATCGAAGAGGTCATGACCATCCTTGATGAGACCTCTCACGCCATTGAGTACAGCCGTCGGCTGGAAGAAAAATCCCTACAACTGGAAGCCGCTACCGCCGAATTGCGAGAAGCCAATGCTCGGCTCCAAGAACTCGATCGGCTAAAAGATGAGTTCGTGTCCACGATCAGCCACGAATTACGCACCCCGCTGACGTCCATTCGGGCGTTTTCGGAGATTCTGTTGGCCAATCTAGATATGGAAGAAAAGCAGCGTAGCGAATTTTTGGGCATTATTGTCAAGGAAAGCGAGCGCCTGACACGGTTGATCAATCAAGTGCTGGATCTAGCCAAGATCGATTCCGGGCGGGTGGACTGGCAGGCTGAGCGACTGGATGTTCGAGCCTTGGCGGGGGACGCCATCAACGCTACAAGTCAATTGTTCAGAGACAAAAAAATAACTCTAGAACACGATCTCGGAGAGGATGCCGTGGAATTGGTGGGAGACTATGACCGGCTCACCCAAGTGCTCATCAACCTCCTGTCCAATGCCGTAAAGTTCTGCGCCGACGAAGACGGCAGGGTAAGTATCCGCCTCGAAACCGATGCCACCCTGGCCCGAATCAGGGTTAGGGATAATGGCCCCGGCATCCCTAAGGAGCAGCAGCGACAGATTTTCGAAAAATTCCATCAAGTCAGTAATCAACAGGCTGGCAAGCCCAAGGGCACTGGTCTGGGACTGCCCATCAGCCAGCGTATCGTGGAACACCACGGTGGCGCCATTTGGGTGGAAAGCGCCCCCGGCAAAGGCGCCGAGTTTGTGGTGGAACTGCCCATGGGAGGCTAGGGATGCAAAACGGGATTGAGGCGGCCACCGAGCGTGCGGTGAGTACCTGACTCTAACGGGTCCGACCCTCGGCGGGGTGGCCCAACCGGGTAGACAGCTTCTCCCCGGCTTGCTTTACTACAGGTATCCAGGCTTCCTCGCGCCGTTCAATAGGGGCCGATACCGAGATGCCAGCAATGATATGTCCGCTGCTGTCACGAATTGGCACGCCGATGCAGCCTACTCCTAATTCTGCTTCCTGATCATCCAAGGCGTAGCCCTGGTGCAGGGTGTTCTTTACCGCCCGCCACAAGTTGGCCGGGTCGGTGATGGAATAGGGTGTGCGAGCCGGCAGGCTGGTGCGCTCGGCATATTCAAGGCAGGCTTCGGCGCCGCCCTCGGCTAGAAACAGTTTGCCCACGGCAGTGACGTGCAAAGGCGCGCGTCCACCGATGACCTGCTCCACACGCATCATGCGGTTGGGGGTGACCCGGTCCACGTAGACCACCTCGTCCCCTTCCCGAACAATCAGATTCACGGTTTCGCCGCTCTCATTGCGTAGCCATTCCATGATCGGTCGGGCTTCCCGGCGCATATCCAGCCGACCCTGGACACGACTGCCTAATTGCAATAGCCGCACTCCTAGCCGGTAGTGACCGGAGGAACTGCGCTCCACAAAGCCATGTTCACAAAGGGAAGCCAGGATGCGGAAAGCGGTGGATGGGTGTAGTCCGGTTTCGGTGGAAAGAATTTTCAGGCTGACAGGGCTGTCGTTGGCGGCAATGGCGTCCAGCAATTGGGCAAGTCGGTCGATAACCTGAATGGATGTCGTTGTTTTCGCAACCATGATGTATTCCGTGGCTGGCTAGAAATGGAGGCATAAGTAAAAGCCGTGCTGCATTATGAAAATCGAATTGTATTGCTTCGCACAATCCGGTTCCAGTGATTTTGTCAGGTGGAATACGCTTTCAAATTATTGGTCATACCAATGATCCAAAAACCTATGGTGGCTGAAAAACCTTATGCTAGACTCAGATTCTATAAATAAATACAAGGGCCTGCCGCCGCCACCAAAAGTTAAAGGGCTGGTCGCCAAAGCGAGGTAAAGTTATGACCATTCCTGCCACCGCTAACGCTGCGGACCCTCCTCAGGCGGACCTGACACAGTTGCGCGCCGCCCTGGCCCGAGGAGTTCCCGAGCATTGCCTGCTGGTCGATCCCGAGGATAAGCGCCCCTTCGAATGCGACGGTCTGTCGGTCTACCGGAAATTGCCGCTGTTAGTGGCGATACCGGAAACTGTGGACCACGTCTGTCATGTGTTGCGCACCTGCACCGAACTGCAAGTGCCGGTCGTGGCTCGCGGCTCCGGCACCGGCTTGTCAGGCGGAGCGCTGCCCCTGGAGAACGGGGTGCTGCTGGTTCTAGCCAAGTTTAACCGCATTCTGGAAATTGACCCCGAAAACCGTGTCGCCCGAGTCCAGCCCGGGGTGCGGAACCTGGCGATCTCTCAGGCCGTGGCCCCTCTGGGGCTATATTTCGCCCCCGATCCCTCCTCCCAGATCGCCTGCTCCATTGGCGGTAATGTGGCCGAGAACGCCGGTGGCGTGCATTGCCTTAAATACGGTCTGACGGTACACAATATCCAGGGCCTCAAGCTGGTCACCAGCGATGGCGAACTGGTTACCCTGGGGGGGAAAGGGCTGGATGCCGCCGGCTATGACTTATTGGCCCTGCTCACCGGCTCCGAGGGCATGTTGGGAGTGATCATCGAAATCACCGTTAAGCTACTGCCCAAACCCGAAACCGCCCAGGTGGTGCTGGCCGCCTTCGACCGAGTGGATAGCGCCGGGGCGGCGGTGGCCCGTATCATCGCCGAGGGCATCATCCCCGGGGGCCTGGAAATGATGGACCAGGGCTGTATCCGCGCCGCCGAGGACTTTCTTCATGCCGGATACCCGGTGGAGGCTGCGGCGATTCTGCTTTGCGAACTGGACGGTACCGAGGCCGAGGTGGCGGATCAGTTGCGGCAGGTGCGGGCGATACTGGAGCGAGACGGGGCCACGGAGATCCGAGTGGCCCGCAACGAGCAGGAACGGCAACTGTTCTGGGCCGGGCGCAAGGCGGCTTTTCCGGCGGCCGGTCGGCTATCACCCGACTACTATTGCATGGACGGCACTATTCCCCGTAAGGAACTGGCCCGAGTGCTGAACGGCATCCAGGCCCTGTCCGAGCAATACGCTCTGCCAGTGATCAACGTCTTTCATGCCGGCGACGGCAATCTGCATCCCCTGATCCTGTTCGATGCCAACCAGCCCGGCGAACTGGATCGTACCGAGGCACTGGGGGCCAAGATTCTGGAGTTGTGCGTTGAGGTGGGGGGCACCATCACTGGAGAACACGGCGTGGGCATCGAGAAGATCAACCAGATGTGTGTGCAGTTCGCTGCCGCCGAGCTGGAACAATTCCACGCCTTGAAAGCAGCTTTCGATCCCCATGGCCTGCTCAATCCCGGCAAGGCGGTGCCCACCCTGGCCCGTTGCGCCGAATACGGAGCCATGCATGTGCATCAGGGACAGTTGCCGTTTCCGGAGCTGGAGCGGTTCTGAGCCGGTATTTCCGGGAGTGAAGCGCCGGGTGGAGGGCATGGTTGCCCATCTCTCCCGATGAGTGTCCGAAGTATTCACCAAAGACGATGGCCATGAGCGATATCGACCACAGTGACAGCCTGCGCGAGGCGGTACTCCGCGCCGGGGACCAAAAGACCCCTTTGGATATTCAGGGCGGGGGGAGCAAGCGATTTTATGGCCGGGAACCCCAGGGCGAGTCCTTGGACGTGACTGGCTATCGGGGCGTGGTGTCCTATGAACCCAGCGAACTGGTTATCACCGCTCGGGCCGGCACACCTTTGGCCGAGATACGGGCCACGCTCACCGAGCGGGGCCAGATGCTGGGTTTTGAACCGCCGTCTTTCGGTGGCCATGCCACTTTGGGCGGCGCCGTGGCCTGTGGCTTGTCCGGGCCGCGGCGGCCCTATACCGGCTCGGCTCGGGATCTGGTGCTGGGGATCAAGCTCCTGAACGGTAAAGGGGAAATTCTGTCGTTTGGCGGCCAAGTGATGAAGAACGTGGCCGGTTACGATGTCTCCAGGCTGATGACCGGCGCCCTGGGCACCCTGGGGGTGATTTTGGAAGTCTCTCTGAAGATCCTGCCCCGTCCGGCCCTGGAGACCACCCTAGTCCAGCAACGGCCCGTGGATCAGGCCATCGAGTCCATGAACCGCTGGGCGGGTCGGCCCCTGCCCATCTCCGCTACCTGCCATGATGGCGACGCCTTGTATATTCGTCTGTCCGGCGCCGCCCCGGCGGTGGAGAAAGCGGCTGAACAATTGGGCGGCGAGCGGCAAGAGGGGGAGTCTTTCTGGGCGGGTCTGCGGGAGCAGTCCCACGGGTTTTTCGCCAATGGCATGCCTCTATGGCGGCTGTCGCTGCCGGCGGCGGCGCCCATGCCCCGGCTGCCCGGTAATTGGCTGCTGGAATGGGGCGGCGCCCAACGCTGGCTGCGCAGCGTGGCGCCGGTCGAGGATATCCGCAAGGCGGCTCTGGAGGTCGGTGGCCATGCCACCTTATTCCGGGGTGGTGACCGACATGGCCAGGTATTCCAACCCCTGGACCCGGTACTGCTGCGGCTGCACCGCAACCTCAAGCAGGCTTTTGACCCCTGGAGGATTTTCAATCCCGGGCGGATGTATCCCGAATTCTGAGCGACGCTATGCAAACATCACTCGCCGATTTCATCAAAAACACGCCCGAAGGCCAGGAAGCCGATACTATCCTGCGCAAGTGTGTACATTGCGGTTTCTGTCTGGCCACCTGCCCGACCTACCAGTTGCTTGGCAATGAACTGGATAGCCCCCGGGGCCGCATTTATCTGGTCAAACAATTGGTGGAAGGCCAGGACGTCAGCGCCAAGACCCAGTTGCACCTGGACCGCTGTCTGACCTGCCGAGCCTGCGAGACCACCTGCCCCTCGGGAGTCAATTATCATCGGCTGGCGGATATCGGCCGCAAGTTGGTGGACCAGCGGGTCAGCCGGCCCCTCCCCCAGCGCCTGCTGCGCTTGGGGCTGCGTAAGGTGCTTGCCCGCCGTCAGGTATTCACCGCCTTGTTACGCATGGGCCAAATGGCGCGTGGCCTGCTGCCGGCCTCGTTGCGGGCGTCGGTGCCGACCCGAGAGCGGGCCGGGCCCTGGCCTGCGGCCCGCCATTCACGCCGGATGCTGGTGCTGGAGGGTTGTGTGCAGCCGGGTATTGCACCGGATATCAATGCCGCCACCGCCCGGGTGCTGGACCGTCTGGGGATTAGCCTGGTGAGCAGCCCCCAGGCCGGTTGCTGCGGCACGGTGAGCTATCATCTGGACGCCCAGGCCGAGGCTCTGGATGATATGCGCCGCAATATCGACGCCTGGTGGCCGGCGGTGGAGCAGGGCGCTGAGGCTATTGTCATGACCGCCAGTGGTTGTGGGGCCACGGTCAAGGAATATGGCCATCTGTTGGCTGACGATCCCAGCTATGCCCACAAGGCCAAGCGAATCGGTGAACTGACCAAGGATATCGGCGAAATCCTAGCCCTGGAGAACCTATCCAGCTTAAAGCCGGTGGCGGCCAGGCATCTGGCTTTTCATTCTCCCTGCACCTTGCAGCATGGCCAGAAACTTAACGGCGTGGTGGAGGGTGTGCTGACCAAGCTGGGCTTCACCCTGACGCCGGTGCCTGATGCCCACGTGTGTTGCGGCTCGGCGGGAACGTATTCGATCCTCCAGAAAGACCTCTCCATGCAGTTGCGGGCTAACAAACTCAAGGCCCTGGAGTCCGGGGGGCCGGAATTGATCGCCACCGCCAATATCGGCTGTCTGACCCATCTTCAGGGGGGCGGCGCCAAACCGATCCGGCACTGGATTCAAGTGGTGGATGACGCTTTGAGCGCCTGAGGGAAATCTCTAGGCCGGAACGTCGGCGGCGGCGCCGGTCATGGCGTCACCTCCGGTAGCCTATCGGTAGTTTGGAAAGCAGATATTCCCGGCTGGCCTACACTAGTTTCAGTGCCTACCACAACGCGGAGGGAAACATGAGCGATCATGTCTATAAACTGGTGGAACTCACCGGATCGTCCAAGACCAGTATTGAAGATGCCATCAACAACGCCATCTCCAAGGCGGCCAAATCCTTGCACAATCTGGATTGGTTCGAGGTCACGGAAACCCGCGGCCATATCACTAACGGCCAGGTGGGCCATTACCAGGTAACCCTGAAGATCGGTTTTCGCCTGGACGACTAAACCGTTTCGACAGCCTCCGAGACGGCGTTCCTATAAGGACAGCTTCCTATCGTAAACACCCGTTTACTTTATATGTCCCGCTGTCTTGGGGCATTATTTGTCCCTTTGTCATTGCTGACCTTTCCAGGAGTCGATAGATCATGAGCGCAACCATTATCGAGCAAGCCACACCACGACTACAGCGTTCCCAACTGGCTGTTCCCGGCTCCAACTTCAGCTTCATCGAAAAGGCCGCCAAATCCGCCGCCGACGTGATATTCCTGGATTGCGAGGACGCCGTTGCCCCGGACGAGAAAGACAAGGCCCGCCAAAATATCATTCAGGCCCTGAATGATTTGGACTGGGGCGATAAAACCATGCAGGTGCGTATCAACGGCCTGGACACCGAGTACATGTACCGGGATGTGGTGGAGATCGTCGAGAGTTGTCCGCGCCTGGATATGCTGCTGATTCCCAAGGTAGGGGTGCCGGCCGACGTCTATACTGTGGATACCCTGGTGACCCAGATCGAACTGGCCAAGAAACGCGACAAGCGGCTCGGTTTTGATATCCTCATCGAAACCGCCCTGGGAATGGCCAACGTCGAGGCCATCGCTCAGAGTTCCAAGCGCCTGGAGGCCATGAGCTTCGGGGTGGCCGATTATGCCGCCTCCACCCGCGCCCGCACCACGGTGATCGGCGGCGCCAACCCCGACTATAGCGTGTTGACCGGTGACGCCAACAGCGAATCCCGAGACGTACACTGGGGCGATATGTGGCATTTCGCCCTGTCCCGGATGTGCGTGGCCTGCCGGGCCTATGGCCTGCGGCCCATCGACGGTCCCTTCGGCGATTTTTCTGATCCCGATGCCTATGTGGCCGCCGCCAAGCGGGCCGCCGTCCTAGGCTATGAGGGCAAATGGGCCATCCATCCGTCCCAGATCGAACTGGCCAACCAGGTATTTAGTCCCTCGGAGGCCGAGGTGACCAAGGCCAAGCGCATACTGGAGGCCATGGAACAAGCTAAAAAGGAAGGCAAGGGCGCGGTAAGCTTGGACGGTCGGCTGATTGACATCGCCTCCATCAAGATGGCCGAGAATCTGGTTAGCAAGGCCGAACAGATCGCCAATCGCTGATGCTCACCATGACCATGCAGGCCCTTGCCAGGACCGGTTCGGTTTCGGCAAGGGCCGCCGCGATACTCACAGGTACCCGTTCATGCAAGCGTTTCGTCCCCGCCGTTCCATGCTTTATATGCCCGGCTCCAACGCCCGGGCTTTGGAAAAAGCTCGTTCCCTGCCCGCCGACGCCCTGATTCTGGATTTGGAGGATGCCGTCTCCCCGGATGCCAAGGTCCAGGCCCGGGAGCGGATCGTAGCGACTGTCAGCCAGGGCGGCTATGGCTACCGGGAGGTGATCGTGCGGGTCAACGGCTTGAACACCCCCTGGGGCCGGGACGATGTGGCGGCCATAGCCACTTGCGGCGCCGATGCCGTGCTGTTTCCCAAGGTGGAAGCGCCGGAACAGGTGCTAGAGGCCGTGGCCGCCTTGGATGCCGCCGGGGCGCCCGCCGAGCTGCCGGTCTGGATCATGGCCGAGACCCCGCGTTGCATGCTGCGCATCGACGCCATCTGCGCCGCCAGCCCCCGTCTGGCCGGTATCGTCATGGGTACCTCCGATCTGGCCAAAGAGCTGCGCGCTCGCCATACCCCTGGGCGCCTGCCCTTCCTCACGTCCCTGGGGCTGTGCGTGCTGGCTGCCCGGGCCTACGGTCTGGACATCCTCGACGGGGTACATCTGGATCTGGACGATGAGGCTGGTCTGCGGGCCGCCTGCGAACAGGGCCGGGACTTGGGTTTCGACGGCAAGACCTTGATCCATCCGAAACAGATTGATCCTGCCAATGAGGTGTTTGCGCCCTCGCAACAAGAGATGGAGACCGCCGAGGTTCTGATCGCCGCCTGGGAGGAGGCTCGGGTGGCGGGCAAAGGGGTGGTGGTGGTCAACGGCAAGCTAGTGGAAAACCTGCATGTGGAGGAAGCCCAACGGGTGCTGGCGGTGGCGGAGGCCATCCGGGCAATGGAGGGTTGACCCGGAATTAACGTATCCCTAGACCCCTCTCCCGGGGAGGGAGAGAGGTCTAGGAGAGCTTCAATACACCGGCTCGCTGGCCGCTTCCTGGGAGTAGGTCAGGTTATGTTCGGCCTTGCCCACATCCTCCAGGTATTTTTCGGCGTCCAGGGCCGCCATGCAGCCGGTGCCGGCGGAAGTCACCGCCTGGCGATAGACATGGTCGGCAACGTCTCCGGCGGCGAACACCCCGGGGACACTGGTGGCGGTGGCCTCGCCGCTATGCCCGCCCTTGACCAGAATATAGCCCCCCTCCATGTCCAACTGACCCTCGAACAGGTCGGTATTGGGCTTGTGGCCGATGGCGATAAATACCCCGGTGGCCTCCAGGTTCTTGGTTTCGCCGGTTTGGGCGTGTTGGAGCCGGGCGCCAGTCACGCCGGAGTCGTCACCCAGCACTTCATCCAAGGTCTGGTTTAGTTCCAAGCGCATATTGCCGTTATTCACCTTGTCCATCAGCTTGTCCACCAGAATGGCCTCGGCCCGGAACTTGTCGCGCCGATGCACGAGGGTGACTTCGCTGGCGATATTGGACAGGTACAAGGCTTCCTCCACGGCGGTGTTGCCGCCGCCGATCACCGCGACTTTCTGGTTGCGGTAAAAAAACCCGTCGCAGGTGGCGCAGGCGGAGACGCCCTTGCCCATGAACGCCTGTTCCGACTCCAGGCCCAGATACTGAGCGGAGGCCCCGGTGGCGATGATCAAGGCATCGCAGGTGTATTCGCCGGAGTCACCCGTCAGGGAAAACGGTCGCTGATCCAGTTTCACCGTGTGGATATGGTCGAAAATGATTTCGGTGTCGAAGCGTTCGGCGTGTTGGCGCATCCGCTCCATCAAGCCGGGGCCTTGCAAGCCCTCCGGGTCGCCGGGCCAGTTATCCACGTCGGTGGTGGTCATCAACTGCCCACCCTGGGCCAGGCCAGTGACCAGCACTGGCTTGAGATTGGCGCGGGCGGCATAGACAGCCGCCGTATAGCCGGCCGGGCCGGAGCCTAGAATCAGCAGCCGGCAGTGTTTGGTATTGCTCATTAGCTTGTCTCCCGTGATCCGGTGGCGTATTGGAAACGCTATGGCGCGGGGCGCCGGGCAGGCGCCCTCCATACCCAATAGTGTAGCCTCTACAGGACTTCGGCGTTCTTGGCCAGGAACTGGGCCACGCCTTCCGCGTCAGGCTTCATACCGCTCTGGCCTTTCTGCCAGCCGGCCGGGCAGACTTCGCCGTGCTCCTCGGTGAACTGCAAAGCCTCCACTAGACGGATCATCTCGTCCACGTTGCGGCCCAAGGGCAGGTTGTTCACCGTCTGATGCTGCACCACCCCGTCTTTGTCGATCAGGAAGGACGCCCGCAAGGCCACGCCGTCCTGGTGCTCGATGCCGTAGGCTCGGGTAATGGCATGATTGACGTCGGCCACCATGGGGAAGCGGACCGGGCCGATGCCGCCCTGGTTTACCGGCGTGTTGCGCCAGGCATAGTGGGTGAACTGGGAGTCGATGGATACCCCCACCACTTCCACGCCCAGCTCCTGGAACCGCTCAATGCGCTTGTCGTGGGCGATGATTTCCGACGGACAGACAAAGGTGAAGTCCAGGGGCCAGAAGAACAGCACCACATGCTTGCCCCGCAGCTCGGAAAGCTTGAATTGCTCGGTGATAGCGCCATTGGCCAGCACAGCGGGGGCGGTGAAGTCAGGGGCTTGCTTGTTGACGAGTACGCTCATGTACATCTCTCCTTATAGGTTTGGCGAATCAATAAAATTGACTTGCCGTGGAGTCTATGGGAAGTCTTGATATATGTGAAATTGAATATATAGAAGACATCGATAGGGAAAACCTATGAGCAGGGATTATCTCCACCAACGAAACCGGGATTCTATACTGGTGCGATCAGGCCGCCGTTCGTGGAACTGGCGCATCGGTCTTAGACCAATAGTCCTGGCAGTTGCGCGGCCAGGGTCTGTTTCTCTGCCACCGCTCCCCCGGTCAGGGCAAAACCCCGTAGGGTGCCGGTCGGGTCCAGAAACACGGCCCGCACCCCCCCATCCCGGGTCTCGCAGCGCCACTCCCCGGCTGCTCCGTCCGGGGGCGGAGCCACCACTACCGGATGAGACGGGGTCTTGACCTGTATCGGCATGGGTGGATAGCGCAGTGGGGTCAACCGTCCGGCCAGGGTTCGGGCCAGAGTCCGGGCGGCGTGGGAAATGGGCATTACATAGGGTAGCCACAGCCCTTGCGCCTCGGCGCAATCGCCTAGAGCATAGACCGCCTCGGCGCTGGTCTGTAAGTGGCGGTCCACGGTAATCCCCCGGCGGGTAGCCAGACCCGCAGTCTTGGCCAGGTCGGTGCGGGGCCGCAGCCCGGTGGCGGACAGCACCAGATCAGTGTCCAGTCGGCGACCGTCGGCAAGGGTCAGTTCATAAGCCAATCCTCGTCGCTCCATCCCCTTGATGGCGTTGCGAAAGTGCCAGCCCACTCCCTGAGCGGCCAGGGCGGCGCGCAAGGCCCGGCCAGCGGGTTCCGGCAGTAGCCGGGGCAGCGGCCAGCGGGCTAGATCCATCACCTCTACCCGGTAGCCGGCCCCGCATAAATCATCGGCGAACTCGCAGCCCACCAGCCCGGCCCCCAGAATGACCACCCGCCGCCGGCCCGCCAAGCGCTCCCGGAATACCCTGTAGCTGCGCAAATCGTTCACGGACAGCACATCCAGGGCGCCGTCCCCGGCCAGAGGCAGGCGCAAGGGATCGGCCCCCAGGGCCAGCACCAGCTTAAAGTAGGCGAGGGGGCCTTGTTCGGTGACCACCACCCCCCGGCGCGGGTCGAGGGCCTCCACCCGGGTATTCGTCAGCACCCTAAGTTGAAACTGCCGGGCCATGTGTTCCGGGGTAGCCATGGCCAGGGTATCGGCGTTTTTCCCCTGGGCCAGGGCGTTGGACAGCATGGGCTTGGAATAAAAGCGGCCATCGTCGCGGGTAAGCACCGTGACCGGGGTAAGGGTGTCCAGGCGCCGGAACTCCCGGGCCACGGCATAGCCGGCCAGTCCACTGCCGACGATGATGATGGGTTTCATAAGATCCCTTTATTATTTATGGAAGCGATTATTGTTTCATCGGCGCCCTGAGCATAAAACCCTATCGTTGCCCCGTTCGCAAGTCCGACAGCCCTTGCTAAACTGCCTCCATGAATACACTTATTGGTCTGATTATGGGCTCCACCTCCGATTGGAGTACTCTAGAACACGCGGCGGACACCCTGGAACAACTGGGGGTGCCCTTTGAAGTCCGCGTGGTCTCCGCCCACCGCACCCCGGATCTGCTGTTCGACTACGCTGCCGGAGCCGAGGCCCGGGGTCTGGAGGTCATTATCGCCGGGGCCGGGGGGGCCGCCCATCTACCGGGGATGGTGGCCGCCAAGACCGTGTTGCCAGTGCTGGGGGTGCCCATTCAGTCCAAGTCCCTCAATGGCCTGGACTCCCTGCTGTCCATCGTGCAGATGCCAGCCGGCATCCCAGTGGGTACTCTGGCCATCGGTCGGGCAGGAGCCGTGAACGCCGCCCTGCTGGCCGCTAGCCTGCTGGGCAATAAACATCCAGAGTTCCGGGAGGCTCTGCGCGGCTACCGGGACCGCCAGACCGAAACAGTGCTGGCCCGGCCCGACCCTCGGAGCGCGCCGTGATCGTCGGTGTGGTGGGCGGCGGACAATTGGCGCGGATGCTGGCTCTGGCCGGCTATCCCCTAGGGCTGCGGTGTTTGATCCTGGACCCTGCCCCGG
>CAZQXD010000055.1:20293-29862 GCA_964597315.1 uncultured Candidatus Competibacteraceae bacterium
CCGGCGCCTATGACGACCGGGAGCGGCTGGCCGAGCTGGCCGCCCGGGCCGAAGTGGTCACCTTCGACTTCGAGAACGTCCCTGAGTCCGCCGCCCGGTTCCTGGCCGAGCGGGTGCCGGTGTACCCGCCTCCCGCCGCTCTAGGGCTGGCCCAGGACCGACTGGTGGAGAAAACCCTGTTCCGTCGGCTGGGCATCCCCACCCCCCGGTTCGCGGCCGTGGACAGCTTGGATGCCCTGACCCTGGCGGTGGCCGACATCGGTCTGCCAGCCATGCTCAAGACCCGCCGTCTGGGATACGACGGCAAGGGCCAGCAACTGCTGCGTCGATGCGAGGACCTGCAACCGGCTTGGCAGGCCCTGGGTGGGGCGCCGCTTATCCTGGAAGCTTTCGTGCCCTTCCAGCGGGAGGTGTCGATTCTATCCCTACGCGCCCGGGACGGGCTGATCGTCCATTACCCGCTCGTGGAGAACCGCCACGGCAATGGCATTCTGCGCCGCTCCGATGCCCCCTTCTATGCCTCGGATCTGGCCGTCCGGCTGCGCGGTTACGCCGAAGCGTTGCTTGTGGAGCTGAACTATGTGGGCCTGTTGACCCTGGAATTCTTCGTGGTGGATGGCCAGCCGGTCATCAACGAGATGGCTCCCCGGGTCCACAACTCCGGCCACTGGACCATTGAAGGTGCGGAAACCAGCCAATTTGAAAACCATCTGCGAGCGGTGGCCGGCCTGCCCCTGGGTTCCACCTCCGCCCGGGGTTGTTCCACCATGCTTAACTTCATCGGCGCACTGCCGGATCGGGATGCCTTCCTGGCGGTGTCCGGCGCCCACTGGCACGATTACGGCAAAGACCCCAAGCCGGGCCGCAAAGTGGGACATGCCACGCTACGGGCCGAGGACCGGGAGGTGCTAGAAAGGCGACTGGAGGCGCTGCCACCGCTGGTGGAGCCGTGATCCGCCCGCGCCCCGTCGGCCCGGCCCCGTGGTCTGGAGGGGACAGATTCGCTAAGCTGCCCCAATAGCTGCCACAGAGTAAAGTCCATGCCCGGATTCGACGCCGCCCTCGCCACCCTGCCCGAGGCCCAACGACCGGCGGTCGCCGGTCATTGGCAGGCGTTCCGGGATGCCTGTGCGCGGGATGCCGTACCCCTACCCCAAGACCCCACCCTGCTGGCACGGCTGGCCCGAACCTGGGCGTGCAGCGAATTCGCGGCCCGTACCTGCATCCGCTGGCCGACCCAATGTCAGGACTTGCTGAGCAGTGGTGATCTGTCGGCGAGCTATTCCGAAGACGGCTGCCGGACCCGACTGGAGTCGCTGCTGGAGACGGTCAGTGATGCCGCTGCGCTGGGGATTGCCCTACGCCGGTTTCGGGCCAGAGAAATGCTGCGCATTGCTTGGCGGGACCTCAACAATCTGGCGGAACTGCCTGAAACTCTGGCCGATCTGAGCCGTTTGGCCGATGCTTGTCTCGCCTCGGCTCTGGACCGGCTGCATGGCTGGGAAGTGGAGCGCTTCGGGGAGCCACGGGGGGCCACTGGCCAGGCCCAGCGGTTGGTGGTATTGGGGATGGGGAAGTTGGGCGGCTTGGAATTAAATTATTCCTCGGATATCGACCTGATTTTTGCCTATCCCGAAAAAGGCGAAACCGATGGTCGGCGCAGTCGTGACAATGGAGAATTTTTTAGCCGTCTCGGCCAGCAACTGATCAAGGTGCTCAACGAACCCACGGCCGAGGGTTTCGTGTTTCGGGTGGACATGCGGCTGCGGCCCTTCGGCGATAGCGGTCCGCTGGTGATGAGCTTCGCCGCCCTGGAGGAGTACTACCAGAACCAAGGCCGGGACTGGGAACGTTACGCCATGATCAAAGTGCGGGTAGTGGCCGGCGATCCTAGCGATGGAGAACGGCTGATCCAGGCGTTGCGCCCATTCGTGTATCGCCGCTATCTGGACTACGGAGCCTTCGAGTCGTTGCGGGATATGAAGGCCATGATCGCTCGGGAGGTGGAGCGCAAGGGTCTGCGGCGCAATGTCAAGCTAGGGCCGGGGGGGATTCGGGAGATTGAGTTCATCGGCCAGGCTTTCCAGTTGATCTACGGTGGCCGGGAGCCGGGACTGCGGGTCCGGGGCATCCTTCAGGTGCTGGATTATTTGGCCGACAGCGAGCGGCTGGCCGGCTATACGGTGCGCGGACTTAAACGGGCTTATGATTTTTTGCGCCGCACGGAGAACCGCCTGCAAGCCTGGGATGATCGCCAAACCCATGATTTGCCCGAAGACCCAGCTGCTAAGTCGCGGTTGGCCTTCGCCATGGGTTATGCCGACTGGTCCGGCTATGTGCGGGCGCTTCTGCGCCATACTCGCTTTGTCTCCGAGCAGTTTCAGCAGGTGTTTGCCGTTCCTCAGACCGAAAACGGCAACGACCCGACGGCGGCGGATTTCACCGCCATTTGGCGAGGTGATTCAGGGCGGGAGCAGGTTCTGGAACTGCTGGCCGCCCACGGTTACGGCAGTTCCGAGGCGGCTTTGGCCTGCCTCGACCGGCTGCGGGGCAGTTTCAGTCGCCGGGCCTTGAGCAAGCGTGGCCAGGAGCGGTTGGATCAGCTTATGCCCCTGGTGTTGGCAGCCGTGGCCGGCGCCGGGCAGCCGGTCGTGACGTTGGAACGCATCACCCGGTTGCTGGAGGCTATCGCCCGGCGTTCGGTATACCTGGCCCTGCTGGTGGACAACCCCATGGCCCTGTCGCA
This sequence comes from uncultured Candidatus Competibacteraceae bacterium, assembly GCA_964597315.1. GTDB lineage: Bacteria > Pseudomonadota > Gammaproteobacteria > Competibacterales > Competibacteraceae > CAZQXD01. Next base: position 23,040 of record CAZQXD010000055.1, read on the forward strand.
ACTGGTCAAGCTCTGCGACGCCAGTATCTGGATCGCCGAGTACTTGGCCCGTTACCCCTTGCTGCTGGATGAACTGCTGGACCCAGCCAGTCTCTACGTTCCCTTGGACCGCCCGGCCCTGGCTGCGGAACTGGACCAACTGCTGGATCGGGTGCCCGCCGACGATGAAGAGCAAGTACTGGATGTGCTGCGCCATTTCCAGCACACCAATCTGCTGCGGGTGGCTGCCGCAGACATCAGCGGCGCCATGCCGTTGATGATCGTCAGCGATCATCTCACCGAGGTGGCCGAGGTACTGCTGCGCAAGGTGCTAGCCCTGGCCTGGGCCGATGTCACATCCCGGTTCGGCAAACCCTGTTACAGCGTGGACAGCCAAACCCGGGAGGCCGGATTGGCCATCATTGCCTACGGCAAGCTTGGGGGCATCGAGCTGGGCTATGGTTCCGACCTGGACCTGGTGTTTCTCCATGACAGCCACGGCGCCGATCAGCACACTGATGGGCCACGCCAACTGGATAACGCCACGTTTTTCCTGCGCCTGGTGCAGCGGATCATCCATATGCTCACCATTCAGACCGCTTCCGGCGCCCTCTATGAGGTCGACACCCGGCTACGACCCAGCGGTAAGTCCGGGCTGCTAGTCTCCAGCTTGGATGCCTTTGGCGAGTACCAGCGCGGCCAGGCCTGGACCTGGGAGCATCAGGCCCTGGTCCGCGCCCGGGCGGTGGCGGGGTCTGCGGACATCAAGACCCGCTTCGAAAACCTGCGCCGGGAAGTACTGAGCCAGCCTCGGGATGTGGCTGGTTTGCGCCGAGAGGTGCGGGAGATGCGGGAGCGCATGCGCCACGAACTGGGTTCCGCCGAGCCTGGTCGCTTTCATCTCAAGCAGGATCGTGGTGGTATCGCCGATATTGAATTTATGGTGCAATATGCGGTATTAGCGCACGCTCGCCGGTACCCCGAGTTGTTGACGTACACCGACAATATCCGGCAGATCGATGGTCTTGAGGAGGTAGGGGTACTCTCCGGCGAAGACGCGGCGCTGCTGCGGGATGCTTACCGGGATCTGCGCCGACGGGCGCACCGGCTCACGCTCCAAGACCAGACCAGTCTTATCCCCAGAGCGGAGGTGGGCGACTATCCCCAACGTGTGATGCGAATCTGGAACGTCCTGCTGGAGAGTGACGACCAAGGCGCCATGGAAAAAGAACTTTAAAATAGGCCGGGTTGATACCGGTCTGAATGTAACACCACCTTTTAGGAGTATTCGGCATGACCTTCGATGACCGTGACGGCCTGATCTGGCTGGACGGCGAACTGATCCCCTGGCGTGAGGCCAAGACCCATGTGCTGACCCATACTCTGCACTATGGCATGGGCGTTTTCGAGGGCGTCCGCGCCTACAAGACCGATCAGGGCGCCGCCATCTTTCGGCTCCCCGCCCATACCGAGCGGTTGTTCCGTTCGGCCCATATCGTCGGCATGAAAATGCCCTACGATAAAGACACAGTCAACGAGGCTTGCCGGGCCTCGGTTCGGGAAAACGGACTGGAAAGCGCCTATATTCGCCCTATGGCTTTCTACGGCAGCGAAGGCATGGGGCTGCGGGCCGACAACCTCAGTGTTCATCTGATGGTCGCCGCCTGGGAGTGGGGCGCCTATCTCGGGGCGGAGAATATGCAACGGGGCATCCGCATCCGCACGTCGTCCTTCACCCGTCATCATGTCAACATTACTATGTGCAAGGCCAAGGCCAACGGCAACTATATGAATTCCATGCTGGCCTTGCAGGAAGCCCTGCGTGACGGCTACGACGAGGCGCTGCTGCTGGACAACGAGGGCTATGTCTCCGAAGGCAGTGGCGAGAATGTTTTCATTATTCGCGACGGGATCATCTACACGCCAGACTTGACCTCGGCCCTGGAGGGCATCACCCGGGATACCATCGTCCGTTTCGCCGCCGACCTGGGTATTCCCCTGAAAGAGAAGCGCATCACTCGCGACGAGGTGTATATCGCCGACGAGGCGTTTTTCACCGGCACCGCCGCCGAGGTCACCCCGATCCGGGAAATCGACGGTCGGAGCATTGGTTCCGGCAGCCGCGGTCCCATTACCACCCGCCTGCAATCCCTGTACTTTGACCAGGTTCATGGCCGCCGGGAGCAGTACCCGGAATGGCTAACCGTGGTCTAGGACCTGTCATTGACGAGGAAACCCCCGTGCCCACAGCCGCTCAAGCCGGAACCATCCCGCCCAATGCCCAAAACCGTTACGAGGTGACCCGAGCGGATCTGCCGTTGTCCTGCCCAATGCCAGCGATGAGTCTGTGGAACTCCCATCCCAAGGTTTATCTTCCCGTGGAGGCTACCGGCCAAGCCAAGTGTCCTTATTGCGGGGCCGATTATGTGCTGCTGGACAAGGACTGATCCCCCTCTTGGTTTCAGTGCGGCAACGGCACAAATAAAATGGGCGATCCCTGGGTAGTATGGCGGTTTTCAGACGGGCGCCCCGGCCACGATAACCAGACCTTGGGGTTGGTGGATGCCTTGGCGGAAATCACCCCGGTTACCGCTTATACGCTCGATCCCCTGCCGTCGCCCCGGGCGCTGTGGAGTCTGACTAGCCGCCGCATGAAACTGGGTGGAGGCCTGGAGTCGCCGGATCTGATTTTGGGGGCAGGCCACGCCACCCATTTGTCCCTGCTGGCCACCCGCCGCTGCCGAGGCGGTCGGATCGTGGTATTGATGCGCCCCTCCCTGCCTCTGAGTTGGTTCGACCTGTGCCTGATTCCCGAACATGACAATCCCCCGCGACGAGGTAATGTGCTACCCACCCGCGGTGCCTTAAACCGAGTTCGGCCCGTGGAAGGCCACGATCCCAATATGGGTTTGCTCTTAGTGGGGGGGCCATCGGCTCATTACGATTGGGATGACTCCGCCCTTTGGCGGCAGATTGCCACTGTGGCGGAGGCGGATGCCGACTGCCATTGGACCCTGACCACCTCTCGACGCACCCCGGACCACTTTCTAAAGCACCCCACCGCCTCAGTTCACTCCAACCTGGAAGTGGTCTCCTGGTCGGAGACGGGGCCAGGCTGGTTGGTTCAGCGGCTGGCCGAAGCCGGGCGAGTGTGGGTCACGGCCGACAGCGTATCCATGGTGTACGAAGCTCTGACCGCCGGGGCTGCGGTGGGTATCCTGGAAGTGCCGGAACGGGGCGATAGTCGGGTGGGCAGAGGACTCAACACCTTACGAGACGACGCTTGGGTAACGCTATTCAGGGATTGGCGCAAAGGAGCGGTGTTATCTCGACCTCAAGGTGATTTTCACGAAACGGCGCGTTGTGCCCACTGGATTTATAGACAATGGCTAAAACCTTCCGACCGCTGACCGTAGTGCAGATGCTACCGGCCCTGAACAGCGGTGGGGTCGAGCGCGGCACCCTGGAGGTGGCCCGGGAACTGGTGCAACGGGGCCATCGCTCCATTGTCATCTCCGCCGGCGGTCGACTGGTGGAGCAATTGCTTAACGAGGGCAGCGAACATCGATGCTGGTCGGTGGGGGCCAAGCATCCCAAGACCTTGTTGCTTATTCCCCAGGTGGCGGGGCTGCTACGCGAGCAACGCCCGGATATTCTCCATCTGCGTTCCCGGCTGCCAGCCTGGATCGGCTATTTGGCTTGGCGAACACTGCCAGCGGGTCGGCGGCCCCGACTGGTGACCACGGTGCATGGAGCCTATCGGGTCAACCGCTACAGTGCCATCATGACCCGAGGGGAACGGGTCATCGCTGTATCTGGCGTCATCCGTGACTATATTCTGACGAACTATCCCAATGTACCTGCGGAGCGGATCCAAGTGATTTACCGGGGTATTGACCCCGAGCGATTCCCCCATGGCTATCGCCCAACCGGCGAGTGGTTAACGGTCTGGCGCCGGGATTTTCCCCAGACCCAGGATAAATACCTCATCACCCTGCCGGCCCGGATCACCCGGCTCAAAGGCCATGACGACTTAATCCGTCTGATGAGCGCCCTCAAAGCCCGGGGCCTGGCGGTCCATGGTCTGATCGTGGGAGGGGTCGAACAGCGTCGCAAGCCTTATCTTGATGAATTGCGCGCCAAGGTTACGGCTGCCGGGCTTGATGGCTGGATTACCTTTACGGGGCATCGCGCCGACCTGCGAGAGATCATGGCGGTGTCCGATCTGGTGCTGACCCTATCTTGGGACGAAGCCTTCGGTCGCACTACCGTGGAGGCCCTGAGCCTGGGTGTGCCGGTGATCGGCTATGATCGGGGCGGCACCGCCGAGGTGTTGGAGAGACTCTACCCGGCTGGTCGTGTACCTGTTGGCGACCTTACCGCCCTGGAAACGCGGGTGCTGGAGTTCATGGCTGGGGCAACACCCGTGCCCCAACGGTCGGTTTTTCCCCTGCAAAGCATGCTGGACGAAACCCTGGCACTGTACCAGGACCTGGGAGGCAGGGCTGACCAGGGGTAAGGCGTCAACGCCGTGGTCAAGGCAGGGGCAGGGGCAGGGGGAGACTTGATTGTCTGACGGTCGCCAGCTTGAACGCTTTTTTCGCAACGGTGTGTGCCGATCCGGCAGAATTGGCCGCCCTGATCACGCCTCCCGCCAGTGGTGGACGGGATACCCCCCACGTGCCATTCGCCGTGACTGTCAGACCAGGCCGTGGTCCACAAGTGTTTTTAACACTCGCTCTGGAGCCAGATCCGCAAGACAGGCATGGTGACGCTCCGGTGGACAAACCGGCAAAAAGCAGGGGCTGCACGGTACTGGCTGAATCAGCACGCGCTCCCGCTGGCCGATGGCATGGCTACGTTGCCAGTCGGTGGGACCAAAAAATCCGTACACCGGGATACCCGAAGCCGATAGAACATGCATGGGTCCAGAGTCACAGACAACAGCGAAACGGGCCTGACGACCCAACTCCACCAGTTCCAGGACTGAAAAAGCGCCGGTGGCGTCTAAGCCCACATGGCTAGCCAGTTCTCGGTTGATATTCCGGTCATCGGGACCGCCGATCCAGACGACATTCATCCCCCTGTCGGTCAGTGTCCGAGCCAGAGATGCAAAATGGCCCGCAGGCCAGCGCTTGGATATCCAACGGGCACTGGAGCCGGCATGGAAGACAGCGAAGCTGCCATTCTCAAGACCCTGCTGGCCAAGCCATTGCCGGACCCTATGCTGTGCTTTAAAGCCGGTATGCAACATCGGGCAGGGAGCCGCTGGCGGCAGACCGGCGCAAGCCAGCAGTTGGTTGAGCCGGTCGAAAACATGGTCAGTATGTGGTTGTTTCTGAGGAGCTAAAGAATGGGTATAAATCAGGGCCGATCCCATCCCGACTCGAAGGCTTGCCCTGGATACCAGAGTCATGGCTGCGCTACGCTCGCTGCCTTGTAGATCATAGACCGAATCGAACCCTGCTCGAAGTAGCCAAGCCAGCAACCGGGCCATGGCCGATACACCTTTGCGGGGAAATGCGTTGACTCGCAGGCGAGGGTGGTTTTCAAACAAAGCCGTAAAGCCTGGCGAGGTCAACAAATGCAACTCGTCGTCTGGGTGGGCGCCAACAATGGTTTCTATGTGGGGGGTAGCTACGATGACATCGCCTAGCGCCCCAAGTTTGATAATAAGAACCTTTGCCATAAGCTTTACCGGTCGATGAAGTTACCGGAGAGTACACCATCAGGTATCAAAGCTTTTATACGAACTTTATCTAGAGAGACTTAACATAACCACGCATTGATGACGGGGACAGGCAGGGTAACATGAACACAAGGCCATTTTTGGTGACCGGCGCGGCCGGTTTTATTGGCAGTCATTCGGTAGACCGCTTGTTGGCTCAAGACTACAAAGTGGTGGGTTTGGACGATTTAAGCAGTGGTCGGCTGGACAATCTAGCCAAGGCCAAGGCCATGCCCGGATTCCGGTTTGTCCAGGGTGATGTGAGCGATGAGAAGCAGATGCGATCATTGTTCAGAGAGTACGATTTCGCCGGCGTTCTGCATCTGGCGGCATTGGTCAGCGTTCCCGAGAGCTTTGAGAAGCCTGCCCAGAACGCCAGAGTGAACCTCACCGCAACCGATCTTTTGGCCCGAACAGCCCTAGAGCGCGGCTGTCGGCGGATCGTTTTTGCGTCTTCAGCGGCAGTCTATGGCACTGACGCCGCCTTGCCCAATCGTGAGAGCGCCGCACCGCACCCGGTGTCGCCCTATGCGGCTGCCAAATTGGCTTCGGAAATTATGCTGCTAGGTTATGCCGAAAGTCATGGCCTGGAAACGGTATGTTTTCGATACTTCAATGTCTATGGATCGCGTCAAAATCCAGGCTCGCCATATTCAGGTGTGTTGTCGATTTTTGATGACCGCTTTAAAGCTGGGCTGCCAGTGACTGTGTATGGCGATGGTGAACAAAGCCGAGACTTCATCTCGGTCCAGGACGTGGCTCGGGCCAATTGTCATGCACTGAGCGCCATGACCGTGTCTTCGGACCGCTACAATCTTTGCACCGGGCAGGGTACAACGCTAAATCAGATCTTGCGTGTGTTCCGGGATGCCTTTCCTGACGTGCCCGAACCCCGGCACGGGGAGTCTAGGGTGGGGGATATCCGTCACTCCATAGGCGACCCCTCCAAGCTGCGCGAGGTGCTAGGCATCGAAGCGCACATCCCCTTTGACAACGGATTACGGGCACTGATCATCGGTCGCGAGCCGGAAAAAAAATCATCTTGACGCCCCAGGGTGGGACTGTATAATTCGCGGCCTGCATATTGAGGTGTGCAGGCGAGGGGGTTGAGTTCTG
>CAZQXD010000056.1:0-29570 GCA_964597315.1 uncultured Candidatus Competibacteraceae bacterium
CGCGCTCGACGACGCGTCGATCAAGTACTCCACGGTGCAGAACTGGTACCCCGGGGACAAGGACGGCAAGGGTGGCATCTATAACTTCGTCACCAAGCGGGGCATGTGCAAGGGCCGTAACTCCAAGATCTCCTGGACCCAGGTAGAAACCGGTTCCGCCATCACCTGGAAATACCCGAGCTGCGTGTTGCGGGGCGACAATTCGATGGGAGAGTTCTATTCTGTGGCCCTGACCCGGGACTATCAGCAGGCCGATACCGGCACCAAGATGGTCCATATCGGCAAGAACACCCGCAGCACCATCATCTCCAAGGGCATCAGCGCCGGTTTCGGCCAGAACGCCTACCGGGGTCTGGTGAAGATCCTGCCCACCGCCGAGAACGCCCGGAATTACTCCCAGTGCGACTCCATGCTGATGGGCGACCAGTGCGGGGCCCACACCTTCCCCTATATCGAGGTGCGTAACCCCAGCGCCCAGGTGGAGCATGAGGCCAGCACCTCCAAGATCGGCGAGGACCAGATTTTCTACTGCAACCAGCGGGGCATCAGCACCGAAGACGCCGTGTCGCTGATCGTCAACGGGTTCTGTAAGGAGGTCTTCAAGGAGCTGCCCATGGAATTCGCCGTGGAGGCCCAGAAACTGCTGGAACTCAAGCTGGAAGGCAGCGTGGGCTGAGACCCCCCCAACCCCCCTTTTTTCAAAGGGGGGGAGAATCGGACCTTGAACACCCGGCTTCCCGGTCGCGGGGAGTCGGCACCCAAATTTCCATAGAGAGTTGAGAATGCTGGAAATCAAGAACCTGCACGCGAGCGTGGACGGCAAGGAAATCCTCAATGGTATCGATCTGAGCATCGGGGCCGGGGAGGTCCACGCCATCATGGGGCCGAACGGCTCCGGCAAATCCACCCTGTCCAATGTCATCGCTGGGCGCGAGGGCTACGAAGTCACCCAGGGCGAGGTCCTCTACGAGGGCAAAAATCTCCTGGACATGGACCCAGAGGAGCGGGCCAGGGAGGGCGTGTTCCTGGCGTTTCAGTACCCGGTGGAAATCCCCGGGGTCAACAATATGTACTTTTTGAAGGCCGCGCTGAATGCCATCCGCAAACACCGGGGCGAGACGGAACTGGACGCCATGGACTTCTGGGAGCTGATCAACGAGCGCATCAAGTTGGTGAAGATGAATGAGGCGTTCCTCAAGCGGCCGGTCAACGAGGGTTTCTCCGGCGGCGAGAAGAAACGCAACGAGATCTTCCAGATGGCCGTGCTGGAACCCCGCTTCGCGGTGCTGGACGAGACCGACTCGGGGCTGGATATCGACGCCCTGAAGATCGTCGCTGACGGGGTCAACGCCCTGCGCGCCCCGGATCGGGGGTTTCTGCTCATTACCCACTACCAGCGGTTACTGGACTATATCGTTCCAGATCATGTGCATGTGCTGGTGGGCGGGCGTATCGTCCGTTCTGGGGGCAAGGAACTGGCCCTGGAGCTTGAGGCTCAGGGTTATGCCCTATATGAGTCCAAAGCCGGCGCCGTGGCCTGAGGGGGAGATATGGTCGCGACCGCAACGCCACAAACCGATGCCTTCCGCCAGGCCCTAGACCATCTGCTCCATGAGCGGGCCGAGCCAGAGGCGTTGAGCAGCCTACGCCGCCAGGCCCTGGACCACTTTGAGGAACGAGGCCTGCCCACCACCCGCCAGGAGCAATGGCGCTTCACCGATGTCAGCCCCCTGGTCGGCATGGACTTCCGCCGCGCCCCGGATACGCCCGTGGACGCCGCCGAACTACCCCCGGCGGTGGCCGAGCGCAGCAACCGCCTGGTGTTCATCAACGGCCGCTTTGCCCCGGGCCTGTCCCAGTTGGGCAGCTTTCCAGATCAGGCTCTGGTGGCTAGCCTGGGTCACGCCCTGCTCACCCATCCTGAACTGGTGGTTCGCTGCCTGGGGCGGCTGCCGGGGCTGGAAGATCAGCCCTTCGCGGCCCTCAACACCGCCCTGTGGGAGGATGGCGCCTTTATCTATCTACCCCGGGCCACGGTGGTGGAAGCCCCCATTCATCTGGTATTTCTGGCGGTGGGCGAGGACGCCGCCTGCTATCCCCGCAATCTGATCGTTCTGGAGGAGGCCGCCCAGGCCACGGTGGTGGAGGATTTCTGCGGCAAGGGCCGGACCCTGAGCTGCCCGCTCACCGAAATTCACTTAGGCCCGGCGGCGTTGCTGGACTACCACAAGGTCCAGGAAGAGGCTCCCGAAGCCTGGCACCTGGGGGTGTTACGGGTTCGCCAGGCGCGGGATAGCCAACTGACTGGCCATTTGTTCACTGGCGGCGGGCGGCTGGCGCGAACCGATCTGTTCAATGTCCTGGACGGGGAGGGGGCCGGCTGCGACCTGCGCGGCCTGAACCTGGTGGATAACGGTCAGTTGGGGGATTACCACGTGCGCATCGACCACGCCCGGCCCCATGGGGCCAGCCAGCAGTTGTTCAAAGGGGTGCTGGACGGCAAATCCCAGGTGGTGTTCGATGGCATGATCCATGTCCACAAAAACGCCCAGCAGACTGCGGCCGCCCAGAACAACCGCAACCTGCTGCTATCCCGTCAGGGGGTGGCCAATTCCAACCCCCGGCTGGAGATCCTGGCCGACGACGTCAAGTGCAGCCATGGCTCCACCGTGGGTTTCCTGGACCCGGATCACCTGTTCTATCTCCGCACCCGGGGCATCGGCGAGAGCCAAGCCAGGGCCATGCTAGTCTATGCCTTCGCCAACGAGAGCATGGAAGATATCCGCCTACAGCTCTTGCGGGAGCGGCTGGAAAATCTGCTGGTGGGGCGACTGTATCCCGAGGCACTGAAGAGGCAAGCGACATGAATGCAATACACGAGGTTGTGCGACCGGTCACGGAAACGGCGCCACTGCTGGATATCGCCGCCATTCGCGCCCAGTTTCCCATTCTCCATCAGGAGATCCACGGCAAGCCCCTGGCGTTTCTGGACAACGCCGCCAGTAGTCAGAAACCCCAACTGGTGCTGGATGCCATCAGCGAGTGCTACAGCCGTTACTACGCCAACATTCACCGGGGGGTGCATACGCTGTCCGAACGCTCCACCTTCGCCTACGAGCGGGCCAGGGGCAAGGCCCGGATGTTCCTTAACGCCCGTTCCCACAAGGAGATCATTTTCACCCGGGGCGCCACCGAGAGCATCAATCTGGTGGCCAACAGCTTTGGGCGTGGTCGGCTCAAGGCTGGGGATGAGGTGCTGATCACCCATATGGAGCATCATTCCAATATCGTGCCCTGGCAGTTGCTCTGTGAGCAGACCGGGGCGGTGCTTAAAGTGGCGCCCATCAACGACGCCGGGGAGTTGTTGCTGGACGAGTACCGGCGGCTACTGTCGGAGCGCACCCGACTGGTGGCCGTCACCCACCTGTCCAACGCCCTGGGCACCATCAACCCGGTGCGGGAGATGATCCGCTTGGCCCATGAGCGGGAGGTGCCGGTGCTGGTGGACGGCGCCCAGGCCGTGCCCCATATCCCGGTGGACGTGCAGGCCCTGGACTGTGATTTCTATGTGTTCTCCGGCCATAAGGTCTATGGTCCCTCGGGGATCGGCGTACTTTACGGCAAGGAACAACTGCTGGAGTCCATGCCCCCCTGGCAGGGTGGCGGCGATATGATCCGCCGGGTCAGCTTCGAGGGCACCGAATATGCCGGTCTGCCCGCCAAGTTCGAGGCCGGCACCCCCAATATCGCCGGGGCCATCGGTCTGGGCGAAGCTTTAGACTGGACCACCCAGATCGGTCTGGAAACCATCGCCGCCCACGAGCATAACCTGCTGGTCTACGCCACCAAACGGTTGAGTGAAATCCCTGGCGTGGAGGTGGTGGGTTCGGCCCGCCATAAGGCCAGCGTATTGTCCTTTACCCTGGAAGGGGTCCATCCCCACGACATCGGCACCATTCTCGACCAAGAGGGCGTGGCGGTGCGGGCCGGCCACCACTGCGCCCAGCCGGTGATGCAACGGTATGGCATACCGGCCACCGCCCGGGCCTCCTTCGCTGTGTACAACACCCAGGCAGAAGTCGACGCCCTGGCCGAGGCGGTGCTCAAGGTCAAGGAGCTGTTCGCGTGAACGGGCTGCGGGAGCTGTACCAGGAGGTCATTCTCGACCATAACAAGCGACCCCGGAATTTCCGGGAGTTGTCCCCCTGCACCCACCGGGCCGACGGCTACAACCCCCTATGTGGGGACACGGTGACCGTGTATCTGGAGGTGGCCGACGGGGCGGTTCGAAACCTGGCCTTTCAGGGCCACGGTTGCGCCATCTCCACCGCCTCTGCCTCGCTGATGACCGAGGCCCTCAAGGGCAAGACCCTGGCCGAAGTGGAGGCTTTGTTCGACAAATTCCACGATGTGGTCACCGGTGATCAACCGCCCCCCGAAGGCATGGGCAAGCTAGCGGTGCTGGCCGGGGTACGGGACTACCCCAGCCGCGTCAAATGCGCCACCTTGGCCTGGCACGCCCTGCGCGCCGCCCTGGAGAACCGGGCCGAGCCGGTGGCCACCGAATAACCACACGACTGATTGAAACAGGAGAGCTTATGAGCGACGCAAGCGACTTCGCCACGACGGCCACGGCCGCATCCGCTGGGGTGTCCGAACTGGACTCCCAGATCATCGAAGCTATCAAAACCGTCTATGATCCAGAAATCCCCGTGAATATCTGGGAACTGGGGTTGATCTACGGTTTTCAGGTGGATGAACAGCGCCGCCATGCCGAGGTACAGATGACCCTCACCGCCCCCGGCTGCCCGGTGGCCGGTTCTATGCCCGAATGGGTGCAAAACGCCGTGCTTAGCGTGGAGGGCATCGACAGCGCCGAAGTGGAGCTGGTCTGGGAACCCATGTGGACACCGGAAATGATGTCCATGCGGGCCAAGCTGGAACTCAATATGCTGTGAGGCGTGGGCCTTAATCCGCCGCCGCGCTTGCTTGCCGGAACACCGGAATCTAGCGTGTTCAGCGTATCACCGGCCAGGGTCCTTGCCGCCAAGCAGAGCTTGCAGGGCATCCATATCCACCGGCTTGACCAGATAATAGTCAAAGTGCGTTTTCGCGTTGCTGGTCCCCGAAACATCCGGGCTATAGCCGGTCAGGGCCACCAGCATAAGCGCGTCCCCTTCCGCTTCCCGAAGACGCCGGGCGACTTCGTGACCACTCATGTCTGGTAGGCCGATATCCAGCAGCACCGCATCGGGCCGAAAACTGCGGGTGACTACCAGGGCTTCTTCGCCACTGCTTGCCGAGCAAGCCTGGAAGCCCAGCATCTCCAGCAACATGGCCATGGATCGGGCCACGTCGGCCTGATCGTCAACCACTAAAATGCGCTGTACTGGGCGTTGATTCATAGCAGGCTCGATGATGGTTCAGAGCGGCGGTGCGCCCAGTTGCCGGTGCAGTTGTTCCACGGTATTTCGAGGCAAATTCAGCCGCCACGCCAGGTCTCGCAGATAACCGGCCTCCGCCTGGGTGTCCAGCTCAATGGCCAGCAACGATACGGTATAGACCTCCACCGCCGCCTGGGGACCGGGAATGTCTGCCAGCAGTTCGTCCAGGTCCAGCGGCTTGGCCATCTCCGCTTCCACGAAGGCCAACTCCTCGGCGGAGGCATCCCCCAACCGCTCCAGAATCCGACGCCGTTCCTCGGCGTCGATGGCGCCATCCGCCTTAGCGGCGGCGATCATGGCGCGGATCAAGGCCAGGGCCAGGCGGTTGGTATCCATCATGGGCGATGGTATGGGCGCGGCGGTGGGCGGAGGCGGTGGTGGAGGCGCGGCGTCGGTCGCCACGGATGTGGCCGCCACGGATGTGGATTCTCGGGGAGGCGGTTGAGTCACGGCGGTGGATTTGGACTGTTGGTTATAGTGTTCCATCGCGGCCATGGCTACTCCCCCCAGCAGCCCCACCCAGCCGCCCGCGCCCCCAGGCAGACCCAGAGAGTGTCGCTTGGATCGGCTTGTCTTGGGATTTAGGGCCTTGCCCAATAGCTTGCCCAGCAGGCGCTCAGGATCGAACATTGACATTCTCCCATGGCTTGACGAAGAAGTGGAGCAATTCCGCCGTGAAGCTCCGGGTGGAGGCTGTTACGGCGGCGAACCAATCCCAACTCCCCAGCACTCGTAATGCCGTCATTTCGGGCCGGGGGCTAAAATAGACATGGCCAGTGTAGCGGCGCTGGAACGGCTCGCCAAGGTAGCCATCGCGCCGCCCGCCTTGACTACGCCAATAGGGTTATCGTCAGAGCGTCGGCTGCGTGGCCAGATGCCGGTCCAGCCAGGCCCAGAACAAAGCCGCCCGGGGCGTTAGCCGTCCTCCGTTGTCGGTCACCAGCCCAAAGCGCAACAACGAGTCCACATCCGCCCTCGATGCCTCGTCCACCGCCGTTCGAACCAAACCGGCCTGGCCGGCTCGCCGCACCCGTTCCAGAATGTGGCGTTCGCCAATTTCCAGCGACTTCCAAAGGCCGAGGTGAAAATAACCGCTCAGGTCATTTTCGGCGTCCCGAAGGGATCCCTCGGCTGCGGCATCCACCAGGGACGAGTCCACCCGGGTCACCGTTCCCCGCCGACAAGCGGCGCTGGCCAATAATCGAGTGGGCAGGGGATGGCCCCCACAGTAATGGAAGACCCGGTCCACAGCCGCGTCGTCCCAGTTGATCCCTTTCCAAGCGCCCAACTCCCGGAGCAGAGCGGCGCTTTCCCCGGCCTCCAGAGGACCCAGGTGGACCTCGTGCAGTAGGTTCAGTAAAGGGTTCTCCTGGGCTAAAGACCCCATTTCCCGGCGCTGGTTGGCATCCGGGCGTTGGGCGCAGATGAGCAAGGCCAAGCGCTTTTCATCGGTGGCCAGATCCCGCAGTGGCCGGAACAATTGGCTGTATTCGGCCAACACCGACGCGTGGCCGGGCATATTGTCACTGGGCAGCAGGCGGTCGATGCCGTCCATGAGAATCACCACCGAACCCTTGCCGCCACGCTTGCGCCAACGCCGATAGAGTGACAAAAACAGGCCCCGAAAGTGTTCTACGTTGGTCTCCAGCGGAATTTTAGGCAGCCGTTTACAGCCCATGGCGGAGAGATGGTTTCGAAATTGATTGAGGATTTCCAGAAAATAAGGGTCGGCGCAGGCCGCCAGTCCGTAGCCGCGAATCAGCACCACGGGATGGTCAAGAAGCCGGAGCTTAAGTTGATGAAGCAAGGAGGATTTGCCCACCTGGGGCAGTCCGAACAGCCCCACATGCTCGCCGCCTACCAATTGACGGGACAGTGCCTCCGTCAGCGCCCGCCGACCATGGAACCACAAGGGATCGGTGATTATTTGCAGGTTGGCGTAGGGGTCCCCGTGGAGAAAATACGGTGCATCCCGCTCCTCCAAAAATATATCGCAGGTGTCGTTGCGTAGGGCTTGGCGAAGCAAGCCCTCGGGTAGGGGTATGATTTCTTTTTGCAGGCGCTGGCGTAGATCCTGGAGGTCGGAGACTTGCGGCCCCGCTTGGTCGGGGTAGACCATATATAGGCGTTCGTATGCTGAAGCCGGGATGGTATTCGGCAGTTTGTCCAAGATGGGCCGGGGATTGGAGCACATTAGGGCCAAGGCATTGATCCGTGGGGTGCCGCTCCCACCTCGGCTGACCAGCAAGCAGTTGGGGTAGCTCTTGATCCGCTCGAAACCAGCGGATTTGAAGAATCGGCGTAGAAACGCCAGGCGGTCGGCGCGGCGGCGCAGCAGCACTAGCCCAGCCATCAACAACAGCACCAGCGCCGGGCCAATGCCGAACCAGAGTTTTTTGTTGGGAATACGGTCCCAGCGCAGGCGCAGGGGCTTGGGTTCGATCAGGGGCGGGGTTGGCGGCGGTTCGAGTTCGCTCAGTCCGTTCAGTAACTCGGGGCGCAGTAATTGGCTGCGGTAATAGTATAGAGGGTATAGGGGGGTGTCATCGCCAAAGGCCAAAGCAGCGGCTTGGTCGCCGTCGGGCGAGGCGTTGTAATACAGTGTGGTGGGATTCCAGGACAGCCATTGGCCATTGGGCAAGGGCGTGGCGATTAAACGCGCTTCGCCGGTCTGGGGGTTCCAAAAGCGAATTCTGCCGTCGGCCCCGGTCGAGGCCAAGGCATCAATACCGGACAGGGCCACGGCGGAAACAGCCTCCTGATGGCCTTCTAGGGTCCGAAGCAGACTGCCATCCCGGGGATTCCACAGCCGGATGGCTCCGTCGCGGCCGGCGCTGACCAGTATCTGGCCGTTGGCATGAAACGCCAGATCCGTCACGGGAGACCGCACCGGCACGCTCCAGCGCAAAGCTCCGCTATCTCGATCCCATAAACCCAGGATACCGTCGGCCCCGACCGCCGCCAAGGATCGGCCAAAGGGGGGAAAGGCCAGGGCCGTCACCGCGCCGGTGCGGCCCTGCAAGGCCCGCAGCCGCTCGCCGGTATTACCGTGCCATCGGCGGCCCCGGAGGCCAGAATCTCCCCCTCGGAATCGTAGGCCAATGCCTGCACAGGACCCTGGTGGTCATCAAGGGTTTGCCGCAACTCGCCGGTGGCCACGTTCCACAGGCGCACCGTGCCGTCATCGCTGGCGCTGGCCAGGGTTTTGCCCTTGGGATGAAAAGCAATCGCCCGCACCGGGCCGATATGGGCTGTTAGGGTCTGTAGCACCTGGGCGGTTCGATAATCCCAAAGCCGCACCGTGCGGTCGGTGTTGGCGACGGCCAGAATCTCCCCCCCGGGGCTGAAGGCCAGGTCCGCGACGCGCTCGCTCCGGCTCAGGCCCGGAAGCAAGGCCCCGGTCTGGGGATTGACGTTGCGGGAGAGGGTTTTGATAAATTGTCCGCTGCCTGGGTTCAGCAGGAACACCATATCGTTTTGCCCCCCGGTCGCCAGCAACTGATCGTCGGGGCTGAAGGCCAGAGCCTGCAAGGGGGGTTGGGGCTGGGTCTGGATCATCGGTCCGGCGGCGGGTTGGGCCAGCGCCAGCGTGGTGGAGATTCCCAACAGCAGGCCCCAAGCAACTATCGCCCACGGCGCTACTCGCCGATGCCCTTGATCCAGCCATTGTGTGTATCTCAATCCCAAGTTCACGCCCACCCCATGTCATATCCATCAGCTTGCTGTTCCATCGGCCTGCCTGCACGGGCGAATCCCGTGACGGTGTTCCTAGGTCCGCTGTCTATTGTGCCAAACCGACGGCCAAAGTCCGCGCTTTTTGGTTGCAAAATGCTGTTTCCTCGGCCCGTGAAGGGGCTCAGTGTAGCAGAGAAGACTCTTACCGACGGGTCGCCGATGGGATCGCCGGGCTTTTCTTGGCGGCGGCGGGGACGTAGACTTGCCGCTCCAAAGCCAGCCGGTTTTCGCCAGGCGCATCGCTATATAGGATCACTACCATGCCACGTCCCTATAATTTCAGTGCCGGACCCGCCATGCTGCCCG
This sequence comes from uncultured Candidatus Competibacteraceae bacterium, assembly GCA_964597315.1. Lineage (GTDB taxonomy): Bacteria > Pseudomonadota > Gammaproteobacteria > Competibacterales > Competibacteraceae > CAZQXD01. The sequence continues at coordinate 9,486 of CAZQXD010000056.1, forward strand.
AGTCGGTGTTGGAACGCGCTCGGGCGGAGCTGCTCGATTGGCGGGGTTCCGGCATGTCGGTGATGGAAATGAGCCACCGAAGCAAGGAGTTTATGTCCATCGCCGCCCAGGCCGAGCAGGATTTGCGCCAACTGCTGGAGATTCCTGCCCACTATAAAGTGCTGTTTTTGCAGGGCGGCGCCAGCAGTCAGTTTGCCATGGTGCCCCTGAACCTGCTCCGTGACAACGCCCAGGCCGATTATCTGAACACCGGTATGTGGTCCAAAAAAGCCATCGCCGAGGCCAAGCGCCATGGTCGAGTCAAGGTGGTGGCCAGCGGCGAGGCTTCCAACTTCACCACCGTGCCGCCCCAAGGGGACTGGGTCTGCGACGGCGACGCGGCCTATTTCCACTACACTCCCAACGAGACCATCGGCGGCGTGGAAATCCACACCCTGCCTAACCTGAGTGGGACGCCGGTGGTGGCGGATATGTCCTCGACCCTGCTGTCCAGGCCCCTCGATATCGCCCGGTTCGGGCTGATCTACGCCGGCGCCCAGAAGAACATCGGCCCGGCCGGGCTGACCCTGGTTATCATCCGTGAAGACCTGATCGACGCCGCCCGCCCCGGTACGCCGGCCATGTTCGACTATAAGATCCACGCCGACAACGGCTCCATGTATAACACGCCCCCCACATACGCCTGGTACTTGGCCGGGCTGGTATTCCAGTGGATCAAGGAGCAGGGGGGGCTGGCGGCGATGGGCCGCCGCAACCAGCGTAAGGCGGAGCTGCTCTACAGTTATATCGACGGCTCCGGCTTTTACAATAATCCCGTGGACCCGGCCTACCGGTCTTGGATGAACGTGCCCTTCACCCAGGCCGACGCGGCCTTGGACAAGCCGTTTCTGGAAGGCGCCCGGGAGCGGGGCCTGCTGACCCTGGCCGGGCATCGCTCGGTGGGGGGAATGCGGGCTAGCCTCTATAACGCCATGCCCGAGGCCGGGGTGCTGGCCCTGATCGACTATATGCGGGACTTCGCCGAACGCCACGGCTGAGTCCGCCGGAACCTCTCTGACAATGTATAAAATACTCACCCTGAACAATATCTCCGTGACGGGCCTGAATCGTCTGCCCCGGGACCGCTACGAAGTGGCCTCGGAGATCCAGCACCCAGACGCAGTGCTGCTGCGTTCCTACAAAATGCACGACTGGCCCATCCCCCCCAGTCTTAAAGCCGTGGGCCGGGCCGGGGCAGGGGTCAATAACATCCCCGTGGCCAAGCTCAGCGCCCTGGGCATTCCAGTGTTCAATGCCCCCGGAGCCAATGCCAACGCCGTCAAGGAGTTGGTCATGGCGGGCATGTTGCTGGCCTCCCGCAATATCTGCGGGGCCTGGGATTTTGCCCGCCGCTTGGAGGGCACCGACGCCGAGATCGCCCATCAGACCGAGGCCGGCAAGAAACGCTTCGTAGGCTTCGAGTTGCCCAACCGCACCCTGGGTGTGATCGGCCTGGGCGCCATTGGGGTGCGGGTGGCCAACGCCGCCGTGGCCCTAGGCATGCGGGTGATCGGCCATGATCCCCACATCACCGTCAACAATGCCTGGCGCCTGTCCTCCCAGGTGGAACAGGTGCTGAGCGTGGACGCGGTGCTGGCCCAGGCCGAGTTCGTCAGCCTCCATGTGCCCCTGGTGGAAGCCACCCGCAACCTGCTCAACGCCGAACGTCTGCGTATCGCCCGCCCGGGCATTACCGTGCTCAACTTCGCCCGGGATGGCATTGTCGATGACGTGGCCATTTGCGAGGCCATCCGCGAGGGCCGGGTGCATGCCTATGTGTGTGATTTTCCCAGCAACCAGCTCAAAGGTCTGGATCGGGTCATCGCCCTGCCCCATCTAGGGGCTTCCACCGCCGAGGCGGAGGAGAACTGCGCGGTGATGGTGGCCGAGCAGGTGCGGGACTATCTGGAAAGCGGCGCCGTCCAGAACTCGGTGAACTTCCCGGAAGTGGTCATGCCCCGGACCGAGGGTTATCGGCTGTTGGTGGTGAACTCCAATGTCCCTCACATGATCGAGCGCATCACCAAGGCCATTGGCCGGGCCGATATGAATATCATCGACCTGCTCAACAAGTCCCGGGGCGAGATCGCCCTGACCCTGGTGGATGTGGTTGATCCCCTGCCCGCTTCGGTGGTGGAGGAGATCGCCGCCACCGAAGGGGTGCTGGCGGCCCGCGCCCTGTAGATCGTTACTGGGCGCAGGCCGCCGCCGCCACTGGGTCGGCCTCGTTCCAGATCAGCAGCTCAAAGACCGCCTGGCCGGTATCCACTGGCCGGTAGTTGAGGTGGCGCTCCATGAGTTGGGGATACAACATATGGGGTTCGCGGCTGAGCAGCAGATGCAGATATTCGCCGTGACCCAGCCGCTCCGCCGCCTCTAGTGCCTTGAACAAGGGTTCGGGCGGAGCCAGTTGGCTGACATCCAAAAGTTGTTCTTTGGCGTGCATGATCTGGCCTCCTCTGTGGGTCGATATATCCTGAAAGTCCCGGTAATGACCAGCCTTGATCCTGGTCAAGACGGCTATCTAGGGAGCCGTATGCGCTACACTTGAATCCCATGAAACTCGATGCCATCGACCGGTTGATGCGCCGGACCCACTTGTTCAGCGCCCTGGATGATCGGCAGTTCGTCGAGGTCAGACGCAGTATGCGGCTGCTGACCCTCGTCGAGGGAGAACGACTGTTTGATTTTGGCCAGAAGGCCGAGCGTTTCTATATGGTGTACACCGGGCAGGTCAAGCTGTTCCGGGTGTCACCTGATGGCAACGAGAAAGTGATCGAGATTGCTAGACCCGGCAAGCTGTTCGCTGAGGCGGTGATGTTCATGGAGCGCCGCCACTACCCCGTGAGTACGGCGGCCCTGGAGCCTTCCCAAGTCTGCTCCTTCGATAACCGGACGTTTCAGGAGTTGCTATTCCAGTCTACCGATTTGTGCTTGGCCCTGTTGGCGGATATGAGCATGCGTCTGCATGCCCGGCTCAACGAAATCGACCATCTGACCCTGCAAAACGCCACCTATCGGGTGGTTCACTACCTCTGCGAATTGCTGCCCGAAAGTGACCATCACGAGACCGTTATTGATTTGACGACCCCCAAGAACGTGATCGCCTCCCAAGTCTCCATCAAGCCGGAGACCTTCTCCCGAATTCTCCACAACCTGGTCAAGGATGGCATCGTCACCATCCAGGGTCGGCAGGTGCTTGTTCACGACTTGGAACGGTTGCGCCGCTTCGGGCGCTGAGTCCTTCCCCCCCCGCCCTACAGAACTGCCTACCGTTGACGCCCTTGCCGATGGCGGTGTGGTTTCGCAAGAGGTAGTAGGCGGCGCCCACTCTACGGATCATGCAAACGACGATGCGGTTCGTGCCTCACCGCATCCTACCGCTTCGCTGCCCTATGGGTTCGAGACACCGAAGGGTGTGGTGAGCGGCGCGAACCGCATCAATGTCCTGATTCCCGCCGTCCGGTCGGGAAGTGAACTATTCACAGTATCCCGGAGCAGTAAGGCATTCAGATCGACTGAATGGTAGCCCAATATACCTCCCTGAAAACCAACCGGCGCCAACACCACACCGGTGATTTCCTCAAACATTATTCAAATTATTGAAATAACGGAAGTATTTAACATCCACTATAGTAAAAATTCCACTTGGGCTCACTGCCCGGAACGACTGAAACAATAGAAACCTAAGCGGACGCGGCTAGAAAATACTTTGAAACAATGCTGCCCTAAGCTGAACTCCAATCGAGATTACAACGATGCGCCGGATCAACCTGAAGAACCTAGAGAGGACATCACCATGTCGGAAATTAAGAGCCTGATCGACCAACTCCAGCACTGCGGGATAAGCCCCGTCAGCGCCTTGGCGGGCAGCGTCGGCGACCTATACCGGTTGCCCTTGGAGCAGCAAAATGAAATCAAGGGACTGCTGATCGCCGATGCCTTCAAGTTCCATTTCCGGGAGAACGCCTTTTACCGGGAGCAATGCCTGAGCAAGGGCGTGACCGCAGATGCCATCAACGGTTTCGAGGATCTGCATAAAATTCCCCTGATCAATATTCAGAAGTTCAAGTCCGCTTCCAGTCACGAGCTGCTCTCCAGGCCTCTGAATCACATCGAGCATGAAATGCGCAGTACCGGCACTAGCGGTATTCCCAGCATTGCCCGCCGCTGTCGTCGGACGGTGGACTATGGGGTCCTCTCGGTGTTCGCCATGTTCCGGGAGTTCTTCGGGATTTCCAAGGGCGCCGGGCTGTATCTCTGCCCCTCCACGGAAGAGATCCCGGAAATGGGGATGATCAAGGCCCTGAACATGCTAGCCGGGCTTTTAGATACCCACCGGTTCATGGTCAAGCAAGAACGCATGATCCCCGAGCAGGCCGTCGCCCAGTTGGGGGAATGGGAAAATCAGTTCACCCGCCACCTGATCGGACCGCCGTTCCTGATCCACCGGCTGATCAGCTATCTGAAAGCCACCGATACCCGCCTCAAGCTGGACCGGGACACCCTGGTTATCACCCTGGGAGGCTGGAAGCGGTTCACCGGTCAGATGATCTCGCGGCGGGAGTTCAACGAGCAATGCGCGGAGTATCTGGGCATTGCCCCCACCCAGGTCCGGGATGTCTATGCCTTGGTGGAATCCAATATCCTCGCCGTGGAGGACGAACACCAGGTCAAACATGTGGCCCCTTACGGCTATTTTTCGGTGCGCGACCCCAAGAATCTCAGCCAGGAAGTGCCGGTGGGCGAGCAGGGGCAGTTGGTCATCTTCGACCCCCTGTCCCTGGCCACTCCGGGGATGATCCTGACCGAGGATGTGGTCCGCCTGCTGCCCATGGAAAGCCCCTCCGGGCGCACCGGCCAGCTCGTGCAGTACATCATGCGCGCCCCTGCGGCCCAGGAGTTCGGCTGCTGTGCCGTGAATCTGGAAAAGCAAATGGACCAGCAACCGGACCAACAGGCCCAGGCCGCTTGTCCGGTGATCTAGGCGAACGGCATACAGGTGAGTCCCCATGTTCAACGATATCATCGTCGAGAATTTCACCAACCCCTGTCACCAGGGCGAGATCGAAAATGCGGCGCTACGCCTGGAGATTGGCAACCCCGTCTGCGGCGACCGGATGCTGATTACTCTGGAAACCGAAGCGGATGGCCAGGTGCGCGATGCCCGCTTTCAAGCCTGGGGTTGCGCCACCTCCATCGCCACCGCCAATGTCTTCTGTCGCTACGTCACCGGTCGCGACCTGGCCCAGTTGCGGGCCGCGACAGCCACTGAAATCGCCGGTCTGCTCGGGGAACTGGAGCCGTCCCAGAATCACTGTCTGGACATGCTTCGCAACCTGTTTGAGCAATTGGCCGAACGCCACGGGACCACGGCGCACTGAGTACGACTCAGCGGCGACCGCCAGGGTAATCTTGCAGCAAGGAGTAACGGCACTATGAATCTGTCAGGCTATTTCGACTACAACGCCACGACCCCCTTGTCGGAACGGGTAAGGGAAGAAATGACCCAGGTCATGGGTCTATTCGCCAACCCCTCCAGCAAGAGCCGGGCCGCCACGGAACTGCGGGAACGGATTGCCGAAACCCGGCGCTTGTTCCTGCAATTGCTCAAGGCGCCTCAAGGTGAGCTGTATTTCACCTCCGGCGGCACCGAGTCCAACAATCTGGCCATCAAGGGCATTTTGCACCGACGGATGCCCAAGCCCGGGCATATCATCAGCTCCGCCATTGAGCATCCCTCGGTGCTGGAGACCATTCGCCATCTGTGCGATGGGTTCGGCTTCACCCATACCCTGGTGGAGCCGGATGGCCAGGGGGTGGTGAGTGTTGCCGACGTGGCCAAGGCGGTCACCGGCGACACCCAGTTAATCAGCCTAATGATGGCCAACAACGAGACCGGAGCGATCCAGCCGGTGGCCGAGGTGGGCCGGATGGCCGAACAGCGGGGAATTCCCTTCTGTATCGATGGTGTGCAGGGGGTGGGCAAGCTGGACATCGACTTGAGCCGTATTCCCTGTACCGCGCTGTCGTTCTCATCCCATAAATTCTACGGTCCCAAAGGGGTCGGCGGTCTATGGATCAAGGACGCCGCCCTGCTGACCCCCCTGCTGCATGGAGGGGGACAGGAGAGCGGGCTCCGGGGCGGGACGGAAAATGTCATCGGCATCATCGGCATGGGCGCCGCCGCTTGGGACGTGCTGCACCATCAGGAAGACTGGCGGCGCCAGCAGCGGCGTTTGAAGGCGCTGCTGCTGACGGAGTTGCGGCGACTGGGGGTGAGTGTCCGCCTCAACGGTCCCCAGGACGAAGCCCTGCAAAGCCCCAATACCCTGAACTTGTCCTTCGCCGGGGTGCGGGGAGAAGCCCTGTCCATGCTGCTGGAGCATCGCCATGGCATCGCCGTCTCCATCGGTTCGGCCTGTAGCAACAACAAGCAGACCCGGCGCTCCCATGTCCTCAAGGCCATGGGTCTGTCGGATGCGCGCATTGACAGCGCCCTGCGAATCAGCTTCGGGCGGTTCACCGAAGAGCAGGATATCCACGACCTGGCCGAAGCGATCAGCCACACCGTTATCCAACTGCAAGCCCTGTCCGGGGGCTTGCCCACCGAGGCTGCGTGATGGCACAGATAATCGACCAATTGCCGGATATGGTGAGTGTATTGGCCCACCATGGCGCCGCCACCCCAGATCGAGACGCCTATATTTTCCTGCCCCGAGGGGTGGGGCCGGGTTCCAGTCTGAGCTACCGGGAACTGGAGCAACGCTCCAATCGGCTAGCGGCGGCCCTGGTGGCCGAGGGCGTCGGCGGTCAGCCGGTGCTGCTGATCTTTCCGCCGGGTCTGGATTTCATCGTGGCTTTCTTCGCGGTGCTGAAGGCGGGCGCTATTGCCGTGCCCCTGAACTTCGCCCGCCAGAGCCACCACCAGCGCCGGTTGGCCGTGGTGGTGGAGGATTCCGGTAGCCGCCTGGTCCTCACCAACGGGGCGTTGCTGGAGTATCTGCGAGAGGCTTTCCAACAGCCGTCCGAGTCGGATGGCGTCCAGCTCTTGAACATCGAAGAGGCCACTGACGGCGAGGCTGTGGAACTGCCGCCGATACACCCGGATTCCATCGCCTTCATTCAGTACACGTCGGGTTCCACCGGCGCCCCCAAGGGGGTGATGGTCAGCCACGCCAATCTGGTAGCCAATGAGCGGGTGATCCGGCGGCTATGTGGTCCCGTCCCCAGCGCCATGTATGGCGGGTGGCTACCCCACTACCACGACATGGGGCTGGTGGGTACGCTGTTGCAGCCTTTGTTCGCGGGAGGGACGTATGTGTTCATGCCGCCCTTGGCTTTCGTGCAACGGCCCTCCCGATGGCTGCGGATGCTCAGTGATTATCGGATCGAATGCTCGGTTGCGCCCAATTTCGCCTATGACGTCTGTATCGAACGCTGCCGCGACGAGGAGTTAAAGGGCGTCGATCTGAGCCAGTGGCGGGTCGCCCTGAATGGCGCCGAACCGATCCGGCGCCACAGCCTGAAGTTGTTCGCGGACCGCTTCGCCCCCTTCGGCTTCCGGGCCGAGAGCTTCCTGCCCTGCTATGGCATGGCGGAGGTGACCCTGCTGATCAGCGGACGGCAGGCCGGAGCCGGGGCCAATTGGCTGACTGTGGATAAGGAGGCCCTGGAGCATCACCATCAGGTCCGGGAGGTGGACGCCGACTCGGCCCAAGGGGAACTGGTGGGTTGCGGCGAGGTCGCGCCTGGGCACCAGGTTGAAATCGTGGATCCCCATTCCCAGCAGCGGATCGGTGCTGGCCAGGTGGGTGAGATTTGGGTCAAGGGGCCTTCGGTAGCCGGGGGTTATTGGCGCAATCCTCAGGCTACCGGGGCGGTGTTCGGCGCCCGCACGGCCGACGGTCAGGGACCCTATCTGCGCACCGGCGACCTGGGCTTTCTCCATCAAGGCCAGTTGTACGTGACCGGGCGGATCAAGGATATCGTCATCGTGCGTGGGCGGACCCTGTATCCCCAGGATATCGAATACACCCTCAACGGGGCCTCGTCGCAACTGGCCATGAACACCGCGGCAGTGTTCGCCGTGGACGATGGCCGGGAGGAGACGGTGGTGGCCATACAGGAACTGCCCCGGCGCTTCGAAGGGGACCTAGAGGCGCTCAAGATCGCCATCCGCGAGGCGGTGACCCGGGAGCATGACATCGTACTCCGGGACATCCGCTTTATTCCCCATAACGGGCTGCCCCGAACCACGAGTGGCAAGGTCCAGCGGTCTTACTGCAAATCCCTGTATCTCCACAAACAGCTTAAGGAATACACCCCGGAGGAAATGAGCGATGCCTACTGAAACCTTGAGCCTGGACACCATCCAAACCTATCTGATGAACGAAATCCGCAACGCGACGCCCCCCAACGGGGTCGAACTGGATGGCGACACTTCATTTAGTTCCATGGGTCTGGACTCCATGACCCAAGTGTCCCTGATCGGCAAGCTGGAAGAACGCTTCGAGGTGGAACTGGACCCAACCCTGGCCTATGACTATCCCACCGTCAATGCCTTGTCCAAAAAACTCGACGAATTGCTGGTCAAGGGGTAGCGCCATGTCCGTTTTCGATTGTTTAGTCATCGGCGGCGGCCAATCCGGCCTGGTAGCGGGGCTGTTGCTGAAGCAACGGGGCTTGGACTACCGAATCATCGACCAGGCCCCTCGGTTGGGGGAGAGCTGGCTGAACCGGCCCGATGCCATGAAGCTGTTTACCTCGCGCCGGTTTTGCAGCCTGCCCGGACTGCCGTTTCCCGGCGACCCAGAGGGTTATCCCGACAAGCATGAAGTGGCCGCCTATTTTCAGTCCTACGCCCGGTTCCACGATTTGGAAATGGAACTGGGCCTGACAGTGGTCGCCCTGGACAAGGACGGCGACGAGTTCCGGGTCTGTTGCAATAACGGGCGCGAACTGCGGGCCAGGACGGTCATTAACGCCACCGGCTCCAATCAGCGGGCCGTGGTCCCGGACTACGCCACAGCCCTTTCCGAGGTGACGCAACTGACGGCGGCGGATTATCGGTCGCCAGACGGGTTACCGGAAGGGCCGGTGCTGGTGGTGGGCGACGGCGCCTCGGGGCGGCAGATTGCCGCAGAGCTGGCCGAGTCCCGCCCGGTGGCCCTGGCCCTGGGGTCGGGGCGGAAGCTCGCCCCGAACCGGGTGCTGGGCAAGGACCTGTTCTGGTGGCTGGACAAGCTGGGCATCATCTACGCCGCGCCCCAGACCCTGGTGGGCAGGCTGCTGCGTCGGCGCAACCCGGTGCCCTGCCGAGATCTGAATGATCGCGCCCTCCGGCGCCTGGGAGTGGAGCTGCTGTCCAAGGTGACCGGCTGCGAGGGCCGGGCGGTGCTGTTCCAGGAGAGTCGGCGGGAGGATTTTCGCGCCGTGATCTGGGCGGTGGGCTATCGGGACGTGACCGACTGGCTGCGTCTGCCTCATTGCAGCGACGCCGATGGGTTTATCGCCCAAAACAGCCAGACCCCGGAGCCTGGGCTGTATATGGTCGGCAAGAAATGGCTATCCTGCCGGGCCTCGGAACTGTTGCTCGGCGCCGAGCGAGATGCCCAGGCCGCAGTGGAGCAAGTGGTGGCCCGGTTGGAGGGCCGACGCCCGGAGCAGGCGTACTCCGAACTCGCGTCCACCTGAGCCAAACATCCTTTCACCTTATCTATGGCGACGCCCGGCCGGGGGTCGGACGGGAGTTATGCGTATGAACTGGAAAACAGCCATCATCCATTACCGGACACCCGGCCTACTGGCAACCCTGGCCTGTGTGCTGCTGCTGGCCCTGGGACTGAAGGATCTTCGGGTCGAGGGTGAATACCGGATTTTCTTCAGCCGCGCCAATCCAGAGTTGCAGGCGTTTGAAACCATGCAGGCCACCTATGCCAAATCGGACAACGCCTTAATCATTATCACCCCCAAAACCGGCGATGTTTTCGCCGAGCGGATTTTGAACCTGATAAGGGATCTGACCGATCAGTCCTGGGGCGTGCCGTTCGCCAGCCGGGTGGACTCCATCACCAATTTCCAGCACCTGGATGTGGATGGGGATACGCTGGGTGTGCAGAACCTTTACGATCCCGGCGCCGCCGCACGCCCTGGGGATAGGGTCAGGGAAGTGGCCCTGGCGGAGCCTTTCTTGCTGGGTAAATTGGTTAACGGGACCGGCGCCGTGACCGCCATCAACATCACCTTCGACCTGCCGGGCTTGGACAAGCGTTCGGAAAGCCAACGAGCGACTCAGGCCGTGGGCGAACTGCTCGCCAGCTATCGCCAGCACTATCCCGATGTGGAGTTCCGGTTGAGCGGTATCGTGCCGATCGGTAACGCTTTTGCCGATGAGGCTCAAAACGATGCCAAGTCACTGACTCCACTAATGTATATTATCTTGTTGGCGCTGATAATGGTGTTGTTCAGGCGCATTGGCCTGACGGTCGCCGTACTGTTGCTGATCGCCCTGAGCATAGTGGGCGCCCTGGGCGCCGCCGGTTGGCTGGGCTACTCTATCAATACCGTGACCCTCAACGCGCCGACCATCATCATGACCGTGGCGGTGGCGGATGCCATCCATCTGATCAGCACGGCTTTGCGGGAGCATTTCAAGGGACGCAAGGTGGCCGAGGCGGTGGACAACAGCCTGCTGATCAACAGCAAGGCCGTCATCATCACCAGCCTCACCACCGCCGTGGGCTTTCTGACCCTGTCGTTCTCAGACTCCCCGCCCATCCAAGCCCTGGGTGTGATCGTGGCCATTGGGGTGACCCTGGCCCTGGTGCTGAGCCTGTTCCTGCTGCCCGCCTGTATCACCCGAATGTCCCTGCCCAAGACCAACTGGCGGGTCCGGGTTCTGTCTTTCGGCGCTTATGTCGGGTTCCTGCACCGACACCACAATCTACTGCTGGTGGCGGGACTGGGGATCGTGGTCTTGCTCACCGGCTTTGCCTTTCTAAACAAAGTCAACGACGACCCCCTGAAGTATTTCCAGAAGGAACTGGTCATCAGGCAGGATACGGACTACCTGGCGGAACATCTCGCCGGCGCGGCGTTTATGGAATTCTCCTTGGACACCGGGCGGGAGAACGGGGTCACCGAGCCCGAGTTTCTGGAGGTTCTGGAAGCCTTTAAGCAATGGTTGCTCAGCCAGCCGAATGTGGATCACGTCATCATCATGTCCGATATCCTCAAGCGCCTGAACAAGAATATGCACGGGGACGCCGACGCCTGGTACCGGCTGCCGGATTCCAGAGAGCTGGCCGCCCAATACCTGCTGCTCTACGAGTTGTCCCTGCCGCCAGGGCTAGAGCTGACCACTTTCATGAACCTGGACAAATCCGCCACCCGGATCATCGTCACCTGCCGAAACATCGGCAGCCACGAGTTGCTGGACCTGGAGCGGCGCAGCAAACAATGGCTGGCCCTGCATACCTCTGGCGTGGACTATGTGGCCGCCAGTCCCAGACTGATGTTCGCCCATATCGGTGATCGCAACGTCAAAAGCCTGCTGGCCGGGTTGCTGACGGGGCTGGTGCTGATCTCGCTGCTCATGGCCGTGGCCCTGAGATCAATTCGGATCGGGCTGTTGAGCCTGTTGCCCAACCTGCTGCCGGTGCTGGCCGGGTTGGGGGTTTGGGGGTTGCTGGTGGGGGAGATCAACCTGGTGGTGTCCATCGTGGCCGGGGTCGCCATGGGCATTATCGTCGACGACACGGTGCATTTCCTGAGTCATTTTCAAGACGGTCTCACCCAGGGGCTGGACGTTCATGGGGCAGTCACCCATGCTCTTGAACATGTAGGCGGGGCAATCATCGCCACCACCCTGTTGTTGGGGGTGGGGTTCAGCGTCCTGGCTCAATCCCAGTTCAACGTCAACGCCCAGATGGGCCTGCTGACGACCCTGGTGATCGTCTTGGCGCTAATCTTCGATCTGGTGTTTTTGCCGGCCTTGCTGTTTTTCCTGGCCCGGCGGCGGACCCGCTGGGTCCGGGCCATGGCCTGATTCAATCACTACGGGGGACCTGCCCATGAACCAGTGGATCAACCGTGTTTTGGTCCTGTTATTGTTGGCGCCGGTCGTGGCGGCTGCCGCCGACCGGGGGCTGGAGGTGTCCATGGAGGCCGACCGCCGCGATACCGGTTGGGGCAGCTCCGAAGTATCGGTGTTGATGACCCTGTTGGACCGGCAGGGCCGCAAGAGCGAACGCTATATGCGGGTACGCTCCAGGGAGATGGATGGCGATGGCGATCGGGGCCTGGTCATTTTCGATCAGCCTCGGGACGTGGAGGGCACCGCCGTGCTCACCTGGTCCCATTCCCTGGAGTCCGACGATCAGTGGATTTTCTTGCCTGCCCTGAAGCGGGTCAAGCGCATCGCCGCCAACAACAAATCCCGGCCCTTCATGGGCAGCGAGTTCGCCTATGAGGACCTGGCCTCCCAGGAAGTGGACAAATACCGACACACCCTGTTGCGGACCGAGCCTTGCGGCCAACTCCAATGCTTCGTGGTGGAGCGGGAGCCGCGTTATGAACATTCCGGCTATTCCCGGCAGCACGTGTGGATCGACACAGAACACTATCGGACCCAGAAAGTCGCTTATTTCGATCTTCAGGGCCAGCCCTTCAAAACCCTGGAACTGAGCGGCTATCAGCAGTATCAGGATAAATTCTGGCGGGCTGACCGGCTGACCATGGAGAACTTGAAAAATGGCAAGGTGACGGTCATGGAGCGCAGCGGCTATCGCTTCGGGCTGGGCTTGACCGCTCGGGATTTCGACCAGGCCACCCTGAAGCGGGTGCGTTGACCATGCTCGGCGGGAGGCCGGGACCCCTGAGCGTTGTCGCCGGGGCCTGCTTGGTCCTGGTTCTGGCGGGCGCTTGGTCGGCCAGGGCGGCGGATTGGTCAGGTTCGGTGACCGGTCAGTGGCGGTATTTTCCCCAGGACCCCCTGAGAGCCGAGCAGTTTCGGGGCAGCGATTTTGCCCTGGTTTTTGACGCCGAGTTCTCCCATGTCTGGGACAACGGTCGACAGGTCTTTGTATTCAACCCTCTGCTGCGCCTGGATCGGGAGGACTCGGAGCGCAGCCGGGCGGACATCGCCGAGCTGTCCTGGGTGCGGGCCGGGGAAAGCTGGGAATGGCGTCTGGGGGTGCGTAAAGTGTTCTGGGGGGTGACGGAGTTCGCCCATTTGGTGGATATCGTCAACCAATCGGACCTGGCCGAGAATCTGGACGCCGAGGAAAAGCTCGGCCAGCCCATGGTCAACCTGGCCTGGATCGGCGACTGGGGTACGCTGGATTTGTTTGTGCTGCCGGGATTCCGGGAGCGGGTCTTCCCCGGCAGGGAGGGGCGGCTGCACGGGGGCGTGCCGGTGGCTACCGACCAGGCCGAGTTTGAGTCCGGGGCCGAAAACCAGCGCACCGATCTCGCTCTACGCTGGTTCCATACTGTGGGCAACTGGGATCTGGCCCTATCCCACTTCTACGGCACCCGTCGGGAGCCGGAACTGAGTCCCGGTCTGGATGGGGCCGGGCGGCTGGTGCTGGTACCCCGTTATTCCGTCATTCACCAGACCGGCCTGGAGTTGCAATACACCGGTGATGCATGGCTCTGGAAACTAGAAGCAATCCGTCAGTCCGGGGGTCGGGACAGCTATATGGCCGCCACCGGCGGTTTCGAGTATACCCTGGTGGGGATCATGGACAGTGCCGCAGATCTGGGCCTGATCGGGGAACTGATCCATGACGAGCGGGGCGATCAGGCCACGACGTTTCTGGAAAACGATCTGGTGCTGGGGGCGCGGCTCAATCTGAACGACGTCCAAAGCACTTCGGCACTGGTGGGCATGGTCATCGATCTGGACGGGGCGGGACAGTTCTATACCGTCGAAGCCTCCCGCCGTTTGGGGGATAACTTCAAGCTCAGCCTGGAGGCCCGGTTCGGAACCGACATCGCACGGGCAGACCAAGCCTTCTCCCTACGTAACGAGGACTTCCTCACCGTGGATCTGGCCTGGTTTTTCTGATTGGCGCGTGGCTCCTTGAAACTCTATGCGCAAGGCCCGGCCCCGCTTCCATTAATTATTCGTCACCTTGCCGATGACCCGCAGCTCAAGCGCACCCTTGGCCAAGCGCGCCCGCAGCGTATCCCCCGGTATCACTTGGGTGGCGTCCCGCACCACCTGGTCCAGGCCGTCCAGCAGGATGGCATAGCCCCGCTCCAGAGTGGCCAGGGGGCTGACCCCTTGCAAGGCCCGGGCGGCCGTCCCTAGCCGGGCGCGGCGGCGTTCCAGGTTCCGGGCCATGGCCGCCGCCAGGCGAGTGGCCAGCACTCGGCGCCGCTGTTCCAGGTCCCGGAGGCGTTCCCGGGGGGCGCGGGCCGCTAGCCGGGTGGCCAGGTTTGCCAGCCGGGCGTCGAGTCGCTCCAGGCGCAAGGCCATGGCGGCGGCCAGGGCTTCCCGGCCCTCGTCCAGGCGCTGCATGCGATCCAGCAGCCGCCGTCCCGGATGTTGGCGCAGCAGCCTTTGTTCCAGCCACGCTAGGCGCTGGCGGCGGTCGGCCAGGGTCCGACCCTGGGCGGCGGCTAGGCGCTCGCGCAAGCGCTGGACCTGTCCGGTTAGGGCCGCCCGGTCGGGGCTGACCAGTTCGGCGGCCGCCGAGGGGGTGGGGGCGCGTAGATCGGCGGCGAAATCGGCGATGGTGAAATCAGTTTCGTGGCCCACTCCGCACACCACCGGCAAGGCGCAGGCGCGGATCGCTCGGGCCACGGTCTCCTCGTTAAAAGGCCAAAGGTCTTCCAGGGAGCCGCCGCCCCGGACCAGTAGCAACAGTTCGCAGTCCCGGCGCTGGGAGGCCAGGGCTAGGGCGCGGACGATGGCTGGGGCGGCGGCCTCCCCCTGCACCGGCACCGGATACACCCGCACCGGCAGGCCGGGGAAGCGCCGCCCCAGTACGCTGAGTACGTCGCGAATGGCAGCCCCCGAGGGAGAGGTGATCAGCCCGAGCCGTCGGGGAAAGCGGGGCAGAGGGCGTTTGCGCTCCTGGGCGAACAGCCCCTCGGCGGCCAGTCGCGCCCGCAGCGCCTCAAAGGCGGCCCGCAAGGCGCCCTCGCCGACGTCTTCCAGTTGTTCGACGATGAGCTGATACTCGCCCCGGGGTTCGTAAAGGCTGACCCTGGCCCTGGCCCGCACCCGCTGGCCGTTCTCTGGGTGGCGGCGCAGCAGCAGGGCGCGGTTACGAAACAAGGCGCAGCGGACCTGGGCTTGACTGTCTTTAAGGGAGAAATACAGATGCCCCGAGGCGGGCCGGGACAGGTTGGAAATCTCCCCTTCCAGCCAGATCATGGACCAACCACTCTCCAGCAGGGCGCGCACTTCCCGGTTGAGGCGGCTGACGGTGTAGACCGTGGAGGCGGAGTGGGTATCACGGATGGTCATAGGGCGGCGTCCATGGGCTAGTGTGGGGAAAACTGCGGCGGTCGTTGCGAAAGTTCGGGAACCCGCGCCAGGTGTTGGCTTCGAAGTGGGAATAGGGGTAGTCCCCCCGGAGATGGAGCCGTATAATGTCCGGTTTATTTTTAGCCAGTTTGGGGTTCTCCCATGCGAATCGTTCAAGAAGCCCTGACCTTTGATGACGTGCTGTTATTGCCCGCCTATTCCGAGGTCTTGCCCAAGGAGGTCAGCCTTGAAACCCGGCTGACCCGGGAAATCACCCTCAATATACCCCTGGTGTCGGCGGCCATGGACACAGTGACCGAGTCCCGCCTGGCCATCGCCATGGCCCAGGAGGGGGGCATCGGTATCATCCACAAGAACCTGTCCGCTGAAAAGCAGGCCCAGGAAGTTCGCCGGGTCAAAAAGTTCGAAAGCGGCGTGATTAACGACCCCATCACCGTATCCCCCGGTCTAAGCATTCGCGAGGTGCTGGAGCTGACCCGAGCCCACCACATCTCCGGGGTGCCGGTGGTGGATGGCGAGGACTTGGTGGGTATCGTTACCAGCCGCGACCTGCGCTTCGAGAACAAGCTGGATGCCCCGGTCTCCAGCATCATGACCCCCAAGCAACGGCTGGTGACCGTTCAGGAGGGCGCCGAGCGGGAGGAGATCGTTGCCCTGCTGCATAAGCACCGTATCGAAAAACTGCTGGTGGTCAACCCCCAGTTCCAGTTGCGGGGCATGATTACCGTCAAGGATATCCAAAAATCCAGCGACTATCCCTGGGCCTGCAAGGACAACCTGGGTCGGCTGCGGGCGGGCGCTGCGGTGGGCACCGGCGCGGGCACCGAGGAACGGGTGGAGGCCCTGGTGGCCGCCGGGGTGGACGTGATCGTGGTGGATACCGCCCACGGTCATTCCCGAGGGGTGCTGGAGCGGCTGCGCTGGATCAAGAAGCACTTCCCCGATGTGCAGACCATCGGCGGCAATATCGCCACCGCCGCCGCCGCCCAGGCCCTGGTGGAGGCTGGCGCCGACGCGGTCAAGGTGGGCATCGGTCCCGGCTCCATCTGCACCACCCGGATTATTGCGGGGGTGGGCGTGCCCCAGATCAGCGCCGTGGCCAATGTGGCCGAGGCCCTGAAAGGCACTCAGGTGCCCCTGATCGCCGACGGCGGCATCCGCTATTCTGGGGATATGTCCAAGTCCATGGCCGCCGGCGCCTATTCGGTGATGATGGGGTCCATGTTCGCTGGCACCGAGGAGGCCCCCGGAGAGGTGGAGCTGTATCAGGGCCGGTCTTATAAGTCCTACCGGGGCATGGGTTCGTTGGGGGCCATGCAGCAAAGCCATGGGTCTTCCGACCGCTACTTCCAGGAAGGCGACCAAATGGAAAAACTGGTCCCCGAGGGCATTGAGGGGCGGGTGCCCTACAAGGGCAGCCTGGCGGTCATCATCCATCAGTTAGTGGGCGGCTTGCGGGCCAGCATGGGCTATCTGGGCTGCCGCAATATCGAGGAGATGCACGTCAAGACCGAATTCGTGCGCATCACCAACGCTGGGGTGCGGGAGTCCCACGTCCATGACGTGGCCATTACCAAGGAAGCCCCCAACTACCGGAGCTGAACCGGACCATGATCGCCCGAGACATCCATTCCAACCGTATTTTGATACTGGACTTCGGTTCCCAATATACCCAGCTCATTGCCCGCCGCATCCGGGAAATCGGTGTGTATTGCGAGATCCACCCCTATGACATGGATGACGAGGCGGTGCGGACATTTCGTCCCGAGGGCATCGTGTTGTCCGGCGGCCCCCAGTCGGCGACGGTGGAGGAGGGGCCTCGGGCGCCCCGGGTGGTGTTCGAACTGGGCGTCCCGGTGCTGGGTATCTGCTATGGCATGCAGACCATGGCCGTGCAACTGGATGGCGCGGTGGAGACCTCCAACCATCGGGAGTTCGGCTACGCCCAGGTTCGCGCCCATGGCCATTCCCGGCTGCTTAAGGACATCGAGGATCACACCACCCCCGAAGGCTACGGCCTGCTGGATGTCTGGATGAGCCACGGTGACCGGGTCAAGGCGCTGCCACCGGGCTTCAAGCGCATCGCTAGCACCGCCTCGGCTCCCCTGGCTGGCATGGCCGACGAGGAGCGGGGCTGGTACGGGGTGCAATTTCACCCGGAAGTGACCCACACCCGCCAGGGCTTGAGGATACTCAAACGCTTCGTACTGGAGATCTGTGGCTGCGAAGCCCTGTGGAACACCGGCAATATCATCGACGACGCCATCGCCACCGTACGCGATACGGTAGGCGACGATGAGGTGCTGTTGGGCCTGTCCGGCGGGGTGGACTCCTCGGTGGTGGCGGCCCTGCTCCACAAGGCCATCGGTGCTCAGCTCACCTGCGTGTTCGTGGATACCGGCTTGCTGCGCCTCCACGAGGGGGACCAGGTCATGGCCACCTTCGCCGAACATCTGGGAGTGCGGGTGATCCGGGTGGACGCCGAGCAACGCTTTCTGGACGCCCTAGTCGGGGTCACCGATCCCGAACAGAAGCGCAAGATCATCGGTCGCTTGTTTGTGGAAATCTTCGACGAGGAAGCCACCGCCCTCAAAAACGCCAAATGGCTGGCCCAGGGCACCATCTATCCCGACGTGATCGAGTCCGCTGGGGCCAAGACCGGCAAGGCCCAGGTTATCAAGTCCCACCACAACGTGGGTGGGCTACCGGCGGCCATGCGCATGAAACTGGTCGAGCCTTTGCGGGAACTCTTCAAAGACGAGGTGCGCAAGCTGGGAGTGGAACTGGGCCTGCCCTCGGAGATGGTCTACCGCCATCCCTTCCCCGGCCCCGGGCTGGGGGTGCGGATTCTGGGGGAGGTCAAAAAAGACTACGCTGAACTGCTGCGCCGGGCCGACCATGTATTCATCGAGGAACTGCGGCGTCACGACCTCTACGACCAGACCTCCCAGGCTTTCGCGGTGTTCCTGCCCGTCAAGTCCGTGGGGGTGATGGGCGACGGCCGCCGCTATGATTATGTTATCGCCTTGCGTGCGGTGGAGACCGTGGATTTCATGACCGCCCGTTGGGCGCATCTCCCCTACGAATTCCTGGACCGGGTATCCCGGCGGATCATCAATGAAATCGATGGTATCTCCAGAGTGGTCTATGACGTCTCCGGCAAGCCGCCGGCCACTATCGAGTGGGAGTGATAGGAATTCTTAACATATTGAATAATAATGATAAAAACAATCCAATTGATAATATAATCTGCATCATCAATGGTATTTTTCATGGTGTTTTTTGCTCGTAACAAGGCACATTACATCGATACCATGAGAGGAAGATTGATGCTGGCATGGTATCAGAACGCTCGAACTGCATGTGTTCTGGATCAATCTGGAAACCTGCTATCCCAGCATAGATTCAAGTCGCTGTTGATGGCCCCATGACCTGACACCCAGAGAGCTTTGTCGCGCGTGGCCCGCATCGGGGTCGGGTCGTCGGGTG
Organism: uncultured Candidatus Competibacteraceae bacterium; assembly: GCA_964597315.1. Lineage (GTDB taxonomy): Bacteria > Pseudomonadota > Gammaproteobacteria > Competibacterales > Competibacteraceae > CAZQXD01. Next base: position 28,516 of record CAZQXD010000056.1, read on the forward strand.
TTTCCGGGAAGTTTCCTGAAGTGGACATTTCATTGTGGCGCGCAACAGGGCAGACAGGGGCCTGAACTGACCAAATGCTCGATGGTTCTTTAATTCCTGCTTACGGCAGGAAAGCGGTCGTTGCCGATCTTTCAGCAGAACAGTTGCCAAATGCTACTGATGTGCCAAAAGCGGAAGTTCAGACATGATGTTTTTCCGACCAGATGCGTAGGTCATCCAGGATATTCAAGGCACTACGCCCAAAATCCGTCAGCTCATAGGTTACCGCTATTGGTCGTTCACTGATTACCTTCCGGATCACCATGCCTTCCGCTTCAAGCTCTTTCAGACGTTGATCCACCATTCTTTTACTCGCACCGCCCAGCATTCGGACCAGGTCATTGAAGCGAACCGGTTGGTCCTTCAGGTGGTAAATGATTGAACCCTTCCACTTTCCTCCAATCAGGCGCATGCCTTTTTCGATTGCGCAGGGCTCAGTGCAGGCGTGGACAGCCTGTTTCCTGCCTTTGGTGTCAATTTCGACATAGCTTTCCATTAACCGTTACCTCATTCATTCTAGGTTACAAAAAGTATACTGGTTGAATAATATTACCAGTCGTCCCATTATACGCACCAGTACCCAATAAATCACCTGCTAACGACTATCGAGGTAACCATGAGCAACGTACTTATATTGAATGCGCACCATTACTATCCCTTTGCTGAGGGCAAGCTGAACCATGCGCTGGTTGAAAAAGCCAGGCGTCAACTGGAAGAAAAAGGACACGACGTTCGTGTCGAGGAGACGAATCGGGAATACGATGTCGACGAGGAGCTTGCAAACCACCAGTGGGCGGACGTCATTATTCTGCAATCGCCGGTTAACTGGATGGGTGTTCCGTGGAGTTTCAAGAAATACATGGATGAGGTGTACACCGCTGGTATGGATGGCCGGGTTACCAACGGAGATGGCAGGAGTGCCGATGATCCGGTAAAGAACTATGGCGCCGGTGGCACCCTAGCAGCAATTCCCGCTATCAAAATAATTTCATATATTACAGCAATTTGGAGACGGG
>CAZQXD010000057.1:0-29407 GCA_964597315.1 uncultured Candidatus Competibacteraceae bacterium
GCCGCTTCTCGAATATCCGCAGGCTGGGCTGTTCGTCGGCGCCTCCGGCCAGGGCCGAGAGTAGCTGCCCGTAAGGCTCGAACAGACCCGGATGGGGGTCGTTGCGGGCCAGCAGCCGCAGCAGCAGTTCGTTGACATACCAGGCGCTGAGCAATCGGCCAGGAGGCACGGGGCGGTAAAGGCCCGCTTCCTCGGCGCTGTTCAGGGTGGCCAACTCGCCGCGCCCGGACCAGGACAGCAACAGCGGCGCGAAAGGCTGGAGCAGGCCCCGCTGCCGGGAACGCTGGGCGCCCCGAGCCACCAGCCCTACCCTGCCGTGTTCCTGGGTAAACGCCTCTAGCAGCAAGCTGGTATTGCGGTAAGGCCGCCTATGCAACAGCAAAGCCGGTTCCAGGGTGACGCGCATGAATGCTTAGGACTCGTCGTAGCCCAGGCTCTTCAAGGCGCGTTCGTCGTCGGCCCAGCCGGAGCGGACCTTGACCCAGGTCTGTAGAAATATCTTGCGCTCAAATACCGCCTCCATGGCCACCCGGGCCTGGCGTCCCATCTCCTTGAGAGTGGCGCCGCCTTCACCGATGACGATGGCTTTCTGGCCCTTGCGTTCCACCCAGATCACCGCACCGATACGAAGCAGCCGACCCTCATCCTCAAACTGCTCGATCTCCACGGTCAGGGCATAGGGCAACTCATCATGGAGACCGCGGGTGAGCTGTTCGCGGATCAGTTCGGCGGCCAGAAAGCGTTGGCTGGCGGTGGTCACCTGGTCTTCGGGAAACAGCGCGTCGGACTCGGGCAGCAGCCCGGCCAAATGGTGTTCCAGGGCCTTGAGGTTATCGCCCTTGAGGGCGGAGACGGGAAATACCTGGACGAAGCTCCGGCGCTTGGCGGCCTCCTGGAGATAGGGTAGCAACCGGGCTTTGTCGGTCACTCGATCCACTTTATTGACCACCAGCACCACAGGCCCCGGAAACGGGACCAGGCGCTCCAGGACCGCCTGATCCTCGTCGGTCCAGCGCAGGGCCTCCACCACCAGCACGGCCACGTCCACATAGGCGATAACCCCACCGGCCACCCGGTTCATATAGCGGTTCATGGCCCGGCGGCCATCCGGGTGCAGTCCTGGGGTATCCACGTACACCAGTTGGGCGTCGGCGAGGGTGCTAATGCCCAGGATGCTATGGCGGGTGGTCTGGGGCTTGGGGGAGGTGATGCTGATTTTCTGGGCCAGCAAGTGATTAAGCAGGGTGGATTTACCCACATTGGGACGGCCTAAAAGAGCCACGTAACCGGCGCGGGTGACAGATTCGCTCATGGGTTAGAGACGCTCCAGGGCTTGACGGGCGGCCTTTTGTTCGGCTTTGCGGCGGCTGCTGCCCACGGCCACGGTGCGCAAGGTGTCGAGCATGCATTCCACCTTAAAGCTTTGGGCGTGAGCCTCGCCGTTGATTTCCAGCACGTGGTACACCGGCAAGGGCCGCTGCTCGGCTTGCAGCCGCTCCTGTAAGCGGGTCTTGGGGTCTTTGAGATCTTGCGCCGGCGGCATGGCCGCCAATTGATCTCGATAGAGGCGCAGGATCAGCCGTCGGCAGGTTTCGAAGTCACTATCCTGCCAGGCAGCCCCGAATACCGCTTCCAGAGCGTCGGCCAGGATCGAGGCGCGGCGGAATCCGCCACTTTTCAGTTCCCCGGCGCCTAGATGCAGATAGTCCCCCAAGTCCAGATCCCGGGCTAGCTCGGCCAGGGTGTCTTCCTTGACCAGGCTGGCCCGCAGTCGGCTCAAGTCGCCCTCGTTGGCCTGCGGGTGGAGACGGTAGAGTTCCGCAGCGATCACGCAGTTGAGTACCGAGTCCCCCAGAAACTCCAGGCGCTCGTTGTTGCGGCCCTGGGCGCTGCGGTGGGTCAGGGCCTCCACCAGCAGTTCCGGGTGCCGGAACCGGTAATTCAGCGCCTTGCAGAGGGCATCGACGGGTAGGTTCACCGGCTATACAACTCCACGCTCTTGTCGAAGTTGGCGACGATATCCAGATTCGCCACCAAGGGGCGGCGTACCTCGTAAACGGCGCGCACCGTGGTGGTGCTGCTGTCCCGCTTGATTTTGAGGTCCTGGGCGCGTAGCCCCGAGACGTTATTGATATCGAAACGTTTGCCCGCAGCCTGGCGAATTTCGATCGGACCCATCTCCCGGGTCCGGGGGTCCTCCCGTAAACCTTCCAGGGAGGTGACCACGGAAAAATAGTCCAGATAAATAGGCAGGATACGCATGGCGGCCAGGGCCGTGATGGCGACAAAAACCAGAATCAGCAGAAAGCCCAGGGTTCCCAACCCTGTCTGATGCGTGGTGCTAGCGGGTTGCTCCATGATCATTGAATGCTATCTCCGATGCGTCCGCAGTGACCGTTAAAGGTTACGCAATCCCAGTTCATCCAGATTAGAAACGCCTTGCCGATGAGATTTTCCTCGGGCAGGAAGCCCCAGAACCGACTGTCCCGGCTGTTGTCCCGGTTGTCGCCCATGGCGAAGAAATGCCCGGGGGGCACGGTAAATTCCAAGGCCCGGCCGCCTGATCCAGCGGCAATCTGGATCGTGTGGGAATGGCCGTTAATGTGCTCCAGGCGGACCTGATAACCAGGGTTCAGGTTCGAGACCGTTCCTGGGGGCAGGATGTCCTGGGGCGCCGGTTCGCCATTGATGAACAACTGCTTGTTGCGATAGACCAGATGATCTCCCGGCAAGGCGACGATGCGCTTGATGAATGCCACCGAAGGGTCTTCAGGATACCTGAACACCGCCACATCTCCCCGCTCAGGGGCGCCGGAATCGACGATCTTGGTATTGACTACCGGCAGGCGGATGCCGAAGGCAAATTTATTCACCAGAATAAAATCTCCGGCCAGCAGGGTGGGCATCATGGAGCCAGAGGGGATGCGGAACGGCTCCACGATAAAAGAGCGCAGCACCAGCACCGCCAGGATGACCGGAAAAAACGACCGGGAGTAGTCCACGTACCAAGGTACTTTGCGGACCTGGGTGGTAGCCAGACCGCTGCCTCCCACTTCGGAGGCGGCTCCGGCCGGGGCTTTCTCCCGGCGCGGGGCCAGAATCATGATGTCCAAAATCCAGATGGCTCCTGATACCAGGGCCAGGAGTACCAGGATGGCGGCAAAATCAAATTGCATCGTAGTAACCATCGCTCTTGGGGAAAGGGAGAGTCATTTTTTGCTGTCCACCTGCAACACCGCCAGAAAGGCCGTTTGGGGAATCTCCACCTTGCCGACCTGTTTCATGCGCTTCTTGCCGGCTTTTTGTTTTTCCAACAGCTTGCGCTTGCGGGTCACGTCGCCGCCATAGCATTTGGCGGTGACGTTTTTGCGCAGGGCCTTGACCGTGGAGCGGGCGATGATGTGACCGCCGATGGCGGCCTGGATGGCCACCTCGAACATCTGCCGGGGGATGAGCTCTTTCATTTTGTCGGTGAGCAGCCGACCCCGGAACTGGGACTGATCCCGATGGACGATGATGGACAGGGCATCCACCCGCTCGCCGTTGATCAGCACGTCCAGCTTGACCAGATCGGCCGCCTGGAAGCGCTCGAAGCTGTAATCAAAGGAGGCGAAGCCCCGGCTGACCGATTTGAGGCGGTCGAAGAAGTCCAGCACCACCTCGCTCAGGGGCAGTTCGAAACTGAGTTGCACTTGGCTGCCGGTGTAGTGAAGATTGCGCTGGACGCCGCGTTTTTCGATGCACAGGCCCATCACCGCCCCCAGATGTTCTTGAGGCAGCAGGATATTGGCCAGGATGATGGGTTCGCGAATCTCTTGGATTTTATTGATGGGGGGCAGGTTAGCGGGGTTGTCGATGCTCAGCACCTCGCCGCCGGTGGCCAGCACTTCGTAGACCACTGTGGGGGCGGTGGTGATGAGGTCCAGATCGTATTCCCGCTCCAGGCGCTCCTGGACGATCTCCATGTGCAGCATGCCCAGAAAACCGCAGCGGAATCCGAAGCCCAGGGCCTGGGAGTTCTCCGGCTCAAAGTGCAGGGCGGCGTCGTTGAGGCGCAGCTTTTGAAGGGCCTCGCGCAGGTCCTCGAAGGCGTCGGACTCCACCGGGAACAGCCCGGCGAACACCCGGGGCTGAACTTGCTGAAATCCTGGCAGGGGGGCGGCGGCGGGGCGGTCAGCGTCGGTGATGGTATCCCCTACCGGTGCGCCGTCGATTTCCTTGATGCCGGAGATGACGAACCCGACCTCGCCGGCCTTGAGCTCTGGGCGGTCCTTCTGTTTGGGGGTGAATAGCCCCACCCGGTCCACCTGCTGAACCCGGCCAATGGACAGCATTTTGATCTTCTGCTTGGGGCGGATGGCGCCATCCACCACCCGCACCAGGGAAATCACGCCCACGTAGCTGTCGAACCAGGAGTCGATAATCAGGGCCTTCAGGGGACCGTCCGGGTTGCCCATGGGAGGCGGTATCCGGTGGACAATGAGTTCCAGCAGGTCTTCCACGCCCAGGCCGGACTTGGCGCTGACTCGCAGGGCGTTCTGGGCCTCGATGCCGATAATGTCCTCGATCTCGTGGGCGACCCGGTCTGGCTCGGCGGAGGGCAGATCGATTTTGTTGAGCACCGGCAGCACTTCCAGACCCTGCTCGATGGCTGTGTAGCAGTTGGCCACGCTCTGGGCTTCTACCCCCTGAGCGGCGTCCACCACCAGCAACGCCCCCTCACAGGCCGCGAGGGAGCGGGATACTTCGTAGGAGAAGTCCACATGGCCGGGGGTGTCAATGAAATTGAGCTGGTAGTCCTGGCCGTCCCGGGACTGATATTTGAGGGACACGCTCTGGGCCTTGATGGTGATGCCCCGCTCCCGTTCCAGCTCCATGGAATCCAGCACCTGCTCGGCCATCTCCCGGTTGCTCAGGCCACCGCAGATCTGGATAAACCGATCAGCCAGGGTGGATTTACCGTGGTCGATGTGGGCGATAATGGAGAAATTACGGATGCGTTCCATAGAGCGTCGATTGCAGGCCGGGCAAACGCAGGAGTATAACCTGCTCAGAGCGTCGGCACATCTACCGTGATGGGGAGACTCTGCCCAAAGCGGCGCAGCACCACCGGCTGATAGCGGGGATCGTGGCCAATACGCCGGGCATGATGCCCAAGCCAGACGAATCCCGCCAGCAAACCCAACACCCCGGACAGCACGACCGGCTCCTCGCCGCCGGTCCCAAATAGGTACTGTCCGAATAGGGCGCCGCCGAGCATGGCCAGCAGTGGCGCCAGATAGACCGCCAGGGAACCGCGCACCAGGGCCTGTTCACCCAGACCGATCATGACCTGCTCACCGGGGACCAGGTTCAACTTGGAGAGAACCCTGACCCGGGTTCGGCGCCCACCCAGCACCTTGGCCAACACGGCGGTGCCACAGCCTTTGTTCAGGGAGCAGGCCCCACAAACGCTCTGGCGACGGGTCTCCACCCAGGCATAACCCGGCCCGGACTCCACCACCACGGCCTGTTCTTCAATCATGATGGGCCACTCCGGGACGGTGTTCCAGGGTGGCGGCGATGCGCTCCACGGTGACCCGTGGCGCCTCTCCCACTACCAACACCTGATGTCCGTCCTTGATGGCGCCGTAGGCGTTCATGGAACCCATGCGCGATGGGCCTTCTAGGAGAGGCTTGCCGCCATTGAGCTTTTCCAGAAATACCGACACCGTGGCCAGGCCATCGCTGTAGACCATATGCTCAGTGGGCCGACGGTTCGGATGGCCGATAAAGCGGCTGTGATGAACCTGGGCGAAACCGGCGGGTGGGTCGGTCACCACCCATTCGGAGTGGGTCACTCGTTCGCTGGTCCCCAGGGTCTCGGCCGAAGACTCCGCCGCGCTCCCCAGGGCGTCGGTCATCAGATCCTTGGGGTCGATTGCCGATTTAATCTCCAGTTCGGTGAACATCAATTGCTCGATATAGCGGCCGTTTTCGTCCAGCAGCGCCGAACGCAGCACCATGGCGGTTTGCTTATCCAGCCACAGCCGGTAACCAAAGCGCAGTTCATCCAGGGGGGCAATGTCGATGACCCGGGCGGCCAAACCGGCGATGCGGTCGTCACCCATGACCTCGAAGCGATAATGGCGCTCCAGCTCCGCCAACTCCCGGGGCAGTGTCAGGGGAAACGGTGGGCGCTTGAAACCCCGGCCGCTGAAAGACACTCGTTTGTCGGGCATGACCGAGATGACCCGATCGTCCCGCACCACCACCTCCCGGAGCATACCGTTTAGGGAGTACAACCGCTGTTGTTCGACGCCATCCTGGTAGCTGTGGATGATACGCATGGCCTCCAACACCTGCCCCTGGATGTAAACGAACGTGCCTTCGTAGTTAAGGGTATGGGCGGTCTGGCCCATCTGCTCCAGCCACTGACGAACCTCCTGAACGCCATCCTCGGCCCGGCCCACGGCCAGGAAGCCGGTCAGGGCCAGTACAGCCGCCATACCGGCATGCTTAGGGTCCAGACCCAGCATCAGGGCTTACTTTCGTGGCCGACCAGGCGCAGATAATAAGGCGACACGCCATGCACACTGCCCCGGGATACCAGTTCGTGGTTGACCAGGTAAGCGCCCAGCCGGGAATCCAACTCGGCATCGGTCGGCTGGGAGTGCGGCGCGGAGGGGCGCTCGGTGGAGACAAGCTGGGCTGGCCCGGCGCTTTCCGCGACCCCAAAATCGGTCAGGTTAAGCCCCAGCAGGGCCAAGGCGGCCACCGAGGCGGCCAGGGCGAAGCCGGTCATGGGCTTGTGCCAGCTCATCATCGTTGAGGTGATGCCGGTTCGAGACGCCGACGCCTGCGCCGCCGGCTGCTGTTCGGTCTCGATAGACTGGCGGATGCGCTCCGCGAAGCCCAGATCCAGCGTGTCGGGCAGGTTGTTCTTGAGGGTCTCGCCGATTAGATGGTAACGCTCCCAGCGGTCTTTTAGCTCGGCATCGTTGCCCAGCCGCCGCAAAGCCCATTCCCATTCCCGTGCTTCACCCTCGCCGTCGATCAATGCAGACAATTGTTCAGCCGTTTTATCCGCCATAGCTCTATCCAAATAGTTAAGTCAGGAGTGGACGCAGTTTGTTGTCGATAGCTTCTCGCGCCCGGAATATCCGCGACCGCACAGTGCCGATGGGACAGCCCATGGTTTGAGCGATTTCTTCGTAGCTCATACCCTCCAACTCGCGAAGCGTGATGGCCGTGCGCAGGTCCTCGGGCAATTCCTCAATGGCCTTGAATACCGTTGCCTCGATTTCGTCCTTGAGCAACAGGCGTTCCGGTGTTTCATATTCTTTCAGGTAGGATTGCCCCTCGTACTGTTCGGCCTCCTGGGCATCGATGTCCGAGCCGGGCGGACGCCGCCCCTGCGCCACCAAGTAATTCTTGGCGGTGTTGATGGCGATACGGTACAGCCAGGTATAAAAGGCGCTCTCTCCGCGAAACCCGGGCAAGGCCCGATACGCCTTGAGAAAGGCTTCCTGGGCGACGTCCAAGGCTTCACCGGGATCATGGACATAGCGCGAGATGAGCTTGATGATCTTGAACTGATACTTGCGAACGAGAACATCGAATGCATTGCGGTCGCCTTTTTGTACCCTTCGCACCAGTTCACGATCGGCATTGCGTTCGCCCATTCGGGCAACCCCTTATGACTGAACGGCAATGTCCGCACGGCCACTAGGGTAGACAGGGCACACCCTAGTAAGTTCGCGCGGCTGCCGGGAAGTGATTATATTTTTACAACTGGCGGGACGATAACCGCGGCGGAACCCCTCGCGGACCGGCTCCGCTCCGGCAGGCAACGATAACCTATTAGCGGAGTCGCTCACAAGCCATGACTACCCAAGACCTGACCGATATTCTGATTATTGGCTGCGGCGCGGCCGGCCTGACCCTGGGGCTGCGCCTGGCGCGCCAGGCTCGGGTCACCGTGCTGGCCAAGGGACCGCTGTCCGAGGGCAGCACGTTTTATGCCCAGGGTGGGGTATCGGCGGTGCTGGACGAGACCGACTCCATCGAATCCCATATCCAGGACACCCTGATCGCGGGGGACGGGCTGTGCGACCCCGAGGCGGTGCGCTTTACCGTTGAACACGGCCGGGATTCCATCGAATGGCTGACGGCCCAGGGGGTGGCCTTCACCACTGAAAAGGGCGAGGGCGGCAAGGAGGAACTGCACCTGACCCGGGAGGGAGGCCACAGCCACCGCCGGGTGGTCCATGCCGCCGATGCCACCGGCCGGGCTATCCAGACCTCTCTGGAGGAACGCGCTCGCCAGGAACCCAATCTCACTTTACGAGAACATGCCGTAGCCCTGGACCTGCTCACCTGCCATAAACTGGGCCTACCCGGCAATCGGGTGCTGGGAGCCTACGTGCTGGACGAGCGCAGCGGCCGGGTGGCCGTCTATCGCGCCCGCTGCGTAGTTTTGGCCAGCGGCGGGGCCAGCCGAGTGTATTTGTACTCCAGCAACCCCCTAGGCTCCACCGGCGACGGCATCGCCATGGCCTGGCGGGCCGGCTGCCGAGTGGCCAATATGGAGTTCATGCAGTTTCACCCCACCTGTTTGTACCATCCCGAGGCCCGCTCATTTCTGATCAGCGAGGCGGTGCGTGGCGAGGGGGGACATCTGCTGCTGCCCGACGGCAGCCGTTTCATGGAGCGTTTCGACCCACGCCTGGAACTGGCCCCCCGGGATGTGGTGGCCCGGGCCATCGACCACGAGATGAAACGTCTGGGCATTCCCTGTGTTTACCTGGACATCAGTTTTAAGTCCGCCCCATTCATCCAGACGCATTTTCCCACCATTTACGCCAAATGCCGGGAATTCGGCTTTGATATGACCAAAGAGCCGCTGCCGGTGGTGCCGGCCGCCCACTATACCTGCGGCGGCATCCTCACCGACCGGGCCGGGCGCACCGACCTGGAGGGCCTGTACGCTGTAGGCGAAGCGGCCTTCACCGGCCTGCACGGGGCCAACCGCATGGCCAGTAACTCCTTGCTGGAATGCCTGGTGTTCGCCACCGCCGCAGCCGAAGATATCGCCGCCCGCCTGGCCACGATTCCAAAACCCCCTACCCTGCCGGTCTGGGACGACAGCCGGGTAACCAACTCCGACGAGGAAGTGGTGGTCACCCACAACTGGGCGGAGCTGCGCCGTTTCATGTGGGACTATGTGGGCATCGTGCGCACCGACAAGCGCCTGCAGCGGGCCAAGAGCCGGGTGGACCTACTACGCCATGAAATCCAGGAATACTACGGCAACTTCCGGGTCAGCGCCGATCTCATCGAGTTACGCAACCTGGCCCTGGTGGCGGACCTGATCATCCAGTGCGCCCTGAGCCGCAAGGAAAGCCGCGGCCTGCATTACACCCTGGACTATCCCCGGGCCGACGCCACCGCCACGCCCCGGGACACGGTGCTCACGCCATCCAATTTCGCCGGGCGGAAGCTGGGGCCGCGTTGGAGTGACGATAGGGGGGCTTAGGGGGCTGGGCTGGCCACTATACTTCCAGTGACGATGTCACCATCGTCCTGGGGCCAGCCGGTCCCGGTGCATATCGACCACAAAGAGGACGCGACCATGCTCACTTGGGCTCTGATTTTTCTGGTTATCGCCTTGATCGCCGCCGTGTTCGGCTTCACTAATATCGCCGCCGCCTCGGCGAGCATCGCCAAGATCATTTTCTTCGTGTTCCTGGTGCTGTTCCTGGTGACTCTGCTCGCTGGCGGCCTGTAGGCCGATAACACCACCCATCAGAATAAACGCGGCAGGTAAGCCCGTCAGAGCCAACGTATATGCGCCAGTCGGACCTGGTCTTCCGGGTCCGACGATACTTCAAACCCTTAGTGGAGGTGTTCCGCCGCACAAGGCCCCCACATGTAGGCTATTTGGTAGTGGTTACGGACTGTTGCTCCAGATCCACCGGCCTGGCCTCCTGGTCCACCGGGGGCCGGGAGCCGTAATGCACCACCCCCTGCCCGTCGGTCCAGGTATAGACCTGCTCCCCAGCCTTGACCGTAGCGGCGACCGGGGGCCGGTCGGCCCCGGTGAGGGTTCGGGCAGGCTGCTCCTGGGCCTGGAGCGGAGTGAACGCCATGGCTGTCAATAACACCACCGCTCGCATGACTGCCTCCTGCTAGGTAAGAGAGAAAACCGTAGATTAACACTACAGCGAATAGCAGCGCTGAAAGCGCAGTCGGATGATGGTCTGGTAAAGCACCGGAGTTACACTGGCTCAGGTTTGCTGCTCTGTCCATGCCAGGATCGGCGCTTGGCCAGAGCCGTTTTTTGCCTGTAGGTATGTAAAGTACCCCTCATCCCAAACCCACAGAGGAACGACCATGGTATTGCAGATACTCGAACCCGGCTCCGAGGACTATTCCGGGCAGCTCAAAGCGGCCATCGAGCAGGCCATTCCCGGCGCCGTGGCCAACGTCCACGCCGCTAGCCCGCGCCACTACGAGGTCAGCGTCACGGCCAAGGACTTCGAGGGGCTGTCCAAGGTCAAGCAGCACCAGAAAGTCTACGCCGCCATCGGCAGTTTCATACACGGTGACGACGCCCCGGTGCATGCCATCGACCGGCTCGACACCCGCCTGCCCTAAAGGCTGAAAAAAATCTTGACAGCCCGGCCCCGAACCCCCTAGCCTTTTCGACCATGAACGTCAATATCGCGCTGCTAGTCGTAGTACGCATTCCCGTCTCCCCGGGGGTGGCTGGCGCCTGTTGACCTGAAAAACTCTTAAACCCGATTCAACCAAAGCCCGCTGCCCCACCGGCAGCGGGCTTTTTTTTACCCTAAGGAAACCCAGACCATGCACACTGCGGCGATCCATACCCAGCCCACCCCCTCCGGCGCCCAAGCTATCGTCCAGGCCCTGTTGGATCAGGGCGTCGAGACCCTGTTCGGCTATCCTGGGGGAGCCATCATGCCCACCTATGACGCCCTTTACGATGTGCGCGAGCGACTGCGCCATGTGCTGACGCGCCACGAGCAAGGGGCCGCCCACGCCGCCCAGGGCTATGCCCGAGCCACCGGCCGGGTGGGGGTGTGTATCGCCACCTCTGGCCCCGGGGCTACCAATCTCATCACCGCCATGGCCGACGCGCTGATGGACTCCACCCCCTTGGTCTGTATCACCGGCCAGGTGCATCGAGACTTTCTGGGCACGGACGCCTTCCAGGAAGCTGATGTGATCGGCATGACCCTGGCCGCCTCCAAATGGAGCGTGCAAATCACCGAACCCGACCAGATTCCCGCCGCCTTCGCCAAAGCCTTCGCCATCGCCCAGGCCGGACGGCCAGGACCGGTGCTCATCGACATCACCAAAAACGCCCAGTCCGGCCGACTCAGCCCCGGCCCTCGACCGGCTCGGAACCCGGAGACCGGCTGGAACTACCCCCAAGCCCACCGGGATCTATCGGGACTGCAACGGGCGGCGACGCTGATCAACCAGGCGCGCCGCCCGTTGTTAATAGTGGGACAGGGGGTGCTGCTGTCCCGGGCCGAGACGCTCATCCAGCATCTGGCCGAGACCGCCGGCCTGCCCGTGGCCAGCACCCTGCTGGGCCTGTCGGCCTTTCCCGCCGACCATCCCCTGTACGTGGGCATGGTGGGGATGCACGGCAACTACGCTCCCAACCTGCTCACCAACCAGACCGACGTGATCGTGGCCGTGGGCATGCGCTTCGATGACCGGGTCACCGGTCGGCTGGACCGCTACGCCCGCCAGGCCAAAATCATCCATATCGAGATCGACCCCGCCGAGGTGAACAAAACCGTGCCCGCCGAAGTGGCCTTGATCGCCGATGCCCGGGAGGCCCTGGAGGGGCTGCTGCCCCTGGTTTGGCCCCGGCAACATCCAGACTGGCTGGCCCAGTTTCGGGACTGCGACGCCGAGGAACAACGCCAGGTGAGCGGCCCAGAACGGCGGCCCGAGGCCGGCCCCCTGACCATGGCCGAAGTGGTGGCGCGGCTGTCCGAGCAGACCCGGGGCCAGGCCCTGCTGGTCAGCGACGTGGGTCAGCACCAGATGGCCGCTGCCCGCTATTACCGGTTTCGCGCCCCCCTCAGCCATATCACCTCCGGCGGTCTGGGCACCATGGGCTTCGCCCTGCCGGCGGCCATCGGCGCCAAGCTGGGCGAGCCAGGCCGGGAGGTGGTGGCGGTGATCGGCGACGGCGGTTTTCAGATGACCCTGCAGGAACTGGGTACGGTGATGCAGGAGCGGCTGCCGGTGAAGCTGGTGATCCTCAACAACGGCCACCTGGGCATGGTTCGCCAGTGGCAGGAGTTGTTCTTCGAGGGCCGCTATTCCTTCGTGACCCTGGCCAACCCCGATTTTATCGCCATCGCCGCCGGTTACGGCATCCCCGGCCAACGCATCAGCGCCCGGGAGGATCTGGGCGCCGCCCTGGAGGGTCTGCTGGCCCATGACGGCCCTTACCTGCTGGAAGTGGCCGTGGGCTGCGAGGACAACGTCTTTCCCATGATCCCGGCGGGCGCCGCCGTGGATGAAATCCGTCTGGCTTGAGACCCCCCGACCAAAGGACAGCCCCCATGTACAGCTACACGTTTATTCTCCACGCCCAGGCCGCCCACCCGGTCCTGCCCCGCCTGGCCCTGTTGTTTTCCCGCCGCCGACTGCGGGTCAGGCATCTGGAAATGGCCGAATCCGGGGAGCCGGGGATGAATCGCTATCGCGTCACCCTGGACTGCGACCCGGCCATGGCCGAGCGCCTTGATAAGCAATTCCGGCGTATCGTGGAGGTCTCCGAGGTAGCCATGACCCAGGCCGGTGGCCGGGCTGCGCCAGTCCTAGCGGCCGGGGGGACGGCTTGAAAAGCCCCCTCTAAAGCTCCCCCTTGTGCAAGGGGGGGCTGGCAACTGGATCAGTTAGATTCCTGCTTATGTAGAATGGCCGATAGCACATCCAGGCGCTGGCCCGGATCGGTGAGTTCCAGGAGGGTCTGACGGGCGGTGGCGGCTAGGGGCAGCATCTCCGCCAGACGAAAGCCCAGCCAGGCGGCGTTGTTCCAGTCGTCGCCAATCAGCCGGGCATAGCCGCGCAACTCGCTGCGACCCAGCAATTCTTTCATGAAATCCACCAGAATGCGGTGATGCTCCGGCACTTCCAGCCGGGGTTCGGCGGACCATAACTCTACCTGTCCCATCACGAGCCGATCCGACCGTACCCTATGGGACAACACCCGAAACCGCCGCCCACCTCGGCAGGTGATCCCCAGCAGGCCGTCTTCCAGGCGGTCGAAGTCTACGATTCGAGCCAGGGTGCCGATGGTCTGAAAACGAGTCGGTCCCGGCCCCGCTTCCTCTCCTTCATCCAGCAACACTACCCCGAAACCCCGGCCGGATTTCATACACTCGCTGACCATATCCAGATAGCGGGTCTCGAAAATGCGCAAAGACAGAGGCCCGCCGGGAAACAGCACGGTATTGAGGGGGAACAGAGGCAGTTCTTGGGCAGTCATGGATACTCCGGCGGGTCAGGCTGTTCGCCCCAACGGGGCGCCAGGGCGTTGGGAATCTCCAATTGGTCCAACACCCGGGCGACAATAAAATCCACCAGATCGGCCACCGTGGCCGGACGATGATAAAAACCAGGATTGGCGGGCAGCATCACCGCCCCCATGCGAGCCAGGCGCAGCATGTTTTCCAGATGGATCACCGAAAACGGCGTTTCCCGCACCACCAGCACCAACCGTCGGCCCTCCTTGAGGGTGACGTCGGCGGCTCGATCAATGAGGTTGTCGCTGGTCCCGGTGGCAATGGCGGCCAGGGTGCCGGTGGTGCAGGGGCAGACCACCATGGCCCGGGCCAGGGCCGAGCCGCTGGCCACTGGGGCGGTCCATTGCTCCTGGCCGTAGACTTGTAACTGCTCGGGATCGCAGCCGTGCAACGCTGTCAGCGCCTGACGGATAGCCGCTGGCCGACCCGGCAGAGCCAACTCGGTCTCCATGCCGATCACCACCTGGGCCGGCTTGGACAGCATCAGATACACCCGCTCCCCGGCCTCCAACAGACACTCCAGCAACCGTAGCCCGTATTGGGCGCCGGAGGCCCCGGTCATGGCCAGGGCGATGGGTTGACCACTCAAGGAGCGCCGCCCAGGGCGTCCAGCAGGCGCTGGTGGATGCCCCCGAAACCGCCGTTGCTCATCACCAGCACCGCGTCTCCGGGCCGGGCCTGTTCCCGGACTGCGGCCACGGTGGTCTCGATGCTGGCGCAGACCCGGCCACGGCCATTGAGGGCGGCGGCCACCGTGTCCAGATCCCAGCCTAGCTCGGGGGCCTGGTAGAACACCACGGCGTCGGCCGCCGTCAGAGCGCTGGCCAGGCTGTCCCTGAACACCCCCATGCGCAGGGTGTTGGAGCGGGGTTCCAACACGGCGATCAGCCGCCTCCCCTCCCCCATGCTGGCCCGCAAGCCGGCCACAGTGCCGGCCACCGCCGTGGGATGGTGGGCGAAGTCATCGTATACGGCCACGCCCCCAGCCATGCCCCGCAATTCCATGCGCCGCTTGACCCCCTGGAACCCGGCCAGGGCCTCCAGGGCCACGGTCGGGGGCACCCCGGCGTGACGGGCGGCGGCCACTGCGGCCAGGGCGTTATGGACGTTGTGGGCGCCCAACTGGTCCCAGGCCAGCCGACCCAAGGGCTGGTCCCGATGGCAAAGGGTGAAGGCGCTGCCGTCGGCGGCGGCGTCCCCGGCGCTCCAGTGGCCACCGATGCGCTCCACCGGAGTCCAGCAGCCCATGGCCAGCACCGCCTCCAGGTTGGCGTCCATGCCGTTACTGACGATCAGCCCCTCCCCAGGTACGGTGCGCACCAGGTGATGGAATTGCCGCTGGATGGCCGCCAGGTCCGGGAAGATATCCGCGTGGTCGAATTCCAGGTTGTTGAGTATGCAGGTGCGGGGTCGGTAATGGACGAACTTAGAGCGTTTGTCGAAAAACGCAGTGTCGTACTCGTCGGCCTCCACCACGAAAAACGGCCCGGAACCCAAATGCGCCGAGACCCCGAAATCCTTGGGCACGCCACCGATTAGAAACCCCGGGTCCAGGCCGGCGTGATGGAGAATCCGAGCCAGCATGGCGGCGGTGCTGGTCTTGCCGTGGGTGCCAGCCACCGCTAGCACCCAGCGCTTGGCGAGTACCTGTTCGGCCAGCCATTGAGGTCCAGAGGTGTAGGGAATGCCCCGATTGAGCAGATATTCCACCACCGGCTTGCCCCGGGACATGACGTTGCCCACCACCACCACATCCGGGATCGGGTCCAGATGCGCGGGTTCGAAGCCCTCCAGCAGAGTGATGCCAGCGGACTCCAGTTGGGTGCTCATGGGCGGGTAGACGTTGGCGTCACAGCCGCTGACCCGGTGTCCGGCGGCCCGGGCCAGCAGGGCCAGGCCACCCATGAAGGTGCCGCAGATGCCGAGGATGTGCAGATGCATGGGTGTCAGCTCCGGGCCGGGGCCAGCCAACCCAGCACCGTCCAGGACAGGATCAGATAACACAGGGTATAGGCCAGGGCCAGGCCGCGGCTGGTAGACAGGGCATGGTGGAGAATATTGACGGTCACCGCCACGCTCCAGCTCAGCAGCCCCCAGAATAATAACACTGGCAAGGAAGCATCAGCGCCGGTCGCGGCCGCCTGTTGGGTCCAGAACATCACCGGCAGCGCGAAAGCCCCCAGCAGGGCGTCGGCGCCGACCAGGGCGGTGAGGGTCTGGACAAAGCGGTTGGGATAGCTGGACACCCAAAGCGCCCCGTAGACCACCCCGGACAACAACCCCAGGCCGACCATGGTCTGAACCAGGGCCGATAGCAGGCTGGTGATAGCGAGCAGCCCGACTATCCCCACCAAGGCGTTGACCGATAGGGTCAGCTTCAGCAGCGGCCAGGAGGTGGGCAGATCCTGAGGACCCTTGCGAAACAGGCACAGATCAAAAAATAAATCGAACAGAGCGCGCATGCAGCTTAGTGCCGAGTGGTGGGCAGGTCTGGCGGCGGGGCCTCGCTGAATAGCCCCTCCGCGTCTACCCGATCGAAGACATACTGCTGGTTGCAGAATTCGCAGGTCACCTCCACCCGGCCCTGCTCGACTAGAATATCCCGCACTTCGTCCCGGCCCAGGTTGCGCAGCATGTCGCCGATCCGCTCCCGGGAGCAGGTGCAACGAAAAGCCACAGGCTCGGCCTCGAATAGCCGTAAATCCTCTTCGGTGAACAAGCGGCGCAGCAGTTCCTGGGCATCCAGACCCAAAAGTTCGTCCTCCTGCAGGGTGGCTCCTAGCGTCTGGATGCGATTCCAGGCGTCGGCGTCGGGGCTTTCTCCCGGTACGCGCTGCAACAGCAGCCCGGCGGCCTGCCGGTCGTCGGCGGACAGTCGCAGGCGGGTGGGAAGCTGCTCGGAGCGGTCGAAATAAGTTTCCAATGCATCCCCTAGGGACTTGGCCTGGTCCAGGCTAATAATCCCCTGGTAAGGCTCGCCGCGCTGGCCTGACTCGATGGTGATCAGCAGCGTGCCGTCTCCCATTAATTCACCGAAGCGGGCCTGCTCCACCGGGCCATCCCAACGGACCAGGCCCCGCAAGGTGCGCTCGCTGGTGCATTGGACCAGCAGCAACCGCACTGGGCCTTGGCCCTGGATCTGCAAGCTCAGCACCCCCTGGAACTTGACCGTGGAGGCCAGCAGGGCGGCGGCGGCCATAGCCTCTCCCAGCACCCGGCGCAGCGGTTCTGGATACTCGGCCCGCTCCAGCACCGCCCGCCAGGCGGCATCCAGATGTACCACCAGACCGCGCATGGGCAGGTGTTCAAAAACGAAGCGGTGCAGGGAATCGCGCTCTTTCATGGTGTTCCTATGGGCAGGGGCCACGCTCCTGGGACCATGGCCTCAGCCCTTGAGTTTTTTTGTCAGCAGTTCATTGACCTGCTGGGGGTTGGCCTTGCCCCGGGTGGCTTTCATCACCTGGCCCACGAAAAAGCCGAGCAGCTTGTCCTTGCCGGCCCGAAACTGCTCTACCTGGCCGGGGTTGGCGGCGATGATCCCGTCGATGATCCCTTCCAGGGCGCCGCTGTCGGTGATCTGCTTGAGACCCTGGGCCTCGATGATGGCGTCGGCCTCCTCGGCGCTATTCCAAAGGGACTCGAACACCTGCTTGGCGATCTTGCCGGAGATCGTGCCATCCTGAACCCGGCGCAGTAGGCCTCCCAGGCGAGCCGGGTCCACAGGACTCTGGCCGATGTCCAGGCCATGGCGGTTGAGACTAGCGGCCAGTTCGCCCATCACCCAGTTGGCGCACAGCTTAGGCTCGGCCGCCCCGGTCTCCGCCAGGGCTTCGTAATAATCGGCCAGCTCCCGGCTGGCGGCGAGGGTGGCGGCGTCGTAGGCGTTCAGGCCGTAGCCGTCCATGAACCGCCGCCGCTTGGCGTCCGGCAGTTCCGGCAACCGCGCCCGGGCCGCCTCGATGAAATCCTCATCAAGCACCAGGGGCAGCAGGTCCGGGTCCGGGAAGTACCGGTAGTCGTTGGCTTCTTCCTTGGAGCGCATGGGGCGGGTCTCGCCCCGGTCCGGGTCGTAGAGGCGGGTCTCCTGGGCCACCTGTCCGCCCCCCTCGATGAGGTCGATTTGCCGTTCCACCTCGAACTCGATGGCCTTCTCCACAAACCGGAAGGAGTTCAGATTTTTGATCTCGGCGCGAGTGCCGAAACGAGTCTCACCCTGGCGGCGCACCGAGACGTTGGCATCGCAGCGAAACGACCCTTCTTGCATATTGCCGTCGCAGATGCCCAGGTAGCGCACCAGGGTATGGATTTTTTTCATGTAGGCCGAGGCCTCCCTAGCCGAACGCAGGTCCGGTTCGGAGACGATCTCCAGGAGCGGGGTGCCGGCCCGGTTCAGGTCCACCCCTGTCATGCCGTGGAAGTCCTCATGGAGAGACTTGCCGGCATCCTCCTCCAGGTGGGCGCGGGTGATGCCGATGTCCTTGACCGCGCCATCCTCCAGCTCGATGGCGAGCCTGCCGCCGTGAACGACGGGCAGTTCGTACTGGCTGATCTGGTAGCCTTTGGGCAGGTCTGGATAAAAATAATTCTTGCGGGCGAACACCGAGCGCCGAGACACCGTGGAGCCGGTGGCCAGCCCAAACATCACTGCCATGCGCACCGCCTCGGCGTTGAGTACCGGCAGTACCCCGGGCAGACCCAGATCCACAGCGCTGGCCTGGGTGTTAGGTTCGGCGCCATAGGCGGTGGCGGAACCGGAGAATATCTTACTGGTGGTGGCGAGCTGGGCGTGAATTTCCAGTCCGATGACCGTTTCCCATTGCATGGTGGCAGTATCCCGTGAACAGCGTGGGTTTCAAAAACCGTCCGGCACCCGCCGGTGCCAGTCGGTGGTCTGTTGGTACTGGTGGGCCACGTTGAGCAGCCGCCCCTCGTCGAAGTACCGACCGATGAGTTGCAGACCCACCGGCAGCCCTTGGTGAAACCCGGCCGGTACCGACAGGGCCGGCAGCCCCGCCAGGTTTACCGCCACGGTATAAATGTCCATGAGGTACATGGTCACCGGGTCGTCCACGTTGGCGCCGACCGGGAAGGCCACCGTGGGGGAGGTGGGTCCTAGGATCACGTCCACCGATTCGAAGGCCCGCTGGAAGTCGTCGCTGATCAGCCGACGAATCTGCTGAGCCTTCAGGTAATAGGCGTCGTAATAGCCGGCGGACAGGGCGTAAGCGCCCACCATGATGCGCCGTTGCACCTCGGCCCCGAAACCCTCCCCCCGGGTGCGGGTGTAGAGGTCCAGCAGGTCCTTGGGGTCCTGGCAGCGGTGACCGTAGCGCACTCCGTCGAAGCGGGCCAGATTGGAGGACGCCTCGGCCGGGGCCACTACGTAATAGGCCGGGATGGCCAGCTCGGCGTTGGGTAGGTCGATGTCTCTGACTTCGACCCCCAGGCGGCGCAGTTCCGCCACCACCGCCTCGATCACCCCGGCTACCCCGGCGTCCAGGCCAGCCCCGAAGTACTGGCGGGGCAGGCCCACCCGCAGCCCTTGAAGGGGTTTGTGGAGTCCGGCGGCGAAATCGGGTACGGGCTGGTCCACGGAGGTGGAATCCCGTGAATCAAAGCCGGCCATGGCCGAGAGCAACAGCGCGCAGTCCTCGGCGGTTTGGGCCAGGGGACCGCCCTGATCCAGGGAGGAAGCAAAGGCGATCATGCCCCAGCGAGATACCCGTCCATAGGAAGGCTTGAGACCGGTGACCCCGCATAGGGCCGCAGGCTGGCGAATGGAGCCGCCGGTATCGGTGCCGATGGCGCCAGGCGCCAGGCGCGATGCCACCGCCGCCGCCGAACCCCCGGAGGACCCTCCGGGCACCCGGTCGGTGTCCCAGGGGTTGCGGGCCGGGCCGTAGTAGCTGGTCTCGGTGCTGGACCCCATGGCGAACTCGTCCATGTTGGTCTTGCCCAGGCACACGGCGCCGGCCGCAGCGAAGCGCTCCACCACCGTAGCGTCGTAGGGGGCGATAAAGTTGTCCAGCATCTTCGAGCCGCAGGAGGTACGCAGCCCACGGGTGCAGAAGATATCCTTATAGGCGATGGGAATGCCGGTCAGCGGCCCAGCCTGCCCGGCCCTGCGGCGTTTATCGGCGACCCGGGCCTGGTCCAGGGCCTGGTCGGCGGTGACGCTGATAAAGGCATTCAGGCGCTCGTCTAGGGTCTGGATACGGTCCAGGCAGGCGCGGGTGAGTTCCTCGCTGGAGAAATCACCCGCGTTCAGGCCGGCGGAGAGTTCAGTAATGGTTTTGTCGTGCATGGGTCTGGTGGGGGTCGCGAAAGTCACTCGATCACCTTAGGCACCAGATACAGGCCGTTCTCGGTGCGGGGCGCGATGGCCTGGAACAGTTGCCGTTGGTCGGTTTCGGTCACGGCGTCGGGCCGCAGGCGTTGGGCCATATCCAGGGGATGGGCCATGGGTTCAACCCCGGCAGTGTCCACGGCGTTCATCCGCTCCACCAACTCCAGGATAGCGGACAGGTCCCGGGCATAGGCGGGCACGGCCTCCTCCCGGATGGCGAGCCTGGATAGCAGGGCGATTTTCTGGACCTCGTCGGGACCTATGGGCATGATGGGATTCTCCCAGAATGTGACCGGAAACCTTGAAGCGGCGGTCACGGTATCATATTGTCAGCTTGCCCCCAATCCCCCCGGTTGCTAGCATATCGCGCTTTTCTAACCCAGTCGGCGGATAACGATGTTCAAACGGGTGCGCGGTCTCTTTTCCAACGATCTGTCCATCGACCTGGGCACCGCCAACACTTTGATTTATGGTCGTGGCGCCGGAATCGTCCTGAATGAGCCATCGGTCGTGGCCATCCACCAGGATTCCAACCGGGGCGGGCCGCGCACCATCGCCGCCGTGGGCATGGAGGCTAAGCGCATGCTAGGCCGCACCCCCGGCAATCTCACCACCATCCGCCCCATGAAGGACGGCGTAATCGCCGACTTCACCGTCACCGAGAAGATGCTCCAGCACTTCATCCGCAAAGTACACGCCCGCAAGTTTTTCAATCCCAGCCCCCGGGTGCTGGTCTGTGTGCCTTGCGGTTCCACCCAGGTGGAGCGCCGAGCCATCAAGGAATCGGCCATGGGCGCCGGCGCCAGGGAGGTATACCTGATCCAGGAACCCATGGCGGCGGCCATCGGCGCCGGCATGCCCGTGGACGAGGCCCGTGGCTCCATGGTCCTGGACATCGGTGGCGGCACCTCCGAGGTGGCGGTAATCTCCCTGAACGGCATCGTCTACTCCGCCTCGGTGCGGATCGGCGGCGACCGCTTCGATGAGGCCATTATCAACTATGTGCGCCGCAACTTCGGGGTACTGATCGGCGAGCCCACCGCCGAGCGGATCAAGCAAGAGATCGGCAGCGCCTACCCCACCAGCGAGGTGCGGGAAGTGGAGGTCAAGGGCCGCAACCTGGCCGAGGGCGTGCCCCGATCTTTCATTCTCAACAGCAACGAGATCCTGGAAGCCCTCCAGGAACCCCTGTCGGGCATCGTCGGCGCCGTCAAAATGGCCCTGGAATCCACCCCCCCGGAACTGGCCGCCGACGTGGCCGAGCGGGGCATCGTCCTCACCGGCGGCGGGGCGCTGCTGCGGGACATCGACAAGCTGATCGCCGAGGAAACCAGCCTCAATGTCGTCATCGCCGACGATCCCTTAACCTGCGTGGCCCGAGGTGGCGGTCGAGTACTGGAGTTGATCGACGAACATGGCACCGACGCCTTTTCCATCGAATGAAGGCTATCCCGAGCAACCCCCCAGTCCCTAGCGGCTGATCGCCGTGTTTCACCTAAAGCGCCATCAAAAACCCCTATTCGCCGGCGAAACGGCGGCGAATATCAAAGTTATCGCCTGTATATTGCTATCCATCGTGTTGATGACCCTGGATCACCGCCAGCACCTGAGTACGGTACGGGATGTGCTGGCGACAGTGGTCTATCCTTGGCAATATCTGGTGCAGCTCCCCTCCTGGACTGGCGACTGGTTGAACGAGAACCTGCAAAGCCGGAGCGCCCTTCTGGAGGAAAACCAGCGGTTGCGGAATAAACAACTCTTTATCAATGCCCAACTCCAAAAGCTCACCGCCCTGGAAGCGGAAAACCGCCGACTGCGGCTGCTGCTGGAATCGTCGGTCAACCTGGGAGAACGGGTGTTGATCGCCGAGTTGCTGACCGTGGATTTCGATAGCTACCACCGCCACCAGATTCTGATCAACAGAGGCAGCCTCAATGGGGCGCATGTGGGTCAGCCACTGTTGGACCAGGAGGGTATCGTCGGCCAGATCGTCCATGCCAACCCCTTAACCTCGCTGGCGATTTTGATCACTGATCCCAATCATTCCCTGCCCGTGCAGGTCAACCGCAATGGCCTGCGCACCCTGGCCGTGGGCACCGGCAATTTCAACGAGCTGAAACTACCCTATATTCCCAATAACGACGATATCCGGGTAGGGGACTTGCTGATAACGTCCGGGCTGGGGGGGCGCTTCCCTCGGGGCTATCCGGTGGCCCGGATCACCGAGGTCAGCTTCGATCCGGGCCAACCCTTCGCCCGGGTCGCCGCCAAGCCCACGGCCTCCCTGGACCGGATTCGCGAAGTACTGCTGATTACCACCCCACCTGCCCCTCCCCCGCCGCAAGCCACCGCCACGATCACCGCGCCAGCCCCTGCGGACGCAGTCCCCACACCGGTCGCGCCGGCTGACGCCATGGGCCAGCGATGACCTTATTCAGCGCCCGCAGCGCCTGGGTGATCCTAATCACCTTCGCGGTGGCCTTTATGCTGAACCTGTTGCCCCTGCCCCCGTGGCTGGACCGCTTCCAGCCCGACTGGATGGCTCTGGTGCTGATCTACTGGTGCATGGCCCTACCCAACCGGGTAGGCGTGGGCACCGGTTGGCTGCTGGGACTGGCCCTGGACACCGCTCAGGGCGCGCTTTTGGGTCAGCATGCCCTGGCCATGGCGGTGGTGGCCTATCTAACCATCCGTACCCACCAACGGGTGCGGGTGTTCCCCCTCTGGCAGCAGGCCCCCAGCGTGCTGATGCTGCTGCTGGTCAACCACCTGCTGGTAGCCTGGGTCTATGGCATCATCGGCTACCCCCCCCGTGGCTTTTGGTACCTGGCTCCGGCCTTGGGGGGGATGCTGCTATGGCCCTGGGTGTTTATCGTTCTCAGGGACCTGCGCCGACGCTTCGGGGTGGCCTGAAGGGGCGCCGGGGGTCAAGGTCGTCCCGTCGGACAATCCCTGATCGCGGCAAGATGCCTCCCGCATCCACACTACCCTCTTTCTCGTAATGCCTACTTACCAGCTGTTGCGGGGTCGCGGCGGCCGAGCGTATAACTTTGATACAGCTACCCTCGGAGTGGTCTTTTGGCCTACGTTTCAACCATTGAACACCAGCGCCGCAGTTTCGCTCTGTTGATGCTGGTCATCGCTGGGCTGACCATCATAGTGCGGCTTTGCCTGGCCATGACACCCCTGGAGGTCGGACCTGGGGGGCACGGGGATTGCGTCGGAGACAACACCTACTGTCTGGCGGTCTGTGAACAGTTGCCCATGGATCGACAGTCGGATGTCCAATCCCCTGTCCCGCCCCATGCCTCCCAATGGCCGCCCCAGGCGCCGCTGCTTCAGGTCCTGCCCCTGGCCCTGCTCATCTCCCCAGGACCAGCACTCTCCTCCCCTATCGCCTCCCCGCTACCCGGGCTATGGCCTACTCTACGCTGCCGGGTGTTGCTGATCTGATCCGACCGTCGAGGTCGCGCTGTGACGGCGGGACGGAACCGCCCCGCCGGAATTTCCAGAGATCAGCATGCCCGCCTGGGACCCACCCCCAGCGGGGAGGTGAACCTTGAAAACACTGTTGATGTTGAGCGCCGCCCTGGCCCTGTTCGTGGCCGGGGTGCTGGCCGGTCCCCGGTTGCTGGAACTGCTGTATCGGGAGACCGCCGTGGCGACCGAACCGGACGCCAGAACCGAACGCAAGCCCATCAAATATCGCCATCCCATGAACCCCACCATTTTTTCCGACGCCCCGGCCAAGGACGATATGGGCATGGACTATATCCCGGTCTATGCCGACGACGGGGGAAGCGGTGACGACGCCGACCTGGTGAAGATCTCCCCGACACTAGTCAACAATCTGGGGGTGCGCACCGCTCCGGTGGAGCGGGGAGAACTGGCCCGGCGCATCGACACCGTGGGCTACCTGGACTGGGACGAGCGGCGGATCAGCCATGTCCATGTGCGCACTGCCGGCTGGATCGAGCGGCTCCAGGTCCGGGCTCTGGGGGAACGAGTCGCCAAGGGCGAACTGCTGTTCGAGTTCTATTCTCCAGAACTAGTCAACGCCCAGCAGGAATACTTGCTGGCCCTGCGCACCGACCGAGGCGCCTTAAGCGCCTCGGCCCGTGACCGGCTGCTGGCCTTGGGTCTGGCCGAGAGCCAGATCCGCGCCCTGGAACAGAACCGGCGGGTGCGCCAGTATGCCGCCGTCCACGCCCGCCAGGATGGGGTGGTGTCGCGCCTGGACGTGCGCGAGGGCATGTATCTGCGCCCGGATACGGAGATCATGGCCCTAGCCGACCTGTCCAGCGTCTGGGTGCTGGTGGATGTGTTCGAGCAACAGGCCGGCTGGGTGGAAGTGGGCCAGAAAGCCGAAGTACAGATTCCCTATCTGCCCGGTGAGGTCTGGGATGGGGAGGTGGAGTATATCTATCCAGACCTAGACCCCAAAACCCGCACCCTCAAAGTGCGGCTGCGCTTTCCTAACCCCGGGGAGCGGCTCAAGCCCAATATGTTCACCAATGTCACCCTGTATGCCGATCCCAAACTGGGCCTAAGCGTGCCCCGGGAGGCGCTGATTCTGGACGGAGATGGCGCCCGGGTGCTGGTCCAGCGTCAGCCGGGCCAGTTTGAAGCCGTCCCCGTGGAACCAGGCATGGAGTCCGGGGACCGGGTGGAGATCCGCTCGGGGCTGGCCGAGGGGGATGCGGTGGTGGTCTCCGCCCAGTTCCTGATCGACTCGGAGGCCAGCCTCAAGGCCAGCATCCGCCGCATGAGCGAGGCCGAGGACCTAGCCGCCAGCGCGGTGGAGCCGGCCCTATGGGGCGAGGGAGTGGTCAACGCGGTGCGCCCCGCCGAGGGCAAAGTGAATCTGGACCACGACCCCATCGAGGCCTTGGGCTGGCCGTCCATGACCATGGACTTCAGCCTGGACGAGACCGTGGACCCGGCCGCCCTGCGGCCCGGGCAGCGGATCCGCTTCGAACTGCGCCAGGGCGATGCCGGCTACGTCATCACCGCCGTCGACCCCCAGGACTGACCCGGAGGACCCCATGATCACCGCTATCATTCAATGGTCCATCCATAACCGCCTGCTGGTGCTGGTGCTGACGACCCTGCTCACCGGCTGGGGAGTGTACTCCCTCCAGCAGACGCCCCTGGACGCCATCCCCGACCTGTCCGATGTGCAGGTCATCATCAAGACCCCCTACCCCGGCCAGGCCCCCCAAGTGGTGGAGCAGCAGGTCACCTATCCCCTGTCCACGGCCCTGCTGTCGGTGCCCGGGGCGGTGACGGTGCGGGGTTATTCCATGTTCGGGGATTCCTTTGTCTATGTGATTTTCGAAGACGGCACCGACCTGTACTGGGCCCGTGCCCGGGTGCTGGAATACCTCTCCCAGATTGCTCCCCGGCTGCCGGAGGCCGCCCGCCCAACCCTGGGGCCGGACGCCACCGGGGTGGGCTGGGTTTACGAATACGCTCTGGTGGACCGGAGCGGCGGTCACGATCTGTCCCAGTTGCGCTCCATCCAGGACTGGTTCCTGAAATTCGAGTTGCAGACCGTGCCCGGAGTGTCTGAGGTAGCCACCGTCGGCGGCATGGTGCGCCAGTACCAGGTGGTTCTGGACCCCATCCGGGCCAGAGCCTACGGCCTACCCCTGAAGCAGGTGCGGGAGGCTATCCGCCAGGCCAACCAGGAGGTGGGGGGGGCGGTGATTGAGCAGGCCGAGGCGGAGTATATGGTCCGGGCCCACGGCTATCTGCAAGGGCTTGAAGACCTGAAACGCATCCCCCTGGGTCTCAACCCCGATACCGGCACCCCCATCCTGCTGGCCGACGTGGCGGAACTGCGGACAGGGCCACAGATCCGCCGGGGCATCGCCGAACTGGACGGCGAGGGCGAGGTGGTGGGGGGGATTATCGTAATGCGCTCCGGGGAGAACGCTCTGACCACCATTGAGGGGGTTAAACGTAAGCTGGCGGAGCTGCAAAAAGGTCTGCCCCCGGGGGTGGAGATCGTGCCCACCTACGACCGCTCGGGGCTGATCTTGCGGGCAGTGAACAATCTACGGCACAAACTGATTGAGGAATTCATCGTGGTGGCGGTGGTCTGCGTGGTATTTCTGTTCCATCTGCGCTCCGCCCTGGTGATCGTCATCAGCCTGCCCATCGGCATCCTGGCGGCCTTCGCGGTCATGCACCAGCAGGGCATCAACGCCAATATCATGTCCCTGGGGGGCATCGCCATCGCCATCGGCGCCATGGTGGACGCCGCCATTGTCATGGTGGAGAACGTCCACAAGCACCTGGAGCGGGAGACCGTCACCCGGGAAAACCGCTGGGCGATTATCCAGCGGGCTTCCGCCGAAGTGGGGCCGCCGCTGTTTTTCTCCCTGCTGATCATCACCCTGAGCTTTCTGCCGGTGTTCACTCTGGAGGCCCAGGAAGGCCGGATGTTCGCGCCCTTGGCCTATACCAAGACCTACGCCATGGCGGCGGCGGCCGGGTTGTCCATCACCTTGGTGCCGGTGTTGATGGGCTGGTTTATCCGCGGCCGGATCGTACCCGAACACAAAAACCCCGTAAACCGGCTGCTGATCGCCGGCTACCGGCCGTTTGTGAATCTGGTCATGGGCTATCCCCTGACCGTGGTGCTGGTATCCGTGGCCATCGCCGCCACCGGGGTTTACCCCCTGTCCCGGCTAGGCTCGGAGTTTATGCCGGCCCTGGACGAGGGGGATTTGCTGTATATGCCCACCACCTTTCCGGCCATCTCCACCGGCAAGGCCACGGAGATCCTCCAGCAGACCGACAAGCTGATCCGCAGCGTGCCCGAAGTGGAGCGGGTGTTCGGCAAGATCGGCCGGGCCGAGACCGCCACCGACCCGGCGCCCTTGACCATGGTGGAGACCACCATCCAGTTCAAGCCCCGGGACCAGTGGCGGGAGGGACTGACCACAAACGACCTGATCGCCGAGTTGGATCGGGTGGTACGCCTGCCCGGGGTGACGAATGCCTGGGTGATGCCCATCAAAAACCGCATTGATATGCTGGCCACCGGCATCAAGACCCCGGTGGGCATCAAAGTGGCCGGCCCGGACCTGGCGGTGATCCAGGCCATCGGCGAGCGCATCGAGCAGGTCATCAAGACCGTCCCCGGCACCCTGTCGGCCTATTCGGAACGCACCGCCGGGGGCCGCTATGTGGATATCGCCATCGACCGGGAGGCGGCGGCCCGTCTGGGGCTGAATATCATGGACGTACAAGACGTGGTGCAAAGCGCCGTGGGCGGGCAGAACATTACCGAGACCGTGGAGGGCCTGGAACGTTACCCGGTGAATCTGCGCTACCCCCGCCAGTGGCGTGACTCCGTGGAACGGCTGCGGCAACTACCCATCGTCACCCCGGCCGGTGCCCACGTGCCCCTGGGGGCCGTGGCCACGATCCGGGTTATCGACGGCCCACCCATGTTGAAAAGCGAGAACGCCCGCCTCAATGGCTGGACCTATGTGGATATTCAGGGCCGGGACCTGGGTTCGTTCGTGGCCGAAGCCCAGCGAGTGGTGGCCGAACAGGTGGAACTGCCCCCCGGCTATTCCCTGGCCTGGTCGGGCCAGTATGAATACATGGAGCGGGCCATGGCGCGCCTTAAGCTGGTGGTGCCGGTGACCCTGGTGATCATCCTGCTGCTTTTGTATCTGAGCTTTGGGCGCATGGGCGAGGCGGTGCTGATCATGGCCACCCTGCCCTTTGCCCTGATCGGCGGGTTCTGGCTGCTGTACTGGCTGGATTACAACCTGTCGGTGGCGGTGGGGGTGGGCTTCATCGCCTTGGCCGGGGTGGCCGCCGAGACCGGAGTGGTGATGCTGGTGTATCTGGATCAGGCCCTGGCCACCCGCCGCCGCGCCGCCGCTGCCCAGGATCGGGATGTCACCCTCCAGGAACTGCGGGAAGCCGTGGTGGAGGGGGCGCTGCTACGGGTGCGGCCCAAGATGATGACCGTGGCGGCCATCATCGCCGGGCTACTGCCCATCATGTGGGGCAGTGGCACCGGCTCGGAGGTGATGCGGCGCATCGCCGCCCCCATGGTGGGGGGCATGGTCAGCGCCACGCTGCTGACCCTGGTGGTGATCCCGGCGGTGTTTCTGCTCTGGAAGCGGCGGGCCATCCGTACCCGGGGCGCCCCGGCCCCGGTGGACCTGCCCGCCGCGCCCCGCGACGACGTTCCCTGAATCGTCAGTGCCGGGTCCGGGTCACGGACCCGGTCAGGGGCTGAATGCCCAGACTGCGCAAGCGGCGAGCGCTGCGCTCGCTGCCGGTGCGCAGCCACACCTCGTAGAGGCGCATGATGTCCGAGTCGTTGCGGAAATGGGCCTGCTCGCCGACCTCCCCTAGCAGATCCACAAAGGCGGTGAACTTGGCGGCCAGTTCGTCAAAGGTGTCGCTGAGTACCCGCCAGCGGGCCAGGTCCTGGCCCCGGCCGGACAGATAGCCGTAAGCGCCGCCGCCCATGGCAATGTAATAGTCCACGTCCACCAGTTTACGGTTGAGGCTGTCAGGAAATATCCCGCTGATAAACAACGCCAGATCCCCTAGTCGTTGCAAGGCCCGATTGCGAGCTTCAATGCTGGGGGCGTCCACGGCATCGGCGTAGAGCAACGCCAGGGGCTTGATCATGGGTCCGTCGGGGGTGGGCTCGTACAGGGCGTCGGCGTGGGTGAAAGTGGTCAGCAGATTGACCACATAGTGCAGGGTGCCGGCAGCAGCGTCCAAGCCCTGATTGCCGGCGGCGCTGGCCACTAAGCCGTGAAAAAATTCCGTGACATTGGTATCGACAATCAGGTTTTCATGGCAACTCTCGGACCTCATGGGACATACCTCCCGCCTCGATGATATTCCGCAACACGGGCCGGGTTGCCGGGGCAACGTGGCCTCGCACCAGTATAGAACACTGGATTATCATGAAAGATTCGTGCCAGATCGTTTCTTAGCCAATAAAAACCCCGCCACGAGGGCGGGGTCCTTGGGGGGTCCGAACCGGGACCGGCTTACATCATGTCATCCATACCGCCCATGCCGCCGGGCATGGCGGGCTTGGACGCCTGCTTAGGCAGTTCGGCCACCATGGCCTCGGTGGTGAGCAGCAGAGCGGCCACGGAAGCGGCGTTCTGGAGAGCCGAACGGGTCACTTTGGTCGGGTCCAGAATGCCCAACTCGATCATATCCCCGAACTGGCCAGTGGCGGCGTCATAGCCGAAGCCGTCCTCGCCCTGGGCCACTTTGTTGAGTACCACCGAGGGTTCTTCGCCAGCGTTTTTGACGATTTGACGCAGAGGTTCCTCGACGGCCCGGTTGAGGATGGTGATGCCCACGTTCTGGTCGGCGTTGTCGCCCTTGAGGTCCTTGAGGGCCTTTCGGGCGCGCACTAGGGCCACGCCGCCGCCGGGCACCACACCTTCCTCCACCGCCGCGCGGGTGGCGTGCAAGGCGTCCTCAACCCGGGCTTTCT
>CAZQXD010000058.1:0-27754 GCA_964597315.1 uncultured Candidatus Competibacteraceae bacterium
CCCCCCTCCAAGGCATCTTCTGCGGCGGCCCGGATAGTGGCGGTGCTGCCCAGGCGACCGGTCTCCAGGATCACTTTCAGCCATACTTCCCGGCCGCAGACCTGTTTGCAAGTCTTAACCAGCTCCACGGCCTCGGCCCGCCGCCCGTCCAGCCAGGCCCGATACGGAAACACCAGATCCACCTCGTCGGCCCCGGAAGAAACGGCCTGCCATGTATCCGCCTCGGCGGCGGCGGGATCGTCGCCCCCGGCGGGAAAATTGGCCACCGCCACCACCCGCACCCCGGACCCGGCCAGCCGCCCGGCGCATAGGGTCGTGAAACGGGACCATACGCACACCGCCGCCACCGGGCCATAGGGAGTGATAGCCCGGTCGCAGAGTCGAACGATGTCCTGCTCGGTGGCGGTGTCATCGAGTAGCGTCAGGTCCAAAAGGCCCAGCACTTGCTGAGCGAGATCGCGGGGGGATTGCATGGGGAGAATCTCCGTCGCTTGAAGGGGCATGGACAGGCTAACTCAAAAGTCACTCATGGCTCCAGATTCGCCGGGCCAAAGGACCAAGGCAGCAGCTCCCCCAGGGTCACCTTACGGCGCAACCCCTCCGGCCCACACACATGGATGGGCATGGTCTCGGCCGCGAACTCCCGCAGCCGCTGTCGGCAGCCCCCGCAAGGGGTGACCAGAGCCTCGCCCCGGCCCATCACCGCTGCTTCCACGATGCGCCGCTCCCCGGCCAGCACCAGGGCGGCGATGGCCGAAGTCTCGGCGCAGCAGCCCTGGGGATAGGCGGCGTTCTCCACATTGCAACCGGTATACCAGGTCCCCGATTCGCCACGCACCGCAGCCCCCACCGGGAAGCCCGAATAGGGGGCATAGGCCCGGGCCATGGCCTGGCGCAGCAAGTCCAGCACTCGTTCATCCATCATCAACGCGCCTTGAGGTAAGGGACGCCACTAGCCTGAGGCGCTCGGGCGCGGCCGATGAAACCGGCTAGCACCACCACCGTGAGAATATAGGGTAGGGCCTGGATGAGCTGCACCGGAATTTCTCCAACCCCCGGCAGGGCCACACCTTGTAAGCGCACCGCCACGGCGTCCAGAAGCCCGAACAGCAAGCAGGCCCCCAGGATCGGAAACGGTCGCCAGTGGCCGAAGATCATGGCCGCCAGGGCGATATAACCCTGACCGGCGGTCATGTCCCGGATAAAACCGGCGTTCTGGGCGATGGCCAGATAGGCCCCGGCCACGCCGCACAACACCCCGGTCCAGACCAGGGCCAGATAGCGGAGCCGGTTCACTTCCACTCCGGCCGTATCCACCGCCGCCGGATTCTCCCCCACCGCCCGCAGCCGTAGCCCGAAGCGGCTGCGATAGACCACCCACCAGGTCAAGGGCACGGCCAGCAGGGCCAGATACACCAGCAGGTTATGGCCGCTCAGCAGTTCCGCGTACACAGGCCCCAGCACCGGCCACTGGGCGATGCTCCCGGCCCCGGGTAGGAGCAGCGGCATGAAACGGGCCGTGGCCTCCAGGGGCGGGGTCTGGCTCCCCAGACCGAACCAGGCTACGGCCAGGGAGGCCGTCAGTCCCGAGGCCAGGATATTGATGGCCACCCCGCTGACCACCTGATTACCCCGGTGGGTGACGCAGGCGAAGGCGTGGAGCAGAGCCAGCAGCACCGCCGTTCCCACTGCCGCCCCCAGGCCCAGCCAGGCCGAGCCGCTCACCGCCGCCGTGGCCCCGGCGGCGAAGGCCCCGGCCAGCATCTTGCCCTCCAGGCCGATGTCGATAACCCCCGAACGCTCGGCGAACAGCCCGGCCAGGGCCGCCAGAATCAGCGGGGTGGCGACCCGCAGGGTGGCGTCCAGGGTCAGCACCAGCAGCAGCCAACCCTCAGTCATGGCCCACCTCTGGGCGCGGGACCAGGGACCGGCGCCGACCGACCGGGAGCAGCCGGCCTAGCAGAGGCCGGAACAGGGACTCCAAAGCCCCGCAGAACAGGATCACCAGACCCTGGATCACCACCACCAGGTCCGAAGTGACCCGGGGCATTTCGAAGGCCAACTCCGCGCCCCCCTGATACAAGGCCCCGAACAGCAGGCTGGCCAGGATGATCCCTAGGGGGTGGGCGCGGCCCATCAGGGCCACGGCGATGCCCACAAAACCATAGCCAGCCGCGAACCCCAACAGCAGCCGGTGTTGGGCGCCCAGGATTTCATTAACGCCCACGAAACCGGCCATGGCCCCGGCCAGGGCCATGGTGGCGATCACCACCCGGTCCGGGCGGATACCGGCGTAGATGGCCGCCGCCTCGTTGGCGCCCACGACGCGAATGGCATAGCCCCAGCGGGTATGCCAGACCAGCACCCAGACGAAACCGCAGCAGAACAAAGCCCAGACGAAGGACAGATTCAGGGGCGAGGGGGGCAGAGCCAGGCCCGCAGACTCCAGGGCTTGGTGCAGGGGCGGCAGCCAGGCGCTGTCTAGGATGGCCCGGCTTTCCGGGGACATCTGTTCGGGGGCTCGGAACACATTGACCAGCAGATACACCATCAGCGCCGAGGCGATGAAGTTGAACATGATGGTGGTGATGACGATATGACTGCCCCGCCGGGCCTGGAGATAGCCGGGGATGAAGGCCCAGGCCGCCCCAAAGCCGGCCGCCGCCAACACCGCCAGGGGGGCGATGGCCCACCAGGGCAGCCAGCGATCTAGGGCCAGGGCCGTAAGCCCCACCCCTAGCCCGCCCAGGGTGGCCTGCCCCTCGCCGCCGATATTGAACAGCCCGGCGTGGAAGGCCAGGGCCACGGCCAGCCCGGTGAAAATGAAATTGGTGGCGTAGTACAGGGTATAGCCCACCCCTTCGGCATGGCCAAAAGCGCCGCTGGCCAGTAGCTCCAGGGCAGTCAGGGGGTTTTCGCCGATGGCCAGGATCATTAGCCCGGACACCGCCAGCGCCAGGGTGAGCTGGATCAGGGGCAGCAGCCCCAGGTCCACCCAGCGGGGCAGGGGGGTCATGCCGCCCCCGCCATCAATAACCCCAGACGGCATTGGTCGGCCTGCCAGGCGGGCAGTTCACCGGTGATGCGCCCGGCGCACATGACCAGAATCCGGTCGCTCAGGGCCAGAATCTCCTCCAACTCCGAGGACACCAGCAGCAAGGCCCGGCCCTTGTCCCGCAGGGCGATGAGCTGGGCATGGATGAACTGGATGGCGCCGATATCCACCCCTCGGGTGGGCTGGCCCACCAGCAGCACCCGGGGTTCCCGGTACAGCTCCCGGGCCAACACCAGCTTTTGCTGATTGCCCCCGGAGAAATACGCCGTTTTCAGGCCCGGCTTCGGGGGGCGCACATCGAAGGCCCCCATGCGCTCGGCGCAGTGGTCGGCCATGGCCTTGCGGGACTGCCAGACCCGACCGTTGTAGGCGGGGTCGGCGTGATAGCCCAGGGCCGCCGACTCGTAGGCCCG
The DNA here is from genome assembly GCA_964597315.1 of uncultured Candidatus Competibacteraceae bacterium. GTDB lineage: Bacteria > Pseudomonadota > Gammaproteobacteria > Competibacterales > Competibacteraceae > CAZQXD01. The sequence goes on from CAZQXD010000058.1 coordinate 3,469, forward strand.
AAAGCCGACCACCAGGCCCCGGCGCAGACGGTCCTCGGGCACATGGGCGGCGGCGTCCCGGCGCAGGGCGGCGGCGTCGAAACCGCTGTCAGGATGGATGTCGGCATCCCCCAACACGATTCGCCCGGCGGCAAAGGGGCGGATGCCGGATAGGGCCTCCAGCAGTTCGCTCTGGCCGTTGCCGGAGACCCCGGCGATGCCCACGATCTCCCCGGCTCGCACCTGAAAGCTCACCCCATCCACCCGCCGGGTCCCGGCGTCGTCCAACACCGTCAGGTCCGCCACGCTAAGCAGCGGTCGGCCCGGCACGGCCGGAGACTTACATACCCCCAGCCGCACTTTGCGTCCCACCATCAGCTCCGCCAGGGTGGCCGGGTCGGTCTCAGCCGTGGCCCGGTGGGCGACCATGGTCCCTTGGCGCATCACCGACACCCGGTCGGTGACGGCCATGATTTCCTGGAGCTTGTGGGTGATCAGCAGCACCGTGGCGCCTTGGGCGGCCAGGGCCTTGAGAATCCGAAACAGGCTCTCGGTCTCCTGGGGGGTGAGTACCCCGGTGGGTTCGTCCAGAATCAGAATCCGCGCCCCTCGGTACAGGGTCTTGAGGATTTCCACCCGCTGTTGCAGGCCCACTGGCAGGTCTCCCACCTGGGCCTCCGGGTCCACTTCCAGGCCGTAGTCCCGTTCCAGGCGGAGCAGTTCCCGGCGGGCGGCGCGTCGGCCCCGGGCCAGCAACCAGCCCCCCTCGGCTCCCAGCATGACGTTATCCAGCACACTCAGGGTGTCCACTAGCATGAAGTGTTGGTGCACCATGCCGATGCCAGCGCGGATGGCGTCTTGGGCGTGGCGGAGGGTCACGGGGCGGCCATTCACCTGGATAATGCCGGCGTCGGCCTGATACAAGCCGTACACGATGGACATTAATGTGGATTTGCCGGCGCCGTTCTCGCCGACGATGCCGTGGATGCTGCCCCGGGCCACCGTCAGGTCCACGGCCCGGTTGGCGTGGACCGGGCCGAAGCGCTTATGGATGCCGATCAGTTCGAGTGCTGGGCTGTCCATGGGCTTAGTCCGGGCAGGTATTGTCCGCCATATAATCATGCACCTGGATAGCGCCGGAGTTGATGGCGGCAGCGAGCTGGTCGGCTTGGGCCTGCATAGCCGCGCTGATCAGCTCCCGGTTGAACTCATCCAGGGACCAGGCCACGCCGTTTTCGGCCAGCCCCAGCACCTCCAGTCCTGGCCGCCAAGCGCCGTCCATGGTCTCTTTGAAGGCCCGATAGACAGCCACGTCCACGCGCTTTTCCATGGAGGTGAGCATATTGCCCGGGTGCAGGTGGTTTTGGTTGGAGTCCACGCCGATGGCCAGCTTGCCCAGGTCCTGGGCGGCCTGGTAGACCCCGATGCCGGTGCCCCCGGCGGCGGCGAACACCACATCGGCCCCCCGGTCGAACTGGCTGCGGGCCAGCTCCGCCCCCTTGCCCGGATTGTTCCAGGCCGCCGGGGTGGCGCCGGTCATGTTCTGAAACACCTGGATGTCCGGGTTGATGTGTTTGGCGCCCTGTTGGTAGCCGCAGGCGAAGCGGCGGATCAGAGGGACGTCCATTCCGCCTACGAAGCCCAGCTTGCCGGTTTTAGAAGCCATGGCTGCCAGAGCGCCCACCAGAAACGAGCCTTCCTGTTCCTTGAACACCACGGATTTCACATTGGGCTGGTCCACCACCGTGTCGATGAGGGTAAAGCGGGTGTCCGGGAACTCCGGGGCCACTTTTGCCATCGCTGGTCCCTGGGCAAAGCCGATGGCCACGATGGGATCGGCGCCGCGCCTGGCCAGTCGGCGTAGGGCCTGCTCCCGCTGGGCGGGGTTCTGAATTTCGAACTCCCGATAGTTGATGCCGGTTTCCTCCTTGAAGCGCTCAGCGCCGTTGTAGGCGGCCTCATTGAAGGATTTGTCAAATTTGAAACCCATGTCGTAGATCACAGTGGGCTGGAAATCGGCGGCCAGGACCGGGGCGGCGAAAGCGGCGGCGAGTAGCAGGGGTTTCATGGGACGGTCTCCCTAGGGCAGGTGGGGCCGGGTTGAATGGAATCTGGCATTCACTATAGATTAGCCCCTGGAATCGTCGCTGCCCGACATACCCCATGTTAGGTATCATCCGCCTGGTCCACAGACCATACGAGAAACAATGCATTAGGCGCGTCGGTGCGCCATGGCTGCGGTTTGTTCCTCGGCGCAGTCCATGGTGGGTCTCCTCCGGCTCGCGAACTTAGGACCGCTCTTTGCTGAGGGCAAGAAAGGCTTGGGCCAGGGCGTCGATTTCTTGACCTGCCCGATGCAGGTAGGTGTTTCGGGCAGCCTGGATGCGGCGTAGGTGGGCTTCCAAAGTCCCTGTGTCGAGCCGTGCGCCGAAGTCCTCGGGGATCGGACGGCTCGGTTCCCCATGGCCCAAAACCCGGTCCAGGATCATGTCGCCGACGGCTTTCTTGTAATGTCCACTCTCCCAGTACCATTGCATCCGGGTTTTGGTATCGCCTTGCTTCGGCACAGGCTCGGTGGTGATCGTGTTATAGCCGCTGAAGTCCCAAAGGGGCACCTTGCCCTGGCCTTCCTGGGCCACAATCCGTGCGATCTCCCGTTTCCAGTTCTCGAAAGTAGGCCATAGACCGGCGGCTATCAGGGATTCGTTGAGGTGGGCATGGTAGGGATGAATGTACAAGCGCAGCTCAATGTTCCGCTGCTGGCAGTCCCGGATTAGCGCCCTTAGGGTGTCGATGGAAGGAGAACCGGCGGCGTCGGCGAAGTACAGATTGGCCGGGTAGCGAAGTTGATTTTTAAAGTTTTCCAGATCGCGTTGTCTGAACAGGGCATAGTGTCCCTCGGTGCGCACATAACCGGCATATTCTCGCAGTGGATTGAAGCCCAGCGCGGTCATATCGGCGGTCTCAGGCAACCGCTGCGCGGCCACTGTATAGAATGAATCCAGGGTGGCGCTCAGGGATAACAGCAAAGTGAACTGCTCCTCCAACCGCTGCCGCCAGCTTTGTTGGGGTGGAGCGGCTTCGACCAAGCCCTGGGGTCCAGTATAATCCTCGGGTTTCGGCGCCAGGGGGTGGGGAAAGTCCATAAAATCCAAACCCAGTACGACTAATCGCGGACTGCCCTGCTCAAACGCCTGTTTCAGATACCTATAGGCCGCCCCCATGCCGGCGCCGGGCACCGCTAGGTTATAGACCGGGCGGGCGCTTGGGGGCCAGGCCGGGTGGCGGGGATCGAGACCGATATCGGCCCGGGAATTTCCCAGGATCAAGCCCCGGGGTTGGACCCGTTCCAGTCCGTGGCGTTTGGCCGCATGCACTTGGGTGGCGGCCCGGGGTTTATGGTGGTTGAATCCTGAAAGTTCAAACAAACGGAACACCCCGTAGGGGTCCACGACGAGATTGAAACCCATTACAAACAACAAACCCAGTACCGTGGTGAGCAGCCAGGTTTTTAGAAATCGGCTCATGACGCGCATCTTCAAAACTGAAAATAGAGAAACTCGGAGACCTGGCTGAGAGCCAGAATTCCCATGACCGTGGCGCAACCCATGACCATGCCCCATGCCGGGCTGGGACGCCAGCACAGCCTTTTCGTTACTGGCGTCGTTGGCTTGAAGTCCAGGGCCGGACGGTAGCGACGCAAGATCTGCTGGGTGTTGGGACACCAGAAAGCGATAGCGAGTAGTCCGCCCACCCATAAATACGTCAGCACAAACTGGCGACCTCCGCCCAAGCTGTAGGCTACGCCCATGCTTTCCAATACCGGCTGAGCCATGCCGAGGCGATAACCGATGGCGCTAGGTAGCGTGACGCCGTTGAGACCGACCATGCCCGACAATATCCGTAGCGCGGTTTCAAAATCGGCGGCCCGGAAAAACACCCAGGACACCACCACGCACAGAAACGTCAATAGGCGGGCGCTCCATATGGGCATGGCGGGCAATGGGCGCAGGGCCTGCCAGAGGTGGCAAATAATTAGATACGTCCCATGGAGCAGCCCCCAGAATACAAAGGTCCAACCGGCGCCATGCCATAATCCGCCCAGCAGCATGGTGAGCAGCAGGTTGGCATGGCGGCGCACCCGTCCCCGGCGGTTGCCTCCAAGGGCGATATAAACGTAGTCCCGCAAAAAACGGGATAAGGTCATATGCCAGCGCCGCCAGAAGTCCGCAATGGTGGCGGCCTTGTAGGGGGAGTTGAAATTGAGGGGCAGGCGAATGCCGAACAGCCGCGCCAGACCAATGGCCATGTCGGAGTAGCCGGAAAAATCGAAGTAAAGCTGGCAGGTATAGGCCAGCGCCCCACCCCAGGCAATGAAGAAAGTGGGCGATTCTCCCATCGCCGCCGCCCCGAACACCGGGGTGGCGTAGACCGCCGCCCCGTCTGCCAATACCGCCTTCTTAAACAGCCCCATAAAGAAAAAACTCAAGCCTACTGACAGGTTACCAGCATCGGGGCGATAGATGGCGAGGTGGCTGAACTGGGGCAGCATCTCCTTGTGATGGACGATGGGTCCGGCGATTAACTGGGGGAAGAAAGTCACGAACAGGCAATACTGGAGAAAATCATATTCTCGGGTCTCGCCCCGGTAGGCGTCCACTAGATAGGTAATCTGCTGGAAGGTGAAAAACGAGATGGCCAGCGGCAGGATAATCGTGCCGAGATGATAATCCACGGACGCCAGCCGGTTGAGGTTCTCCAGGAAGAAGTTGGCGTATTTGTAATAGCCCAGCAGCCCCAGGTTGGCGGTAATGCCAAGCACCAGCAGGGGTTTATGCCATCGACGACCCGCGCCGCGACCGAGACCGATGCCGACCGAATAATTGAACAACACCGATGTGATGATCAAGCCGAGATAACTCGGGTTCCACCAGCCATAGAAGAACAACGAGGCCAGCACCAGCCAGCCCACGGCCAGGCGCAGTTGTCCATATCGACCGATTAGAAAAAATACAGCCAAGACCGTGGGCAAAAAGGCAAAAATAAATTCGTAGGAGTTGAACAGCATATCGCGCCGCTTCTAAGCTCAGTTCTTTGTCCAGTATCCAGCACTGTAATGCATCAGGCGCGCTGGATTGTGCATATGCTCTGGCGCACCATGATTTTTAACAAACGTGGGAAAAAAAAGAGCCACAGCATAGCACGCTGCGTTGACCTTCCGCCTCAAGAGCGGGGCTTGAGAAAATGACAGACGGGGTGGCTCTTTTTCTGAGCTAACCGCCCTGTCCCGTCAAGGCCGTCGGCGGCTCGACCGCCTCCGCCCCGATCCGCTCCAGCAGTCGCTCGGCGATGTTCTCCAAGGCCTGGGCCGCTGGGCAGTGGGGGGCGCTGTCCACCACCGGCAGATAGCTTCGTACCGATTCCACCACCTGGGAATCGGCGGGTATCTCGCCCAGCACCTCCAGGTCGCTGCCCACGTAGTCTCGCAACACCTTGCGTAATTGGGCGGTGTTCAGGCGCGATCCGGCCAGGCCGGTGCGGTTGAGGATCAGCAGTGGACGGAAAGCGGCGAGGGTCTGTTCGGCAAGCGCCCGGGCCTCGGGGTCGGTTTCGGCCGTCAATTCCAGAATGTCCTGGATGCTGTTGAAATCCCGCTTGGCCAGCTCAACGCCGATCCGGCTGCGGGCCGCGAACACCGACAGCACTTTACGGATGGCCGCCAGCTTGATGAATTTATACACATCCACGGTGGCGGTGGGTTCCGGGGTGCTGGCTACCAGATGATGGTCGGCGGCCAAAAAGAAATCCAGGGCGTGGAAATGGCTGCCGGCGCCGATGTCCATGAGCAGTACGTCGCAGTCCAGTCGTCGCAGGTGGCGCAGCAGCCGCTGCTTGGTCTGGAAGGCCGGGTTGGCGGTGTTGAGGCTGCCCCCAGTGCCTACCAGCAGTTGCAAGCTCTCGCACATCTCCACGTCCAGCAGGGCGTCCTCCAGGCGCTCTAGGCGGCGGGTCAGAAACCCGGTCAGGGACCGCTCCGGGTGGAATAGGCCCAGCAGGATATGCAGATTGGCGCCACCCACGTCCAGGTCCGCCAGCACCACCCGCTTGTCGGCCCGGGCCAGCAACAGGCCCAGATTGCTGACGATCACGCTTTTGCCGACCCCGCCCTTGCCGGAGGCCACCGACACTAGCACTGTCACGGCCGACTCCCGGGGGCATGTTCAAGGGTTGTCATGGCGCACGGTTCCTCTGCCTCTGGCCCGAAGAGCCGGGCCTTCCATCACCTTATCGACTGCAAGTGTTGGGAATAAAGTGGCGGCAAGGGGCCGGAGGGCGGCTCGGAAACAGCATCGGTTCTGGCCTGGAGGCCGCCCCTGACCGCTCCCCATAGGGTCTCGCCCCGCCAGCCCCCGCCGTCGGGGGCGTACAGCGCCCGGTCCAAGGCCCGCACCGTCTCGCCGCCCATGGCCAATCGGTCGGCTAACTCCCCTAGATTGCGGGGCGGCGGGCCGGGCCAGGTTGCGGCGGCCCAAGCCAGCAACCCGGCGGCGGCCCGTTGGGGGTCGTGGTCCCGGCAGGCCCGGGCCAATGCCCGGCGGGCGGCGGCGGCCTGGGGGGGCGCGGTGGCGGCGGGTGGCGGCGGGGGCTGGCGGCGGCGCTCCCGCCACCATAGACCCAAGGTCAGCAGCCATAGCAGCCCCAGACCACCGGCCAGCCAAGGCCAGAGGCCCGTCACCGGCGCGGCGATGGGCGGTGTGGTTTCAACGGCCGGGTCTGGGGGCGCCGGGTGGGCGGCAGGCGGCGGTGGTGGTGGAGCATCGGTTGCTCGGTCCACGGTGATTTCCCGCTCCGGCAGCACCGCCACCTGTTCCCGGTCGGCGACCGTGTCCCACCAGACCAGCCGCAGCTCTGGCAACAAAAACCGTCCCGGTTCGGTGGGCACCAGGGCCATGGACAGCTCCCGGCGGCCGATCACCCACTCCCCCTCTACCCGATTACCGATTACCGGCTGTTCCGGGTAGATTCGGAATCGGTCTCCCGCGGGGGCCGCCAGTTCCGGGAGCTGGGCGGAGCGCAACCCCTTGGACTCGACGATCAGTTTGCGGGTTACCGGCTCGCCGACCCGGAAGCGTGGAGGTTCCTCGGGCCAGGCTTCCCGCAGACCGAGGCTGGCTGCCGGTAGCCAGTGGTCGCCGCTGTAGTCCGTTGGCCGGGGCCGAACCTCCAGGGTCAGGGGGTCGCTCACCGCCTCCGTCTGGCGGCCCCGGTTCAGATAGCGACTACGGCCAGGGACGCTCTCACCCACCCGCCCCCGGAAACGCAGGGACGGCAATGTCAGGTCGCCGCTTTTTTCCGGGAATAGGGCGTAGCGGCGCTCGATGACCTGATAATTTCGGCCCTGACGGGTGGTCCGGCGCTCCAGGTCAGCGCCTAGTTTCTCTACCGTGGCGTCCGGGTGGTCCGGCTCCTCCAGACCGCCTTGTAGCAGCGGGGCCGCTAGTAGCAGCCGCACGGTGAGCCGCACCTGGGATTGCACATAGGGGTCACGGGGTTCGGCCTCTATTTCCAGTAGCACATCCTGGCCCTGGGCGTCGGCATCCCCGGCGGGGGCTGCCTCTACCCGCAGGGTCAACGCTTGGGTGCGGTGGGCGCCGATGCTCAGGGCGGGCACGGTGAGTTCACCGGCACGGCGGGGTTGCAGGTGCAACAGCCATTGGGTCTTGGTGGTCATCTGGCCATTGACCTGGCGCAGAAAGCTGCCGGTTTGGCGGGTCAGCACCTGGAAGTCCCGGAGCAGGGGGGCGGTGTCCAGGGCGACGCCTCGCGCCGGGTCATCCACCTCAATGGTGAGCGTCACGGACTGGCCTTCGTAGATGCTGTCACGATCAAACCAGGCCCGCGCCCCAGGTTCCTGGGCCAGGGTGGGGGTCGCCAGCAGCCATAACAGCCATAGTCGGTACCCCACGCTCACCAGTCCTCTCCCACGCTGGATGGGTCGCGGTTGCCGCGCCGTTGGTACTGGAGCAAAAACTTCCGCCGCAGCAGCCCACCGGGGTCATCGGGGATGCGCCGCAACCATTGTTCCAGCATTTGTTGTCGTTCCTGTTCCTGGATTTGATCCATGGCCACCGGCTGCTGCCTGGAGCCGTCCTGGGTGTCGTCCTCGGAGTCGGATCCGGGGGCGCCCGATTGTTCGGGGGGGGCTGTCGCCGGAGGCTTTTCGGCTTGATCCTGGGCGTCGGCCTGGGGAGGAGGGGGTTCCTCGCCGTGGGACTCGCCTGGGTCTTGAGCCGGGTTCTGCCCGCCGCCTTGGTCGGTCTGTTGGGGGGTGCTGTCGCCAGGTTGTTGCGATTGGTCCCGATCCTCCCCGGACGGGGTGGAATCCGGGGGCGGTGGTTGTTGTTTTAGCAGGTCTTCGACGGCCTTGCGGTTGGCAATGGCGTCCTCCATGTGCGGGTCCAGGGCCAGGGCGGCGGCGTAGGCGGCCAGGGCCTGTTCCAGTTGCCCTTGCTGGGCCAGGGCGTTGCCCCGGTTGTAATGACCGTCGGCGTCCCCGGCCTGGGCGAAGGCGGCGGCGGCTCCGGCGTAGTCCCCGGACCGGTAAGCGGCGGTGCCGACCAGCATCGGGTCTTGGGCCAGGGCTAGGGCTTGATCGGGACGACCGGCGGCTAGTTCCCTGGCGGCCCGTTGATCGGGACGCAGCCACAGGCCGTCCCAGTCCAGGGCCAGGGCGGGATCGGGGTGGACCAACACCAGGACCAGGGCCAGTAGCCAACCCCGCCGAAAAGCCAGGGCCGCCAGAGGCAGCAGCAGGGCCACCAGCCAGGGGCCTTCCTCCCGCCAGGCTTCGCTCTCCCGGTCGCTCTCTCGGGTCTGGGCCGTCAGGGGGGTGAGCGGCGCGGCCAGCAAGCGATCCAGGTCGGCGTCGTCGGGCCGAATCACGGCGAAGCGTCCCTCCCCGGCTCGGGCCAGACTTGCCAGGGTATCGGATTCCAGGCGGGCTAGCACCACCTCCCCGGCGCGGTCTCGGATAAAGCCGTTGGGGGTGGGGATGGGGGCGCCCTCGGCCGTGGCCACGCCCAACACCGACGTGCGTATACCCCGCCCGGCCAACTCCCGGGCTGTATCCATGGCAGCGGTTTCGGCGCTATCGGTGATGAGTAGAATCTCTCCGCCGGTCAGTCCCGCCTGATGTAGAAGATCGGCGGCCTGACGTAGGCCCAGGCTGGTCCGGCTGCCACCAGCGGGCATTAGCCCCGGCTCTAGGGTTGGCAGCAGATTGGCGATGGTGTCGGTATCCTGGGTTAGGGGGGCGACGGTAAAAGCGCCCCCGGCGTAGACCACCAGGGCGGTCTGTCCTTCCCGGCTGCGTTCCAGAATGTCTCGGGCTTTGTATTTGGCCCGCTCCAGCCGCGAGGGCTTGAGGTCTTCGGCCAGCATGGATCGGGACAGGTCCAGCACAATGACCCGGGCGTCTAGGCGCTCCAGCACTGGCTGGGGGCGCTTGTCCCAGGTGGGACCGGCCAGGGCCAGCACCGCCAGCAACCAGCCCAGTCCCAGCAGCCAGGACACGCCGCGCTCGCCATTGCCGCCGTTGTCGGCCAGCAGCCAGGGCAGCAGGTGGGGGTCGCAAACCCTGGCCCAGGCGTTTTGGCCGGCCTGCCGATGGCGGCTGTGCCACCACAGCCAGGCTAGGGGCGGCAGGGCCAGCAGCCACCCGGGGCGTAGAAAATGCAGTTCGTCCATCAGCGGCGCGCCTCCCGCCAGCGTGGCCCCATGGCCGACCGCCGCGCCCCGCACCGGGTGGTCATGGCCAGGGCGGCGCTTAGGAGCAAAGCCAGGGCCAGGGGCCAGGGATACAGTTCCCGCACCGGTCGGTACGTCTGGTTGTCGGTGGCCAGTGGCTCCAACCGGTCCAGCAGGCCGTAGATGCCGCGTAAAGCCGCCGTGTCCCTGGCCCGGAAATAGCGGCCGCCGGTGCGTTCGGCGATGGCTGTGAGGGTGGTTTCGTCCAGGTCCGACGAGGGGTTGACCGGGCGGGTTCCGAAGAAGTCACGGATGATCAGTTCGTCGGCGCCCACCCCGATGGTATAGATTTTCAGGCCCGCTGTGGCCGCCAGTTCCGCAGCCTGGAGTGGGGCCAGGCTGCCGGCATTGTTGACGCCGTCGGTGAGCAACACCAATACCCGGTTGTCCTGGGGTCGGTCCCGTAGCCGCTTGACCGCCAGGCCGATGGCGTCGCCGATGGCGGTCTCGTTACCCGCCAGGCCGGCTTCAGCCTCGTAGAGCAGGGTACGCACCGTGGCCCGGTCAAAGGTCAGGGGAACTTGCAGATAGGCGTTACGGCCAAACAGGATCAGCCCCAAGCGGTCGCCTCGGCGTCGCTCTATGAACTCGCCGGCCACGGCCTTGACGACACTGATGCGGGTGGTGTGTTCGCCGCCGATCAGCATGTCGGCGGTTTCCATGCTGCGGGAGATGTCGATGGCCAGCAGCAGATCCCGGCCACTGATCGGCAGGGTCACCGGTTCGCCCTGCCACTGGGGCCGGACGGCGGCCGTCACCAAGAGCAGCCAGGCCAGCAGGGCCAGCAGCAGTCGCGGCCAAGATCGCCGCCCCTGGCCCGGTCTGTCGGCGGCCTGGACGACGCCAAAGAAAGGCACCCGCAGGGCCGCTCCGGGCCGGGGTCTGGCCGGGGGCAGCAGCAGGGCCAGCAAGGGCAGGGGCAGGGCGGCGATGAGATAGGGCCAGGCGAATTGAAACATGGGGTCTAGGATGGGGTGATTTGAGAATGCATTGTCGATACCTGGGGGTTATGCTTTAACCAGTCCGCCACTAGCGCACAAAGTTCCTCGGACCGCAACTCGGCCCGGGGCGCGTAGGGGGCGCTGACCAGCACCCGCCCCGGCCCGTCTTGGAACTTCCCCTCGCCCCCAGTGCGGTCCAGAAACGCCAGCCAGGGCTGGCCGTGGAGTCCGGCGATCTGTTCCCGGGGCCAGCCGGCCAGGGCCGCCCGGCGCAGCAGCATGGAGAGTTCCCCGGCCAGCCGCGTTGGATCGCCATGGCTCTGGAAAGCCGCCCGCGCCCGCTCCAGCTCAGCCAGTATTTGCCGTTGCCGCCGCCAGACCCGGTAGCGCCGCCAGGCCAGCCGACCCAGCACCACCAGCCCGACCAGCAGCAGGACCGTCAGCAGCCACCAGCCCGGGGCCGGGGGCCACCAGGAGGGGTCCGCTGCGGGGTGGATGTCCCGGAGTTGCAATGGCTCGTTCATGGCCCAAAGCCCCGGCCCAGTCGCTCGGCGGCGTCTTCATGGGTGCCCAAGGCCAGCCAAGGCACGGCCCGACGGCGCAGCAACTTCCGCACCCGGCCGTGATGGGCGGCGAAATGCTGCTCGTAGCCGTGGCGGCGGGCGGCGGATTCGGTGTCGAGCATCCCCCAATCCTGGCCGTCGGTGATGCCATAGCGGCCGGGAGGCGGTGGGGCCAGTTCCAGGGGATCGACCAACTGTACGGCGGCCACGTCATTATGTCGGCGCAGCCAGGTCAGATGCTGGTCGCTGTCCTCGTCCAGGGAATAGAAATCACTGAGCAGCACCACTAGGCTGCCGGGGCGGGCCACCCGGCGCAGCCGCTTGAGGGCTTCCCCCAGACCGCCCTCCACCGTCAGGCTGGGTCGATCGGCAGGTTCGGCCCAACGGGCCAACTCCCGGATCAGCCGCAGTACTCCCCGTCGGCCTCCCGTTGGGCGCAGTTCTTGGTGGTTTATCCCGTCGAACAAGAACGCGCCGATCCGGTCGCCCCGGCGCACCGTGGCCCAGCCCAGCAGGGCGGCGGCCCGGGCGGCGGCCACGGACTTGAAGGCCACCCGGGTGCCGAAGAACATGGACGGGCTGAAATCCAGCAGTAGGATCACCGGCCGCTCTCGTTCTTCCTGATAGAGTTTGGTATGGGGCCGACCCGTGCGGGCGGTGACCCGCCAGTCCATGGTGCGGATATCGTCTCCGGGCTGGTAGTTGCGGGATTCTTGATAGTCCACCCCCCGGCCCCGGAACCGGGATGGGTGCGGGCCGGCGGTGTAGGAGGTGGCCGGGCGGCGGCTATCCAGGCGTATGCCTCCGGCCCGTGGCCGTAGCCGGATCAGCTCGTCCACCTCCACCCGTACCCCATTGCCCAGGGGCATAGGCGGCGGTGGGGCGAGCTTTGCGGATCGCCAGGGTAGGCCCAGGCTCAGACGTCGCCACAGGGTCAAGGCACTGGCACCCGGCGCAGCAATTCGCCGATGAAGTCGTCTGGCCCCACCCCATCGGCCTCGGCTTCGAAGGACATCAGCACCCGGTGGCGCAGTACGTCGAAGGCCACGGCGTGGATATCCTCCGGGGATACGTAGTCCCGCCCGGCCAGCCAGGCATGGGCGCGGGCGCAGCGGTCCAGGGCGATAGTGCCCCGGGGGCTGGACCCGAAGCCCACCCAGCGGGGTAAGTCGTCTCCGTAAGCCCGGGGATCGCGGGTGGCCAGGGTCAGTTCCACCAGGTAGTCCTCCAACTGGGGCGCCAAGTGCAGCTCCAGCACCGCCCGCTGGGCCTGGAACACCTGCTCCTGGGTGAGTAGCACAGCGGGGGCGGCGGCATGGGCAATCTGATCCAGAACCTGGGCGCGGGCCAGATGCAGGATCGCCCGCTCGCTGCCTGGGTCCGGGTAGCCGATGCGCACATGCATCAGAAACCGGTCCAACTGGGCCTCGGGCAGGGGATAGGTGCCCTCCTGCTCGATGGGGTTTTGGGTAGCCATGACCAAAAACAGCCGGGGCAGGGGGTAGGTGACCTGGCCCACCGTCACCTGCCGCTCGCCCATGGCCTCTAAGAGCGCCGACTGGACCTTGGCGGGCGCCCGGTTGACCTCGTCGGCCAGGATCAGGTTATGGAACACGGGTCCCCGCTGGAACTCGAAGGCTCCGGTCTGGGGCCGAAAGATGTCGGTGCCCGTCAGGTCTGCGGGCAGCAGATCGGGGGTGAACTGCAAGCGGTGGAAGTCCCCCTCGATGCGCACCGCCAGTTCCTTGATGGCGGTGGTCTTGGCCAGTCCTGGCGCCCCTTCCACCAGCAAATGGCCGTCGGCCAGCAGGGCGATCAACAGCCGGTCCACCAAGGTCCGCTGACCGATGATGCGGGTTTCCAGTTGCTCCCGCAATTGGGCGAAGGCGGTCGCTAGGGCGTCGATCCTGTTGTCTGGAGCGGGGGTTGCGTCGTTCATGGGGTCAGAAATCCTGAATACGGCTGCCAATCGTACTAGAATCGACGCCCGCCCCGCACCCCGGCGCGGTCTATGCCGGGAAAGCCAGGCCCAAAGGGCGCCGCCAATGCCAGGTTGTTATCCAGGCCGCCAAGCAAAGCGGCGGCGACCCCGAGGCAAGCGCGCCCGGCTGCTAATCTTAGTTGGCGCGACGATAGCGGGCCAGTCCCACCAGCCCCCCGACGCCCAGCAACAAGGCGAGGGTGGGTGGGCCAGCCACGGCCACCGGGGTGGGTAAGGGACCGTTGCCGGTGGCGGTGGTGGCGCCGTTACTCAGGGCGTACTGGCCGCTGGGACCGCTGGGGGGCTGGGTGGTCTGCCAGAAGAAACTCACGGTTTCTCCCGTGTCCCAGTCGCCGTTGGCCACGGTCCAGGTCAGACTGCCGTCGGGGAGCCGTTCGATGGTGAAGGCCCCTGATGCGCCCAAGACAGCGACGGCGTCGCTGAACCGATAGCCGGCCACACCGGTAAAGCCCGAGGCCGGGAAATTCAAGCGGAATTCGCTGGCCCCGTCAAAGGCCGAGACCGGACCGGGAGCTGGAAACGGCGGGTCGTTGGTGGTGTCGGCGCCCGGGGTGACAGTATGGACATAGGTATAAATCGTCCCGGCTGGGTTGGAGGGGGGCGTGCAGGCGGAAAAGCCATCGGGGCAGGCGACGCTACTGATCAGGTCGCCCAGATTGTTCGCGCCCGCCGCCAGGGACACGTTCACTTCGGGACCGACCGGGCCGACGATCTTGGGACCGAGACTCAGGCTGTCCAGGTCCACGGCGGTAATGGGGACACCCCCGGCCGCGCCGGCGTTCAGGGCGAGTAATCCCAGCAGGGGCAAGGCGGAAGAAGAAAAGCGCATGGTGAGCTCCTTCAAGTATCGCGGCGTCGAGCCGCCAAATCAGGTGGGCAGACTTTTGGGCCTATTTGAGTATCGCACAGGGCGGACTCGAATGACCGGTGCGGCCCTTTTGGATACGCGTAAAAGCGTGTTTCCCAAACGCCACCAGGGCCGGGCGGCAGATACGCCCGGGCGCTCTGATCCGGCTGCTAAGGCGGCCTTCAAACATGACCTCTGCCCTGTTTAGGTGCATAGTATAGGCGCCCGGTGCATTCCGCTGGCGCTTAGATAGGGTTTTACCCTCCGATAGCTCGAAAAACGCCGGTGCTGGCGAAAATTTTGCATGTTCCGTTCCCGGTTTAACGGCATCGAGGTTCGCGGCCATGGGGATCGCTAAATTGTTCAAGGGGCCGGAGTGGCGGGGAATAGCCGCCGCCACTCTCAAAACACTGGAAGCCGCCGCCACCGAAGTGCGGCTCGACAAACGTCAGTACGTCACCCGTCAATACCATCCGGCCGAGTATTTCTATCTGCTGGTTTCCGGGGGTGTGGCTCACTATATTCGCTTGGAAGACAGCGCCGAGGATCTCAAGGTGGGGGCTATCGATCGGCCACTTACCCCTATCGGCTGGTCTGGCTTCCAGCCCCCGGGGCGCTACGCTACCTCGGTGCGCTGCTCCCGGGACAGCGTGTTGTTGCGCTGGTCTCAGGGGGACTTGTTCGCGCTGTTCGAGGCTGATCCGGTGTTTGGGCGGCGGCTGTTGCGCCTGACCGTGGACACGGGTATGGAACTGCTGCGCCAGGCTCGAGCGCAACTGGACGAATCGGCCCGGGAGCATTGGGATTTCAGCCCCGTTTCAGGCGATGAGGACGCCAGCGCAGCGCCCCCACCCAACCTGGATCTGCTGGAGCTGTTGCGCCGCTCGCCGTTTTTTGGAGTGTTGCCCGAGGACTGGCTGCAGGCGCTGTTACCCCTGGCCGAGGCCAGGGACTACCCGCGTGGGGAACGATTGTTTGACGAGCATAGCCCGGCCGAGCATCTATACGTGCTGGGCAGTGGCGCGGTGGCTCTGGGCTTCGACGCCGGGCGCGGGCCTCGTTATTTCCACACCTTGTTCAATCCGGGCCAAGTGGTGGATTGGGCTGTCCTGCTGCCCGGCGACGGCCATCAGTTCACGGCCGTGGCCGCCCGGGACATCCGGGTCTACTGCTTCGATCGCCATGCACTGGAATCCCTGATCGGGGAACAGCCAGCTTTGGGGCTGGCCCTATCCCAGCGCCTGCTATGGCTGCTCAGCAACCATTTGCGCTCCCTGCGTGTGCGGTTGATCTCCCTGCGGGGTAAACGGGAGCGACCGGCCATCCGCAATCTTCTGGAACAAAGCGGGCCACGCTTGGCCATCGACTCCCCGTTGCATAAAGTGCCCCATCTGCTGGAGGATCGCCTGACCCTAGCCGATGCTTTCGCCAGTTTGCGCGCCATGCGCGACACAGGCAGCGCCCTGGAGCGCAGCCTGGCTGGCCTCTGTCTGGATATTCTCCAAGAGACCCGCCGGGAGTCGGATTTTTTTCAGGGCCTTAAAGGGATTTACCGATTGGTGGTCGAGGCGCCCCTGGAGCAGGCTCCCGAGGAAACCCGCCGTCAGTGCGCTGTGGCCTGCATCGAGCTGTTCTCCCGTACCCGCCACCAGGTGCTGGGGGAGGAACACCTGCCGGCCCGGTCTGGCCATATCTTTATTCTTAATCACCTGGCCAATCATCCCTGGAACACTTTTCCCAACCGTTTTCAGATCACCCTGGACGCCCATTTCGTGAGCAGCCTGCTACTGTACCGCCGCTACAGCGACCCGGGGGTGTGGGTGGTGCGTAAGAGCCGGGGCGAGGAATACGGCCATCAGTACTATTACAACCGGCTGGGCCATATCCATGATCCTACCGGAGAGAATGAATCGCCGAGGGCGGAGCCTATGGTCATGGGCCGGGACCGGTTTTACCGGGACGCCGCCGAACAGTTGCGAGCCGGGCGCAATCTGGTGATCTACCCGGAGGGGGGGAGTCGCCCCTGTCAAGAATCTCCGGGGCCACTGCGACCCGAGGCTTTTCAACTGGCCATGAGCCTGGACCCAGAGCCGCTGATCGTGCCGGTGGCGGTGGCCAATTTTGATCTACGGGTTAATCAGGCGGTATTCACGGCGGTGGTCAAGCCGCCGCTCAGGGTTTCCGAGCGGGTGAGCGGAGGACAGCCCAAGGCGTTGCGGATATTTCTGGATGAGTTACGCCACAGTTACCAGAAGTGGGTGCAAGAGGCGGTGGCCTTGGGGGAGAGGGCGGCAGGGGGTCAATAGGGCATGGCGACGCCCCGCAGCGGGTTGTGGTTTTTGTCGTTCCCGGGAGGGGCGTCGCCACACCGCCGGAACGTGGTATACACTTTTTATTTTTGCTCCAGCAGGGCATCCCCATGAATCAGCCCATGTCATCAATGGGACCCGAGACGGTCGGGGAGTTGTTGACCGTCAGCGGCGTCAGCCTGTCCATCCATGGGCAGCCGGTGTTGCGGGATGTTTCCCTGACCGTGAGCGACGGGCAGATTGTTACCCTGATCGGACCCAACGGCGCTGGCAAATCCACCCTGGTGCGGGTGATCCTGGGATTGATGAGGGCCGATGCCGGGGATATCCGCCTGCGGTCGGGCATTCGCATCGGCTATATGCCCCAGCGCCTGGTGGTGGACGAGACCCTGCCTCTGACCGTGGGCCGGTTTGTGGCCTTGGGAGCCCGGGCCGCCCGGGGACGGCTTCGGGAAGTGCTGGAGGAGGCTGGCATCGCCCGGCTTGCGGACTATCCGGTGCAGGCCATTTCCGGGGGGGAGATGCAGCGGGTGTTGCTGGCCCGGGCCTTGTTGCGAGACCCTGATCTGCTGGTGTTGGACGAACCGGTGCAGGCGGTGGACGTGGGTGGCCAGTATGCCTTGTACGACCTCATCAAGCGCATCCGCCGCCGCCGCGGCTGCGGCATCCTCATGGTTTCCCACGATCTGCACCTGGTCATGGCGGCCACTGATCAGGTGATCTGCCTCAACCGTCATGTCTGCTGCGCCGGGCACCCGGAGAGTATCAGCCGGGACCCCGCCTATCTGGAGCTATTCGGTCGCGAAGGGGTAGGGCGCCTGGCCGTTTATCATCATCATCATGATCATCGCCATACCCTGGGCGGAAAGGTGGCCCGGCCCGCCGCCGAGGATCTGGATGGTTGAACCAAGGGTGCTGTCACGGGAATGTCATCTTGCTGACATTTAATAGCGGTCTGCCGAGGAGAACAGCCTGCGACAATGAGTATTAAGACCATTTTGATTGTGGAAGACGAGCAACCGATCCGGGAGATGATCGGGTTTGCGCTCGGCGGGGCCGGATATCAAGTCCACGAGGCCGCCGATGCGCGCCAGGCTCAGTCCCTGATCGCCGACCGACGCCCGGATCTGATCCTACTGGATTGGATGCTGCCGGGGGGCAGTGGCATCGACTATGCCCGGCGTCTCAAAAAAGAGGAACTGACCCGGGAGATACCGATCATCATGCTCACCGCCCGGAGCGAAGATGAGGATAAGGTTTTGGGTTTGGATAGCGGCGTCGACGACTACGTGACCAAACCGTTCTCACCCCGGGAGTTGGTGGCTCGCATCAAGGCGGTGCTGCGTCGGGGCGGCGCCCAGGGCGACGGGGAGTCGTTGGAGGCGAAGGGTTTGAAACTGGATATCGCCAGCCATCGGGTGACCGCTTTCGAGGCCACGCTAGATATGGGTCCCACGGAATACCGGCTGCTGGCGTTCTTTATGTCACACCCGGAGCGGGTCTACAGTCGTGGCCAACTCCTGGACCGGGTATGGGGCAGCAACGTCTATGTGGAGGAGCGCACCGTAGACGTACACATCCGCCGACTGCGCAAGATCCTGGAACATTCCGGCCACGCTTGCCTGATCCAGACCGTGCGCGGCGTGGGCTACCGTTTTTCCACGAGGGACTGAGCTTGTCCAGCCCCTGGACTGGGACGCTCTGGCGCGGCCTGGGCGTATTGGCGATGGCCGCCGCTTTCGGTTTGAGCCTGGACCAGTTGGGTCCGGCCCTATGGATAGGAACCCTAGTTCTGCTGGGCTGGCATGGTTATCAACTCTATCGGTTCGAACGCTGGCTACGGGACGACCGCCGCTACCCGCCTCCCGAAGCGGAAGGCATCTGGGCCGAGGTCTACTTTCATCTGCGCCGTCGGCAACGTCAGTATCGGCAGAGCAGGCGTCGCATGGCCGGGGTGCTCAAGCAGTTCCAGGCCGCCGCCGCCGCCGTACCCGACGCCGTTGTGGTGCTGGGCGAACAAGACAACGTACTCTGGTGTAACGGGGCCGCCGAGACCCTGCTAGGGCTACGCTTAGGCCAGGACAGTGGACAGCGCATCACCCATTTGCTGCGCTATCCGGCTTTTGTTCGGTTGCTGAGCGAGGGGCAAGACCCGCGTGGCCTGGAGTTCCCGTCGCCGGTGGACGGGGCGCGAATATTGAGTCTGCGCATCGTGCCCTACGGCCAGGATCAACGCCTGCTGCTGGCCACCGATATTACCCGGGTGCGGAACCTGGAGAAGGTGCGCCGTGATTTCGTCTCCAACGTGTCCCATGAGCTGCGCACCCCACTGACCGTGATCCGGGGCTACCTGGAGACTCTGTTGGACAGCGACGCCGCGATAGAGCCTGTGCGGGGGCCGCTGTGGGAGATGCACAAACAGACATTGCGTATGCAACAGATCATCGAGGATTTGCTAATGCTATCCCGTCTGGAGAACGACTCCGAACGCCGCCCACCCCAACCGGTGCGAGTGTCGGCGCTGCTGGAGTCCATCGTCGAGGATGCTCGGGTCCTGGGCGAGGGGCGTCATCAGCGGATTGACCTAAAGATGGAAGACAGGCTGGATATGCTGGGCCATGAGCAGGAACTGCGTAGCGCCTTCTCCAATCTGGTGTTTAATGCCGTGCGCTATACTCCCGACGAGGGGCGGATCGAGATCCGCTGGTATGCGGACGCCAAGGCCCTGCACCTGGAGGTGCAAGACAACGGCGAAGGCATTGCTGCCCAGCATATTCCCCGGCTGACGGAACGGTTCTACCGGGTGGATCGGGGCCGACAGCGGGAAAGCGGTGGCACCGGCCTGGGATTGGCCATCGTCAAGCATGTGGTTGAACGTCATCGGGGCCATCTCGATATCCGCAGCCGCCTGGGTGAGGGCAGCACCTTTAGCTGCGCTTTTCCGCTGGAGCAGAAACTGGCCCACGCCTCCACCTCACCGACCGCTTTCTGACGGGATAAGGACGGACTTTGAAACTACTATTGATTCGCCACGCCGTCGCCGAAGATCGGGACGAATACCAGGCCCGCACCCAGGGAGCGCCTGATAGCGAACGCCCCCTTCTGGACATCGGTCGCAAGAAAATGCGCAAGGCCGCCAACCGTCTGCGCAGCCAGGCGCCGGGTATTGACCTGCTGGCCTCCAGCGCCCTGGTCCGCGCCCGGGAAACAGCCGACATCATCGCCCGGGCCTACGGTGAACTGCGCATCCTGGAGCGTAACGATTTGGCGCCCGACAGCGCCCCTGACTCCCTGCTGGCTTGGCTGCGGGAACAACCCGCCGCCGCCACCGTGGCCCTGGTGGGCCACGAGCCGGATTTGGGCCGACTGGCCGGGCTATTACTGACGGGTGTTCCGCAGTCTCTGCTGGTGTTGCGCAAAGGCGGCGTGGCCCTGATCGACTTTTCTCAGCCAGTGGCGCCAGGAACCGGCGTCTTGCAGTGGCTGTTGACCTCGGGACAACTGCGCAGCCTGAAAGACTGAGCGGATGAAGCTATCCTTGAGTTATTCCGGCTCGGATAGGCTTGTGTCCAGCACATCCGGCTCCAATTCGCCGCGCCATCTACGCGCATAAAGGAGATCGACTGTGTCCGCCAACGCCATTGCCGCCATTGATTTGGGTTCCAATAGCTTCCATATGATTGTCGCCCGGTCCATGGGGGAGCATTTACAGGTCATCGACCGGCTCAAGGAAATGGTGCAACTGGGGGCCGGTCTGAACGATGACCGCGACCTCACCGAAGAAGCCCAAGCCCGGGCCTTGGACTGCCTGGCGCGATTCGGCCAGCGGCTGCGTTCCATGCCCCCGGGCCGGGTGCGCATCGTTGGCACCAACACCCTGCGCCAGGCGCGTAACGGCGCGGCTTTTCTAGCCAAGGCGCGGGAGGTCTTGGGCCATCCGGTAGAGATCATCAGTGGCATCGAGGAGGCGCGGCTGATCTATCTGGGGGTGGCCCATAGCACCGCCGCCGTGGCGGGCAAGCGGTTGGTGATCGACATTGGCGGGGGCAGCACCGAGCTGATTATCGGTGAGGGTTTCGAACCTTTGCACCTGGAAAGCCTGCATATGGGCTGCGTCAGCATGACCCGGCGCTGCTTCGCTAAGGGCAAGTTTAAATCCGAGTTCATGGATGAGGCGGAACTGGCGGTGCGAGTGGAGATGGAACCCGTGGAGGCGGCCTATCGGGAGATGGGCTGGGCCACCGTGACCGGCGCCTCCGGTTCTATCAAGGCCATCGGCGAGGCGGTGGTCAAGGAGGGTTGGACCCACCAAGGCATCACCCGCGAGGCCATGGCGCGGCTACGGGCGCTGCTACTGGAACTTCGCGAGCCGGCGGCTATCGCCGAACGCTGGGGATTCAGTCAAGAGCGGGCCTGGGTGTTCACAGGCGGTTTCGCGGTGTTGCATGGGGTGTTCCAGGCCTTGGGTCTGGAGCAGATTGGGGTCTCCGACGGCGCCCTCCGGGAAGGGGTGATTTACGACCTGATGGGTCGGATTCGCCACGAGGATGTTCGCACTCGAACCATCAACTCACTGATTCGCCGCGCCAATCTGGATGCCACTCAAGGGGAACGGGTGGCTGTCACCGCCCGCGCCCTGCTGGAGCAAGTCAAAGTAGACTGGGGTCTGGAGGACGAGGAGTTGGGCTATCACCTGGAATGGGCGGCGCGGTTGCACGAAATCGGCCTGGTCATCGCCCATAGCGGGTATCACAAGCACGGCGCCTATATCCTTGAGTATTCAGACTTGCCGGGATTCTCCAGCCCCGAACAACGGCTGCTGGCGGCCTTGGTCCGGGGGCATCGGCGCAAATTTCCTGGCCCGGTGTTTGACGAACTGCCCGGTGAGGTGAGCCTGGTGGCCCGGCGGTTGAGCCTATTGTTACGCCTGGCGGTGCTGTTGCACAGAAGCCGCAGCCGCCTGCCGCTGCCCGAGGTATCCATCATGGTGGAAGGACCGCGTATCGAACTGGGCTTTCCACCGGGTTGGCTGGACGGCCACCCTCTCACCCGCGCCGATCTGGAAGCGGACGCGGAATATCTCAAGGCAGCCGGGATGCTAATGGGTTTTGGGGAGACGGGCTAACGGGGCGCATTGGGGCGCGCCCCCTGGGTATCGTCAGTGCCTGGAACTGGAAGAATGGCGGCGCGGTGCGCGTCCCCGGGGCCGATTACCGACGTGATGCCGCTCCATGCGCTTAGGAGGTTTGGGCGTGACCAGCACCCCATCGGCGATGGGTTCGACGGGAATTTTCTGGCCGATGAAATCTTCAATCTCCGGCAGGGAATAGACGAATTCCTCGCAGGCGAAGCTGATGGCGTCGCCGCTGGCGCCGATTCGGGCGGTTCGGCCAATGCGATGGACATAGTCCTCGGCATCCTGGGGCAGGTCGAAGTTTATGACGTGGGTGACCAACGGAATATGCAGGCCCCGGGCCGCCACATCGGTGGCCACCAGGATCGGCAGTTCGCCGTTCTGGAACTGTTCCAGCAGCCGCTGGCGCTTGTTCTGGGGGATATCCCCGGACAGGACCCCGGCCTGGTAGCCGTTGCCCAGCAGATAGCCGGTCACCCGCTCCGCGCCCCGTTTGGTGTTGACGAATACCATGGCGCGCTGGGGCGACTGTTGATGCAACAGGCCCAGTAACAAGGGTATCTTGTCGGAGTTGGCCACATGGTATAGGCATTGGCGGACATTGTCGGCAGTGATTTGATCGGCCTCGATTCGCACCACATGGGGGTCGTTCATATGCTCGTAGGCCAGTTCCATGACCCGGGCCGACAAGGTGGCCGAGAACAGCATGTTGATCCGGCTTCCCGGCGGCGGCATGCGCCGCAGCAGATAGCGGATATCGGCGATAAACCCCAGATCGAACATTCGATCGGCTTCGTCTAGCACCACCACTTCGATGTTTTTGAGATGAAATACCCCCTGCTTGAAGTAATCAATGACCCGGCCCGGGGTGCCGATGATGACATCCACACCTTCCTCCAGGGTGCGGCGCTGGGACTCATAGCCGGTGCCCCCGTAGACGGCGGCGAATTTCAGGCCAGTGTAAGGCCCCAGCAGATCAGCGTCTTTGCGAATCTGCAAGGCCAGCTCACGGGTGGGGGCCAGAACAATGGCCCAGGGTCCCGCTTTGTCCTCGTCCACCGGCGTTTCCATTAGATAATGCAAAGTGGCCAACAGAAAGGCGGCGGTCTTGCCGGTGCCGGTCTGGGCCTGGCCAGCCACATCCATGCCCCGCAGAGCCAGGGGGAGGGTGGCGGCCTGGATTGGCGTACAATGGGTGAAGCCGGCATCCTCCAGGGCTTCCTGGAGACATTCGGTCAATCCCAGGGACGCAAAAGGCGTATCGGTTAAATGGCTTGTTTCCATGGATTCTCGGGCTATCCCGTTGGCAGGAGTTGGCAGACTTGCAATACGCTTCCGTTTGGGCGGAAAATGCACTATGTATCATGTATTCTACGCTGATAAGGGATTGTGACATAACTACCCTTAAATTCAGGCGCCAGCGGCTGTTCCGCTGCTCGTTCATGGCGCCCTGATGTATCCAAGCTATCCTTTATGTTCCTTGGATTGCAAGCCGCCACTGAATTTTCCCAATTGGAGACGAATATCGTGAGTGATCAAATCGTTCATGTCACCGACGGCACTTTTGAAGCCGAGGTGCTTGGTTCCGAGAAACCGGTTCTGGTGGACTACTGGGCCGAATGGTGCGGTCCCTGTAAAATGATCGCCCCCATCTTGGACGAAATCGCCGGAGAATACGCCGAACGGCTTAAGATCGCCAAGCTGAATATCGATGAAAACTCCGCCACCCCGCCCAAGTACGGCATCCGCGGCATTCCTACCTTGATGCTGTTTCGCAACGGCAACGTGGAGGCCACCAAGGTAGGGGCGTTGTCCAAGTCCCAGTTGACAGCATTTATCGACAGTAATCTGTAATACGAAGACGGCGTCCGCCGGGGGTAGGCGCCGTTTATCGTCATACTGGTTTAATCGCTGATTAACCCATATAATTACGTCTCGACCCCCTCGCCGACCGTCGGCAAACTCCTCATTTTGTAGAGCCGGACCCACTCCCACGGGGCGTCTCAGCTCCGACTTGTCCCAGTCCGTGAAGCGACACACATGAATCTGACCGAACTTAAAAAGAAATCCGCCGCAGAACTTATCAACATTGCCCAGGAACTCAACCTGGACGGCATGGCGCGGTCCCGTAAGCAGGACATTATTTTTGCCATCCTCAAGGCCCACGCCAAAAACGGCGAAGACATCTTCGGGGACGGGGTACTAGAGATTCTCCAGGATGGTTTCGGCTTTTTGCGCTCGGCGGATAGTTCCTATCTGGCGGGTCCCGACGATATCTACGTCTCCCCCAGCCAGATTCGCCGTTTCAGCTTGCGTACCGGCGACACGGTTAGCGGCAAGATCCGCCCCCCCAAGGAAGGTGAGCGTTATTTCGCCCTGCTCAAAGTCAGCGAGATCAATTTCGAGCCGCCGGAAAACGCCAAGAACAAGGTATTGTTCGAGAACCTGACCCCCCTGCACGCCACCTCCCGGATGGGCATGGAGCGGGGCAACGGTTCCACCGAGGACATTACCGCCCGGATCATCGACCTGATCTCTCCCATCGGCAAGGGCCAGCGCGGCCTCATCGTCTCGCCCCCCAAGGCGGGCAAGACCATGATGCTCCAGAACATTGCCCAGAGCATCGCCGCCAACCATCCAGAGGTGTACCTTATCGTGCTGCTCATCGACGAGCGGCCCGAGGAGGTGACCGAGATGCAACGCT
>CAZQXD010000059.1:0-26826 GCA_964597315.1 uncultured Candidatus Competibacteraceae bacterium
CCCGCTTGTATCCCCGCCCGATTGGGCGAGGGTTTACGCGGAGTTTTGCTAAGCTTCAGGGATCGAGACAATCAGACGAGAGGCCGACCGTGACCGGCAGCACACTATGGCAAACCCCCCTGGCGCATATCCTGGAGCAGACCGCCGCTCCTGGTCCCAACCTGGGCGGTGGTTCCGTACCCATGATCGGCGCCAGCCTGGGGCTGGGCCTGGTGCTGATGGCCCTGCGGGTGACCCGGGCCCATGCCACCGGCCCAGATCTGGACCGACTGCTGGACCAGGGCCAGGCTTTGCTGGAGCGCATGAAAGCCAGCGTTGACGAGGACATGGCGGCCTTTGCCGGCCTGATGGCGGCCTTGCGCCGATCCCGGGACGATCCCGACCGGCCCGGGGCCTTGGAGTCCGCCGCCCTGGCCGCCTGCGAGACCCCTCTGGCGGCCAGCCGTTTGTGTGGCGAGGCCATCATCCTGGCCTCCCAGGCCCGGCGACTGGTCAAGGCCGATGTGATGACCGACGTGGAGTCCGCCGCCGAACTCATGGAAGGAGCCGGGCTGGGGGTGTTGTGCGTGATCGACGCCAATTTGCGCTCGGTGCGGGACCCGGACAAGGCCCGAGCCGCCTGTCAGGCCCGCCGGACCCAGGTCGACGAGCTGCGCGCCCGGGCCGACGCCTTTCGCGCGACAGTGGCCCCCTGGGACGACGACTGATCGGAAGCTCCGGCATGTCTGTCCAGATGTACGACCTGGCGGGGGCCGATGACGCCCATCGCTTCAGCCCCCACTGCTGGCGGGTACGCATGGCCTTGGCCCATAAGGGGCTGGAAGTGCGAACCCTGCCCTGGCGGTTCACAGAAAAAGACCGCATTGCCGCCTCCGGCCAGGGCCAGGCGCCGGTGTTGGTGGACGGTGACCAGGTGGTGGCCGACTCCTGGGCCATCGCCCTGTACCTGGAACACGCCTACCCGAACCATCCCCCCCTGTTCGGCTGCGAGGCGGCCCAGGCCCAGGCCCTGTTTATCAAGCACTGGACCGAGCAAGTGGTCCAGGCCGGGCTGATCCGGCTGATTCTGGTGGATATCCATGCCCATCTCCACCCCAAGGACCAAGCCTATTTCCGCCAGAGCCGGGAGCAACGTTTCGGCGAGAGCCTGGAAGCTGTCTCGGCGGATCGGGAGGCGCGTCTGCCGGCGTTTCGCAAGGCTCTGGCGCCGCTACGAAAGACCCTGACCATGCAGCCCTATCTGGGCGGCGAGATCCCCGACTTTGCCGACTACACGGTGTTCGGCGCCTTCCAGTGGGCGCGCTGCTGCTCCGAACTGGCGATCCTGGAAGACCACGATCCGGTGCTGGCCTGGCGCAACAGGCTGCTAGACCGCTTCGACGGCCTGGCCCGGAAGGCGCCCCACTTCGGCCCCTGAGGGGGAAGCAAAGTCCCGGGACCTTACTTATGGGCGTCGGGCGGGCTGAGCTATTTCGTCACAAGCCTCCCGCTCCAGCAGCGCCCGCTTGCGCTCCACCCCCCAGCGATAGCCCGCCAGAGCGCCGTCATTGCGCACTACCCGATGGCAGGGAATGGCCACCGCCAGAGTGTTAGCGGCGCAGGCCTGGGCCACGGCCCTGACCGCCTTGGGGGCGCCGATACGCCGGGCCAATTCGCTATAGCTTACCGTCTCCCCGGGGGGAATGGCCACCAGGGCCTGCCAGACCCGCTGCTGGAAGGCAGTGCCCCGCACGTCCAGGGGCAACTCCAGACCCAGGGCGGGGTTCTCCACGAAGCCCACCACTTTAGCCACCCGTTGCTCGAAGTCTGCATCCCCGCCGATCAGCTCGGCTCGGGGGAAACGGTCTTGCAACTCCCGGGCCAGGGCGTCGGGATCATCGCCCAGGAATATGGCGCACACCCCCCGGTCGCTGGCGGCCACCAGGATAGCCCCTAGGGCGCACTGGCCGATGGCAAAGCGGATGGCCGTATTGGCGCCGCCGGCCCGGTATGCGCTGGGGGTCATGCCCAGTACCTGCCCGGCGTGTTCATAGAAGCGGCCCTGGGAATTGTAGCCGGCGGCGTAAATGGCCTCGGTCACCGTGGGGCTACGGGCCAGCTCGGCTTTAACCCGCCGGGCGCGATGGGCGGCTCCGTAGGCCCTGGGGGTCAGCCCGGTAACGGCCTTGAAGACCCGATGCAAATGGGAGGGGCTGAGTCCGGCCCGCTCGGCCAGTTCCCCCAGGCTGGGCGGCGGCTCGGCGGTCTCCAGCAGCCGGCACAAGGCGGCCACCTGGGCCGCTTGCCGCCGAGCCAGGGGCGGGAGTTCCGGCCGGCAGCGCCGACAGGGGCGAAATCCCGCCCGCTCGGCGGCGGCGGCGCTGGGATGGAAGGTCACATGTTCGGGTCTGGCGCGGCGGGCGCCACAGGACGGTCGGCAGTACACGCCGGTGGTGCTTACCGCGTACACGAAGCGGCCATCCGCCGCCGGGTCCCGGGCCACCACGGCCAACCAGCGGGGGTCCCTGGCGGTGGCTGTGGCGTGGTGTTCGGTTTTGGTGGACATGGGGACGGTCACTCCGGCAACGGCCTAGGGGAACTCGGGTGACAATGTAACCGTCGCGGGTCAGACGCGCACTCCGGCGCTTGCTTTCGAATTCGATAATAAGGCGGCACGGGGCCGCCTCGGGGTTTTCAGCCGTCCTGGGGCCGCGGGAACGCGGCCCCTTGGCGGTTATAGGTAGCGCCAGTACAGATAGACATTAGCCATGGCGATGGTGACCAGCATGATCGGGAAGGCCAGCTTCATGAATTGCAGGAACTTGATGGGCTGCTTGGCTTTCTCGGCGAAGGCCGCCACCGTCAGGTTGGCGCTGGCGCCGATTAGCGAGCCGTTGCCTCCCAGGCAGGCGCCCAGGGCCAAGGCCCACCACAGGGGCATCAGTCCCTCAGCGCCGCCGAACTGGGGCGCCATGGACTTGATCAAGGGGATCATGGTGGCCACGAAGGGGATGTTGTCCAGCACCGCCGACAGAATCGCCGACGACCATAGAATGGTCACCGCAGTGTTCACCAGATCGCCGCCGGTCAGCTCCAGCAGGTGATCGGCCATCAGTTCCAGAAGTCCGGCTTTTTCCACCCCGGCCACCACGATGAACAGGCCGATAAAGAAAAAGATGGTCACCCACTCCACTTCCCCGAAGATATGGTGGACCCGCTCGGTCTGCTCCTCGGCGTGCAGGCTCATATTATTGAGCAGCAACAGCAGGGCGGCGCCGCCCAGGGCCACGGTGCCAGGCTCCACGCCCAGGGGGTGGCCCACGGCGAAACCGGCGATGACCAGGACCAGTACGCTCAGGGATTGCTTGAGCAGTTTATAGTCGGTGATGGCCTCGACTTCATTGAAACTCATCACCCGCTGCTTGAGTTGCTCGGTGGTTTTCAGGGTCCTGCCCCAGAACAGATGCAGGGCGATGATGAAAATAATAAAGATAATCGCGGCAATGGGGGCCAGATTGACCACGAAATCATTAAAGCTCAGATTGGCCGCCGAGCCGATCAGGATGTTGGGCGGGTCGCCGATCAAAGTGGCGGTGCCGCCGATATTGGAGGCGAAGATCTCGGCGAACAGAAACGGATAAGCCTTGATCCGCAGTTCTTCGGTGATCAGCAGGGTGACCGGGGCGATCAGCAGCACCGTGGTGACATTGTCCAACAGCGCCGAGAACACCGCCGTGACCACCGACAGCATCAACAGAATGCCCGGGGGGTCGGCCTTGACCTTCTTGGCCGCCCAGATGGCCACGAACTGGAACACCCCGCATTTGCTGGTGATGGCCACCAGCACCATCATGCCAGTGAGCAGGGCGATGGTATTGAAGTCCACGCCCCTGACTGCGGCCTCCTGGTTGAGCACCCCCGTGAGGATCATCAGCGTGGCCCCCAGCAGGGCGATAATGGCGCGGTTGATCTTCTCGGTGATGATGACCGCGTAAGTGGCGATCAACAGCAGGGTAGCCATCCATAGGGGATCGATCCCGAAAATCACGTGGGGAATCCACTCACTCCCGGAACCGTGCATTAGTCTTCCTCCGTGATGGCGCGCAGTACGCTGTTAAAGGACACCACCCCCACCAGCTTGCCGCTATCCTTGTCCACCACCGGCACATGGGTGCGGTGTTTATAGAGCAGCAGCATGGCCTCGATCACCGAGGTGTCCGGGGCGATCACCGGTACATTCTTGGTATCCATGTAGTCGCCGACCTTGTGGCTGCGGACTTCCTGGAGGCGGTCCTTGATGTCATCGAAGGTTTCGTGGATAAAAGTCAGATCGGAGACCCGGCCAAAGTAGCCCCTGTCCATGGTGGCCACCGTGGGCAGCAGCAACTGGATGAGATGCACGGTACTGAAAGTGCCCAGGAAAACGCCGTCCTGGTCCACTACCGGGATATTGCGGATGCCGAAGTCCAGCATCAGTTTCACTGCGGCGGGGACCGTGTCCTCCAGATGCACCGCCTTGGGGTTTTGTAGCATTATGGTTTGTACGGTCATGGAATTGTTCCTCTGCAAACATGACGTTCGCCGGGAGCGGTCCCGGCTTTCCGACAACGTGGCGGCGATCTGGCCGCATCCAGGCAAAACTTCCAAAGCATAGTTGCTTTTCCGCGTCAATCCCACACCGGGATAGGGCGGGTCAGGACTCCCCGGCCCAGACCACCCGCAGCACCTGGGCGTCGATGTCGGTCTCGTTGAAGAACTCCAGCCAGCGCAGTTGCTGGGCCGACAGGCTATCCCCCGGGGCCTTGACCTCTACGAAACCGCAGCCGGCGGCATCCCACAGCAGCAGGTCAGGAAACCCCCGGCCCCGGTGGCGCAGGTCCCCGGCCATCTCCCATAGCACCCGGCGCAACTGCCAGGGGCGCAGATAATGGCAACACCGTTGACACAGGGTCGGCAGGCTCGGATGCCAGACCACCAGGGGGTTGGCGATGCCGTGCTTGTCCCGGAACACCCGCTCCAGTTCCGCCAGGCAGGCCGGGACATCATCCAGCAGGGCCAGGCGCTGGCTGATAGCCTCCCGACGCCGCTCCAGAAACTCCGGTCGGAACAGGTCGGAGGGACCCCGCTGCAAGGGGTGATGGATGGCCGCCGCCGCCGGATCGAACAGCTCATCCCACAGCAGAAGCCCCAGCAGGCCGCGCCAAAGCAGGTTTTCGGCGAACAGCCCCGAGCGACCCTGGCGGGCATAATGGTCCAGCACGCCCTGCTCTACGTGGCGCCGGTAGCGGGAGTCCAGGCTCAGGGTCGGAGCCTGCTTGAGTACTCGGGTGACGCGCCGGGGGCGTCGGCTTCCGGCCAGCCGGTCCAGGCAGTCCTGGGCGAACTGGACCTCCCCGGCCTCCAAGGGGTTGTCCAGCATCCGTCGGCACAGCTCGGCGGCCGCGTCTTGGTGGCCTAGCTTGATGAGCAACCGCGCTTGGCGCTCCCTGGCCGGGGGTTTGAGACTGCGCCGGTAACAGTCCAGAGCGGTTTCCTCATGGCCCGCCTTTTCCAGTTCGCTGGCCAGCTTCAGGGTCAGGCGGTCCAGGGTGGGCAGGGCTATGGGGTCCAGGTCCGGGTGGCGCTCCAACCAGTCCAGAAACCCGTGGTACAGGGCTACCGGGTGCTGTCGACCCACCTCTTCCCCCAGGGTCCGCTCGGTCCGGGCCGCCGCCAGCTTGTCCTCCAGGGCGCGGCGGCTGGTGAAGTAGGGTGTGCAACGTTCCGGCTCCACGGTCTCGAAGCGCTGGTGGCCCATATCCCGGACCACGAAGCGGTCCATGCCGACACCCAGCTTGCCGAAATACAGAAATTCCAGGGTTTCCACCGTGTCCCCATGGCCTTGGCGGATGACTCGGTCGGTGGCGGCGATGCGCCCTAGCAGTCGCGCCGGGGTGAAGGTCTTCAGGAGCCATGCCCGCAGTTGCGGCTTGGGTAGCCCACCCAGCCCCCGGGGCCGGTTGGCCAAGGCCAGCAGTTCGGGGCGGGTGAATAGGTCCAACACCTCCTCCAGCCGGTCGGCGTGTTCCGGGCCCAGTGCGTCCACGAAGCCGGCGGCGGTCAGTTCCGCCAACCGCTCCGGGATAGCCGGGATTTCCAGGTAGCGCAGTTTTGTCGCCCGAAACCAGGCGCCCCGGCGGTTGGCCAGACGCACGAACAGGCAGCGGTTGTCCTCGGACAAGGCCCTGAAGCGTGTCATAAAATCCTGCTCCGAGGGGGACAACAGCCCGCCGTACTGGCGCTCCACCAGGGCCAGCAGATCTTGGAAATGGTGCAGATAATATCTGACGGGAAGTTCCACGGGCGCTGTTCGGCCCATCCGGTCTACCCTATATGCATTGTTCTAATCCGGGAGACACCCATGCCTCCACCTATCCCCACCGGCTGGCGGGCCGCCCTGGCCGACGAGACACAAAAAGACTACTACAAAACACTCCAGGACTTCCTGGCCGCCGAGCGGACCCGGCATACAGTGTTTCCCCCCGAGGACCAGGTGTTCACGGCCCTGGAGCTGACACCCCAGGCCCAAGTCAAGGTGCTGATCCTGGGCCAGGACCCCTACCACGACCACGACCAGGCCCATGGTCTGGCCTTTTCGGTGCGGCCAGGGGTGAAGCCGCCTCCGTCTTTGCGCAATATTTTCCGGGAGCTGGGCGACGACCTGGGCTGCCCGCCGCCGACCAGTGGCTGTCTGATCCCCTGGGCCGAGCAAGGGGTATTGCTGCTCAACACCGTGCTGACGGTGCGCGCCCATCAGGCCCATTCCCATCGGGACCAAGGCTGGAAGCGGTTCACCGACGCGGTCATCCGGGCGGTGAGCGCCGGTGAGCGCCCGGTAGTCTTCGTGCTGTGGGGCGCCCCGGCCCAGAAAAAGAAATCCCTGATCGACACCGAGCGGCATCTGCTGGTGGAATCCGCCCATCCCTCCCCCCTGTCGGCCCGGCGGGGGTTTCTGGGCAGTCGGCCATTCTCCCGGATCAACCGGGCCTTGGAGTCCTGGGGCCGGGGAGGCGTGGAGTGGTGTCTGGAGCCTTGAGCCTCAATAGCCCCGCCACTGCCCCGCGCCCGCCGACCCCTGGGCCAGCCCCTCACCGGCCTGGCCCCTGAGGATCGCCAGCATGGCCTGGGCGGCGTTGGACAGGGTCCGACCCGTATGGCGCACCGTGCCCAGTTCCCGCTGTATGCTCAACCCCTCCAGTTCCAGGGCCACCAGCCCCCCATCCAGCATGGTCTGGGGCAGCAGGCTCCAGCCCAGCCCCACGGACACCATCATCTTGATGGTCTCCAGATAATTGGTGGAGAAGGCCACCCGCAAGGACAGCCCCAGGGGCGTGAACAGATGTTCGATGATGCGCCGGGTGAAGGTGGCCTCCCCAGGCAGGATGGCCGGGTAGGTGGTCAGCAGAAACGGCGACACCTGCCGCTGCTTGGCCAGGGGATGGGCGCGGTTGACCACCACCAGCAGGGGGTCATGCCAGAGCAACTCCGCGTGGATGGACGGGGGCGGCGCGGGAGGCAGGGTGACGATGCCCAACTCCACCTCCCCGTGGGCGATGGCCTCGCAGGCTTTCTCGGAGTCCATAAAGCGCATATCCAGTTGCACCCCAGGGTAGCGCCCGGCGAAGGCCCGCAGCACCGGCGGCAAGCGGTGCAGGCCGATATGGTGGGAGGTGGCCAGCACCAGCGGCCCGGCTACCTGCCCGGACAGTCGGGACAGGGCGCGGCGACTGTCTTCCAGGTCCTGGAGAATCCGCCGCGCCCGGGGCAGCAAGGTGCGCCCGGCCTCGGTGAGCAGCACCTGTCGTCCCAGCCGGTCGAACAGCCGCACCCCCAATTCATTCTCCAGGGTGGAGACCCGCTTGCTCACCGCCGGCTGGGTCAGATGCAGGCGCTCGGCGGCCAGGGAAAACGACACGGTCTCGGCGACCACCACGAAGGCGTTGAGGCTGGCGATGTCCATGGGGAGGCTCCGGTAGGGCGGTGGGGCGGTGGGGTGTATGGTATACAAACCCGGAGCCGGGAGAACCGCAGCGAATGGCTCCAGGTAAAGCGCCCGAACCCGAGGCGGGTCTCGCCGTTGGCCCAGCTTCACGCCGCCAACTGCCGTGAAAGCCCTGGGGAGGGGGCCGACCGGCTGCCATGGGCGGTGGCGGGCCATAAGCCCTCAAGCCAAAGAACCGGCGTCAGCCCTGGACCGGACTCCAACACCCCAGGCCAATCTCGCCAACGTGGGGCAGAAAGCAGGCCGCTTGGGGTGAAACACCGTCCAGACGCACCAGAGCCGGTGGGCTGAAGCGGCCCCCAAAGCCCCGGCGGGGGTCGAATAGCCGACCCGTCCATAAGCTCAAGGGGGCCTCGGTCACGCCGTCCAGGGCCGGTCCGGGTAAGATGTCGTTGGCCTCAAGATGCAAGCCCTGGTCATCGGCCCGGCCCAGCCCAGGATAGCACTCTGCTCCGGGCGACCAGTCCTTCAGGCACACCCGGCCCAGCCCGACCTTGAGTTCGCCGCCCAGGCGCAGACGGCCCAGCCAGTGGGGCAGGGGATGGCCGGCCAGGGTATCCTCGCGACACCACAGGCCGCCCCGCAGACGGGCGGGCGTGGCGCGACCAGGTTCATGTAATCGCTGGGGGGCAATGGACTCCACCTCGAACAAGGCCCCCTCGACGGCGCTACGGGTGTGGGTATGTAGGGCGACGTGATTGCTGGCGATCAGAAAACCTGCCTCGATCCGCGCCCGGTCTCGGCGGGGTCGTAGGGCCTGTCCCTGGTCGTCCAGAAACAGCGGGCCGCAGCGCAGGTTATCCAGCACTGTTTGCAGGGCGGCGTCGAAGTCCTCCGGTCGGCCACCCCAGGCCGCGCCCAGGGTGGCGGTCAGAGCATAGCTCAGCACATGGCCGGGCACGAAGCCGTGACAGCGGGCCAGCGTGCCGCTACGCCCAGCGCCGATGTGCAGAGGGCTGCGTAGTTCCAGGGAGTAGGTAGCGAAACCCATTTCAGTTGTCCTGGGTCAGAGCTTTGGCCTGGTAACGGCCATAGATCAGGGCGATCTCCACCAGTTGTTTGGTGAGGATGATCCGTTGCAGGGCGTGGGTGGGCGTCTCCTCCTCCCGGGTCATGGTCAAGGCCCGGTAGTACTCAGCCGTGGTCGGGTGGTCATGGGGCGGGTCCGTCAGCCCAGCCTCGGCCAGCAGACCCCGCACCGCTCGGTGTAGGTCGCTGGCCGCCTGCTGGTCTCGATCCTTACGGCTGCCCAGGAACAGACCGAAGGCGAACAGTCCCTGCTCGGTCAGCACCATCAGTGCCTTGTTGATCAGATTGAAGGCGTCTTTGGGGCTATTGCCCACCATGCCCACCGCAGCCTGGGCGGCCAGGGGTTCTAAGTTAAGCATCTTGGAGACCCTCCCACATGGCTTGCATGCGGCCGAAACCACGGGTGGTCATGGCCCCGAAGCCCAGTCGGCTGGCCAGGTCCACCGCCTGCCGGACCAGCGCCTGGGCATGGGGTTACAAGTCCGGGAAGCGTTTGTCGTCGAAGCTCACCAAGCCCCGGTATAGGGTGCCCCGAGGGGTCGCCTCATAGGTGAACAGCAGATTTTCCGCAGCGGCGCCGGTTGCAAAGTCGATGGACACCGAGGTGCGGGTTTCCAAATTGGCGTTGACCAGGCTGGGGAATATATCGGCATGGGCCAGAACCAGATTGTTGTGTACATGTTTCATGCCCGGCTGCTCGACCAAAGCAGCCGGAAATGGCAGCTCGGCCCCTTCGGCGTCCAGCAGCAGCCAGCCCAGATTCAGGCGTTGGGGGGTGTTGACGCCGCGCTGGGCCAGAACCCGGGTGGGGTCGGCCAGGGGGGGGACGTCCACGCAGCCGGCGGCTTCTAGACGCTCCGGGGTCGTCACCCAGCGGGGACCGGCCATGGTGGGCACCGGAAAGGCCAGGATGTCGGCGTCATGGAAGGCCACCGCGCCGATACGGGATTGGCCCTTCTCCGCACCCTCGGCGTAGCCGAAAATTCTGGCCACCGGATCGTCGCCGCCCTCATGGGGTCGGGGCTTGTTCTGTCCTTCCTGTGTGGCGTCGGCATAGGCCATGGCCTTGGCCCGGTCCTCATCGGGCAGGCTGTACAGGGCCGCCGAGCGCACCGCGCCGTTGATTGAGCTGCCTGGTAGCTTGGGCAGTCCGGTGGCGGCGTCGCGCAGCACCGTCAGGTCCACCCGGCCCAGGCGATAGCCGCCGGCGCCGATGTGGGTGGGGTCCAGGGCATAAAAATAGAGCGGCTGCTCCTTCATGGGGCGAATTCCTTGTGGTGATCGGATACGGAGTTAACGGTCGAGAAGCGGTCTTTTTCAATGAAGCCCACCCACTCGAAGGCGTCAAAAACCAGACCGTCGTCCAGGTGCGCCAGCATGAACTCGCGCAATTCCGGGTCCTTGGGCAGGTAGCGCAGCAGCAGGGCCTTGGCATGGATTTTCCAGGCGGCCCGGCCCTGCTCCCGCAGGCTGGGGTGGGCGTCCCGCACCCAAGCGCCGTAGCTGTCCACGAGCTGCCCGATCAAGCCCTTGGCCTGGCTGGGATTCCAGCGGGTCTTGCGCCTGAGGTCCAGGAGTGGGTCCAGATGCTCCAGTAGATAGGGCGGTCGGCCTGGGTCGCCTAGGATGAAATGGGGGCGGCGGCCCTGGGCGTCGTAGCGGAGCTGGTAGCGGCGAACGCTACTGTCCAAGACCATGAAATCGAAGGTGTCCGGCGCCCGGCGGATCGTCTCCCCTACCGCCAGATCCTTGAGGTGCGCCAGTCGGCCCGGTCCCTGGGGTCGGGAGACGCAGATGGCGTGGGGGTGCCAGATGTCAGGCCGGTCTGGATCGCCGGTGGTCAGGGGCACGGTCCATTCCACCTTGCCCTGGGGCGTGTCCCAGTTCAGCAGTAACTGGCCCTCGGCCTCCCGTCGCTGGCGCAGCGTCCAGTGCTGGGGTGGGGTGGCTTTGCCGCGTCCCTCCATGCGGCGCAAAGCGTCCAGGGCAAGGTATAGGGGAAACCGCGCCCGAAAGGCCAGGGCCGAGACGTGTACCGGCAGGCTGCCCCGCACCCGGCCCAAAGTGTCATGAACGCGCTTCTGGATACGCCCCAGACAGGCTCCGGCATCGTCGGCGGCGACGATAACCCGAAACCCCCGGGCATCCAGGGACAAGGGCATCAACCAGTGGTCGGTGGTCTTTGCCACCTCTTCCAGGCAGTCCCGCCACAAGGCCCGCAAATCGTCCCAGGTGCGGGCCAACCGACCTGGGGAGGGGTGCTTGCGCTGGCCGAACAGAAACAATTTGTCGCCGTCGTGGCGGTACAAACCGGCGTCCTCCGGGATGGCCTCGCGTAAAAAGAAACCGTCCAGCACCTGGCGGGCGCGGTCCTGGAGGTCGCCTTCGGCGCGGCCATCACTCTTGGTGAGCCAGTACCGGTCTCCGAGTAACGTGCGTATCGTGTTGCCGTCCCGTTTGAGTTTTTTCTTACCGGCACCGGCTTCCAGGGCCTTCAGAGTGTCGTGGATCAACTCACCGGCCTCGACTGGCGTCAGCGACCGTAGTTGGTCGCAATTGAAATCGCTCAAAGGTCGGGCCAACTGGGTCAGCAGCGCCGAACCGTCGACGATGGACTCCGCCTGTATCCGCACCGAGAGCAGCACCATCCGGGGATTGCCGTTGGCGTTGCGCTGCTGGCGGATGTTGTCTAGGTCGAAGGTTTGGGGTTCGATCCCGAAGATGTCTTTGGCGGTGGCCCAACGCTTGCGCTGCGCCGACTCGTCGGACAGGTCCATGCAGTCGTCGCACAGGCTTTGGTTTGCCAGGTTGTTGTCCATGGGCAGTTCCCGGGCCTGGGCGGGCCGAAGGTCGCACTGGGTACAAATCCGCACCCGTCCCGCCACCTGGGACCATAAGCCGCGCAATTCCTCCTCGCCGATCTGCAACAGCCGTTCGCGGGGGGAGTTACCCTGGGGACTGGAGTCCATCACCTCGGCATAGTCGGTGAGATAGAGCCGGGGTTCGCTCCAGGCCAAGCGCACGGTGGTGCCGACGCCCAGCGGGCGCAGAGCGTCCAGGATGAGGCCCGCCAGGGGTCCCACGATGCACCCCTCGAAGCACTCATCGGCCCGCTGGCCATGCTCCGGGGTCACGCCTTCGAAAAAGCCGGGAACGGCCAGCACCACCCCATCGTCGTCCTCGTAGATGATATTGCCGATGGGGTGGCGCACTTCCAGCAACTCCCGCAGCGCCGCCACGGTCTCGATCCGCCGTTGCGCCAGGGCCGTCAGCACCACCGGGCGCAGGGCCATGCGGGTGAGCGCCGCCCAATCCCAGCGGATGCCCAGCAGCCGGAAGCGGATACGGCCCAGGCGGTCCATGTCCATGGCCCCGTCGTCATCTTGAAGGTGGCGGCCATCTTCGCGCAGGGCCAGTTCAGCCATGGCCGCCTTGAACAGGCTGGCCGCGGAGCGGACATGGTGCCAGAGGGTGACGTCGTTGGTGGGTCGGCGAGTCTCCCCCAGGGCTTGGCGGCAAGGTTCCTCGATGGCGGATAAAAATGCTTTGCGGGCGCGGGGCACGTCCTCCCAGGCATCCGGGACCAGCAGGGTGGCGCGGATAGCCTCGCCCGCCTGGGGCCAGAGGCGCTCCAGGACTTGGGAACCGAAGGGTTGCCGTTCGTTGCCGAAGCTGTCGGCGATATAGCCCGCGTCGAGCCGCTGGTTACCGCTTTTGGCGCCACCGGCGCCTTTGTCCAGGGCGGAGTCGCGCCAGTCGGCGCCCATGGTGTAGATATCGCCGATCAGAGACAGGTTTTCGGGGCCGAATTGCGATTTCGATTGAACATGATGTTGGCGCAACGGCGCCCCCAGGCCCGAGGCTTGAATAACGCCCGGCTTGACCCAGTCCTGGGGCAGATGCAGCACCCGCGCCCAGCCGCTGTGGGACTTGATGTCCTGAAGCCAGGGGTCCTCGTTGGGGGGCGGATACACCCGCTGGTCTTCCAGGATGGCGCCATGGGCTTCCGTGATGCCGGTGGTTTCTTGTATGGTGTTGTCCCGGTCTTTGCGGTCGCCCATCTTTTCTTCGGCGAATTCATAACGCAGCTTGCCCAAATCGTGCAGCAGACCGGCGATTTCGCAGCCTAGGATCAGGTCGCGGGCGGGCTTATCCAGTTCGGTGGCGGATTTCATTGTCCACCCCCGGAAAGCCAGTGGGCCAGTTTCAGCCAGCTATCCGGGCCGGTCAGGGTTTTGTGGCCCAAGGGGGGTGGGGGCGGCAGACTCGGCGTAAGGTCGGCGCTCTGCTCCGGTTCCGGTGGCCGGATCGGACCGTGTTGCTGGACGAAGGTGACGACTTTTCCATATTTTCCACGCATATTCTGTCCGGTTCCCTGGTGCTTTTTGCGGGCGCTGTCGAGTTTTTTCTTGGCGCGTCTCTGCTCCTTGCCCTGACTTTTACGCCAAATTTTGTCCAGCGTCTCGATGTCCACCGCCGTTTCGGCGGTGGCGGCCTGAATGCGCTGCTCCAGCTCAGCTTCGCTGATCGGCTCGCCCTGATCGTCCACGTACTCCGCGGCGTAGGATGGTGGTTCGGCCTTGGGCGTCGGGGCGGCCTTGTCGGGGGCGGTCATCTTGTCCCGGTAAGGGTCCAGGTCGGGCCAGCCCAAAGCCTGTAGAACCACCTCCTGGGGTTCAATGGCGCCGTAGCCGGCCAGACGTTTAGCGCCCAGGCCCAGCGTCGGCCACCAGGCCCCCAGGGCCGCCAGCAGCCGGGCCAGATCGGCGCGCACGGTGGTCAGCCCACTGTCTTTGGTTCCCGCCGGGTTGAAGTACACCAGCTCCAGCAGCCCCTCCTGATGGGGGGCGATGGACTCGAACTGGATAGGCAGGCTGCCGGTGGCGGATTTTGGCTCGTTGGGGTTCATCACCAACAACTGCATCTTCTGAAACCACACCGGCGAAACATGCAGCCGCCCGGCCTGGCTATGGTCCCTGCCCTCATCCCGGATCACGCCGTCGTCGGCCAGACCGAACAGGCGCAAGGCGTAGGGATCGGCCAGGCGGAAGGCATGGGTGCGGGCCGGGTCGTTTTCCCCAAGGGTCGTCCAGTGTTCAGGGTCATTGAAGGCCCGCTGGTAGGCATCGACGGCCAAGCCCTTGAGGCTGGCGGCGGACAGGTAGGGCAGGCCCAGGATGTGGTCCTTGCGTACCGGGTTATCGAACAGATAAAAAGGGTCATCG
Source organism: uncultured Candidatus Competibacteraceae bacterium (assembly GCA_964597315.1). Taxonomy (GTDB): domain Bacteria; phylum Pseudomonadota; class Gammaproteobacteria; order Competibacterales; family Competibacteraceae; genus CAZQXD01. The sequence goes on from CAZQXD010000059.1 coordinate 14,275, forward strand.
TCCTTGGTCAGCAAAGGCGTGAGCAGCCGAAAGCGCAGCAGCAGCCGGGCGCTGTAAACCGGAAACGCGGCCAGGGCTATATCGGGGGGACGTTTCGCGGTATTCATCAACTCCGGGGGCAGCTTGCGCGCCGTTAGCACCTTGTGCTGACCCTGGCCGCGCTCATTGGCCTTCTCCAGGCCGTGCCGCTTGAGAAAGTCGGTGCGTAGATCAGTCAGGGCCTCGGGTGTTGTAGCGTCGCGGCGGGCCAGGGCGGCCTGCTCCTGCCAGTGGTTGGCTCGTCGCGGGCTATCCGGGTCGGCCAGAAAGTCGAAAGTCATGGGGCTACCCCCGCCAGGTGGTTGATCCAAGGTGCGATTTCGTCTTGGTGTTGGCCGCTGTCCCGCCAGTGGGCCAACTCCGGCAGACAGGCGTGTTGGTAGTCCTGAAACGTTGTCAGGGTATGGCGCACCCTGCCCATGGCCGCCTCCCGTTGATTCCTGAAACGATCCGGTACGGTATGGGGCGCCACGCCCCAGACCCGCAACGCACAGCGTTGGTCGTTCAGGGGGTATAGGGCCGAGACATTGATGGCGCTGCCCCCGCGGCCCAGGTGGCCGAACAGGTAATGGCGCAAATCGTCCTGGCCCGGGCCTCGGAACGCCCCCCGCAGCGCCTCCCGCAGCCGCAGCCCCGCTTCCAGGCGTGGCCTCATATCACGGGGGCAGGGGCTATCGAAGCGGACCTCGGCGAACACCGCCCGGTGCAGGCCCGGCCTATCGGCGGGAACGCCCACCGGAGCGTCCAGGGGGTCCACCTTGGGCAGTTGGCCCGTCAGTACGCCCAGGCCATACTGGTCCTTGGCCCCTAGGGTGGCGTGGCGAATCTGGATGCGTAGCGCCAGCAGCAGCAGTCGCCAATGGGCGTCGCCGATGCCCCGCCGGGTGAGGCTCAGGGTCAGGTCGCCCTCATGGGCGGTATTGAAAAACCAGCCCCGGCGTTCTTGATGATCTTGGCGCGGCCAGCAGATAGTGCTAGGCAGGGTTACCCGCCTTAGCGTCTGGGTATCCCAGCGCAGGGCCACCGTTTTGGCATGGCTGTCCTGGTGTCGTGGGGCGACCAGGCCCCAGACTGCGGGTTCGAAACTCTGGTCCCCGACAGCCGCCGCCAGCAGACAGGAAAAGCTTCGCAGGGAGCCGAGCAGCCCCGAGGGATGCACTTGTTCGCCGTGCTGTCCGATACCGCCGGTGTACAGGGGGGTCAGGGTGTTTAAGGAAAGTGTCACGCCCTGATCGCGAGGATGGCGCAGTGTGCTTAGAAGCTCCATGGCATTCACTTTGGATTCCCTTAGTCGAGTGAGAAATTATGGATGACGTTGGGCTGTATTTCCTGTTCAACCTGCCTGCATAACGGGGCTAGGGAGGCGAATTTTAAAACCCTTGAAAATGCCCTGGCCGCGCCCTCCTTGGGACTGTTAGATCCTGAAGGCCGGTGTTCGGGTGGGATTTTTCGGCTTGCCGATTAATCTGTAATGGTTTGTTTCCGGGAGTGTCCGGCCTCTCGCCATTTTTGTCCGACGATGCTTGGAAAAAACTTAGGGGAGTTGCTACTGTGTGTGGGGAGGCTTGGGACGCTTACCGAGCAGTCTCATACAACCATAAGGCAGGGGGATGCTGCCAATGAATCACACCTTTAACCCGCTTTGGATCAAGGCGTTACATGTTTAGACGCCGCCCGCCCGCCAGTCCGCCAGCCCAACAGACCCACGTGCCCGAGCAGGACAAGGCCCACGGGTTTCTCTATTGGGCCGAACAACAGGCCCTGGTCTTTGGCGCCGACCGCCGTGAACCGAACAGCCATCGCCTGGCCCTGTCCTTGACTCGGGGGGCGGAGCTGACGGCGGTGCTGCCATGCACCACCCAACCCAATCCGGCCTTCTTCCACCTGCCCCCCGAACACTGCCTGCACAAGGGCCTAAGCGGGGGGCGGGACTCTTACGCCTGCCCCCGCCATGAAACAGTGGCCAACCACCGCCTGCGCGAGCAAGGCATCGTGGACCAGGCCGTTCGGGTACAGGTGTTGCAGTGGCTGCGCGATCACGAGGAAACGACATGAGCGCCGCCCTGGAGCGGGAGTTACGGGACTTATGGAACCGGCGGGTGGAACTGGACGGCGACGGCCTGACCCGCCTCTACCAACTGGTGACCGCCCGGCTGCGTAGCGCCCGTTGCCCGGAACTCGTCGGCCTTGAGGGGGATGCGGATGAGTACATCCATGACTTTTTCATCCTCAAGGCCATGGACAACCCCGTGAGCGCCATCAAACACGCCAATGTTCTGGTGACCTACTTCCGGCGCTTTTTACGGGACCGGTTGCAACAGCGCGCCCCGGCCAGGGCATGGACCCCCCGCGACGAGGAGACCCACCAGGACCCCCTGGACTGCCTCGAAGCGCCCGATGACGGCTTGGCGGCGGCGGTGCTGGCCCTGAGCGAGGCCACGGGGCTGGACGAAACCGCCCTAGGGGAGGCCGCCAGCCGATTTCTGGACAGCCTGGACGACTGGGCGCGAGACTATCTGGCCCTCGGTTTCTGCCCCGACCGGGGTGTGCCCCTGGCCACACTGGCCAAGGCCCGGCGCATTGCCTCCTACCATTACAAGGCCCAAAAGCTGGGCATCACCCGGCAGAAAGGCCAGACCTGGCAGGGCTATGGGGAAACCCGGATCGGCGCTTGGCTGGGTTCCCTGGGTCTGGAGCTGGACCCCGCCCAGGCGGCCCTGATCGCCACGGCTTTGAAAATTCTCTGCTGGCAGGCGTTGCGACAGCAGGACACCCACAATCGGGAAACACCGCCATGACTTTGCCGCGCCCTCTCTGGCCCCCCCTGGCGGACATTGAAACCGCCTTATTCGGCCCGCCGGATGGCTTGCTCGACCGCTGGATCAATACCGATCCGACCCTGTCTGCCGCTCTGCGCGAGGCCCTGGACGCCGACCCCCAGGCCAGAATGTCGCGGGAGCTGCCGGTGGTCGAACCCGCGCCGGACTGGGCGGACGCCGACGCCGTTCCACCCCCCGAGCTGGCCGACCGCATCCGCCGGACTGCCGAGGCCCGCCGCGCCTATCCCCATGCTGTTCCGCCCGCGCCGGGCCAGATAGTCAGCGTGGACACCGTTATCGGTCCACAAGGCCCCCTGGACTGGGTGCTGCCCCGTCCGCTGGCGCTAGTGCTGGTCGAGCCGACCGAAACCCCCGCCGTCTGGTACGGCTGGCTGGCCGCTCCCGAGACCGATTACGCCAGTGATTTCGACCTGGTTCTGGGCGAGGATGATGGTCCCGTCGATCCGGTGGCCGGCATGGTGCAGGTGTGGAATCCGGCTTATCTTTACCTACCCAACGCCCGCCGCCTGCTGGGCCAACTTCCGCCCCGGCGGTTGGCGGCGGCCCGGGCGCTGGCCAGGGCCTTTCTGACCGCTCCGACGATCGGGCATCCGGCCCGGCCCGGGACCGTCTATCCCCGTACCCTGGACACCAGCGATATCGTTATCACCGGCTCGCCTCTGGGAGGCGATGACGACCCCCGGCGGCGCTATCAAATCCTTTACCACGCCGCCGCCGAGGCCCTACGGGAACCGGCTAGGCTGGCGCTGGCGGCTACCATCGACAGCGCCCTGACCGGCCTGTGCAAGACCCTGATGGACGCCGCCCGCCGTGCCGGACGGCTGCTGGAGCCGGTCCCGGACGTGGCCCACGCCATGGGCGAAAGCGACCCGAAAGAAGCCAACCTCGCCCTGGAGCAGGGCCTCAAGCTGCACTTGGCCCTGACGCCTCGGGGGGTGTTGCGCCTAACCCTGGAGCGACTGGCGGGCCGCTGGACCCTCACCCGCTTTGAGCGGGACGAAGCCCTGGAGATCATCATCCTGGACGCACAAAACCCCCGGAGTGTTCTGGTCTTTAGCCCGTCCCGAACCAACCGCTTACGCATCCAGGGGGCCGATGGGGCGGAATTGGACCTGCCCCTGGACTGGACCGGCGAGGCCACGCCATGACCACCTGGTTGGCCGTGGGCGACGAGACCGGCAATTGGGATAAGATCAACGACGCCCAAGGCGACGGTGGACGGTTCCTGGGGGTGGCCCTGGTGCTGGCGCCCTGGTCGGTTTGGCAGTCCCTAAACAAGGAGCGGATCGATGATCGCAGCCTGGGCGAGCGCATGGGCAAGCCGCTCCGGGGGTTGCCCCCACGCTACCTGGACCGAAAAGAAACCAGCCACCATGTCATGCCGGCCTTCAAGTATCTGCGTGAGCGGAACCTGCACGGCGAATGGTCCCTGGCCAAGCCCGCAGACGACCCGGTGGCGCAGGAGCTGACCGCCCATTTGCGCTGGTTGGCTTTTCATCGCCGCTTCGCCGTGCTGGGGACCTCTGGTCCGCTGGATATGGTGCGTGAACTGCATCAAGGGCGGGACTCGGCCCAAGCCCTGGGACAGGTCTATGGGCTGTTGGCCGCCCTGGCGCTGCCCTTTCTCAATCCCGGAGATACACTCCTGGTGGCCCCCGGTCCTCGCTCCGAACCGCCCGATAGCCTGGCCTGGGAGCGGGCGCGGATCGGCTCAAAGGCGGTCGCGTCAGACAAACGCCAAGATTCCGACCTGCGAGGGCTTCTGACCGCCCTGGAAGACACCGCCCACAAAGCCTTAGGGGTCTGGGAGAGGCGGCCATTGGCGAAGCTGGAAGCGGGCACTATGACTTATTTCATCAAGGAGCGACGCTTGGGCCATATCAATATAAGCGCGGCCAATGCCGTGGCGGACCTGGGGACCGCCTTGCTGGCCATGTGCCAGAATTCCGAGTACGCCGTGCGGTTGGACCCACAGGCCCTGGGGGCTAATCTGGGCTTTTTTCGCCTGCGCGACCTGAAGCTGGACTGAGGCGGGTATGGAATGGCTGATCCCCGTCACCCTGACCGCGCCCCTGCGCGTCCAGGACCTGAGCGCCCGGCGCGACGACTATCCGCTGCGCCTTCGGTTGCGGCCCTGCTGTTTTCGGATCGCCACGGGACCCGCGCTCACGGACCATCCCCTGGACATGGCCCTGGCGAGCCTGGGCTTCGCGGCGGATCGCCACGTGCCGACATCGGAAGTCCTGCATGGGACCGTAGCTGCCCCCTGGCGCGTCGTACCCCTCCCGGACAACACGGAAATTTTGCGCCGAACAGCCTTGCTAGACAGCGCCTTGGAACTGGGGCTGTTGGAGCGCCCAGCGCCACCGGCGCGGCTGACGCCATTGGAGGCGCGGCTGCAAGCCATCCCCCATCTGCCGGCCCTGGTGCGCGAGGCCTTGGCCTTCGCCCTGTTGGATAACCATGTGCGCTGGGACAACCGCAGTCGACTACTGGACGACTGGCAACGGGCGCGCCGGGTCGTGCTGTTCGACCGGGACCGCCTGGGGGCGGTGCGAGCGCCGGTCGCCCCGGAGCTGTTGGTCCAAGGCTACGGGTTGCTGAGCTGTATTGATGCCCTAGCCCAAGAACCGGCCACGGTGGCCCGCCTGGAGAGCGCCTGGGATGCGTTCACCCGGCAATACCCCGAGCCACCCCTGGCCCTGGCCCTGGCCTTCTGGGGCGAGGGGACATACCGGCTCAGCGAGCAGGGCGATATGCAAGACGCGGCCCTGAGCCTGGAGCGGATGCGCCAGGCCGCCGATGCGCTGGTGCAACGGCTGCCGGGGTTGGCTGGAGAACTGGACGTAGGGATGTGGTGGCATCACCTGGGACGGCTGGCCTACTACCAAGGTAAGTTCGATGAGGCCCTGCCGCTCTACGTCCGGGAATGGCTTTTCCGGGAACGCCTGGACGGCGTTCGGCAGGCCCGGCTGGCCCGTAACCTGTCCAGCCTGCTCAACGACATGGGGTATCTACAAAAGGCCGAGGAGCTGATCCAACCGGCCCTGGACTGGCAGGTGGCCGAACACGATCGCGAGGTCTTTAAGACCTGGGGCCGTCTGGGGGAGATCCAGTTACGCCAGGGCCACCTGACCGAAGCGCGCGCCGCCCTGGATAATTCCCTGAAGGCTCAGCCGGACCGTCGCGGCAGCCAAACCGACATTTATCGGGGACATGCCGCCCTGCTGGCTGACGACCTGGACGCCGCCCAGGGCCATTACCAGGCCGCCCAAGCCCAGGACGAACGGGATGGCGTGGTCTCGAACCCTTATCTGCGCATGGGCGAGGCGGCCTTGGCGCTGCGCCGCCGGGCCGTGGACGACTTGGAATTGCTCTGGGAAATCTATGGACCGGAGTTGCGGCATCAACAGGGTCTCAGGGCCTTGCCCGTGGCGGTCCTGGTCACCGCCCGGTTCGTGGCTGCTCAGACCGATGCCGCCGAGCTGCGTGAATGGGTGAGCCGACTGGTGGCGGCCAGCTATGTGGGCGAGGTCTTGTATCCAGCGTCCCTGGCCTATCCCGACCCTGCGGCCATGGACCTACTACCCCGCATTGAATCCACCCTACGGACCTGGCAAAAGACCTGTCAGCAGGTAAGCGCCCAACTGCCTCTGGGCGCGGCCCCACCCCCCGTCCCGACGCCGGACAATCTGCTGGAGGCTCTGGCCCGGTGTCGGGCGGAGAATGATTGGGAGGCCCTGCGGCCATTTCGGCCAGGACTGTATCCTTTCAATTTGCTGGAATCACCCACCATGGGCGTCTCGTGAGTGACCACCAAGGTGCGCCTGTCTTGGAGGTTTATTTGTGGCCCGAGCCGGAAGGTGTGCGTTGGTGGACGGCGGAGTCCACGGGCGTCTGGACCGGCGCTCTACCGCCCCTAAAGCGACCCGATGCCCCCGAGGCGTGTAGCCGAGGGTTGGGTGAGCTGCTGCCCCAGACCCTAAGCGAGGGGATAGGCGTCGCGCCGGTTTGTCGGCTGTTGCTGGACCCCGCCCTAGGCGATGCCTGGCAACAGTACGCTTGGGAGTGGTTGCGCTGGCAAGGCCAGCCCCTGGTGGGGCGATTGCTGGCGGCGCGGGCGGCCAGCCCCCTGCCGGGACCCGGCATCCCGGCGGGTGAAACGGCTGTCATCAGGCTTTGGCCGCGAGACGCAACAGCCCAACCCTTCGGCGGCCTGGCGGATCGCGGGGGCCAGGTGGTGGCCACCACCCGCGCCGCCGCCGAAACTTGGCTGGCCGAGCATGATCCCACCGCCCTGGCGGCCCTAGTGGTCATTGCCCATGGGGCCGAGTCCGGTGAGTTTGCCTTTCTGGATGAACGTGGCCAGGGTTGGCGTCTGGATACCGGTCGGGGATTGCCGCCCTTGGTGGCGCTGCTGGCCTGTGCCGGTCGGGATGGCAATCTACTGGCCGAAGGGCGGCGCTGCCTGGACGCTGGCGCCCGCGCCGTGCTGGCGTCGGCGGGGCGGCTGGATGCCACCCAGATCGGGGATTTTATTCGGGATCTGCTGGCGGGTTGGCGCGAGGGTGTTCCCGTGGGTGAACTTCTGCGTCGCGCCCAGGGCCGGGCCAGTCAGCAACATGGCGCTGGTCGGCTTTGTCTTTTGGGGCAATACGACTTGCGCCAGGGAACTACGGCATCCGCTTCACGGGATGCGTTGCCGTTGCTGCTCGGGCGGTTGACTCGGGAACGCTGGCGCGAAGGTTGGACCCTGGACCAGGCCCTGGCGGAGCTGGAAACCCGCCTGGACCTACCGGCGGATTATGCCCATGGAGTGAGTGGGCGTGACTTGCTCCACAAGTTGAGGGAGTGCGAGCCGAAGCTGCCTCGGTTGACTCGGGCTTGGGTGTTGGGTTTGATGGCCTATCTGGCGGAAATTCATCATCATGCGCTGCTGCCTCGCTTGGCCCGCGAGCGCACCGGATTGCCAAACAGCCTCCCCGAGGCCGCCACGGAGCATCACTACTGGGCCAAGGTGTACTATCGCCAGGGCCAATATCGGCGCGCCCTGGTCGAGTTGGACCACGGCCTTGCCCAGGATGACCGCCATCCGGCCTTGCTGGGGCTGTTGGCCAACTGTCTTTTGGATTTGAATCTCCCCAAGTCCGCCAACCGGGTGTTGGAGCGCCTGGACAATACGATAGCCGATCCGGCGGCCCCGACCCTGGATAGGAATATGGGTTTCAAGTTTCTGGACCGCCGTGCCCGGTTGTGTCTCCGCCAGGGGCGGCCCAGGGCCGCCGTTGGTCATTACCGGCGCAAGCATGAGGAGGCGCTGGGGCGCGACCAGGATGGTCAGCGGGAACGGGCCGGCTTGCTCTATGCCTGGGCGTGGCTGGAGACCGGTGGCGAAGACTGCGCCACGGCGGCGATTGCGGTCCTGGACGCCGGCCTACGGGTCGGCCAGGGCAACACCGCGCCCGCCTATCTACTGCGCGCATTGGCCCTCTGGGCCTGGCGACGCCATGACCACCGGGCAGCCAAGATCGTGGTCCGGTATCGGGAACTGTTACAACAGCGTCTGGCCAAGCAAGACCCAGGACCCTTCGGTATGGCGCTGGGGTTTTTGCGCCTGTATTACCGACAAAACACCCCGAACTCGGCCTGGCTGGTCTCGGCCTGGGATGAAGTGCGGGAGTTACTTGAAAATGGGCACTACTGGCTAGAGTTGGCCACACTGCATCATCTGGCCAAAGAACGGGATGAGTCCATGGACTGCCTGGACCGCTTCCAGTGTCGGCGGCGTCAAGCTCTGAAGGCGGCATTGCCAGCCTGGGTTGGGCTGGCGCCGGAACAGAGGAACGAACGGGAGGCCCAGGAGCGCCGGATCTTGGGGCGGGACCCGAACCTGGAGGAACTGGTGAAGGGGGGATTGATGCCGTTATAGGCGTTACCGACCATCGCGCTTCCCGTCACGCCGCTGAATCAGTCGGCACACCGCCGATTCACCTGGCCCCGAGTCCACGCCTAACTGCAACTGAGTCCGGTAGTCCTAATGAGTCCGGTCATTTTATATCGTTCCGGTGTGCTTCGTAGTAGGCCCGCAAGATCGTATTGATCCGGCTCTGGTCGCCCTTGCGCTGTGCTTTCATTCAGTCCAGAACATCCGTATCGACGCGAACGGTGATAGGCCGCTTCCCCGGCGAGAATTTCATCGGGACTGTGCGCAAGAACCCTTCGTCGAAGGCCGGTGTATCGCTGTAATCAATCTTGTCATCGGTCATCGCGTCCAGTCTGGCCAATTCGCTCTTGGTAGGTTTTTTGCTCACGTTTGTTTCCCTTTCTCATTGAGATGGCACGGATATTTTCACTGCGCCTGGTGTGCGTAACGACGACCATCCGGTTTTCCAGAAGCCCAAAAGTAATAAATCGACGTTCGTCATATTGACATTCTCCTCGGCCCGAAGGCCGGGGAGGATGTCAACAAAACCCCATGGCTGTTTTAAAAATCCCTTACCGGTCTGCGTTTCAGCAGACAAAGCGCCGGTTCGACTGGCGCGACCTTGCCAGTCAGACCGGAGTTTGCCATGCCCGCCAGAGCCATTATCGATGCCACCAGCACCGCCACCAAGCTGATGGTGGTGCTGGCTAACTCCCAGCGCAGCCTTAACCGATGCATCGCCGGGCGGGAACTGGTTCTTCACGCCGGCAGCTATCGGCTGGGCGGCTGGTTACGACCGGTGTCGGACAGCGGCGACGGCGAGTTACGTGTTCACGAACGGTGTCTGGAGGATGGCAGCGAGGTGGAAATCCTGGATTTGGTCGAGATACCCGTGCATGGGGCCGCCCTGCTGCCCGAGCAACCGGAGAACTGGTCCGTTAGCCCGGACAGGCGATGGCGGCGGGTGCGGCGGATGGGCGCGGAACTGCTCCCGTTTTTGATCGACTGGCCGGAAGACCTCTGGCTGGAGCCGGGCATGCGTAAGGATCGGGTTGGCCAACAGTGGCTCCTGGACCATCCTCCGGCGCAGTCCTTGTATCTGATTCGCCCGGAACGGCTGTGTCTGCACCTGGAGCATTTCGTGCCTATATTTGGCCAACCAGTGCGTAAATACCGGGCGATATTCCGCTACTGCGGAGTGGACTACAATCTGAGCCTGACCGATCCCCGGATTCGTCAACGGTATGCCCAGGAATTCCCGGCCCTGGGCTATCAACGGACCATCGAACTGGATGAAGAGGCCCAGTATTATCTGTGTATCAGTCTCGCAAGGGCCTGGAACGGCTGTCACTATAAACTGGTGGCGGCCCTGATCGATGCGGAGGACTATCCGTGAATCCCTTGTACACCGTCGGCCATTCCGATCATGAGCCAGAGGGGTTTCTGGCGCTGCTCCACAAGCACCGTATCCAGGCCGTGGCGGACGTGCGCTCCAGTCCCTATAGCCGCCGCTTTCCCCATTTCAGCCGCGAGGCGCTGGCCGCTGCGCTCAAGTCCGAAGGCATCAGCTACGTGTTCCTGGGCCGTGAACTGGGGGCGCGGCGCGAGGAGCCACAGTGCTATGTGGCGGGCCAGGCCCGTTATGATCGAATCGCCCAAGAGCCGTTGTTTCGGCAGGGGCTGGAGCGGGTACTGGAAGGCTGCCGACGGTTTACGGTGGCCTTGCTGTGCGCGGAGCGCGATCCCCTGGACTGTCATCGGACCATTCTGATTTGTCGCCATCTGCGAGATCGGGAGCTGAGCATCCGGCATATTCTGCCCAACGCCCTGGAAACCCAGACCGAGGCCGAACAGCGTCTGTTGGCCCGTCTTGGCCTGGACGCTGGTCAGAGTGATCTCTTTGCGCCTTGCGACCCCGAGGCGCTGATCGAGCAGGCTTATGACCGCCAGGGCGAACGCATTGCCTACCGCCAGGAAACCCCATGAGCATCCACATTTACACTATTGGTTTTACCCGCAAAAGCGCCGAGGACTTCTTCACCCGCCTGAAGCAGGCCGGTGTGCGGCGGGTGCTGGACGTGCGCTTGAACAATCGGTCGCAGTTGGCGGGTTTTACCAAGCAGCAGGACTTGCGCTACTTCCTTGATGCCATTGGTGGCATCGGCTACCGGCATCTGCCCATACTGGCCCCTACCAGCGATATTCTTGATGCCTATAAAAAAGGGGGGGGCGACTGGCCGTTGTACGAGCGCCGGTTTCTGGCCCTGCTGGAGCAGCGTCAAGTGGAGCAACACCTTGATCCAGAATTGGTAGATGGCGGTTGCCTGCTGTGCAGTGAGCCAACGTCGGCGCAGTGTCACCGCCGTCTGGTAGCCGAGTATCTGCGGGATCGGTGGCGCGCCGTGGACATCCAGCACCTTTAGAGGGACCGCGTTCGTAGCGGGCTGTATTCTATGTGGAAGCGTGGCAGGGAGTCTCCCCGGCAACTCGCCCCCAGGGACCAGAATCCTATCCTTGCACAGGGATACTGAATGATATATACCAGTATATATCACTACCTGTGGGAGACAGTATTATGAGTCTGGTAGCGCAGATGGTTCACTTGGAATCAGAACAGAAACAGGCTTTGGCGGAGCTGGCCCGTCGCCGGGGAGGTTCCTTATCGGCGGAGGTCCGCCAGGCCATCTCCCAGCACCTAGACAGCGTTTCCAATGAGGAACTGGTGCTGCTCGATACCCTCTCCCGCCAGGCCGAGGAGGATATCCGGGCCATGGTGGAACTGCTGAATGGGAATCAGCGTGAACATCAGGCGTTCCTTGAGGAAATGGCCCGGCTACGCCAGCACGGCGAGACTGGAGAGTGCCCATGAGCCGTACCGTAAAGGAAATCTACGAGCGCCTGAGCGGCATCAATCTGCTGCGTTTGCGGGTGGATGATCTGATCCAGAATCAACGGGAGCTGCGGCAGTTGCTCTTGGATCATGAGCGCCGCCTTATCCGTCTGGAAGAGCGGGGCGGTTCAGCCCTGCAATTACCTCCCTCAAAGCCTTAAAACCGGTTCTCCTGGCTTGCCGGGGTCATCACGTGTCCCAAAACCCAGCGGAAAGCCCGGGATGGGCTTGCCTGGCTCGGGTGGGTTTTCTATTCCAATAGGTTATCCAAAGTATGAAAAGAATGAATTTGTGTTATGAGATTTACGGAAATAAGCTGGTCCCACACTGAGGAGGGCAGACGAATGACTGGTAAGACGCTCTACGACAAACTCTGGGACGCCCATGTGGTCCGGGACCACCCGGACGGTTCCACGTTGCTGTATATCGACCGTCATCTGGTCCATGAGGTGACTTCGCCCCAGGCCTTCGAGGGCCTGAAGCTGGCGGGCCGCCAGCCTTGGCGGCGGGAGTCCATGTTGGCCACCGCCGATCATAATGTGCCCACCACCGACCGGGGCCAGGGCATTGCCGATCCGGTGTCCCGAATTCAGGTGGAAACTCTGGACACTAACGTCCATGACTATCAGGTCACCTACTTCGGCATGAACGACCCTCGCCAGGGCATCGTTCACGTGATCGGCCCGGAGCAGGGGGCGACCCTGCCGGGCATGACCGTGGTCTGCGGCGATTCCCACACCTCCACCCACGGGGCCTTTGGGGCGTTGGCCTTTGGCATCGGCACCTCCGAGGTGGAGCATGTGATGGCGACCCAGTGCCTGATCATGAAAAAATCCAAGGCCATGCAGGTCAAGGTCAAT
>CAZQXD010000060.1:0-26561 GCA_964597315.1 uncultured Candidatus Competibacteraceae bacterium
CGGCGGTCAACGCCGTGCTGGAGCGGCTAGGGGAGTTTGCCGAGGCGGTGCGGGACGGGCGCTGGACCGGCCATACGGGACAGCGCATCCGCCATGTAGTCAACATCGGCATTGGCGGCTCGGACCTAGGGCCGCTGATGGCCTGCGAGGCGCTCAAGCCCTACCAGCACCCGGAGTTGTCCATGCACTTTGTCTCCAATGTGGACGGCAGCCACATCGCTGAGACGCTCAAAGTGGTGGACCCGGAGAGTACCCTGTTCATCATTGCCTCCAAGACCTTCACCACCCGGGAGACCATGGCCAACGCCAGTACGGCACGGGCCTGGTTTCTGGACAAGGTAGGGGAGCCAGCGGCGGTGGCCAAGCACTTCGTGGCGGTGTCCACCAACGCTGAGAAAGTCCGGGCGTTCGGCATCGATACGGCCAACATGTTCGAATTCTGGGACTGGGTGGGGGGGCGCTATTCACTCTGGTCGGCCATTGGCCTGCCCATTGCCGTGGCCATTGGCATGGAGCGGTTCACTGAGCTGCTGGACGGAGCGCACGCTATGGACCGGCACTTTCGCGATGCGCCCCTAGAGGCCAATATGCCGGTGATTTTGGGCCTACTGGGGGTGTGGTACACGGATTTCTTTGGGGCCGAGAGCCACGTCATCGAACCCTATGACCAGTACCTGCACCGCTTCCCGGCCTATCTTCAGCAACTGGACATGGAGAGCAACGGCAAGCAAATCACCCTGGACGGGCAAAGCGTGGACTACGCCACCGGGCCGATCCTTTGGGGCGAGCCGGGCACCAACGGCCAGCACGCGTTTTTCCAGTTGCTGCACCAAGGCACCCGACTGGCGCCGGCGGACTTCATCGCGCCGGTCCACAGCCACAACCCCGTGGGCGAGCATCACACCATGCTGCTGGCCAACTGCTTTGCCCAGACCGAGGCGCTGATGCGAGGCAAGACCGAGGCCGAGGCCCGGGCCGAGTTGTCGGGACAAGGGTTATCGGGCACGGCTCTGGAGGCGCTGCTGCCCCATAAGCTGTTCCCGGGCAACCGGCCCACCAACACCCTGCTGCTGGACACCCTCACCCCCCAGGCTCTCGGGGCGCTGATCGCCCTCTACGAACACAAGGTGTTCGTGCAGGGGACAATCTGGGGGATCAACTCCTTTGACCAATGGGGGGTGGAACTGGGCAAGCAACTGGCCCAGGCCATCGAACCGGAACTGAGTGGTCCGGGTGAGGTGAGCGGCCATGACGTCTCCACCAACGGGCTGATTAACTACTGCAAGCAGCACCGCCAAGCGGGCTGAGGCGAGGAGCGAGCGCATGAAGAAAGTCATCTCATTTGGCGAGGCATTGATTGATTTCATTCCAACGGTCAACGGCCTGCCCCTGTCTGAGGTAGAGCAGTTCAAGCGCGCCCCAGGCGGAGCGCCAGCCAATGCGGCGGTGGCGGTGGCCAAGCTGGGCGGGGACAGCCATTTCGCGGGCAAGGTGGGCGCCGATGCCTTCGGGGAGTTCTTGATCCAGGTCCTGAAGGACAATGGGGTACACACCGAGTATCTGCTCACCACCCGGGAGGCCAAGACCGCCCTGGCTTTCGTATCCCTGCGCCAGGACGGGGAGCGGGATTTCATGTTCTACCGGGAGCCTTCGGCGGACATGCTGATCGGACCCGATGAGTTGGACCCAGCCTGGTTCGTCGGCGCCGGTGTGTTCCATTACGGCTCCATCACTCTCACCTGGCCGGTGAGCGAAGCGGCCACCCTCCAGGGCATTCGCCTGGCCGAGGAGGCGGGTTGTCTACGCAGTTTCGATCCCAATTTGCGGTTTTCCCTGTGGCCCAGCCCCGAGGCGGCCCGCCAGAAGATCCTGCCGCTGCTGTCCTCGGCGGATCTGCTGAAGGTGGGTGACGAGGAGTTGGAGTTTCTGATGGAGACCGACAACGAAGCCCAGGCGGTCAAGGAACTGCTGGATCGGGGCATCACCCTGGTGGTGGTGACCAAAGGCTCGGGGGGGTGCAGTTATTACACCCCGCAACTGTCCGGCCAGGTGCCGGTGATTCCGGTCCAGTCGGTGGACACCACCGGCGCCGGGGACGCCTTCGTGGGGGGGCTGTTGTATCGGCTGGCCGCCCTGGACGTAGACCGCACCCGGATCAAGGACCTGGCCGGGAATCGTCAGGCCCTGGAAGCGGCCCTGAAGTTCGCCAATGCCTGTGGGGCCATCACCACCACCGGGCGCGGGGCGATTCCCTCCCTGCCCGATCTGGCGACGGTGGAAAATTTCTACACGTCTCGGGGCGGTTAGGGCGTTTCGGGCGGATTCCCTGTAGAATCCCGGAGCCTTTAAACACCGTTTGCTGTGAGGTTGCCACTGTAATGAGGAATTCGCCCGATAATAACCCGGCCTTAAGAGTCGGGTCCCGGACCCTGCTGCTTGGCCTGTGCTTGGGGCTGGCCGCCTGCGCCAATCCGGGGGACAAGGAAACCGAGAAGTACATTTATGCCGCCGGTCGCCCCGTCCAGCAACGCGGCGACGCTCAGAGTGGGGTCGTCGTGGAGAGCATCTGGGAGGGCGGGGAATACGGCCATGTGCGCATTGTCGAGGCCGAAGCCGCTGCGGGCCGCAACAGCCACCCCGTCAACCTGTCTTCTGCCCAGCTTAGCGTCGGTCTGGAGCAGATCCAGGTCGAAAAAAGCCGCGGCAAAACCGCGCCTCTGCTGAACGAAGATCAACTGGATGCCTTGACGGAACGTCTGGCCGAAGCCCTGGCCAAGGCCCAGCCCGATCAGGACGTGACCTTCGCCGTCACCGCCCGCAAGGGGGGCTTGAGCCTGCTTAGCCCCCTGTCGGTGACCACCGGCCGGGTATTCTTCAAGGACGGCGCTCTCAATGTGATCTTCGGCCTGGTGGATACGCCCTTCGAGTCCGAATTACGGGCTTCCGGGGTGTTGCGGCCCTTCACCCCCGGGTCCCGCAGCAGCGAGGCGAGCATCGGGCCAACCTTGGTAACTGCTGGCGGCGCCCGTTTTGGCGCCGGCGGCCGTCGGGACTGGATCGAGATTGCCTCCGGCGGTCTGGCCGCCGCGCCCGCGCCCGCATCCGGTCTTCAATATCCCCAATTCCAAGCCCCTGGCGCCCCCGTTTCGGGATTGCAGAGCCTGACGCCGGTGGACGAGGGCACGTTTTATAGCGAAAACGACACCCGTTACCGAGAGTTGGAAAAACGCCTTCGGGTGTTGCAGCGTTTGCGCCAGCAGAACCTGATCAGTGACGAGGAATACCAGGCTAAGCGCCGGGTGCTGATCAACGAGTTGTGATAGGCGTTCGCCCATAAAAAAAGCCCGGGCCAGGCCCGGGCTTTTTGTTTATCGGCTTACCACCAGGACTCGGCCTGGAAGCCGACGCTCCAGCCATCGGTGTCATCGCCGAACACGCCGTCGGCGCCACCGGCCAGACCGGCATCCCGGGCGGCCTCGTTCCAGTTAGAGTAATTCACGTAAGCTCGCAGCAGGGGACGTGCCCAGAAGCCGCGACCGGCGGAGATCTGGGGGGCGATAGCGATTTTCCAGAGCTCCAGATCATCGCCGCCACCAGTCGGCTCCAGGGTGTCATAGCCTAGCTCGATGGCCACGTTGAAGTAGTCGTTGAAATGGAACTTGGGACGCACACCCACGGAGAACCAATCGCCGCGCAAGTCGTCCTCTTCGTAAGTGAGGGTGAACAGACCTGAAAAATTGTCGTTGGGCTGGAACAGGAACTGCTCCACAACGCGCCAGGCCTTGATATCGTCGGGGACATCAGCGGGGTTGCCACTGCCGGCGCGTCCCAGGTCCTGGGCGCCCAGATCCTCGCCGTACTGCAAGGCGATCTTGTTGAAGCCACCCATCACCCCATCTTGGAAGTGCAGTATGGACAGGGCAAAGCCGTCGTCGGCGAAACCGGAGTCCGGGTCGTTGTCGGCGAAGCGCAGTTCCAGACCCAGGGTGAGTTTGCCGCCGGGGTTGGTTTCCAGGTCGTAAAAGCGGAAATCGGGCCGGGTAATGGCGGTTTCGTCGGAATCTACATTGTGGAACAGGGCTACGGCCAGCTTGCCAGGGCCGACCGAGATATCTTCGATGCCGGCGCCGGGACCGCTCACATCCCAGAAATACCAGTCGTTAATATGCACGTCATGGCGGCGGTAGAAGCGCTTGCCAGCCCAGAACCGGGCGCCTTGTAAAGCGCCGCCGGTCACGTTGCCGGCTTCGATCCAGGCTTCCCGGGCGGCGGGGCTGAACTGCTCGAAGTCAGACTCGCCTTCCACCACATAGGCGAAGGTCAGAAAACCTTTAAAGTAGGCGCCGTCTTCACCGGAAAACAGATTGAAGGCAAAGGACGGTTCGATATAGGTCTCGCACTCGTTGCCGAGACGGTACTTGACGCGGACGCCAGGCACCTGGAAGCAGACCTGATCGCCGCCTTCATTATTGAAGCCGATATTGGAACGGAAATAGCCGTGAAACTCCCAGTCCTCGCCGGAGACGGCCAGGGCATTGGGAGCGACTAGCGCGGCGGAGACCGCGGCTGCTAGGGGCAGCAAGGGTTTGGTTAGTTTTGCCATTTTGATCTCTTCCCAAAAGCGCTTTTTGAGGTGATGCAAGCTCGGATAAACCGGACTCGGTCAGCCTCGGGTGGTGGAATAATGCAGAGGGGTCATCAGGCTCCCCTCTTACCTATTTGCTTTGCTACTTCTTCCTGACTGTCGTTATTGAGTAGAGGAAGCATAAAATTCCTGATACTTCGCTGCTTCTTCCTGACTGTCGTTATTGAGTAGAGGCAGCGATTAAATTCTAGCCGTGTTTTATCACGTTGTAAATTTTATCCAACAAATGTTGTATTTTTGAAAAAAAAGAGCCGTTTCTTTTTTTTTCAGCGGGTTTTCCAACAAAAATCAATGTCCAAAAGACTCGTGAAGGCATTGCTAAGGCGCGGAAGGGGAGTGGTTTATCGGTTTGTTGTTTTTTTGTAGTCTGTAGCAACGCGGCGCAACTGGGCATCCGTGTCATCGCGCCGGGCCTTGCGGCTCGGCGCGATGCACGTATCCTACCTCTTTTAAACCACAGGCGCCGCCTCGGCGGCCGCTGTGCTGATCTGGCGCCGGTAGGCTCGATCCTGGGCGTTGAACACATGACAACTGCCCTCAGGTAGGGATATCGTCAGATTCTCTCCCGCCCGAATCGCGGTATCCCCATTGATCCGAACGGTTAGCAGTCCATCCATTTCCGCCGTTTCCAGGTAGATCAAAGAGGCTTCTCCTAGGTGTTCCACCAGACTCACCTGACCCTGAATAGAATTGTCGCCGCCATTACCCACTTCGATATGCTCGGGGCGGATGCCCAACTTGACCGCCTCGCCGGCCTGGCCTGGGGAGGCATCCACGTTGGTCTGGAGTTTGGCGCCGCTGCGTAGGCTGACGGTGGAACTGCTGGAGTCCGGCTGGTCTAGCTTGCAGTCGATGAAATTCATCATCGGTGAGCCGATAAAGCCGCCCACGAACACGTTCTGGGGGTGATGGTACAACTCCAGGGGGGAACCCACCTGTTCCACGTTGCCGGCGTTGAGCACCACGATTTTATCGGCCAGGGTCATGGCCTCCACCTGGTCGTGGGTCACATAGACCATGGTGGAGTCCAGCCGGTGATGGAGGTTGAATATCTCGATCCGGGTCTGGACCCGCAGACCGGCGTCCAGATTGGATAAGGGTTCGTCGAATAAAAACACCTTGGGATTGCGCACGATGGCCCGACCGATGGCCACCCGCTGACGCTGACCGCCGGACAACTCCTTGGGCTTGCGTTCCAGCAGAGGGTCCAGTTGCAGAATCTGAGAGGCCCAAGTGACGCGTTTATTGATCTCCGGTTCGTCGGTTTTGGCCAGGCGCAGCCCGAAGGCCATGTTCTCGAAAATGGTCATATGGGGATATAGGGCATAGGACTGGAAGACCATAGCGATGCCCCGTTGGGGAGGGGTCAGGTCGTTGACCCGTTGACCGTCGATGAGCATATCCCCGGAGGTAATGTCCTCCAGTCCGGCGATCAGCCGCAACAGGGTGGACTTGCCGCAGCCCGATGGGCCTACGAATACGGCGAAATCCCCATGCTCGATATCCAGGTCGATGCCATGGATGGTTTCTATATCGCCGAAAGCCTTGCGTATGCCGCGCATTCGGATGTCTGCCATTGCGAAATACCTCTTGGTCTCAGCCCTTGACCGCGCCGGCGGTGAGGCCGGAGACGATGCGCCGTTGGAAGATCAACACCAGGATCACCAAGGGGATGGTCACCATCACCGAGGCGGCCATGATATTGCCCCAAGGCAGTTCGTGGGTGCTTGCGCCGCTGATCAGGGCGATGGCCACTGGCACAGTGCGCTGTTCGTTGGTGAGGGTGAAGGTCAGGGCGAACAGGAACTCATTCCAGGCCTGGATAAAGGCCAGCAGTCCGGTAGTGACCAGGGCTGGCCACATCAGCGGCATGAATACCTTGGAAATGATGATCCAGGGGGAGGCGCCATCGACGATGGCCGATTCCTCCAGTTCCTTGGGCAGGTCTCTCATAAAGGTGGTCAGCACCCAGACCGTGAAGGGCAGGGTCATGATCAGATAGGTGAGGATCAGGCTGAAGGGGCTGTTATACAAACCCAAGGAGCGGACCAGTTCGAACATGCCCGACAGCACCGCCACCTGAGGAAACATGGACACGCCCAGCACCGTCAGCAGCAGCGCGCCCCGGCCCCGGAACTGGACCCGGCCCAGGGCGAAGGCGGCCGTCACCCCCAGCAGCAGGGATAAAAACACCACCGAGGCCGAGACGAACACCGAGTTGAGCAGATTACGGGCGAAGGGCTGGCCCTGGAACACCGAGATATAGTTGCCGAAATCCCAATGGATCGGGAAGTAGTTCACTTCGAACAACTGCTGGCCAGACTTCAGGGAGGTGAGGATGGCGTAGTAGAACGGAAACACCGCATAGATGATGACTATCGCCACCAGGATATAAAAACCGATATAGCCGAAATTTTTTTTCATGGCGCCCCCTCTAGTCGAACTTGACCCGGCCCAGAACGATGTATAGCACCGTACTGAGAGCCACGATGAAGAACAGCATGGTGGAGGCCGCCGAGCCGTAGCCCACCTCCTGGAAGTCCACCAGTTGCTGTCGGGCGAATACCGACATCATGATGGTGTCGCGGCTGTTGGAGGTGAGGACGTAGACCAGATCGAACATGCGCAGTGCATCCAGTAGCCGGAAGATCACCGCCACCATCAGCGCCGGCTTGATGAGCGGCAGAGTCACCTTGAAGAACACCCGCACCGGGTGGATGCCGTCCACCTTGGCCGCTTCGTAGCAGTCCGAAGGCAGCATCTGCATGGCCGCCAGGATCAGCAGGGCCATAAACGGCGTGGTCTTCCAGACATCCACCATGACCACGGCGGTCATGGCCAGGTCCGGGTTAGCGGTCCAGGCTAGGCCCTGGTCGATAAAGCCCAGGCCGATCAGGATATGGTTGATGATGCCGAACTGGTCGTGGAGCATCCAGGCCCACATCTTGGCCGAGACGATGGTGGGAATCGCCCAGGGAATCAATACCGAAGCCCGCACCAGGGAGCGGCCCGGGAAGGAGGCGTTCAGTATCAGGGCAATAACCAGCCCGAAAGCGGTTTCCAGAAACACCGACACCGCCGAGAACTTGATGGTGTTCCAGACCGCGTTCCACCATTCGCCGTCCGCCAGCAGGCCGTACCACTCGCCACCGTAGTTGGCTAGGTAATTCTCGAAGCCGATGAATTCATAGTTATCCAGGTCCGCTAGATTGGCGTCGGTGAACCCGAACATGATGGTGCGGAACAGAGGCCAGCCCGCGACCATGGCTAGAATGATCAACATGGGCGTCAAAAACAGCCAGGCGGAGCGAACCCGGCCTCGGGTGAGTTGCGATTTTTGTTCTTTAATCTGGGCAGTAGCCGTTGCGGCGGTCGCTACTTGGGCAGCCGTTTGACTCATGATTTTCCTCCCCATTATCAGTATACAATAAGCAAGGGCCGTCCCTGGCCTCCTGATCAGAGGTTACCAGCGCTTACCGCCGCGACTCATGCGGGTCAGGCTCTTCTCCAGGGCGGCCAGGCTGTCGGCAGCACTCTCCTGGCCGGACAGCACTACATGCACGGCATCCCAGAACTCTTTGCTGACCTGGTTATACTTGCCGCCAGTGGCGGTGGAGGGACGGGCCACGGCGTTCACGAAGGTATCGTACAGTTCGCCGAAGAAGGGCACCGCTTCCAGGACTTCCTGGTCCTCATAAAGGCTTTTGATGGTGGGGTTGTAGGCGGCCTTGATGGCCCGGCGCTTTTGCTCATCCCGGCTAGTCAGGTAGGTGACCAGATCGGCGGCGATCTCCGGGTGCTTGGAGTATTTAGAGACCGACAACTGCCAGCCGCCCAGGGTGCCGGCGTGGCGGCCGTCTTCGCCGCCCTTGGGCAGGGCCGAGACGCCCACCTTACCCTTGATGGGGCTGTCGTCGCCCTGGGCCAGGGACCAGGCGTAGGGCCAGTTACGCATGAAGGCGGCGTTGCCGGACTGGAACACGCCCCGGGCTTCTTCTTCGGTGTAGTTGAGTACACCGCCGGGGGTGATGGTGTTGACCCAGCCGGCGGCCGTGTCGATGGCGGTGATGGCCTGGGGGTTGTTGATGGTGATGGAGCCGTCTTCGTCGACGATGTTGCCACCGTTATAGCTGCTCACCCATTCCAGGGCGTCGCAGGTCAGACCCTCGTAGGCCCGGCCCTGCCAGACGAAGCCCCAGAACTTGTCGTTGCCCTCGCTGCGCTCGCCGTCCTGGATCTTCTGGGCGATGCGGGTCAGTTCTTCCCAGGTCTGGGGAGCCTGCTCGCCGTATTTCTCCAGAAGATCGGTGCGGTAATACAGCACCCCGGCGTCGGTGAACCAGGGCGCCGCCACCAGTTGGCCGTCCACGGTGTTGTTCTCGACGATGGCTTGGAAATGGTCATTGATGGCGTCACCCACATGGGGCTTCAGGTCGATCAGATGGGAGGCCAGCAGGCCGGGCCAGACCACATCGATCTGGAACACGTCGATATCCGAGGCCCCCGCCGCCAGCAACTGCTGGTAGAGGGCCAGGCGTTCGGACGAGGAATTGGGGGTGGAGATCAAGTTGACCTGATGGCCCGATTGCTCGGACCAGGCGGCCACCCCCTCCCGGCACAACTCCAGTTCCTGACCCACCGCGCCGCAGGAAATGGCGATGGTTTCGGCCTGGGCGAGTCCGGCGGCGAAGGTGGTGGCGACAAGGCTTAACTTCAGTATCTTGCCCTTGTGGATTCTCATTAAATGCCTCCTTCAGGCGGATTGAGATAGGGTGCTTTGTTATCACTGGTGGTGGTGGGAGTTCAATTTTATAAACGGCGGTATTGAGTGGCTCTGGACGTCTGAGGGTTCCGCGACATCAGACGACGGGCTGGACAAGCCACCGCTCCGTTCCACCGATTTGTCCAGCGTAAGGATAGGTCTAGCAGATAAAAGGCCCCATTACCTGAATATTTATATTGAGGACAGAAAGACGACATGTCGTCTTTCTGTCCTCTGGCGCGGGGGTTGAAAATAGTGTGAGTCTGAAATCAGCCCTTGATGCCGTAGTACAGGACTAGCACCACAGCCAGCCCCCCCATGATCGGGTGGATTTCCCGGTAGCGGCCGGTGACCAGGCGGATCGCCACCCAACTGACGATGCCTAGGGAGATGCCGGTGGCGATGGAGTAGGTGAAGGGCATGGCGACCACGGTGAGGAAGGCGGGCACGGCATCGTCCATGCGGCTCCAGTCCAGTTCCCTGGCGCCCTGCATCATCATCGCACCCACCACGATCAGGGCCGGCGCCGTGGCCGTGGCCGGAATGGCGGTGAACACCGGGGTAAAGAACAGGGCCGCCAGAAACAGCACCGCCACGGTCACGGCGGTCAGGCCGGTGCGACCGCCTTCCTCGACACCGGCGGCGGACTCGATATAGCTGGTCACCGTGCTGGTGCCCAGTAACGCTCCCGCGCTGGTGCCGGTGGCATCGGCCATGAAGGCCCGGTCGGCTCCGGGCAGCCGTCCCTGATCGTCCAGGAACCGGCCCAGCCGACCCACTCCCAACAGCGTGCCAGCGGTGTCGAAGATGTCCACGAATAGAAAAGCGATCACCACCGCATAAAAACTGGCGTTCAGGAGTTGGCTGAAGTCCAGGGCGAACAGGGTTTCCGTGGGTAGGCGAGGGGTGTCTACGAACCGTGCCGGCGCCGGGCTGAGACCGGTGATCCAGCAGATAAGGGTAATCGCCAGAATGCCGACCAGCACCGCCCCCTTGACCCGCAGGGCCAGCAGCGCGGCGATGATGACAATCCCCAGCAAGGTCAGCAGCGCGGGGGCGGCGTGCAGGCTGCCCAAAGTCACCAGGGTGGCCGGGTGGTCCACGGTCAGGCCGGCGTTTTCGAAGCCGATGATGGCCAGAAACAGGCCAATGCCGGTCATGGTGGCGATCTTCAGGGGCAGGGGAATTGCGTCGATCATCAGGCTGCGAAAGCCCCCGTAGGCCAGCGCCATAAAGATCAGGCCCTCCACGAACACCGCCAGCAAGGCCCCCTGCCAGGGGATGCCCATGGTCAGCACCACCGTGTAGGTAAAATAGGCGTTGAGACCCATGCCCGGGGCCAGGGCGAAGGGGAAGTTGGCCCACAGCCCCATGACCAGACAGGCGATGGCCGAGGCCAGGGCGGTGGCGATGGCCACGTCGGCGGCCGGCATGCCCGCCGCCGACAGGATCTGTGGGTTAATGAACAGGATATAGGCTAGGGTAAGAAATGTGGTCAGCCCGGCCCGGAGTTCGGTAACTACGCTGGAACCGCGTTCGCTGATCTTGAAATAACGGTCGATCATTGTTGTTTTCGCACCTAGGTTGAGAGGCGGCAAATAAGAGTAGACGGCAGGCAACCGCTCCTCAGAGTATGTTGCAGGACAGCAGGTTTTTGAATGGAGTACTGGCGATGGCCGTCCTAGGCGGGCATACTCCTCGGCAATAGCCCTATCCCACGCTATCGTGACCCGCAAGCACTTATTGATCGTTTACCATTCCCAGACCGGCCACACCCGGGCCATGGCCGAGGCGGCCCTGCGTGGAGCCGATGCCCTGGCCGAGGACATCGAGACCCGGCTGCAACCGGCCCTGGAGGCTGGCCTGGAGGACTTGCTGTGGGCCGACGGGCTGCTGCTGGGCACCCCGGAGAACTTCGGTTATATGTCAGGGGGACTCAAGGATTTCCTGGACCGCACCTTCTATCCGGCCCAGGGCCGGGTGGAGAGCCTGCCTTATGGGGTGTTCATCAGCGCCGGCAACGACGGCACGGGGGCCTTGAGCGCCATCGAACGCATCGCCCCGGGCTATCCCCTCAAGCCAGTGGCGGAGCCGGTGATCGTCCGGGGCGAACCGGACGCCGCCGACCTGGCCCGCTGCGAGGAACTGGGCCAGACTCTGGCCGCCGGCCTGGCCCTGGGCGTATTCTGAGCGCCATGGGCGGCTGGCGTCGATTCCGTTCCCATCCCCGTTCCTGGCCGAGTCGGCTGGCGCGGCTGGGGCTGTGGCTGGCGGTGGGTTTTCTGGCCCTGTCCATGGTGCTGGTGCTGGCGCTGCGCTGGCTGCCGGCGCCGGGGTCTAGCGTGATGCTGCAACAGGCGCTGGCCGCCGTCCTGTCCGGGGAGCCGACGCCCCGCTACCAATGGGTGCCCCTGGAGCGGATCTCGCCCCCCATGGCCCTGGCGGCGGTGGCCGCCGAGGATCAGAAATTCCTCGCTCATTGGGGCTTCGATCTGGCGTCGATCCGCCAGGCCCTAAAGGATCGGGCCGACGGCGGACGGTTGCGGGGCGCCAGCACCATCAGCCAGCAGGTGGCCAAGAACCTGTTCCTATGGTCTGGCCGGAGTTGGCTGCGCAAGGGACTGGAAGCTTGGTTCACCCTGCTTGTGGAGGCGCTGTGGCCGAAACGGCGGATTCTGGAGGTCTATCTGAATATCGTGGAACTGGGGGAATATACCTTCGGCGCGGAGGCCGCCAGCCAGCGGTTTTTCCGCAAGCCAGCCCAGGAACTCAACCGCCGGGAAGCGGCCCTGCTAGCGGCGGTGTTGCCCAACCCCCGCCGCTACCGGGTGGAGGCTCCATCGGCCTATGTGCGCGACCGCCAGCGCTGGATTCTGGGCCAGATGACCAATCTCGGCTCCGCCTATCTGGATCGACTGTAGCCTGGAGGCATGCATGACCAAACTACGGGTGAGTATCACCTATTGCACCCAATGCCGTTGGCTGCTCCGGGCAGCCTGGCTGGCCCAAGAGTTGCTGATCACCTTCGAGGCGGAGCTGGGTGAGGTGGCCCTGGCGCCGGGCGATGGCGGGGTCTTCGAGATCCGGGTCGGGGAAGAACTGATCTGGTCACGGCGGGAGGAAGGCCGCTTCCCGGAGGCCAAGGAGGTCAAGCAACGGGTCCGGGACCGCATCGCCCCGGACAAGCCCCTGGGCCATTCCGACCGTTAAGACATTCACAGGAGAATCTGCCCACCATGTCCGAAGCAACTTCGACCAGTCGGCTGCCGTCCCGGCGAATCATCAATCTATTGGGATTTTTATCCTGCGTGGGGCTGCTGGGTTATGCCTATTACGCCCAGTATTACCTTTACCTGGACCCTTGCCCCCTGTGTATTTTCCAGCGGGTGGCCATGGCCGCCCTGGGGGTGGTGTTCCTGATCGCCGCCCTGCACAACCCCCGAGGTTGGGGCGCTAAGGTCTATGCTCTGCTGCTGGCCATGGCCGCCGCCGCCGGTATTGGCGTCGCCGCCCGCCATGTGTGGTTGCAAAGTCTGCCTGCCGACCAAGTGCCGGCTTGCGGTCCGGGCCTGGAATACATGCTAGACACCTTTCCCTTTACCGAGACCCTGCAACTGGTGTTGCGAGGCTCCGGGGACTGCGCCACCGTGGACTGGTCCTTGCTGGGCCTGTCCATGCCGGCCTGGGTACTGATCGCCTTTCTGGGGCTGGGGCTGATGGGTGTGGCGCGCAACGCCATCCGGTTTTGAGGCACAAAACGAAAAGGCTCCCCAGGGGGAGCCTTTTCAGGTCAGCGCGGATTAGATATCCCGCGACCATTCGTCGATCTGACGATCGGCTTCGTCCTTGGTGATGCCGTAGCGTTCCTGTAAACGGCCGGCCAACTCGTCACGACGGCCTTCCGCATAGTCCAGGTCATCGTCAGTGAGTTTACCCCACTGCTGCTTGACCTTACCTTTCAATTGCTTCCAGTTACCTTCGACGCGATCCCAGTTCATGGTCTGTCTCCTCGTGGTTGCTCACGGTTCAAAACGGCGGCGCCGCTCAGCTTTTCTGCTTCAGTTCTTTGACATCCTGCTGTTCTTCGAGTACATCCTTTTGCTCTTCGCGCACATCTTCCATTTCCTCCTTAAGGTCTTCCTGGTCCACCTTGCCGGTGGTCACGGGTTGCTCGTCGGCCGTGGTTTGAGGGTCGCGGAGGCGCTGGCCTTGCTCGCCGGTCATCCAGCGCATCTCACCCTCTTTGTAATTAAACTCCGGCTGGGATTCGAGCTGTTCCTTGGTGGCCTCGTACATCACGTAGTCCTGTTGGGGGTCGACTTGTAACTGGTCGTAAGGCACGGCCACCAGCTTGTCGCCGATGCCCAAAAAGCCACCTACGGAGACCACGGCCTTCACCACGTTGTCATCCTTGGTGATGATCAGGTCGTCCACCTCGCCGATATCCTCATCCTGGCTATTCTTGACCTCCCGGCCGATGATGTGGCTGGCCCGCAAGTCATAGGGATTGGCGGCTTCCATGGCGGCCATATCCTCAGCCTTGGCCGGATCGGCGGTGGCCATGGGTTCGGTGGTCTGCTTTTGCTCGGCGAAAGCGGCCCCAGACAGGGTCATGGCAATGGCGCTGGCCAGTATCAGTTTGTTCTGCATGGTGTTACTCCTTCTTGTGCGGGTTGTGTGAGTGAGGCTCTTGTTTGACCCCGGGTGACCCCGGAGCGGCTTGGTTATGGCTATCGGTGTTCGATGCAGCCTGCCAATGCTTGAGCAGCTTTCGTGCCACAATGTAAAAAACAAATATAAATATACACTTAGATAGTTTTGAAGAAAGCGGGCCGGTTCCGTTTATTGCAAGTCTTTCGTCTGCGACCGGTTTGGCATGTAAAAGCTACAAGCGGAGGAAAAACAGGCGGACCGGGCGGCCCGCCTGGGAAGGGTGAGGGCTTACAGGCTGGCCAGCGCCTGCTTAGCGGACTCGATGGTTTGGGCGATATCCTCGTCGTCATGGGCCGATGAGACAAAGCCCGCCTCGAAGGCCGAGGGGGCCAGGTACACCCCCCGCTCCAACATGCCGTGGAAGAACGCCTTGAAACGCTCCGTGTCGCAACCGGTGGCCTCCCGATAGGTAGTCACTCGCCGGGCCTCGGTAAAGAACAAGCCGAACATGCCGCCCACGGCATTGGCGGTCATGGGCACGCCGGTCTGGCGGGCCGCTTCCAGCACCCCCTCCACCAGAGCTTGGGTGCGGGCTTCCAGGGCCTCATGAAAGCCGGACTGGTCCAGCAGCTTCAGGGTGGTCAGTCCGGCGGCCATGGCCACCGGATTACCGGACAGGGTGCCGGCCTGGTAGATCGGTCCCAAGGGGGACAGCCGCTCCATGATCTCCCGGCGCCCCCCGAAGGCGCCCACCGGCATGCCGCCGCCGATAATCTTGCCCAGAGTGGTCAGGTCGGGCTTGATCCCGTAGCGTTCCTGGGCGCCGCCCCGGGCCACCCGGAACCCGGTCATCACCTCGTCGAAGATCAACACGCTGTCGTGGTCGTCGCAGCAGGCCCGCAGTGCTTCCAGAAAGCCGGGTACGGGGGGGATGCAATTCATATTGCCGGCCACTGGCTCCACGATCACACAAGCAATCTGCTCGCCCATATGATCGAACACCTCCTGTACCGCCACCGGGTCGTTAAAGGGCAGGGTCAGGGTATGGATGGCCAGGGCCTCCGGCACCCCCGGGGAGGTGGGCACCCCCAGGGTCAAGGCTCCGGAGCCGGCCTTGACCAGCAGGGAGTCGGAATGGCCGTGGTAACAGCCCTCGAACTTGATGATCTTGTCCCGTCCCGTAAAGCCCCGGGCCAGGCGGATGGCGCTCATGGTGGCTTCGGTGCCGGAATTGCACATGCGCACCAGTTCGATGGAGGGGATCAGTTCGCAGACCTTGCGGGCCAGGTCGGTCTCGATGGCGGTGGGGGCGCCGAAACTCAGGCCGTGGGCGACCGTGTCCTGGACCGCCTTGACGATCTCCGGGTGGGCGTGGCCAGCGATCATCGGTCCCCAAGAGCCTACGTAATCGATATAGCGGCGGTCGTCTTCGTCGTACAGCCAGGCTCCCTCGCCGCGCTTGAAGAATACTGGGTCGCCGCCGACGCTACGGAAGGCGCGCACCGGGGAGTTCACCCCACCCGGGATATAGTGCTGGGCCGCTGTGAACAAGTCCTGGGATCGGGTCATGATCGGGTTCCTATGGTTGGGTTTAGGGGGTCGTAAAGGGCGGCGTAGGCCCGGGCGGCGGCGGCCACATCCGGCTGGCCGAATACCCCGCTGATCACCGCCAGCCAATCCACTCCCGCCGCTACCAGGGGCGAGGCATTGTCCGGGGTGATGCCGCCAATGGCGACCACGGGCAGGTCCAGGCGGCGGCGGGCCTCGCGCAGCAACGCCAGGTCGGCCCGGGGGGCCGCAGGCTTGGTGGGAGAGGGGTAGACACTGCCGAAGGCCACGTAGTCCGCTCCCCGCTCCCGGGCCGCCAAGGCTAGGTCCAAGCGGTTATAGCAGGACACGCCAATGATGGCGTCTGCCCCTAGGCGCGTCCGGGCGGCTTCCGGGGCCGAGTCGTCCTTGCCCAGGTGTACCCCGGCGGCGCCGCTGGCCGCCGCCAGTTCCACATCGTCGTTGACGATCAGGGGGACCCCGTGGCGGCGGCACAGTTCCGCAAGCAACCCGGCCTGGCGTCGGCGGCTTGAAGCGGCGGCGCTCTTGTCTCGATACTGAATCAGCCGGGCGCCACCTACAATGGCGGCTTCCACGGCTCGGGTCAGGTCCACGTCGGCAACCGGCCGATCATCGGTAATGGCATACAGGCCCCGGGGGGGAAGGCGGTTAGCCATGGTCGTCGGACTCGTGGTCGTCGGCCCAGTACAGGCGGTTGGGAAGATGCTGACCCATGCCGACCCGGTAGCCTGCTCGCAACGCCTCCCAGGTGTATTCCTGGGCCTGATGAATGGCGGACAGAAACACCTGGCCCTGGGCCAACAGCCCGGCGATGGCGGAAGCCAGGGTGCAGCCGGAGCCGTGGTAGCTATGGGGCAGGCGTTCCCAGGTGTAGGTGTCCAGGCGGCGGTGGTTGCCGTACAGCCGGTTGACCACGTGAGAGGCCGGTTCGTGGGCGCCGGTAATCAGTACATAGCGGCAGCCCTGTTCCAACAGCGCCATGGCGCAGGCGTCCAGACTGTCCGCCTCCGGGGCCAGGCGGCGGGCTTCCGGGCTATTGGGGGTAAGTACCCAGGTGTGGGGCAGCAGCAAGTGGCGAATGGACTCGATCAGTTCCCGCCCGGCCAGGTCGGTGCCGGCGCCGGTGGCCAGGACCGGGTCCAGGATCACCGGAATATGGGGATAATCGGTAAGTAGGGTATGTACCGCCCCGACGGTTTCCACGCTACCCAGCAGACCGATCTTGATGGCCGCCACGGGCATGTCTTCCAGCACCGCCCGGGCCTGGGCCGCCACTAGACCCGGACTCAGGGGCAGCAGGTCCTTGATGTCACGGGTATCCTGGACGGTAAGGGTGGTGATCACCGGAGCGCCGTGACAGCCCATGCTGGCGATGGTTTCCAGGTCGGCCTGGATGCCGGCGCCGCCGCTGGGGTCGTTGCCGGCGATGGTCATGACCACGGGAATTGAATAGGTGCTGCTCATGGCGGTGGGCTATCTCGGGTTGTGGGTTCGGGCGCCGGGTTTCATCGGAGCGGACCGGCATGGGAGAATAATACCGCTATAGGATTCAGACCATCATACAAAGAGGCAGATAGCCAAATGAAGAAGTATATGTGCGTGATTTGCGGATTTATTTACGATGAGGAACAGGGTTGGCCGGATGAGGGTATCGCGCCGGGCACCCCTTGGGATGAGGTGCCCCCTACCTGGGTGTGCCCGGAATGCGGAGCCAGCAAGGAAGATTTCGAAATGATTGAAATCTGAGTCAGATTTTACCCGCTTGCCCGGCGATGAAAGCGGTCTTGGCCGAATGCTCCAGGGCGCAAGTCCATTTATAGGCCAACCCCAAAGTGTCCGCGCAGGCGAACACCCCGTGGCCTCGCACCACGGCCACCGGAAACTGGCCCAGGACTTCAGCGAGCATTTTCGGCGCTTGGCGAGGATAGTCGTCATAGGGAATGGTGATGACCGGCACCCGGGCGGCCCCAAACTGGCGGGGGTCGCCGCCGGGTAGGAACTCCTCGTTATCCATGGTCATGGCCACGGTATAGGGGCCGTGGCT
This sequence comes from uncultured Candidatus Competibacteraceae bacterium, assembly GCA_964597315.1. Taxonomy (GTDB): domain Bacteria; phylum Pseudomonadota; class Gammaproteobacteria; order Competibacterales; family Competibacteraceae; genus CAZQXD01. Next base: position 17,674 of record CAZQXD010000060.1, read on the forward strand.
ATGCAGCAGCGCCCGGACCTGGGCGTTAGCCAGAAAAACCGCCAGATGCAAAGGGGTTTCGGCACAGGCCCCTTTGCCCTCGGGGCCTTCCAGGGGACATTCCACCAGATCGCCGCTGGTCAGGGCATCCGCGCAACAGTCCGTTGGGGTGATCCACAGGACATCCCCCTCCCGCACCGAGGTGCTGCCGCTGTGGGAATCGTTCAGCCCGTAATGGCGCAGCCAGTGGTGATAACGTACTAGATCGTCTTTGATATTCATGGGGGCGGGATTATATCAGCGCCGTGTCGGGAAGCGGTGGCCGAGGCACAGAATTTTTTGATGCCCGCATAGCTGTCCAACGCCTCCCCGGCCTTCGGGTTAGCCGCTTAGTTGCCTGGCGGCAGGGGGTCGGTGCGCTCCACTCCGGTTTCCAGGACGCCGTCGGCAAACAGCCGGAACCAGCGATAGCCGGGGGGAAGGTCATCGGCTGCGGGGCCGGGTAGACCGGGTTTGAACTGTACGCAGGTCGAGGGCGCGCCCAGCAATTCCACGCCATTGCGCCGGGCGGCGAAGGCTTGGTGGATATGTCCCCAAATCACCGCCCGCACCTGAGGATGCCGGTCCAGCACCTGGAATAAACGGTCGCCGTTGTCTACGGTCATGGTATCCAGCCAGTCGCTTTGGATGTTTAGGGGTTGGTGATGGAGACAGACCATGGCCCAGTGTTCGGGATGGGCGGTCAGGGTGAGGTCCAGAAAATCCAGGGTCTCCTCCCCGAGCCGCCCACCGGTCTGTCCGGGGACGCTGGAGTCCAGCAGCAGGAATTGCCAAGACCCGGCCAGGACATGGCGCGGGGCGCTGACCAGACCCTGGTTCAGGGTTTGCGCCAGCAGGCTGGCTTTATCGTGGTTGCCCGCCAGGCAGTAGATGGGCACTCCCAGGGGTTCCAAAAACTCCCGAACCCGCCGGTAACCCGCGAGGCCCTCGTCCTGAACCAGATCGCCAGTGGCCAGAATCAGATCCGCCGGCCAGTGGCGTTGTTGCATCCGGGCCAGCACGGCGGTCAGGCTGCTGTCCACATCCACGCCCCAGAGTCGGCTGCCTGGTTGCGCCTTGAGGTGGGTATCGGTGATTTGTATGACCTGCAAAGGTGAATGTGCCGCCAACCCATTGTCTCCACAGTTCGCGTTTGCCGGGTGGTTGAATCTGTCCATTTTCGAGCCCTTATAATGGCCTTCCACTGCCCACTATCCATACCCCCCGGCCAGAGGCCGAAGGAGACGACGCATGTCGAACCAGACCTTACAACTCAACGAAAACACTTATCAGTATATGCTTTCCGTCGCGTTGCGCGAACCGCCAATCTTGCGACGGCTGCGGGACGAGACCGCCGCCATGACCAATGCCAATATGCAAATTGCCCCGGAGCAGGGTCAATTCATGGCCTTGCTGGCGCGAATGCTGCAAGCCCGGCGAACCGTAGAGGTAGGGGTGTTTACCGGCTATAGCACCCTGGCCGTGGCCCTGGCCCTACCTGAGGACGGCCAAGTGATCGCCTGCGACATCAGTAAGGAGTGGACCGACAAGGCGCGGCCGTATTGGGCGGAGGCCGGGGTGGCCCACAAAATTGATTTACGCCTGGCCCCAGCCCTGGAAACCCTGGACGGTTTGTTGGCGGAGGGCCAGGCGGGCGCCATCGACTTTGCGTTTATCGACGCCGACAAAGGCGGCTATATCGCCTACTACGAACGGCTGTTGACCCTGCTGCGCCCAGGGGGCCTGATCGCTGTGGATAATGTGCTGTGGGGCGGACAAGTGGCCGATCCTGGGGAGGACGGCGACGATACCGTGGCCATTCGGGCTTTTAACGAGCATCTGCGCGAGGACCAGCGGGTGATGCTCAGCCTGGTGCCCATTGGCGATGGCCTGACCTTGGCGCTAAAGCGGTAAGCCGAGCTTAAAGGGCCTTGATAAACGCCTTGGAGCGTCGTTGCAGATTGTACATGCCCTGTTTCGACACCGGCAGGTCGGTGATCTGGGCCGGTTCGAAGCCCCGCTCCTGGAACCAGTGGGCGGTGCGGGTGGTGAGTACGAACAACCGTTCCAGACCCTGTTGCCGGGCCTGGCGTTCGAGAACGGCAAGCAGGGCGTCGGCCCGACCGCTGTCCCGGTATTCTGGATGCACGGCCACGCAGGCCAGCTCCCCCACCCGCTCCCCGGCGAAAGGATAGAGTGCGGCGCAGCCGATGATGGAGCCGTCCCGGTCCAGCACCGTGAACCGGCCAATCTCCATCTCCAGCAGTTCCCGGGAACGGCGCACCAGGGTGCCGTCCGCTTCCAAGGGGCGGATCAGTTCCAACAAACCGCCAACATCGTCGATGTCCGCCGGACGCAGGTTTTCATAGAGTTCGGCAGTGACTAGCGTCCCCACACCGTCCCGGGTGAACAACTCAAGCAGCAGAGCGCCGTCTACACGCCGATCCAGCAAATGGCCGCGCCGTACCCCGCCTCGGCAGGCCCGCAAGGCATGGCCCAGATAGCGGGCGATGTCCTCGTCCAGCGGCGGGTCCCTGGTCAGTAGAGCTTCTACCTCGGAGGGGACGAGTTGGCGCAGCAGTCGGCCCCTGGCGTCCAAGGGGCCGGTCGACTCGGAGAGTAGCAGCAGCTTGTCAGCCCGCAGGGCGGTGGCGGTGGCCACGGCCACTTCCTCGGCGCCCAAATTGAATACTTCTCCGGTGGGGGAATAGCCCAGGGGCGAGAGCAGCACGATGGCCCCCCGGTTCAGGCTGGCGCGGATGGCCTCCACATCGACCCGCCGCACCTCGCCGGTGAAGCAGAAATCCACCCCGTCCCGCACCCCCACTGGCCGGGCGATCACGAAATTGCCTGACACCACCCGCAACTGGGCGCCATGCATGGGAGAATTGGCCAGCCCCATGGACAGCAGAGATTCCACCTGGATGCGGACCTGACCCACCGCCTGGCGGACCAGGGGCAGGGCGGCCTCGTCGGTGATGCGCAGGCCATGCACATAGCGCAGGTCCCTGTGCGCCTCCGCCAGACGGGACTCGATCTGGGGCCGCGCGCCGTGTATCAGCACCAGTTGCGCCCCAAGGGTGTGGAGCAGGGCGATATCGTGGATCAGTTCGGGGAATTTCTGGTCATCCACCGCCTCGCCCCCGAACAACACTACGAAAGTGCGGCCTCGGTGGGCATTGATATAAGGCGCGGCTTGCCGAAACCAGTGGACGTAGCTGTTGTCGTTCAATCCTCGCTCCTGGTGAGCGTTTGGAGTCGTATCGGAGGGGCATTTTAACCGACGCCCGTGGCTGCGCGAAAACGGATTATCAGCCGGACTCCGGCGGCCAACAGGCTGCTGGCCGCTGCGAAATTCGGGGTCGAAAGCGTAAATCCTAAAAGCGCGGGGGATTGTTTCCTAAACCGTACTGAGCAGCTCTAAAGGCACAAACCCCACGCCCTGTTACCAGTTGCGATGAGGGGGGGGCGGTGCAACCGTCCGCGACCGACGGGCTATGCGCCGCCGGTCGCGCGAACGGCAGGCCGATTAGAACCGTCGGGGGCGGCGGGGGGAGTTCTCGCCGCGAGGGCGGGCTTGATTGACTTTCAGATTACGGCCTTTCAAGTTAGCGCCGTTGAGTTGTTTGATGGCTTCCTCCGCGTCAGCCTGGCGAGGCATTTCAACGAAGCCAAAGCCTTTGGACTGGCCGGTGAATTTATCCTTGATGACAGAGGCCGTCTCCACTTCGCCGTACTCCTCAAAGGCAGTGCGAAGGTCCTCGTCGACGAGGTCGTAAGACAGGTTTCCAACGTAAATATTCATGAACGATCAGCCCTTGCTGTGATGCCATACAGAGAATGAATCAGACGTCGACTATGGCACCGAAGCGAAGTCTGATTTTGGCGGGTGGCCTCTGGCCATCCACCGGTTGTCCTGGTTGACCGATCTTGCCTGAAGCAAGGGCGGAATCGGTCTCGGATGGCCACCCGCTAATAGCGACCACCTTAAGCGGCGGTTGGCCGCTTCGTACACTATAGGGCAGATATTCACAGCCCTCCTTGTGGAGAGTAAAAAATAACCCGTGCATCCTAGCCCCAGGTCAGACCGCCGAAAGCGTCTCAAATCCCTTGATGGGGACGTTCTGAAATCCTGTGGGCGCAGGGGTCGCCGATGGGGTTTCCCGAGCCTCCCGAGGCGTCACCGCCAAATCGAGCAGCAAGTATAGACCCCATCGCCCATTCCATCTCCACCTGCCGGGTCAATACTCCGCCCTGGGTCAAGCCGGTCGTTGTGGGCGACGCGGCGGTTGCCGGGGTTGCGTAGCCAGCATCATAGGGCTTCGGCCCGTTGGCCGCCAGACATTCCGGCGGCGTTCCGATACCCCGATCCCTGGGCGATGGCATTCGCCCGGGAGGCCCGGAAAGATTGCGGCCCGGCAGGTGGGTGGTAGAGCAAGAGGTATGGCGGGAGGCGCAAACCAAAGGTCGGTGTTGCGGTCAGGCTATATACTCCAAGAATCAGCTTTTGCTCCGTTCAGCGAGGCCCCTAAGCCACTCAGGCTGCTGGTCAAAGGCAAGATTTAGGCGGGGGGCGATGGGCGGGGTGGTGGCGTCGGGGAGTACAGAGTCTCGTATCGGGCATCGCGAAATTAATAAACATGGGGTTCCGCGCCCGGGGGCGACATCGTGCCGGGGCCGGGTAACAGGGGTAGGTCAATCATGGGCGTGTCGAGAATGTCGATGTTGTTCGGACTGCTGGCCCTGGCCGCGCCGATGGCCGTCCAGCCTCTGGACCTGGGGCTACAACCCGTGGCTACCGGCCTGGACGGCCCGGTGGCCATCGCCGCCGCTGGCGACCGGCGGCTGTTCGTGGCCGAACAAGTGGGCCGGGTGCGGATCATCGCCGAGGGCGAATTGCAGCCGGAGCCGTTTCTGGACATTGAACCGCTGGTGGGTTCCGGTGGCGAGCGGGGTTTATTGGGCCTGGCCTTCCACCCGGACTACGCCCAAACTGGAGCCCCTGGGGCGGGGTTGTTTTGGGTCAATTACACCGACCGGGCAGGTAACACCGTCATCGCCCGCTACCGGGTATCGGCCACCCATCCAGACCGGGCCGATCCCGCAAGCGCCGTGATCCTGCTCACCATTGCCCAACCCTTCGCCAATCATAACGGCGGCCAGATTGCTTTTGGACCCCCCGAAGGGCTGGATGGCCGCCGGTATCTATACATAGGCATGGGCGATGGCGGTAGCGGCGGCGACCCTCAAGACAACGCTCGAAACGACGCCACCCTCCTGGGTAAGCTACTGCGTGTGGACCCGGCCACCGAACCGGTCCCGGTTGCGCCCGCCTACACCATCCCGGCTGACAATCCCAACCCTGGCGCCGGTCCCGCCCTGGGAACGATCTGGGCCAAGGGGCTGCGTAATCCTTGGCGCTTCAGTTTCGATAGTCAGACCGGGGAGCTGTACATTGCCGACGTGGGACAGGGCCGCCGCGAGGAGGTGAACGTCGTCCCCGCCGGTGATCCGGGGGGGCGTCATTTCGGCTGGCGGACCATGGAAGGCCGGTTGTGTTTCGACCCGCCGGAAGGCTGTGACGCCACCGGACTGACCCCGCCGGTGTTCGATTACGGCCATCAGAACGGGCGTTGCTCGGTGACTGGCGGCTATGTGTATCGAGGCGACCGGTTCCCGGCCCTGGCGGGGCGTTATATCTTCGGGGATTTCTGCACGGGTGAGGTGTTTTCTCTGAGCCGAAACAATGGGGGCGGCTGGGATGATGAGCGCCTGTTGGCCAGCGGGCCGCGTATCCTGACCTTTGGAGAAAGCAGCGACCGGGAATTATATCTGGGGGCTGGCGATGGCGTCGTCTACCGGGTGGTGGATCGGGATACAGTGCTGAACCTGGCGCCGGGGTCCGGGCTATTCGCTTACCCTGGTCAGGTGCCGGAGGGTTTGGATTGCGAGGCTTTACGGAACCAGGCCGCTGCACTGGATGTGCGTCGGCTGGCGCCAGATGGCCGTTTCGAATCCTGTGGTCCACCGGAACCGGTATTTCCCGTGCTGGCGGGGGAGGGGTATCTGCTGGTTTTGGGCGGCGACAGCCTGATTTCAAGCGGTGGGTTTGCCTGCCCGCGCCTGAACTTGGCAGCGGGCCTAAACCTCATCGGCCTACCTAGCCCGCGACCGGGCTTGAGCTGTTTCCACGTGCTGCGCGCCCTGGGGGCTGGGGCCGTGGCCACCGACGCCACGCCGGAGGCCGGGACCGGGCGCTTACGCTGGTGTCGGCTGGGGCCACGAGGGCCGCTGGGGGAGGATTTTCCGATCCGCTCGGGAGAGGGCTATCTGGTGGCCATGGGACACGACCGGGTCGATGTGGCTTTCAACGACCCGGATCTATGCGGGGTCGGCGGCTTTCAAGACCAAGGCTCGTCCCTACGTGTCGACCCTCGGATAGGCTATTGAGTACTCATCCCATTCCAGATTCCCATGCAACCCTTCCGCTGCCTCCGGGCTGCGAGTCGCGCTGCCCCGGCTGCGCCCATCGGGGCTTGAGCGCCCAGGCCAGTGAAGCACGCAAAGCCCATTGGTTGCGCGTCCGGCTGGCCCCCTGGGCGGATCGTCTGACCCCCTTGCGGGGAATAGCCGGGGCCGGACGCTGGGGCTACCGGGACAAGCTGGCCTTGACCGCCGCCTGGGAAGGCCGCGCTTGGGCGTTTGGCCTGACCCATCGGGATGAGCTGATCCCCATTCCCCGCTGCCCGGTACACTCGCCCCGGGCCAGGGCGGTGCTGGGGTTGCTGGCTGCGGCCCTGCCCCCAGCTGCGGTTTTCCCCCTGGCGTTCTATGTACAGTCGGGCGCCCAAGCCACCCTAGTGTTGAAAACCGCGACCGAGCCTCCCCTGGACTGGCTGGGCCGGACCCTGGCCGACGGACTGGGCGCTGCTGGTCTGGAGGGGCTGTGGTTGAATCTGTTTCCGGCCGCCGGGCGGAATCTGTTCACCAAGCGTGGTTGGCGGCTGGTTTGGGGGCGGGCCACATCTGTGGACGCAGACGGTTTGGTTTACGGGCCGTCGGCTTTCCGGCAATTGCTGCCGGCCCTGTACTGGGCCACCCTGGACGAAGCCGAGACCTTTCTGGACCCGACGCCCGGAGCAACCCTGGTGGACTTGTACTGCGGTTTAGGGGCTAGCCCCCGGCGCTGGATCGCCCGTGGTGCGCGGGTGTTGGGGGTGGAGACGGGTGGCGAGGCGGTGGACTGCGCCCAGCGCAACGCCCCTGGGGCCGAGGTGTTGCGGGGACGCTGCGCCCAACGGCTGCCCCAATTGCAAGCCTGGGCAGGCACCGGGGGGCTGCTGTATGCCAACCCGCCCCGCACCGGTTTGGAGCCGGAGGTGCTGGACTGGATCGCCCGGGACTATCGGCCCCGCCGCCTGGCCTATCTGTCCTGTAGCGCCGGTACCCTAGCCCGGGATTTGACGGCCCTGGAACAGGCCGGCCTGACTGTGGCGCGGATTAGCCCCTATGATTTTTTCCCCCAGACCCACCATGTGGAAACCCTGGCCCTGCTGAGCCGCGCCTGAGAACGCCGCTGTGGTCCCCAGCCCGGATCGGAAAAATTGTGCGTATGCAACATGGATGCTGATATACTACAAAGTGACTACAACAAACCCCTTCCATTCAACCAGGGAGTGAGCATGAGTCACGACAAGCACGATATTCATTTGCGCGATTGGCAGGAAAGACAAGCTTTGGCCGAGCGGATGTTACCCCTCATCGGCCAGTTATATCGGGACCAGGGGCTGGTTCTGCGCATTTACGGACGACCCTTGATTAACTGCTCCACCATCGAGATTCTCAAGGCCCATCGGTTTGTGAAGAATGTCGAGGGCAACGAGTTATCGATCCACGACTCCTATCCGATTCTCCAGGCCCTGAGTCGCCTGGAACTGGCCCCGGCCCGGCTGGACCTGGGAGAACTGACCGTCAATTTCCTAAAAAATACCCTCGGCTACGCTTCCCTGGATGAATACCTGGCCTCCCAACTGGCGCCGATACTGGGCGGCGGCCCGGACCTCAAGGAGCCTCGTGATGTGGTGCTGTTCGGCTTCGGCCGCATCGGTCGGCTACTGGCGCGGTTGCTGATCGAGCGTACCGGCAGCGGTAACAAGCTACGGCTGCGGGCTATCGTGGTGCGGGGCGGCCGGGACGGGGATTTGAAGAAACGGGCCAGCCTGCTGCGCCGGGATTCAGTGCATGGGCCGTTCAACGGCTCCATCACCGTGGATGAAGAAGCCGGGGCCATTATCGCCAACGGCAATTTCATTCAAATCATCCATGGGGACGCCCCGGACGCCGTGGACTACAGCCGCTACGGCATCCGCGACGCTTTGGTGGTGGACAACACCGGCAAGTGGTCGGATCGGCAGGGTCTGAGCCGGCATTTGGCGGCCAAGGGCGCGGCCAAAGTGTTACTCACCGCTCCGGCCAAGGGCGACATCAAGAATATTGTCTATGGGATCAACCACTCGGCGTTGAGGGACGACGATCTGATCGTTTCGGCGGCCAGTTGCACCACCAACGCCATTACTCCAGTTCTGAAAATCATCAATGATGAATTCGGCATCGACCATGGCCATGTGGAGACGGTCCATGCCTATACCAACGATCAGAACCTCATAGACAATTATCATCAGGCCGACCGCCGGGGCCGTAGCGCCGCCCTGAACATGGTCATCACCTCCACCGGCGCCGCCAAGGCCGTGGCCAAGGCCCTGCCCGAATTGCAAGGCAAGCTCACCGGCAACGCCATCCGGGTGCCCACCCCCAATGTCTCCATGGCGGTGCTGAATTTGAGGCTTGGCCGGGGCACGGACAAGGAGGAG
>CAZQXD010000061.1:0-3349 GCA_964597315.1 uncultured Candidatus Competibacteraceae bacterium
CGGACCGCTTCTTGCCGTCGTAGGCCGCCAGCATTTCTTCCAGCGCCTTGCCGACGGCCGAGATCACCGCCGTGGTGGGGCGCGGGGCCCCCCCCCCCGGCGCGGGGGTGGTGGGCTCCACCACCCCGCGGGGGTTGGGGGGCGGGGGTGGGTTGGGGTTCGGGGGGGCGGGCCGCCACTTCGGCCGCCGCCAGTTCCGCGCGCAGGTCGCTAAGCTGGGGCAGACCGGGCTGAATCCGCTCCCCAGCGTCCAGCCAGCGCTCGACCCGGGCCAACTGGCCTTTCCCGAGAGCGGATTGGGCTAGGGCGGCATAGGCCAGGGCGATCCGTCGTCGGCCCTGGGGAATGAACGGATGTTGTGGGTCCAGTTTACGAATCTCCTCCAATACCCCCAAGGCATGACCGTTTCGACCACTGGTCAAGGCCCAGCTTTTGACCAAAGCGTCGAAGCGGGTTTGCAGGGCGGCGATGCGTGCTTGGGGATCAGTGTCTTCGGAGGCTCCCCCCGGGGCCGGTTCGGCTTCGATCGGCTCCGGTTCCGGCTCCGTGGCGGTCTCGGTCTCCGGCAGCGGGTCGGCCTCATCGCCTTGCTCAGCGTCAGTCGGGGCATCTTCAAGCTCCGGGACCGGGTCGGCGGGACTTGGCGGGGCTTGGTTTTCCAGAGCCGTTTGGGCCGTGGCATTGTCCGAATCCGGGTCCACCCCCCCCCGAAAACTCACTTGGGAATCATCCCCGGCCAAGGCTGGGCTTTCCTCTACCAGTGTCTGGGCGTCGGTCGGTCCTGGCGGGTTTAGAGGATCGGTGGCGTCCAGGAACGCCGGTTCCGGCTGGGGTTCAGCCTGCGGAGTCACCAAACGGGGGGCTTCAGGCGCTACGCTCAACGCCTCTTCGTCCGGTAGCGCCTGCTGATCGCCGTACACGCTGGTCCCAGGGCTCGGGTCCCAATCCATTTGGGCCCGGACCGTCTCGGGCCGGTTCTGGTAGTCCGGCTCCAGCGCCTGTGTATAGGCTAAGGGCGGCGTTGTCCCGGATGCCTGTGGGGATGGAGTTTCGGGAACGACGGGCGGAACCTGTTCGGCCAGAAGCCCCTGGGGCAACAGCCGGTCGGCCAGCAATAGGCCTAACCCCAACACCGCGACCCCACCCAACCATAGGGCAACCCGGCGTTTGCCAAAGGAACGGCGGGTTGGTGGCGGTGGGGTGGGACGGTAGATGGTAGGCTCCACCGGAATCGAGTTAGGCGGCGGTGTGGCTGCCTTATCCCCACCCGGAGACTCGGGCGTTTGCGGGATGCTTGAGTCCGATAACAGCCGAGCGGAGTCCTTCCCTGCTTCGTTGTCTGTTGCCTGGGCCGAGGGGGGCTTGATCGGCTTCTCCGGTGTCCGATCCTCGTCCAACCAGGACACCGCGCCAGGCGCTACCGCCGTCATCTCCACGGTGCGCCCGTGGGTCAGGGACTGCTCCACCTCCTCCAGGGCCGTCACGAATTGATCGGCATCGGGAAAACGCTGGTCCACCACCTTGGCCATCAGGCGGTTCAGGATCGGCTGAAATGGCCCGTAAGGCTCGGGCAGCCGGGGAACGGGTTCGCTCACATGCATTAGCGCCACAGCGAAAGGGTCTGCGGTTTCGTAGGGCAGCTTGCCGGTGAGCATCTCGTAGAAGATCACCCCCAGGGCATAAAGATCGCCCCGAGAGTCCACCCGCTGACCCCGGGCCTGTTCTGGACTCATATACTTGGGACTACCCACGGACGCCCCGGTCACCGTCATGACCGAACTGGACCCCACCGACTTGGCGATGCCGAAATCGGTCAGCACCGGGGTATCGTCGCCCCGGAACAGGATATTCTGGGGTTTGACATCCCGGTGTACGAAACCCGCCCGGTGCGCGTAACCCAGCGCCCCGGCCATAATCTTGATGATCCGTAGGGACTCGGAGAGGGGGATGCCCTCCACGATCCGCTGCTTGAGCGTCCCCCCCGGCAGAAATTCCATGGACAGATAATGGCGGTGTTCGTGGATGCCGATATCGTAGACAGTAACGATATTGGGGTGGCCCAGGCGGGCGATCACCCGGCCTTCGTTCAGAAACCGCCGGGAGAACGCCTCGTCCACGGCCAGGGCTGGCGCCATGATCTTGATAGCCACTTCCCGCTGCAAGGAGACCTGGAACCCCAGATAGACTGTCCCCATGCCCCCCCGGCCCAAGGGGCCTTTAATTTCGTATCCCGGTATCTCCATGATGTATTCCATGCTGCGCGAAGTGATCCGGCCATGGGACCGGTCTCAGTTACCCGGCGCCCGCACCCCCTGTCCCTGCATCGTAATGGAGAATTTGGATTTCAAAAAGTTGGAGCGGGAGAGAATCTGTAGATTGCCCTCGAAGTTGATCCACTCCCGGTTGTTGAGCGTAACCCTGAGGATTGAACCACCAGGCTGTCGCCCGGGCGAGATCACCAAGCCCACTGTCACCCCCAGCAGTTGATAAAGACCAAACGATTCATTGACAAGGACATTGTGGGTCAGAGGCTGATCCCGGTATCGGTTAAAGGCGTCACGCAACTGGCCGCGCTCGACGCTACTGAAGTCGTCATCCACTTCTACGTTTTCCAAGCGTCCGGGCGCCAACCGAATCAGCGCCGCACCACCCGAGTTGCCGACCACAACAGCTCGGGCCGCCACCAGGCCCCGACGCCGTACATGGTCGGTGATGGCCTCGGCCAGGGTTTGCAGTTCATCGGCGGTTAGCCGCCCGCCCTGGCGCTTCAGCCGGGTATCCACAAAACGCTGGACAGATGCCGTATCAATACCCACTGCGGCAAGGTTGCCGAAACCCACCAACCGGACCCGGCTAGCCGACCCTGATCCGACAGCAGGACGCTCATCCGATCCCCGCGGGCTGGATCGGTCCGCCTGCCGGGCAGCGGTTTCGGCGGCGTTCAGTTGTTGGGTCAGGGTCGCCAGTTCCCCCAGGCCGGAGCGCACCGATTCCCCTAGTTCCAACCAGCGCCGGGCGGCAGCGTGGCGGCCCTGCTCCAGTTCGCGCCGCGCTAGATCGCCATAGGCCAGGGCGATGCGTTGTCGGCCCTGGTCGATAAAAGGGTCCCGAGGGGAGAGGTCCGCCAGTTCGTCAAGAACGCTTTGGGCGCTGCCCTCCCGGCCCACGGTCAGCTCCCGGTGGTTTAGATGCGTTTCAAAACGGGATTTGAGATCCTCAATTTGAGCCTGCTGTTTGGCCTGGGTCAAGGGGAATAAAGTATCCCTTTCTCCGGCACGGCGCTGCTCTTCGGCCTGGCGCTGGCGTTCCGCTTCGGCCCGCTCCACCTCGGCCTGGCGCTGGCGTTCCG
>CAZQXD010000061.1:3449-14440 GCA_964597315.1 uncultured Candidatus Competibacteraceae bacterium
TGGCGCTGGCGTTCCGCTTCGGCTCGCTCCGCTTCGGCTTGGCGCTGGCGTTCCGCTTCGGCTCGCTCCGCTTCGGCTTGGCGCTGGCGTTCCGCTTCGGCTCGCTCCGCTTCGGCTTGGCGCTGGCGTTCCGCTTCGGCTCGCTCCGCTTCGGCTTGGCGCTGGCGTTCCGCTTCGGCTCGCTCCGCTTCGGCTTGGCGCTGGCGTTCCACTTCGGCTTGGCGCTGACGTTCTGCTTCGGCTTGGCGGTTTTGTGCCGTTAAGTCCGTGGACGCTAGCTCGGCGCTGTTGGCGGATTGCTCAGGGGCGCGCTCCGCTGCGGCGCCAGCCGGTGGCTGGGATGGGTTGTAGACTAGCCATGCCCCGACCCCGGCCAGCAACAACACTGCCACACCCCCGACCAGCCAGCCGCCCCGGCGTCGGCGGGCTGGCTCTACCGGAGTCTGGTCACTCCCCTCCTCGGAGACAAGGGGCGTCGGCTGGGGCTGGGGCTGGGGCTGGGGCGGCGGCTCGGGCTGGCCCTGCTCCAGCCGTTCCAGAGCCTCGATCACCCGCTCGGCGTTGTCGTATCGCTGGTCGGGTTCCTTGGCCAGCAGCCGCTCCAACAGCGGTTGGAACTCGGCGGCATCGGCGGGCAGGGCCGGCACTGGCTCGGAGACGTGCATAAAGGCCACGGCGAAGGGGTCGTCGGTCTCGAAGGGGGGCCGACCGGTCAGCATCTCGTAGATCAATACCCCCAAGCCATAAAGATCGGAACGGGGGTCTACCGGCCGACCCCGGGCCTGCTCTGGGCTCATATACATGGGACTGCCCAGGGAATAGCCGGTGACGGTCTTGACCGTGACCCCGCCCAGGGTCTTGGCCACCCCGAAATCGGTGAGCACCGGGGTGCCATTCTCCCGGAATAGAATATTCTGGGGCTTGATGTCCCGGTGGATAATGCCCCGCTGGTGGGCATAGCCCAAGGCGGCGGCCACGGCCTTGGCCACCTCCAACAACGCCGCCCGGTCCAGGCCCTTCTGGAGGCGCTGCTTGAGCGTGCCCCCCGGCAGGTATTCCATGGAGATGTAGTGGTTAGAGTCGTGGTGGCCAATATCATAAATGGTGACAATATTGGGATGACTCAGGTGGGCCACCACCTGGCCTTCTTTCAGAAACCGTTTGGTGAAATCCGGGTCCGCCGCTAGCAGGGCGTTCATGACCTTGAGGGCCACTTTGCGCTGCAAGGATTGCTGCACCGCCAGATAGACGGTACTCATACCGCCGCGGCCCAACTCGCTTTTGATGTGATGGCCAGGGATTTCCATAGGCTTATGGTACCGTTCGGCTAAGCAAAGCTACAGCCAGTCGAGAATAGGCTGCCATTGCTCCAGGTCCCGGCTCACCCGGTAGCGAGGCAGATCAAACAGGGTTAACCCGCTCATGGCGGACTGCACATAGACTTGAGCGTTGCGTAGCAAGGTCAGCACCGGCAGATCCAAGTCCCCCAGCCAATCCCGCAACTGCCCGGCGGCCACGGTGCGGTCGTCCACCCGATTGCCCACCAGGGCCAGGGGGCAGCGGCCCTTGCGCACCCGCTTGAGGTCCGCCAGTACATCCAGAAACTCCCCAGTGGCGTCCATATCGAAGGGGGACGGCTGCACCGGAATCAGCGCCCGATCCACATGGCCCACGGCGGTTTTGAGGCGCTCGCCCCGCAGCCCGGCGGGGGCGTCCAGAATCACCACCTCCGGGATAAAGGGGAAATTCAATTTGGGCCTGGCCCGGGCATCCCAGGGATGGATGGCCGGCAACTCCGGGGGTCGGCGTCGCAACCAGCCCAGGGCGGAACCCTGGCGATCCAGATCCACCAGCACCACCCGTCGGCCCCGGCGGGCGTAGTAACCGGCCAGATTGATGGCGAGGGTGGTTTTGCCGCTGCCCCCCTTGGGGTTGGCTACGAGTATGGTCTGCATGGTAGAGCGCCGGTCTTGCCGATATGCCGCTTTTCACTGTAACCCATGAAGCGGCTCAGGAGGAACAACTGACCTGAACCCGTTCGGCCCAATCCGGCGGCTCGGCGGCGTAGGCTGCAAATCCTGGACGCTCGGCGTAGGGATCGGCCAGCAGCTCCCGGAGCCGCTGGATCTCCGAGAAGTCTTTGTCCATGGCCTTGGCGATGGCGGTCTGGGCCAGATAATTGCGTAGCACATAGTGGGGATTGACGGCGTCCATGGACCGGCGCCGGGCCGCATCCTCGCCACCCTCGGCGGTCAGCCGTTCGGCGTAGCGCCGCGCCCAGCCGTCAAAGCCCGCCCGATCCGGGAAGCGGTCCCGCAAGCCGGCATTGTCACCGCCCACCTGAAACGCGCCCAGCGCCCGAAAGGTGTTGGTGTAGTCCATGGCGGCGGCGGCCAGCAGGCTCAGGAAATCCCGGATCAGTTCAGGGTCTCCAGGACGAGACTCGGCCAGCCCCAGCTTGGCCTGCATCAGGGCCAGATAGCGCCCTTCGTAAACCTGGCCGTAGCCGTCCAGGGCGGCTTTCAGAGCATCTTGGTCCACCAGGGGCGTCAAGGCATGGGCCAGGGCGTGGAGGTTCCACAGGCCGATGCCCGGCTGGCGGTCAAAAGCGTAGCGACCGGTGGGGTCCGAGTGATTACAGATCCAGCCCGGCCGATAAGCGTCCATGAAACCATAGGGTCCGTAATCGAGGGTCAGGCCCAGGATGGACATATTGTCGGTGTTCAGTACCCCATGGGCGAACCCTACCCCCTGCCACTGGGCCACCAGTTGGGCAGTGCGCACCACCACCTCCGCGAACCACAGGGCATGGCGCTCGGCCGGGGGTTCGTCCCTGAATTGGGGATAGTGGTGGTGGATCACATAGTCCGCCAGTTGCCGCAGTTGCTCGTGGCGACCGGAGTGGCTGAAGTATTCGAAACTGCCGAAGCGCACATGGGAGGGGGCTATACGGGTCAGGGTGGCGCCGGTCTCCACCGTCTCCCGGTAGACCGGCGCTTCGGAGCCGGTGATGCACAAGGCCCGGGTGGTGGGAATGCCCAGCCCCGCCATGGCCTCCCCGGCCAGGAACTCCCGGATAGTGGAGCGCAGCACCGCCCGCCCGTCACCCATGCGCGAGTACGGGGTTGTGCCGGCGCCCTTGAGTTGCAGATCCCAGCGCTCGCCCCGGTCGTTGACCACCTCTCCCAGCAGATGGGCGCGGCCGTCCCCCAATTGAGGCACCCAGACTCCGAACTGATGGCCGGCGTAGGCCGCCGACACCGGGTCCATGCCGGGCAGCAGCTCATAGCCGGCGAAAATCCGGGGAAAATCCGGCCTCCGGGCTGCGGCGGGGTCCAGGTCCAGCAGCCGGGCCGCCGCCGGGTTGAAGGCCACCAGATACGGCTTTCCCTGGGGATTGGGGCGGACCCGGCTGTGAAACACCCCGGGCAGGCGGGCGTAGCTGTTGTCGAAGCGCAGTTGTTCGAGGGTTTTCATGGGGGGCATGATGGCCTTTCCGAGCCGCCCCCCGCAAGCCGCCGTCGGGACGTTTGGCCGCTTACGGCGCCCCTATCACCCCGTCCACCGCCAGACCATACTCCCGGCCCGCATCTTCCAGCCACCGCCAGAGGTAATCGGCGAAGCTACGGCGCACGATAATCTCGAAGGTTCCGGCGTCCACCGCCCGCAGCAGCACCGGGGCCTTGGCATACAGGGTCTGGGCGCACTGTCCGGGCCGAAACCGCCGGGGGTGCAGGTCCAGGGAACAACCCTTGGCCAGCAGGTCCCGGAGGCGTGCCCCCCCCAGGCGCAACACGGTCTGGCCGCCGCTCAGGTCGGTGACGGCGAAATGGCGCTCTCCCAGAGCCTGGCGCAGTTCCCCTTCCAGGGCCGTCTGGCGATCCGCTCTGGTGACGATCAGCCACTCGTCGGGGCACAGCCAGTACACGGTCGCCTCGTCGCCATCGGCCACGGTGTTGGGGGTCAGGGGCAGGCCCACCCCTAGCACCCCTGCCACGGCATCCAGAAACCCGATGTCCCCGGGGTCGCCGCGCAGGTTGAGATGGCCCAGAAAGGCCCGTTCGGCGACGGTCACCCCAGCCTTGCCGGGCCTGTCCACGGCTTTCCGGTCCAGGCCCACAGTCACCAGGGGGCTTTCCCGTCGGATCGGTTCGTCAAACATGTTGCCTGGCTCCTTCAGGGTCCAGAAAAACGGGGCTGGCGATGGTGGCAGCCAGTACCCGGCCATCGGCCAGGGGCAGGTTGACCACCTCGCCCATGCGTTGCAAACCGCCCTTGACTGCGGCCATGGCGATGGAGCGGCCCAGGGTGGGGCTGAAATAGCTGGAGGTGACGTGGCCGAGCATGGGCGTCGGCCCCTCAGTATCCAGGGTCTCGCCGGCCTTGACGATCTGCGCCCCCTCGGGCAGCACGTCCTGGGGATTCTCGGTGAGCAGGCCCACCAGTTGCTTGCGATCTTCCCGGACGGTATCGGAGCGGGACAGGGAACGTTTGCCGATAAAGTCCTTGTGCTTGGCCACTGTCCAGCTCATGCCCAAGTCCATGGGGGTCATGGAGCCGTCGGTGTCCTGGCCGACAATGATGTAGCCCTTCTCGGCCCGCAGCACATGCATGGTCTCGGTGCCGTAGGGGGTAATATCAAACGCCTTGCCGGTCTCCACCACTGCCTCCCAGACCTGACGGCCATGGTTGGCGGAGACGTTGATTTCATAGGCCAGTTCCCCGGAGAAACTGATCCGCATCACCCGGGCCGACACCCCGGCGGCGACTCCAGGACGCCAAGCCATGAAGGGGAAGGCGTCGGGGGCGAAGTCGATGCCCTCGCAGATGGCGCCCACTACCTTGCGGCTGTTGGGCCCCGCCACGGCCAGGGTCGCCCAATGGTCCGTCACCGAGGTCAGATACACCTTGAGGTCCGGCCACTCGGTCTGCAACCAACGCTCCAGATGGTTCATGACGGCGGCGGCGCCGCCGGTGGTGGTGGTCATCAGGTAATGGTTCTCGCCCAGGCGCATGGTCACGCCGTCGTCGAACACCATGCCATCTTCCCCGAGCATCAACCCGTAGCGGCCGCTGCCCACAGCGAGTTTTTTCCAGGCGTTGGTATACACTCGATTCAGGAACTCCGCCGCGTCCGGCCCTTGAATGTCGATTTTGCCCAGGGTGGAGGCGTCCATGATGCCCACGGAGCCACGCACCGCCAGCACTTCTCGGTTGACGGCAGCGTCCAGGGACTCGCCGGGCTTGGGGTAATACCAGGGCCGTTTCCATTGGCCTACGTTCTCGAATTCCGCCCCCTGTTGCACATGCCAGGCGTGCAGGGCCGTCTTGCGGATGGGATCGAACAGCTCCCCCAGATCCCGACCGGCAAGGGTTCCGAAGGTCACCGGGGTGTAGTTGGGCCTGAAGGTCGTGGTGCCGGTGGCCGGCAGGGATTGGTTCAGGGCTTTGGCCAGAATGGCCATGCCGTTGATATTGCCCAGCTTGCCCTGGTCGGTGCCGAAGCCCAGGGCGGTGTAGCGCTTGACGTGTTCGATGGACTCGAAACCCTCCCGGGCGGCCAGCACGATGTCGGCGGCGCTGGTGTCGTTCTGCAAGTCCACGAACTGCTTGGGACCCGGCTGGGGAGCGGGCGTCACCCACAGGCGTTGGAGGGGCTGTTCCTCTATCTGCTCGACACTGGGCAGGGTCGCGGCCACGGCCTCCAGCCCACACAGGGTGGCGGCCTCGGCGCCAGCCCGGAAACCCTCGGCCAAGCATTCGTGCAATTGAAAGCTGCCCTTGGCGGCGCCCACGGAACGCTCCGCCTGTACGGAGCGGCCCGGCACGAAACAGGCTTGGGCCTCGTCCCAGGCCACCTTGCCCCCGGACTGGGAGTGCAGATGCACCGCCGGACTCCAGCCCCCGGACACGGCCAGCAGGTCGCAGCCGATGTCCCGGACCGCGCCGGTGGCGGCGTCCCGGGCGGCATCGTAGCCCATGACCCGGACACCGCTCACCCGTTTGCCGCCCTTGACGTCCACCACGACCGAACCGGCGATGATCTCCACCCCCCGCTCCCGAACCTGGCGGGGCAGTTCCCCCTGGGGATCAAGTCGGGGGTCCACCACTGCCGCCACCGCCAGGTCGGCGTCTAGCAGGTCCAGGGCGGTCCGGTAGGCGTGGTCGTTATTGATGAACAGGACCGCCTCGCGGCCCGGCGCCACGGCGTATCGATTGATATAGGTACCGACGCTGGCGGCCAGCATCACTCCAGGCCGGTCGTTGTTACCGAACACCAGGGGCCGCTCGATGGCGCCGGCGGCGATCACCACCTGTTTGGCGCGCACCTTCCACAACCGCTCCCGGGGACCTTGACGCTGGGCCAGGGGCAGATGGTCAGTGAGTCGCTCTTGGATGGCCAGGTAATTGTGGTCCAGATAACCGTAGACCGTGGACCGGGGCAGCCGCCGCACCTCGGCCAGGCCGGACAGCTCCTCCACGGCCTTGGCCACCCACTCGACGGCGGGCTTGCCATCCATGCGCCGACGCTCCCCGAGCAGGCTGCCGCCGAATTCGTGTTGCTCGTCGGCGATGATCACCCGAGCCCCGGCCCGGCCCGCAGCCAGGGCGGCGGCCAGACCGGCGGGACCGGCCCCCACCACCAACACGTCACAATGGGCGTGGGTTTTGTCGTAGCTGTCCGGGTCCGCCTCGGTGGGGGCCTCCCCCAGACCGGCGGCCTTGCGGATGTAGTGTTCATACTTTGTCCACAGGCTTGGAGGCCACATAAAGGTCTTGTAATAGAAACCGGCGGGCATGATCCGGGCGAACCACTGGTTGACCGCCGACAAATCCCACGCCAGGGACGGCCAGCAGTTCACCGGGTTGGCGCTCAGTCCGGCGTACAGTTCGGTTTGGGTGGCCCGGACGTTGGGCACGGTGTGCTTGCCGGTTTCCAGTTGCAGCAGGGCGTTGGGTTCCTCGGCGCCGTGGCCGACGATGCCCCGGGGCCGGTGCAGCTTGAAGCCCCGGGCCACCAGGCTCACCCCGTTGGCCAGCAGGGCCGAGGCCACGGTGTCCCCTTCGTAGCCTTGGTAGGACCTACCCTCGAAGCTGAAGCTCAGTGGCCGGGCGCGGTGGATGCGCCCACCCTGGGCCAGGCGGAAGGGCTGGCTCATGACGGATCTCCGGGAGGGGTCTCACCCATCTTGTAGACGGCCTTGAACTCGTAGCTCACGGTATCGCGCACGGCGTTGAACCAGCGTCGGCAGCCATAGGTGTGGCGCCATTGTTCATGGTGTGGCCCCTTGGGGTTGTGGCGCATGAACAGATAATCGGCCCATTGCTCGTCGCTAAGCTGGTCCGGGTTTTCGGGGCGGACGATATGGGCCTCGCCCCCATAGCTGAATTCGTTCTCGTCCCGGGGGCCGCACCACGGGCAAGTGATTTGCAACATATTGATGTTCCTCGGAGTTTTGACCGATGCGGTGCGTGCCTCACCGCATCCTACAGAACTTGCCTTATCACCTTGCAATCTCGAACGATGCGGCTCGTGCCTCACCGCATCCTACATCTCTACATCTCTCGAAAGGGTTGTAGGATGTGGTGAGCGACGCGAACCGCATCATGGTCAAGGGGAGTTCAGTGCGCCACCCCCGCCGCCCCATGCTCGTCGATCAAATGCCCGGTCACGAAACGCTCCAGGGAAAACGGCGCGTTCAGGGGGTGGGGCCGATCCTGGGCGATAGTGTGAGCGAACACCCAGCCGGAGCCGGGGGTGGCCTTGAAACCGCCGGTGCCCCAGCCGCAATTGAAATACAGGCCCCGCACCGGAGTCTTGGAGATGATCGGACAGGCGTCCGGGCAGACGTCCACGATGCCGCCCCACTGGCGGTTCATGCGCACCCGGCTGAAGCTGGGAAACAGCTCCTTGATGGCCGCCAGAACGCCTTCGATGACATGGTAGCTGCCCCGCTGGCCGTAGCCGTTGTATTGGTCGATACCGGCGCCGATCACCAGGTCCCCCTTGTCGGATTGGCTGATATAGCCATGCACGGCGTTGGACATGATCACCGTATGCAGCACCGGCTTCAGTGGCTCGGAGACCAGGGCTTGCAGGGGATGGCTCTCGATGGGCAAACGCAACCCCGCCATGGCGGCCAGCACGCTGGCGTGACCGGCCACCACCACCCCCACTTTTTTGGCCTTGATAAAGCCCCGGCTGGTCTCCACCCCCAGCACCCGACCGTCCTCGCGGCGGATGCCGGTGACCTCGCACTTCTGGATGATATCCACCCCGCGCTGGTCGGCGCCCCGGGCGAAGCCCCAGGCCACGGCGTCATGGCGGGCCACCCCGCCCCGGGGTTGCCAGGAGGCCCCCAAGATGGGATAGCGGGCGTTGGGGGAGTCGTTAATGATGGGCACCCGTTCCTTGACCTGGCGAGTGTCCAGCACTTCGCCGTCGATGCCGTTGAGGCGGTTGGCGTTGACCCGGCGCTGAATGTCGCGCATGTCCTGGAGGGTATGGCCCAGGTTCAGCACCCCCCGCTGGCTGAACATCACGTTGTAGTTCAGGTCCTGGGACAGGCCCTCCCACAGTTGCATGGCTTTTTCGTACAGCCAGGCGGACTCGTCCCACAGGTAATTGGAACGCACGATAGTGGTGTTGCGGCCGGTGTTGCCCCCCCCCAGCCAGCCCTTCTCCAACACCGCCACATTGGTGATGCCGTGTTCCTTGGCCAGGTAATAGGCTGTGGCCAGGCCATGGCCGCCGCCCCCCACGATCACCACGTCGTATTCCGCCTTAGGCTCGGGACTGCGCCAGGCCCGCTCCCAGTTCTGGTGGTGGCTCAGGGCGTTGCGGACCAGGCTGAAGAGGGAGTAACGGCTCATGGATTCAAACCTTTTTTCTCTAACATTCGATCACGTTCACGGCCAGCCCGCCCCGGGCGGTTTCCTTGTACTTGTCCTTCATATCCTTGCCGGTATCGCGCATGGTCCTGATGACTTTATCCAAGGATACGAAGTGCTTGCCGTCACCCCGCAGGGCCATGCGGGCGGCGTTGATGGCCTTGATGGAGGCCATAGCGTTGCGCTCGATACAGGGTACTTGCACCAGCCCGCCAATGGGGTCGCAGGTCAGGCCCAGATTGTGTTCCATGCCGATCTCGGCGGCGTTCTCCACCTGCTCGGGGGTGCCCCCCAGCACTTCGGCCAAAGCCCCGGCGGCCATGGAACAGGCCGACCCCACCTCTCCCTGGCAGCCCACCTCGGCCCCGGAGATACTGGCGTTTTCCTTGTATAAAACACCGATGGCCCCGGCGGTGAGCAAAAATCGCAGTACCCCGTCCTCGCTGGACCAGGGCACGAAGCGCACGTAGTAGTGCAGCACCGCTGGAACGATGCCCGCCGCGCCGTTGGTGGGAGCGGTGACCACCCGCCCGCCAGCGGCGTTCTCCTCGTTCACCGCCAGGGCGTAGAGGTTTACCCAGTCCATGATGGTCAGGGGATCGCGCAGGGCCGCCTCCGGGGTGGAGGACAGCTTGCGGTACAACTCTGCGGCCCGGCGCTTGACTTTTAGCCCGCCGGGCATGATGCCCTCGTGCTTGCAGCCGGCGGCCACGCATTCCTGCATCACCCCCCAGATTTTCAGCAAGCCCTCGCGGATCTCCGCTTCCGTGCGCCAAACCTTCTCGTTCTCCAGCATGAGCTGGCTGATAGGCAGCCGCTGCTCGGCGCACAGGGCCAGCAATGTTTTGGCGGACTTGAACGGATAGGGCTGGGGGGTGTCGTCCAGCTTGATACGGTCGGCCCCGGCGGCGGCCTCGTTGACTACGAAGCCGCCGCCCACGGAGTAATAGGTCTTGTGGCGCAGTTCCCGCCCTTCGCCGTCGAAGGCGGTGAAAATCATACCGTTGGGATGATAGGGTAAGCTCTTGCGCTTGTGCATGAGCAGATGTTCTTTTTCCCTAAAGGCAATCTCGTGTCCGCCTAGCAGCCGCAGCCGCCCGGACTGGCGAATCCGGGCCAGGCGCTCGTCCGTGCTGCTTGGGTCGATGGCTTCTGGAGCTTCACCTTCCAGCCCCAGCAGCACGGCCTTGTCGGAACCATGGCCCTTGCCGGTGGCCCCCAGAGAGCCGTACAGCTCGGTCTTGACGGCGCGGGTCTGTTCCAGCAGGCCGCCATCCCGTAGCCCTTCGGCAAAGCGCAGGGCGGCGCGCATCGGCCCCACGGTGTGGGAGCTAGACGGGCCGATGCCAATCTTGAACAGGTCGAATACGCTGATGGCCATAGGGGTCGCCTCTTGACTAAACGACAGGGGATACCGAAAAGCTTAGTACCTTCCCGCCCCTGAACCGCAACCACTATTAAGTCAAAGTCACCGCCGGATCACTTACATATAAGAGACGTGGTATGGGTGCGGATGCGACATGGCCCGGAACGGCGACCGGATAACGTTCTATCCATCCCCGCGCCCGCGAAATAGTCGCAGCAATTTATCCAGCGTTTCGATGGCGGGTCGCCTGTCCTCCAGCAGTTGCCGTGGAAAAAGCCACGCGTAGCTTTCGGGTAACGTTGGATCTCCGTGGAAAAGCTTTCTCAGCCGATGCTTGCAGTCGTTCGAGGCCGACGGCACGGAGTGGGCCAGTATGTCTAGCAATAATCCTTCCAGGCAGGGGCGGGGACCGATCAATTCGGTGCGTTCCCGTCTGGCCCGTCGATGTAGCTCCGGGGTCCAGATCAAGTCCGTGTCCAGCAGCGCGGCTCGGGTGTCGAAGGCGGCATTACGGCTACGACCGAGGACGGTTTGCAGCACGTTTTCAGGACCTTTCCCATGGGCGTTGATAACCTTAACGGACACGCCGCAATTCCGGTCAAGGTAAAGCCCTTTCAGATACTTGACAAAGGCTACATCGCAATATCCCTCGCCCACGATCAACACGGTGCGGTTGGTGCGAAGCCGATGTGGCCGACGGCATGCCGAAAGCCGAGGCGGCCAGGCGCCACAT
>CAZQXD010000061.1:14450-26194 GCA_964597315.1 uncultured Candidatus Competibacteraceae bacterium
GATATCCGGTACCGCCCCATAGGCGCCCGCCAAATATTTGCTATACAGATTCTCATCGTTGCGCACCCCCTGCATTTCGTCCAGACGCCAGGCTTCGCTGCAACTTTCACCGGTCTTTCGCACCAGCATCACCTGAGACTTGTGCAGCAGGTTGAGTATTTCCAGGGTATGGCTGGTGAACAGCATCTGCGCATTGTGCGGATTGGTCCGCTCGTCCAGAAACAGCTCTAGCACCTCGGCCACCAAGTGGGTGTGAAGATCGGATTCCAGTTCGTCAATAATGACCAATCCCCCCGTCCGCAGCGCCGGCAGAATACGACTGAGTAATACGTAAGCCGACTGGGTGCCGTTGGATTCCTGAAGCAAGGAACGCTTGACCGTCCTGCCCGGGCCGCGATGGAGACCAAAGGGAATAGCAATTTCCCGGTTTTCCGGTGGCTCGTCGGGGGGTTTGTGACGCTCAATGACAAGATCGGTCAGACCCAGGTCCCAACGACGCAGCAAGTCGATCATGCGCTCCCGCTCTGTCTCGTGATCCAAATAAAAGTCGCTGGCTCTAAAAAGATCTTCGTAGTGATAAGGCTGTCGGCCCCAATAGTCGATATTGGTATACACACCCTGTAGATAATCAACGAGTCGCGTGGCTAGCTCCACCTGGAACTGCGCGGCGGTACTGATGAGTGACGCATTGTCGCGTACCCGCCGCAACGCGGCGTGGCTCAGTCCGAAGCGCTTCTGTTTTATCTGATAGCCCACTTGTTCCGACTGCCAATCACGGCGGAACAGATAGCTGAAATAGCGACTGGTCTTGACATATAACGCCTCGGATAGCACCCGCTCGGCGGTCAAGTTCAAAGTATAGCGATAGAGTTCACCCTCCATTTCGAACTCGGCCTCAAACTCGCTGCCCCCCTGGGGGGCAAAAAAATGAGGCTCAACCAATAATTCGGATTTGGATGAAACACGGAAAGAATCGCGCACGAACCACGTCAGAAAGGACAGCGGCTTGATGAGATTGGTCTTGCCGGAGGCATTGGGACCTACTACCGCCAACAGCTTGCTCAACTGCTGACCTGTCGGACTGACGAAGGAACGCCGGTCATTGGGGGCATGGCGGTTGAGCCGGAAAGATATTTCCGCCTCGCCCATGAACGACAGAAAGTTCCTGAAACGGAAGTAATGCAACATGTCTTGAGCTATGGAAATCCGTTTTTGTGGAAATATCGTAAATATTGCCTTTCAACTCAGTGAAATCAAGCTTTATCCGAACAAGTATCCGACCGACCCGTCATCCATCCTCGCCGCCGGACAGGCATCAGCAGCCCGCCGTCCGCATGTCTGAGAAGGTTTGGGCACATATGGAGTACAACAAAAAAGGCCGGCTCCCCCTTCGGACGAGCCGGCCTCACATGGAAACAGCCTGGACCACTGCCCCTTAGCGTACCGCCTGCTCCACTTCGTAGAACTCCGCCTGGACCTCCCGGCCCGGCTCCCGGCCTAGCAGGTTGACGCCGATCACGGTCAGGGCGCAGAAGATGAACCCGGGCAGGATTTCATGCATATCGAACATGTTGAACAGCCCCCCCGAGAGTTGCTTCCAGACCACCACGGTGACCGCGCCGACGATGATCCCGGCCAGTTGAGAAAAGTGAATTTAGCAGTGGAAAATTCTAAACAGATGAACGCTCGTCCCCTGGACCGCATCGATCGGCTGAGCCTGCGCACCCTGCAACGGAGCGGGCGCATCTCCAACGTGGACCTGGCCCGTACCGTACACCTCAGCCCCACCCCCTGCCTGGAACGGGTCAAGCGCCTGGAACGGGAGGGCTATATCCTGGGCTATCAGGCCCGGCTGGACCCGCGCAGACTGGGGGCGGGGCTGGTGATGGTGGTGGAACTGACCCTGGACCGGACCCGGCCCGAGGTGTTCGAGCGGTTTCGGGAGTCCATCCTGGCGATTCCAGAGGTCATGGAGTGTTATATGGTGGCGGGAGGCTTCGATTACCTGCTCAAGCTGCGGGTGGCGGACATGCTGGAATATCGGACCCTGCTCACGGAAAAGCTCACCGCCATCCAGGGGGTATCCCAGACTCATACCTATGTGGTGATGGAGGAGGTCAAGGACACGACCCGACTGCCCTTTCTGGAACGGTCGTGACGGACCCGGCCCTCGGGCCGCGAGGTCACCTCGTGGGGACGGTCAGCGCCTTCGCCAGACCCCGGGGCTGGACCAGCAGATCCGCCAGGGTATAGCCACCGAGAACCTTATAAAAGGCTTCCTGGGCCTCATGCAACACGCCCTGGAGCAGACAGGCAGGTAGCAGCCGGCAGCGGGAGGTGGCCGGGGAAAAGCACTCCACCAACACGTTATTGCTTTCGGTATGGAGCACCAGATCGCCAAGATTAATGGCCGCCGGATCGTTGGCCAGGCGAATACCGCCGCCTTTGCCCCGGGTTGTTTCCAGATAGCCCTGCTGGGCCAGAAAGTGCACCACTTTCATCAAGTGATTGGCTGATATCCCATAATCCTGGGCCATCTCGGCGATGGTCACCAGTCGGTCCCGGTGCAGACCCGCGTACATCAGCACTCTCAGGCTGTAGTCAGTGAACGTGGTCAGTCGCATGGCACATCTCCAAAAGATGTATTCTATATATTGCTTTTATGGCATGAAGCCACTACCATAAACATGTATTAATTATACATCTTAAAGATGCAACTGTCTCAACCAACGTCCGCACCCCAGGAGGGATCGGTCTTGAAACGTACCACCGCGCTTGTCCCGCGCTCCAGGGAGTATCACGCCAACCTGGCCTTGGCCGAGAGTGGGGTCGTCGCTCCATGACCCATGACACGTCCGCCACCATCGGCCCGGTGTCGAACACCTCCGAGCCTGGCCGATTTGACCCGCCCACCGGCCTTGAGCATCAACCGACAGTTCATGGCCCAGCTCGGAACAGGATTCAGGCGATGCCCTCCCCTACGGAAAAAACCCTCCCGGAACCCATGCCCGGTGATCTGGCCATGTGGTTTTTCATCTTCGCCGAACTGCTGGTGTTCGGGGTGTTCTTTCTGGCCTATGCCTTCGCCCGGGCCGCCGACCCGGCCCTGTTCACCGCCGGACAGCAGACCATCGACCAGACCGCCGGGGCCATCAACACCCTGCTGCTGATCACCAGCAGCTATGCCGTGGCCCAGGCGGTGGCCGCCATCAAGCGGGGCGCGACCGCCCCGTGTCGGCGCTGGCTGGGGCTGGCCATCGGGCTGGGGCTGGGCTTCGTGGCCCTGAAGCTGGCCGGTTTCGCCCAGGTCTTCGCCCAGGGCATCACCCTGAGTACCAATACCTATTATATGTTTTACCTGTCCCTCACTGGCTTTCACTTCATGCATGTGCTGATGGGGCTGATCGTGCTGGGGGCGGTGCTGTTCAAAGCCTGGCGTGGCGGCTACTCGGCCGGGGAGCATACCGGTGTGGAGACCGGCGCCAGCTACTGGCATATGGTGGACCTGGTGTGGATCATCCTGTTCGCCCTAGTCTATGTGCTACGCTAAGGGAGACACGACTTGAAAGCGTTACTGAGTTCCAACACCACGGCCTGGATTCTGCTGATGGCCCTGACTGGCGCCGGTTTCGGGGTGGCCGAGGCGGGCCTGGGGGGCGTTGGCATCGCCGCAGCGGTACTGCTGGGCACCCTGCTCAAAGGCGAACTGGTCATCCACCGCTTCATGGGCCTGGCCCGGGTGGCCTGGCCGTGGCGGGCGATCCTCAGCGGCTACCTGCTGCTAGTGCTGGGCCTGATCGGCGTGGCCTATGTCCTGGCCCTGTGACGGGCGCCTGTCCCGGTTTACAGCCAGCCCCGCTCCCGGTAATAGCGCAACGCTCCCTCGTGCAAAGGCGCCGATAAACCATCGCGAATCATGATTTCCGGGGTCAGCGCCCCCCAGGCCGGGTGACGAGCCTGAAACTCCTCGAAGCGATCAAATACAGCCTTCACCACCCTATAGACCAGATCAGGATCGGTCTGGTCGGAGGCCACCACCGTGGCCTTGACCCCGAAGGTCTTTACCGGCGGTGAGTCCTGCCCGTACAGCCCACCGGGGATGAGGGTTTCGGCGTAATAGGGATTTTGCCGTACCAGTTGCTGGATATACGGTCCCGAGACTTCCGCCAGCCGGGCCTGGCACAAACGCACCGCCTGGGCCACCGAGTCGTTGGGATGGCCCACGGTATAGACCATGGCCTCCACCCGGTCGTGGCACAGGGCCAGGGATTGCTGGTCGGCAGGCAGTTCGTTGGCTAGGGCGAAATCGGCCTTGGTCCAGCCTTTGGCGGCCATCACTACGTCCATGGTGGCCCGTTGGCCGGAGCCGGGATTGCCGATATTCACCCGCCGACCCTGGAGGTCATCCAAGGACTTTATGCCCGAGTCCCGCCGCACCACCAGGGTGAAGGGTTCCCCGTGTACCGAGAACAAGGCCCGCAGACCGGCATTCGGCCCGGCCTCGGTGAAGGGTCCGCTGCCATTAACGGCATGGTACTGGAGATCGGACTGGGCCAGGGCCATGGGCAGGGCGCCCTCCGCCAGGGCTTTGAGGTTGGCGGTGGAGCCGTCGGTGACCCGGGCTTCGCAGGGGCTGTCCAGCAGGGTGCAGATGGTCCGGCCCACTTGATAATAGACCCCGGCGCGACTGGCGGTGCCGATCACTAGGTCCGCCGCCACCACGGGACCGACGGCGACCATCAACAGCAGGCAGAGTAGCACCCGACCAATTTGGCCAGGGACGCGATGTTCAGATCTGGAAATTAGCATGTGCCATCCCCTGTTTCCCGAGCGGTTCGGGTCCGGCGTCGCGCCCTCTGCTGGACTATTGGTCCTGACATTCGAAAAAATTAAACATGCGCAGACGACACCGCCCATTAAAGGGGTATAGCACGGCAAGGGCGGCTTGCAAGCCATGGCCGCGGCTAAACCACGTCAGGGCAGGCCCCGGCGCTGGCCGTATTGCTGCAACAGGATACCCCCCACGATCAGCCCCAGCCCTACCGGGGTGCTGGCGTAAATAGGCTCCCCCACCACCCAATGAATAACCAACAAGGACAGAAACGGCGCCAGATAAATCAGATTGCTCACCTCCGCCGTGGTGCGGGACAGCTTCAGGGCCTTGAGCCACAGCACGAAAGTCACCCCCATCTCGAACAACCCCACATAGGCCGCCCCCGCCAGGCCCTCCATCGGGGGCAGCCGAGCCTGCCCGGAGAGTAGGAAATACCCCCCCACCAGCAGCAGCCCGAACACAAAGTTCAGGCACAGCCGCAGCACCGGGTCGCGCCGGTCCCGCATCCCGAACAGCCAATAGCTGGCCCAGATCACGGTGCTGGCCAAGGCCAGACCCACGCCCAGACCGTCGGTGACCGTCAAGCCCAGCAGGTCTCCCCGGGTGGAGATCACCAGTACCCCAGCGAAGCTCAGGCCCATGGCCGCCAGAGCCACCGGTCGTATCCGCTGACCCAAGAACACCACCGAGAGCAGCACCAGCACGATAGGCCAAGTGAAGTTCAGGGGCTGGGCCTCTTGGGCCGGCAGCCGGTCGTAGGCTTCGAACAACAGCAGGTAATACAGAAACGGGTTCAGCAGCCCCAGCCCCGCCGAGCGGGCATAGTCCCCCGGGGTCCAGTCCCGCAACTCCCGCAGCCGACCGCTAGCCAGCAACAGGGCCAGCAAGGCCAGCAGGGAGACCAGAGAGGCCCAGAACAACAGTTCCAGGGGGGAGAGGTGGGCCAGGGATAGCTTGAAGGCCGAGGCCACGGTGGACCAAAACAGCACCGTGGCGGCAGCGTATAAATAGGCCCGGGTCTGATCGGTCATCGGCTACCAGTAGGCCATGGCGCCCCGATACAGGGCGCGCAGTTCGTCCCGGCCCACCGTCCGGGGGGCATTCTTGAGCAGCCGCTGTTGCAGATAGGCCCCTTCGGTCAGCCCGTCCACGTCGGTTTCCCCGTAGCCCACCCCCACCAGGCCGTTGGGGATGGCTGCGGCCCGCATCAGCTCGATCAGCCGCTTGGCCACCACCTCCCCGGCGTCCTCGGGAACGGCGCCACGCACCTCCGCCCCCAGCAGTTCGGCGCCGCGCAGGTGGCGCTCCGGGCAGGCTTCGGCCGTGAACCGAAACACCGCCGGGGCGTTGACAATCACCGACATGCCGTGGGGGATGATGGGTTCCTGGTCAGGATAGCCTGTGGGGCGGAAGTCTTTGACCAGCCCGGCCACGGAATAGGACATGCCATGGGGGACATGGACCCCAGCGTTGCCGAAAGCGATGCCCGCCAGGGTGGCAGCGTACATCATCTGGTGACGAGCCTCGGTGTCGGCGGCGTCCCGCACCGCCCGCTCCAGATAGCGGCCGGTCAGGCCCAGGGCCTGTTCGCAGCCCACATCACTCCAGGGGTTGGCGCCCTGGCTCATGGGCCGCTGGGCGGCGTCGTCCGGCCTGGCCCGGTAGGTATAGGGAAGGGCCGTATAGGACTCTAAAGCGTGACTGAGTACATCGAAACCGCTGGCCGCCACCACATTGGCGGGCAGGGTCAGGGTCACATCCGGGTCCACCAGGGCCAGGGTGGGGCGTAGCCGACGGTGGGCGATGCCGGTCTTGGTTTTGCTGGCCAGCAGGTCGAATACCGTGATGCCGGTGCATTCGCTGCCGGTGCCGCTGGTGGTGGGACAAGCGATATGGGGTTTCAGGGCGCCCGGCACCGGTCGGCCCTCCCCCACCGGGGGGTTCACATAGGCTAGAAAATCAGCCGGATAGGTGGCGTAGAGATTGGCGGCCTTGCAGGTGTCGATCACCGAACCGCCCCCCACTGACACATAGCCATCGAACCGGCCCTCGGCGGCGAAGCAGGCGGCCTCCTGAAAGGACTGATCGGTGGGTTCCACCCGCACCTGATCGTAGACCGCCACCTCCACCCCGGCCCGGCCCAGGGACTCCAGCACCCGGCGGGGATGGGGCAAGTTGTTCAGCACCGGGTCGGTGAACAGGGCCACCCGTTTTAGGCCCAAGGCCCGGGCCTGGTCCCCGGCCTCGGCCAGCACCCCAGGGCCGTAGACAATGGCCGATAGGTCCACGGCGAAGGCCCGGTCCCCATGCTCGGTAAAGTCGTAATAATGACAGCAGCCCATGGCGCGCCCTCCTCCTCAAGTGGTGGATCAGACCCTGAGCTTAGCGCAAGTGACGGTCCAGAAAGGCCGCCAGTTTCTCCCGGTAGGCCGGGCCGCTGACCAGAAATCCGTTGTTGTGGTCCCCCCGCAGTTCCACAAACCCCTTCGGTTCCCGGGCGGCCTGGTACAGCCGCTGGCCGTGCTTGAAGGGCACGATCTCGTCATGGGGGCTGTGGATCACCAGCACCGGCGCCGCCACCGACCCCAGATACGCCAGGGTGGCATAGCGCAGCCGGGTCAGCCACCGGGCCGGTAGCCAGGGATACAGGTCGGCGGCCATATCCGGCGCCGAGGTGAAAGCCGATTCCAGGATCAGCGCCCCCGGCTTTTGTCGGGAGGCCAGATGAGCCGCCACCGCCGCCCCCAGGGAGCGGCCGAATATCACGATCCGCCCCGGCTCCAGACCCCGGACCGCCAGCAGATAGTCCCAGGCCGCCTGGGCATCCCGATACAGGCCGTCCTCGCCAGGACTGCCCTGACTGCGGCCATAGCCCCGGTAGTCGAAGATCAGCACATTCAGGCCTAGGTTGTGAAAAATGGCCAGGGACTCCAGACGGTGGGAGATATTGCCGGCGTTGCCGTGACAAAACAGCAGCGTGCCCCGGGCATCCGCCACCGGCAGCCACCAGCCGTGCAACTTCAGGCCGTCGTCGGTGGTCAGTTCCACCTCGTCGAAGTCCAGGTCCAGGGCCGCCGGGGTGGCGGTGAGCGCCCGGCCCGGCACCCCCGGCAGATGGATCAGTCGGGACTGGGTGAAAAACAGCAACAGGGCCACGGCCAAATAACCCGCCATGGCCAGCAACACCAGGGTTCCCAGCAATTTAAACAAATTTTTTCCCCCGAACCGCTATCATGACCGGCTCCAAACAGCTTAGACTGGCCCACCGTTCCAGGCGACGCCGACTGTACCAAGGCAGGCCATGACTCCTATCGACCTTCTGCTGGCCCTGATCGCCAATACCGCCTGGGCCTTCAACTTTATCGCCGGCAAGGCGGGCATGACCCACTTCAGTCCGCTGATGTTCACCGCTCTGCGCTTTGCCATGCTGCTGGCCCTGTTGCTGCCCTTTCTGCGTCCGGTGCCAGGGCAGATGTTCAACCTGCTCAGGCTGGGGCTGGTGCTGGGGGTGCTGCACTTCTGGCTGATGTTCGCCGGCCTGAACGCCGGGGGGGATGTGTCCTCCATCGCCATTCTCACCCAGTTGTACGTGCCCTTCTCGGCTCTGATGGCGGTGGCGTTTCTAGGGGAGTCCATGGGTTGGCGGCGAATCACTGGCACCCTGGTGGCCTTCGCCGGGGTGCTGGTCATCGGCTTTGACCCGGTGGTGTTCAATCATCCCCTGGCGGTGCTGTATATCACCGGCGCCGCCCTGGCCATGGCCACCGGTGCGATTCTGATGCGCCGCCTGCAAGGGGTGGGGGTGTTCCAGCTCCAAGCCTGGCTGGCGGCGGTGGCCACCCCCTGCCTGCTGCTGTTGTCCCTGCTCCTAGAGGACGGCCAGTGGGCCATGCTGACCAGCGCCGACTGGCTGGACTATGCTGCCCCCGCTTACACCGCCGTGGGCGGTTCCCTGGTGGGACACGGCATCGTCTATTATCTACTGCGCCGCTATCCGGTGAGCCTGACCGCGCCCATCATGCTGCTGACCCCGGTGCTGGCGGTGGTGTTCGGGGTCACCCTGTGGGGTGACACCCTGGGCTGGAAGCTGGTGGCGGGGGGGGTGCTGGTGCTGGCTGGGGTGGCGATCATCACCGTCCGGGCGCCCCGACTGGCGCTGCGGCGGCTGGGTTGAGCCGGGTCATAACAAAACGGCATCTGCGCCAGGCCGCTCAGGGCCGACAGCGAGGTGCGCGGTCGCCCCGTACGCCCGGTCTTGAGCTTCTGATAAAGGGCGACCGCAATGCCGAGGGAGCCGCCAAAGCCGCACATGACGTCAATGGTGCCCACATGAGCGTGTTCTTCCGGCGTCTCCATGGAACCCCCAAAACGAGTCATGATTCCCGTCGTGGCCTGCACCAGATCGTCGTAGCCCAGATAGCCGGTGCGTGGCCCCGGGCGCGGACCGCTGAAACAATCCAGTTTGCAGAAGATGGCGTCGGGGTTAAGTTTCTGAAGCCCCTCGATATCTAGCCCCATGGCCCGCACCTGCCGGTCAGGTGCGTTCCAGACGATGACATCCACCGATTTCACCAGTTTCTCGAACAGGACACGCCCTTGGGGGCAGGTAATATCGCTGAGCAGGGAACGTTTGCCACGCATATGGGACATGCCGAAAATCACCGTATTCCAGCAATCGTACATGGGCTTTGCCGGATCGAGCTTAATGACCTGGGCGCCGAAACGGGCCAGATAGGCCACCGAATGGGGACCCGCGATCACATTGCATAGATCCAGGATACGCACCCCGTCCAGCCAGCCGTCCCGGGCATTTTTCTGACGAACCCGGGGCAGCTTGGTCTCGATCGAGGACAGCGCCGCAAGCGCCTCTTCAAACGTCACCCAACGACGTGGCTTCGGGCTGAGCATCTGTTCGCCGCTTTCCTCCAGCCAAACCATCGGGCCGGGCTGGATCATGGCGCCGTACTCGGGGTCCTCGACCTCGATCATCAGGCCCGTGGTTTCCGCATGGTCGTCGTTGATCCACTCCTGAAGCCAGCGATGCGGCGCGCCGGGAAACTTGCCACGGCCAAAAATGCGCTCCCACTCCTTGGCGGTGCGGGTCATAAAGACCTCTTTCATACGCGCGGCGATCCGGTCGGCCCATTCCTTGGGCAGCGGATAGACGCCCAGTGAAACATCGGATGTCCACTCGCTGACCGGCAGGTAGGTATCTTCTTCCTCGGTCAGCGGTAGTGGGGTGCTCAGATCAATGGCCATAGCGCATATCCTGTTCAGTGGTTGAGAATATATTGGCCAGGGTGGCGCCTCGACGCGCCGCCCTGGCGACGGTTCGCCTAGTCCGTCTTATCAACGACGAAATGCGCGACCCGTAGGTGAGTTCAGGTGGATTCCCGTATCCAGCGTGCCGCTTTTTCGGCGATCATCAGGGTCGGGGAGTTGGTGTTGCCGCTGGTGATCGTCGGCATGATGCTGGCGTCCACTACACGCAGCCCGTGGATACCCCGGACGCGCAGACGGCTGTCGACTACCGCCATGGGATCGTCTTCACGCCCCATCTTGGCGGTGCCCACGGGATGGAAAATCGTGTTGGCGATGTCCCCAGCGAGCTTGGCCAGTTCCTCATCAGTCTGGAACTGGACGCCGGGCTTCCATTCTTGGGGCTGATACTTGGCCAGGGCTGGCTGGGCGACGATTTGGCGCACTTGGCGCAGGCTCTCGGCGGCGATCAGCCGGTCCTGATCCGTGCCCAAATAGTTGGGGGCGATGGCCGGAGCATCATCGAAGCGGTTCGACTTGATGCGCACGGCGCCCCGGCTGCTGGGGTTGAGGTTGCAGACGCTGGCCGTAAAGGCGGGAAAAGGATGCAATGCCTCCCCAAAGGCGTCCAGGCTCAGGGGCTGGACATGGTATTCCAGGTTGGCATGAGGCTGGGACGGGTTTGAGCGGGTGAAGGCCCCGAGTTGGCTTGGGGACATGCTCATGGGGCCGGAGCGCTTGAACAGGTATTCCAATCCGATCATGGCCTTGCCGATCAGGCTGTTGGCCAGCATGTTGAGCGTCTTGACGCCCTGCACCTTGAACACCGCCCGAATCTGCAAATGATCTTGCAGATTTCCACCCACGCCTGGGGCATCCAGCACCACCTCGATACCATGGGCCTTGAGGTGGTCCCCAGGGCCGATCCCGGACAGTTGCAGGATCTGCGGCGAGCCGATGGCGCCAGCCGACAGAATAATCTCCCGCGATGCCCGCACCGTGACCCCGTCCCCGCCGCGCTGGACCACCACACCGGTACAGCGTGGCTGACCGTCGGCGTCGGTATCAAAGACCAGCCGTTCCACCTGTGCCTCGGTCCAGATGGTCAGGTTGTCACGGCCCTTCACCGGGCGCAGAAACGCCTTGGACGCGTTCCAGCGCCAACCGGATTTCTGGTTCACTTCGAAATAGCCAACGCCGGCATTGTCACCCGAGTTGAAATCCTCGGTGCGCGGAAACCCCGCCTGCCCCGCCGCCTCGGCGAAAGCCTCGAGGATTTCCCAGCGCAGGCGCTGCTTCTCGATTCGCCACTCGCCGCCGTGGCCGTGCAGTTCCGAGAAACGGACATCGGCGCCGTTGACCGGGTCGGCGCCGTTATCGAGCCGATAGTGATTCTCATGGGCCTTGAAATCGGCAAGCGCGCGGTCCCAATTCCATTCTGGATCACCGGTCAGTTCGGCCCACTGATCATAATCCCGTTTTTGCCCGCGCATGTAGATCATGCCGTTGATGGACGAGCAGCCGCCCAGGGTCTTGCCTCGTGGATAGCGCAGGGACCTACCGTTCAGCCCGGCATCCGGCTCGGTCTGATACAGCCAGTCGGTGCGGGGGTTGCCGATGCAGTAGAGATAGACCACGGGGATATGAATCC
>CAZQXD010000062.1:0-25897 GCA_964597315.1 uncultured Candidatus Competibacteraceae bacterium
GGATAACCCACCACCGCCGCTTCGGCGACTTGGGGGTGCAGCACCAGGGCGGACTCCACCTCGGCCGTGCCCATGCGGTGCCCGGATACGTTGATGACATCATCCACCCGGCCGGTGATCCAGTAATAGCCATCGGCATCGCGCCGGGCGCCGTCACCGGTGAAGTAATAGCCCTTGTACATGGCGAAATAGGCTTCGATAAACCGATCGTGATCGCCGTACAGGGTGCGCATGATGCCGGGCCAGGGGCGGGACATGGCCAGGCCGCCCTCGGTGGCGCCCTCCAGTTCCTTGCCCTCGGCATCCAGCAAGACCGGCGCCACGCCGAAAAATGGCCGGGTGGCGGAGCCGGGCTTGAGGGCGGTGGCCCCGGGCAGGGGGGTAATAAGGATGCCGCCGGTTTCTGTTTGCCACCAGGTATCCACGATGGGGCAGCGGTCGTCGCCCACGACCCGGTGATACCACTCCCAGACCTCGGGGTTGATGGGCTCGCCCACCGAGCCAAGAAGGCGCAGGGACTGGCGGCTGGCTTTCTTGACCGGTTCCTCCCCCTCGCGCATCAACATGCGGATGGCGGTGGGGGCGGTGTAGAAGATATTGACCTTCCACTTGTCCACTACGTCCCAGAAGCGGCTAATGTTGGGGTAGTTGGGCACCCCCTCGAACATCAGGGTGGTGGCGCCGTTGGCCAGGGGGCCGTAGACGATATAGCTGTGGCCGGTAACCCAACCCACGTCGGCGGTACACCAGTAGATGTCCCCGTCCTGGTAGTCGAAGACGTATTTGTGGGTCATGGCGGCGTACAGCAGGTAGCCGCCGGTGGTGTGGAGTACGCCCTTGGGCTTGCCGGTGGAGCCGGAGGTGTAGAGGATGAACAAAGGGTCCTCGGCGTCCATCTCCTCGGCGGGGCAATCCGTAGAGGCGCTGTCCATGATCTCGTGCCACCAAAGGTCGCGGCCCTCGGTCCATTCCACGGGCTTACCGCCGCGCTTGACCACCAGCATATGCTTGACGCTGGGCGCCTGGGCGCAGGCTTTGTCGGCGTTGCCCTTGAGGGGAACGGCCCGACCGCCGCGCATGCTCTGGTCGGAGGTGATCAGCACCGAGCACTCGGCGTCGTTGAGGCGGTCGCGCAGGGCGTCGGGGGAGAAGCCACCGAACACGATGGAGTGGATGGCGCCGACGCGGGTGCAGGCCAGCATGGCCACGGCCACCTCGGGAATCATCGGCAGGTACAGGCACACCCTGTCGCCCTTCTTGACGCCCAGGCCCTTGAGTACATTGGCGAACTTGCAGACTTCCCGGTGCAGTTCCCGGTAGGTGATCTGGCGGTCAGCATCGGGGCTGTCCCCTTCCCAGATGATGGCCACCTGATCGCCGCGCTCGTCCAGATGCCGGTCCAGGCAGTTATAGCTGACGTTGAGCTTGCCGCCTTCGAACCAACGGATATGGCCCTTGGATAAATCCCAGTCGCTGACCTTGTCCCACTTCTTGGACCAGGTCAGGAACTGCTCGGCCTGTTCCCCCCAGAAACCGTCAGGGTCGGACACGGAACGTTGATACAGTTGCTGGTAGTGTTCTTCGTCGATCCAGGCCCGTTTCGCGAAGTCGGTGGGAACGGGATAGACTTTCTCGTCGGACATTATTGATTTCTCCTTTGAGAGATATTATGACCCCTGTCGCCAGGAGCAGACCCGAAGATACCAAGACAATCTATGGATGTTATGACACGGCTCCGGTGGAGCGGTGGGGCAATCCACTGTCAAGGTGAAAAAT
The DNA here is from genome assembly GCA_964597315.1 of uncultured Candidatus Competibacteraceae bacterium. GTDB lineage: Bacteria > Pseudomonadota > Gammaproteobacteria > Competibacterales > Competibacteraceae > CAZQXD01. The sequence goes on from CAZQXD010000062.1 coordinate 1,777, forward strand.
AGAGCTACGGCGAAAACAGCATGACTCTAGGTAGGTACTGCGGCAGCCCGAAAATGGCCGGTCGGGTTGGCCCATCACGGCAGGCGAGGCTGTCCAGGACACGATATTGCGGCCGCCGGAGCGCGGCGTGGGGTCCGATGCTTGTGGGCTGGTATAGGCTGTGGGTTGCACCCTGACATATCGCTACCCCGTTGTTGGTTACGCACAGCGAAGGGTCCGCCGCGACTCGGGAAACGGCGATCCTGTCGCTATTGTCGCTGAGATTTTAAAATCCTTTTCATTTTTGATGGGGTGTCAAACAAAGTCAATGCTTAGCCCAAAATTTCCCGCAAAATGTTAAGGTAAATAGGCGCTAATATAATAAAATTTATAGAGTTACTTGGTGTAGGCCGGTTGTAGGCTACGGGATGGTCGAGTCGGTGACGGACGCGGGGCAGGGTATATCGGCCGCCCAGGCTTGGGTCCGTCGTTGGGGGATGCGAGCCGGGTCCCAGTGCGCCCGCGCCCATGCCACTACGTCTTTGGCTCTCGCCCGGGCCAGCGCGGGTTCGGGGGCTTGGCCGAGAAAGCGCAGCGCCGCTACCAGTGCCGCCCCAGGACGGCGCTGATTCACGGCTGCGGCATGGGTCTGCTTGCTGAGTTTATGTCCCTGGGCGTCCACCGCCACCGGCAGATGGGCATATCGGGGGGTGGGCAGATTCAGCAGCCGCTGCAACCAAATCTGCCGGGGGGACGAGTCCAACAGGTCGCTGCCCCTCACCACATCCGTCACGCCTTGCCAAGCGTCATCCACCACCACCGCCAACTGATAGGCGTACAGGTTGTCGGCCCGGCGAATCACGAAATCCCCCACATCGGACTCCAGGGCTTGGGCGAACAACCCCTGGATACGGTCGTGACATTCGATGAGAAGCGGCTCGGTACGCACCCTCAGCGCCTGCTGGCGGCCTGGGCGCCGAGGTCCAGATCGGCAATAACCGGGATAGACCGGCCCGCCGGCACTTTGGGCGAGGTCCCGTCGGGAGCAGGTGCAGGCGTAGACCCAGCCCAAGGAGCGGAGCCGTTCCAGGGCCTGTTGGTAATAGTCCAGGCGCTGGCTTTGATAGATCACCGGTCCATCCCAGGAGAGGGCAAAGGTCTCCAGAGCGCGCAGCATAGCGTCTGCGGCTCCCGGTACGACCCGAGGCGCGTCCAGGTCCTCGATGCGCAGCAGCCACCGCCCGCCCACGCGCCGGGCTTCGAGAAAACTGCCTAGGGCGGCGATCAGAGAGCCGAAATGCAACGAGCCGGTGGGGGAGGGGGCGAAACGACCGGTTCGGAGTGTGGAGGCGGGGGTTGACATGGGGGGCGTGGTTCAGCCGCGGTGTTGCTTTTCCTTGGCCTCTTCCAGGGTTTTACAGTCAAAGCACAGGGTAGCGGTAGGGCGAGCCTCCAAGCGGCGCAAGCCGATCTCCACCCCGCATTTGTCGCAGTAGCCGTAGTCCTCGCTGTCGATCCGGGCCAGCGCCTGGTCGATTTTGCGGATCAGCTTGCGCTCCCGATCACGGGTGCGGAGTTCTAGGCTGAATTCTTCTTCCTGGGTGGCGCGGTCGTTGGGGTCGGGATAGCTGCCCGAGTCATCTTGCATATGGCTGACGGTGCGGTTCACTTCTTCCATGAGATCCCGCTTCCAGGCCAATAGTATGTCTCGGAAATGCTGGAGTTGAGGGGCGCACATATAGTCTTCGTTGGGCGCCAGTTGGTACGGCGTGAAGCTTGTCTGGGTTTGCGCGTCGTTCGAGGCCATGGCCTTTCCTTATCCGCATTTCGATGAAAAAAAACAAAATAACCGTATCACCGGGGTCAGGGCAAGTCGTGCGAAGAATGCAACGGGGGAGGCGGGGAACGGTTGACCACCCCTTGGGGCAGGCTATCATAAACTGAACATGCCACCGGGGGGGCGACAGTGCCGCGCGCGATCAGTCTGGGCCTATTTTGTTTTGGCGTCTGGCTGCTTCTGTCTTTTCACATTGACGCCTTGTTGCTGAGTTTGGGACTGGGGTCCTGCGCGTTGGTGGTGCTGGTGGCCTGGCGCATGAACGTGGTGGACCGGGAAGGGCAGCCCCCCCTGCATCTGAGCCGCCGGCTTTTCAGCTATTTGCCCTGGTTGCTGTGGCAAATCATCAAGGCCAATCTGGCAGTGATGGCCTGCATTCTCAATCCCCGCCTGCCCATCAGTCCCACCATAGTACGCTTGAGACCGGGGCAGCGAACCGATCTGGGCCGGGTGATATTCGCCAACTCCATCACCCTGACACCGGGCACCGTGACCCTGGAGGTGAATCGGGAGCATCTGGACGTGCATGCCCTGACCCGGGTCGGCGCCCAGGCGCTGCAGCGGGGGAAGATGGACCGCCGAGTGGCCCGGCTGGAGCGGAGACGCTGATGTTCCTGGCCGCCGCCCTGGGGTTGCTGGTGACCATGATCTTAGCCATGTTCCGGGCCTTGGCCGGACCTACGGTCTATGACCGCATTCTGGCCATGAACCTGTTCGGCACCAAGACCGTGCTGATGATTGCCGTGCTGGGGTTTCTGGGGGGGCGTCCCGATTTCTTGGACATCGCTCTGGCCTACGCGCTGATCAATTTCATCGGCGTCATCGCCGTACTCAAGTTCGTCCGCTACGGCGGTCTGGGCGGCGCCCGCGAGGAGAAACGGCCGCCATGAGTCTGTTGCTGGACCTCATCAGCGGGCTGCTGCTGCTGGCCGGGGCTTTGTGCGTGGCGGTGGGCGGTCTAGGCATGATGCGAATGCCGGATGTCTATACCCGCATCCACGCCGCAGGCATCACCGACACCCTGGGGTCCGGGCTGATTCTAACCGGGCTGATGGTCCAGGGCGGGTTCAGCCAAACCACCGTCAAATTGATCCTGATTCTGGGGTTTTTGCTGTTTACCGGCCCGGTGTCCTCCCACGCCCTGGCCAAGGCGGCCCTATCCGCTAACATCAAACCCCTGCTGGAGGACGAACCGCCATCGCCGCCCTAGTGGACATTGTATTGTTGGGCCTGTTGGCGGTGATCGCCTTGGCGCTGATCCGGTTGCATAGTTTGCTCGCCGTGGTGATGCTGTCGGGGATATACAGCTTTGTATCGGCGGCCTTGTTTGTAGTGCTGGATGCGGTGGACGTGGCCTTTACGGAGGCCGCCGTGGGGGCTGGGGTGTCCACGGTGCTGATGCTGGCCACCCTGACCCTGACCACCGCCCGGGAGCGCTCTCCCTCCGGCCATCGCCCCTGGTTGCCCCTCCTGGTGGTGGTGGCCATCGGTGCGGCGCTGATCTACGCCACCTTCGACATGCCGCCCATCGGCAAGCCCGATAACCCAGCCCAGGTGCATGTGGCGCCCCGCTATATCCAGGATTCGCCCAGAGAGATCGGCATACCCAATATGGTGACTTCGGTACTGGCCAGCTATCGGGGTTTCGACACTCTTGGGGAGGTCGTGGTGATTTTCACCGCCGCCGTGGGGGTGCTGATCCTGATTGGCCGTCGTCGGGGCGGTGGCGATCCATGAGGCAATATCTGGTCTTGCGGGTGGTGGCCAAGCTGTTGCTGCCGCAGATTTTGCTGTTCGCCCTGTATGTCCAGTTTCACGGTGACTATGGCCCTGGGGGCGGCTTCCAGGCGGGGGTGATCTTCGCCGCCGGCTTTGTCCTCTATACCCTGATCTTCGGCCTGGACAAGGCCCGCCAGGTGGCCCCCGAGTCCGCCCTGCGGGTTTGCGCCGCCTCGGGGGTGCTGCTCTTTGGGGGCGTGGGCGTGGCGGGCATGCTCGGGGGCGGCGCTTTTCTGGACTATGGGGTGCTGGCCACCGATCCGGTGGCGGGCCAGCATCTGGGGATTATTCTCATCGAACTGGGAGTGGGCATCACCGTGGCGGCGGTCATGATCATCGTGTTTTTCGCGTTTGCTGGCAGGAGGGACTAAGGCCGTGTCCATGCTGGGGCTTTACAATTACTGGATTGTGATCGTGCTGATGATGACCGGTTTGTATGTGGTGATCTCTTGCGGCAATCTGGTCAAGAAACTGGTGGGCCTGAACATTTTCCAGACCTCGGTGTTTATTCTGTTTATCAGCATCGGCAAGGTATCCGGGGGCAGCGCTCCCATCGCCGCCGAGGGCATCCAGGTGTATTCCAATCCCCTGCCCCATGTCCTGATTCTCACCGCCATTGTGGTGGGGGTGGCCACCACGGCCCTGGGCCTGGCCCTGGTGGTGCGCATCCATGAAGCTTACGGCAGCGTCGAGGAAGCCGATATCTATGATTCCCGCTGGAACGCCGGGGACGACGAGGCGTGATCGAGGCTCAGCTTCCCGCCTTGCAAGTTATTTTGCCCCTGTTGGCGGCGCCCCTGTGTTTTCTGCTACGGGGTGGTCGGGCCGCCTGGGGGCTGGCGATGGTGGTGAGTTGGGCGACCCTGGCGGTGGCCTGCCAACTGCTGGGAATGGTGCTAGAGCAGGGGGTGGTCACCTACGATATGGGTGGCTGGGCGCCCCCCTGGGGGATCGAATACCGGGTGGACCCCATCAACGCCTTCGTGCTGCTGATCGTGGCCGGGATCGGGGCCCTGGTATTGCCCTTCGCCCGGGACAGCGTGGAGCAGGAGGTTCCCGCCTCCCAGCAGTCCTTGTTCTACACTGCCTTTCTGCTCTGTTTGGCAGGGCTACTGGGCATCACCATCACCGGGGATGCCTTTAATGTGTTTGTGTTCCTAGAGATTTCCTCCCTGTCCACCTATGCCCTGATCGCCCTGGGCCGGGATCGGCGCTCGCTCACCGCCAGCTATCAATACCTGATCATGGGCACCATCGGCGCCACCTTTATCCTCATCGGGATCGGCATGCTGTATATGATGACCGGCACCCTGAACATGGTGGACCTGGAGCAGCGCCTGCCGGGGGTGGCCGACACCCGCACGGTACGGGCGGCGTTTGCCTTTCTCACCGTGGGCATCAGCCTGAAGCTGGCCCTGTTCCCCCTGCATCTGTGGCTGCCCAACGCTTATGCCTATGCGCCGTCGGCAGTGACGGCTTTTCTGGCGGGCACCGCCACCAAGGTGGCCGTGTACCTGCTGCTGCGGTTTTTCTTCTCCATTTTCGGGCCGACGTTTTCCTTCGAGCTGATCGGCCTGGACTATATTCTGCTGCCTCTGGCCCTGGCGGGCATCTTGACCACCTCCTTCGTGGCCATCTTCGAAACCAATGTCAAGCGGCTGTTGGCCTTTTCCAGCGTGGCCCAACTCGGCTACATGATCCTGGGCATCAGCCTGGCCTCGGTGACCGGGCTGACCGCCGGTATCGTCCATCTATTCAATCACGCCCTCACCAAGACCGCCCTGTTCCTGGCCCTGGGCTGCGTGGCCTACCGGTTGGGAACGGTGGAATTGCAACGCATGGCCGGGCTAGGGCGGGCCATGCCCTGGACCATGGCGGCTTTCGTAGCCGGGGGGCTGAGCCTGATCGGCGTGCCCCTGACTGCGGGTTTCATCAGCAAGTGGTATCTGATCCTAGGGGCTTTGGAGCGGGGTTGGTGGCCGGTGGCGGTGCTGGTCCTGGTGGGTTCCCTGCTGGCGGTGGTCTATATCTGGCGGGTGGTGGAGGTGGCCTATTTCCGGCCCTTGCCCGAGAATCACGGCGCGGTGACCGAAGCGCCCCCGAGCTTGCTACTGCCTACCTGGGCGCTGGTGGTGGCCACCGTGTACTTCGGCATCGATGCCAGCCTGACCGTAGGGGTGGCCCGGCAGGCTGCGGAACTGCTGCTGGAGACCTGGCCGTGAGCGCCCTGGCCTGGTCCCTGGGGGTCCCCGCCCTGGGGGCGCTGCTGATCGCCCTGACCGGGCGTTGGCCCAATCTGCGGGAGGCGGTCACCTTGACGGCGGCCCTGTGGCTGTTTGTGGTGGTCGCCTCTTTGGTCCCGGCGGTGCTGGCCGGAGAGCGACCGGCCCTGAGCCTGGTGGAACTGATGCCGGGCCTGCCCCTGCGCCTGGAGGCCGAGCCTTTGGGGATGCTATTCGCCCTGGTGGCCTCGCTGCTCTGGCCCATCAATTCTTTGTATTCCATCGGTTATATGCGCGGCAACGACGAAGCCCACCAGACCCGTTTCTATGTGTGTTTCGCCGTGGCCCTGGCCAGCGCCATGGGGGTGGCTTTCGCCGGCAATCTGCTGACGCTGTTCATCGCTTACGAGGTGCTGAGCCTGTCCACCTATCCCCTGGTGACCCACAAGGGTACGCCGGAGGCCATGGCCGCCGGGCGGGTCTATCTGGGCTATCTGTTGGCCACGTCAATCGGTTTTTTTCTGCTGGCTATTCTCTGGACCTGGCAGGTGGCCGACACCATCGACTTCCGCCCAGGGGGCATCTTGGCGGGCAACATCGAGGGATTGGAATTGGGCCTGCTGTTGGCCCTGTATATGTTCGGCATCGGCAAAGCGGCGCTGATGCCCATGCACCGCTGGCTGCCGGCGGCCATGGTGGCCCCCACCCCGGTAAGCGCCCTGCTCCACGCCGTGGCGGTGGTCAAGGCCGGGGTGTTCAGCGTGGTCAAGGTCATTGTCTATGTGTTCGGGGTGGACGGGTTGCGGGGGCAAGCCATGGCCGGCTGGCTGCCCTGGGTGGCCGGTTTCACGATCATCGCTGCCTCCATCGTGGCGCTGCGGGCGGACAATCTCAAGCGTCGGCTGGCCTATTCCACGGTGAGTCAGCTCTCCTATGTGGTGCTGGCGGCGGCCCTGCTGGCGCCCTTGTCGGTGATGGGGGCCGCCCTGCATATCATCGCCCATGCCTTCGGCAAGATCACCCTGTTCTTCGCCGCTGGCGCCATCTATACCGCCGCCCATAAGACCGAGATCAGCCAACTGGATGGCATCGGTCGGCGTATGCCCTGGACCATGGGGGCGTTCACGGTGGGCGCCTTGTCCATGATCGGCTTGCCGCCGGCGGCGGGCTTCATCAGTAAATGGTATCTGCTGGGGGGCGCTTTCCAGGCCGGCAATGCCCTGGCGGTGGCGGTCATCGTCATCAGCACCGTGTTCAACGCCGCTTATTTTCTGCCGATCGTGTATAGGGCCTTTTTCAGGCCCCCGCGCCGGGACAGCCACTCCCACGACCACGGCGAAGCACCCCTGGCCATCGTGGCGGCCCTCACCGCCACTGCGGCCCTGACCGTGCTGTTGTTTTGCTTTCCTGGGCTGACTTTGGATCTGGCCCGGCAACTGGTGGAGGGGGCATGAAAGGGAAGCACTGGCTGGACCGGTTGATGGCCCATCGCGCCCTGGCGTGGCGGCTGTATCTGGGGTTGCTGGGGCTGCTCTTGATGGCGGATTGGGTGGTTCATCATCACGTCTACTTCGGGCCGGAGGGGGTGTTTGGTTTCCATGCCGGTTACGCTTTGCTGGTGGGCGTAGTTCTGGTGGGCCTGGTGCGGCTGTTGGGGCCTTGGCTGCGGCGCGGGGAGGATTACTATGACCGGGATTAGCCTGCTGCCCCCGTCCCTGGCCGGCCTGGCGGCCTTATGGCTGCTGCCCGTGCCTCCGGGGCTGGTGTTGTTGGGGGGCGGTCTGTTGCTGCCCCTGGTGGGGGACAAGGCTCGCCGGGGACTGGTGCTGGGCCTGCCGCTGCTGGTCCTGCTGCTGGTCTGGCGGGTGCCCGACGGGGTGGCCCTGAGCCTGCCGTTTTTGGACTGGACCCTTGAGCCTCTCAAAGGCAGCGCCGTCGGTCGGCTGTTCGCCACCGCCTTCGCCATCGCCGCCTTCGCCGGCGGACTGTTCGGATTGTATCAGGCCCGAACCCTGGAGCTGGCCGCAGCTTACGTCTACGCCGGTAGCGCCATCATGGTGTCCCTGGCGGGGGACCTCCTCACCCTGTTTATTTTCTGGGAGGTGATGGCTGTTGGCTCTACCCTGGTGATCTGGTCGGTGGACAGCCCCCGGGCCAGGGCGGCGGGGTTTCGCTACGCCCTGGTCCATTTATTGGGTGGGGCGCTGCTGATGGCCGGTATCGCCGGACAGGTGGCGGCCAGCGGCTCCACGGCCTTTAGCCCCATGACGCTGTCCAATCCCGCCCAGTGGTTGATCCTGGCCGGGTTTCTGATCAACGCCGGGGCGCCCCCCCTGTCCGCCTGGCTGGCGGACGCCTATCCCGAGGCCAGCCCCAGCGGCATGGTGTTTCTGTCGGCCTTTACCACCAAGACGGCGGTTTATGCCCTATGGGTGGGTTTTCCCGGGGCCGGGGTGCTGGTGGCCGTGGGCCTGGTGATGGTGTTCTACGGAATACTCTACGCTCTATTGGAGACGGACTACCGGCGGTTGCTGGCCTATAGCATCATCAGCCAGGTGGGGTTTATGGTTACCGCCATCGGCATCGGCACCGAGCTGGCCCTGAACGGCGCCGCCGCCCACGCCTTCGCCCATATCCTCTACAAAGCTCTGCTGCTGATGTCGGCGGGCGCGGTGCTGTATCGCACCGGCCAGCGCGACTGGCGGGAGCTGGGGGGCTTGGCCCGCTCCATGCCGGTGACGGCCGCCTGCGCCGTGGTGGGGGCGCTGTCCATTTCGGCCTTTCCCCTGACCTCCGGTTTTGTATCCAAATCCCTGGTGACGCAGGCCGCCGCCGAGGCCGGGCTAATGATTCCCTGGTTGTTGCTCATGGCCGCCTCTGCGGCGGCGTTTCTCTATGTCGGTCTGCGCTATCCCTGGTTGGTGTTTTTCAAGGCTGGGGCCGGGCCGCAGCCGGGACCGGCCCCAGCCTCCATGGTCGTGGCCATGCTGATCCTGGCCGGATTTTGCCTGGGACTGGGAATACTTCCTGGGCTGTTGTTTTCCATGTTGCCCTATGCCTTGAATTATCAGCCCTACACGGCGGCCCATCTGATAGCACAATTGCAGTTGCTGATGTTCGCGGGGTTGGTCTTTGCCCTGGCCCACAACCGCCTTTCGCACGAAGAAACGATCAGTCTGGATTTTGATTGGTTCTACCGGCGCTGGGGATACAGAGTGTCAGAACACTTAACAGGCTTGCTCAACCGCCTGTTGCAAGGCATCGGCGAAGCGACGCGCCGGGGAAGCGCCTATCTGCTCAGTAAATTAGCCCGGCACCGAGGGCCGTACGGGGAATTAGCCCGATCCTGGCCCACCGGCAGCATGGTGCTATGGGTGGCCGTGCTACTGATCACCTGCCTGGTCTTCAATTATTTTTGATTGCGCTGTTCCGGTCGACTATTCCGGGCCTTTCCCGCGGTCGCCTGGGGTTAGGGACTGAGCGGCGTCGGTGGGGAGGGGCGGGACCACTGCATCTCCCGCAGGGACATCCCTGTAACCCATTTCAGTGAAAGCCCTCGCCGCGCCTGGGTGCAGGGTCGCGCTGTTGCCCGCGTCGATCATGGATTCCACCTCCAGATGGCTGAAAGCCGGGTGCAAGGCCCGAAAAGTATCCAGGTTCAGGAATACCGCTCTGACGATGTGATTCACGGTTTCCACGGATAGCGCCGTCGTGCCCACCAAGGTCGCCTTAACGCCAAAAGTGGGTATATCCTGTGGGTTATTCCGATACATCTGTCCAGGAACAACCGTTTTGGCGTAGTAGGGATATTGGCTCAACAAGGCATCCAGGGCGGGTCCTTCCACCGCCACCAGTAGCGCATCGCAAAGCACGGTGGCCTCTAGGATGGATCGGTTGGGATGGCCCACCGTGTAGATAATGGCCTCCACCTTGCCGTCGCACATGGCCCGGGCCTGCTCCTCGGAAGGAAGTTCGGAGGCCAGCTCGAAATCATCCAGGGTCCAACCCATGGCGGCAAGCAGCACCTCCAGGGTATTGCGTTGTCCCGAGCCGGGATTGCCCACGTTGACCCGCCTGCCTTTCAGATCCTCGAAAGACTCGATACCCACGCCTTTCCGGGCGACCACGGTAAAGGGTTCGCTATGTAACGAGAGCAGGCTACGAAGCTGGGTGAAGGGGCCTTGCTCGGTGAATAGTCCCGTGCCCTGAAAAGCATTGTATTGCCAGTCGGACTGGACAATGCCCAAATCCAAGTTCCCGGCTCGTAGCGCGGCTAGATTGGAAACCGAGCCGCCGCTGATCCGGGCCTCGCAGCGCAAGCCGGTCTCCTTATGATACCGATTCACCATTCTGCAGACCGCGTTACCGGCTGGAAAATACACGCCGCCCGGGCCACCCGTGCCGATGGTGAGTACCCGCTCTTCTCCGAATCCAGGTCCGGGGACCACAACCGCCATCACAAAGGCGACGACGAGGCGAATCAAGAGAAGCTTGCCTATACTCAGCACTGTGGTTCTCCCTAGGGATTGAAATTCCCTAGCTATATTTGGATAAATTTGCGGCTATGCTCATCATAGGGCGCTTGGCGTGATCCGCGAAGCGCCAAAAACATCGACCGGGTGCTTGTGGTCGAGTGAGTCCCGGCAACGAGTGAAAACCACGGACCGGGCCATGAGTACAAGACACACGGTCGTATTCGTAAAACTCCCTGAATTGGAGGCATAGATGAACAAAATCGCTGTGGCCACATTAGCCGCCGCCTGGCTGGTCGGCACCGTTGGACCCGCCACCGCTGCGGAAGAGAAATACATTACCATCGGCACCGGCGGTCAGACTGGCGTGTATTACGTGGTGGGCCAATCCATCTGCAAGTTGGTCAACCGCAACCAAAAAACCCACGGCATCAAATGCACGGCGCCCTCCACCGGTGGGTCAGTGGCCAATATCAACTCCATCAAGGCGGGCGAGCAGGATATGGGCGTGGCCCAATCCGATCAGCAGTTCAACGCCTACAATGGTAAACCGCCTTTCGACGAAGCCTTTACAGAAGAACGGGCGGTGTTCTCGGTGCATCCCGAGCCTTTTACCGTGATTGCCCGCAAGGACAGCGGCATCACCACCTTCGACGACCTGAAAGGCAAGCGGGTCAATATCGGCAATCCCGGCTCCGGGCAGCGGGCCACCATGGACATGATCATGGGCGCCAAAGGCTGGTCCATGGATGACTTCCAGCTCACCTCCGAGCTGAAGGCCGCCGAGCAGGCCCAAGCCCTGTGCGACAACAAGATCGACGCCATGGTCTACGTGGTGGGGCATCCCAACGGCTCCATCCAGGAAGCGACGTCTTCCTGCGATGCCATCGTGGTGCCGGTCAGCGGTCCCGAAATCGAAAAACTGGTGGAGGAGAACCCCTATTTCTCCAAAGCCGTCATCCCGGGGGGCATGTACGCCGGCACGGACGGCGATGTGGACACCTTCGGTGTGCGCGCCACCTTCGTGTCTTCCACCCAGGCCGATCCCGAGGTCATCTATCAAGTCGTCAAGGCGGTGTTCGACAACTTCAGCCGTTTCAAACGGCTGCACCCGGCCTTTGAAAACCTGAAAGAGGAAGAAATGATCAAGGCGGGACTGTCGGCTCCCTTGCATGAGGGCGCCGAGAAGTACTACAAGGAAAAAGGCTGGATGTGATGCTCGCGCCGGAGGAGGCCATTTGGCCTCCTCCGGTCCAGCCAGTTTTTCCAGGGACCGCGACTTCTCGCCTTAACGCCATCGCCGTGAAAAATCCTTGATGTCAATCCTGTCGGCACGACGCTGTATAGCAGGTCGGTAGAGTAGGGGGTGCCATGAGCAACGAAGATACCAAAACCGCCGCCTCAGGCGCCGCGACGTCCGACGATCATCTCAAGGACCTGGTTGCCGAAACCGATACCGGCGCCAGATCACCCGGGGGTTTATCGGAACGCATTTTATTGGGTACGGCCGCCGCCTGGTCACTATTTCAACTCTGGATCGCCTCGCCACTGCCGTTTCTGGATTGGCCGTTGGTGGGTAGCTTCGGGGTATTCAACGATACCGAGGCCCGGTCCATCCACTTGGCTTTCGCGGTGTTTCTGGCGTTTCTGGCCTATCCCGCCCTGAAACGCTCGCCGCGACATTACATTCCGATCCAGGACTGGGTGATGGCCATCCTGGGCGCGTTTTGCGCCTCTTATCTGTTTTTGTTCTACGAATCCCTGTCCCAACGGCCAGGCGCCCCCGTTTTCCAGGACATTGTCGTGGCCTGCGTGGGCATGGTGCTGCTGCTGGAAGCCACCCGTCGGGCCCTGGGACCACCGCTGATGGTAGTGGCGATGGTGTTTCTCATCTACACTTTCGCCGGTCCTCACATGCCGGGCATCCTGGCCCATAAGGGCGCTAGCCTGAACGCGGTAGTTAACCACCAGTGGATCACCACCGAGGGGGTGTTCGGCATCGCCCTGGGGGTGTCCACCAGTTTTGTCTTTCTGTTCGTATTGTTCGGCGCTTTGCTGGACAAGGCTGGGGCGGGCAATTACTTCATTAAAGTGGCGTTTTCCCTGTTGGGCCATCTCAAGGGCGGCCCGGCCAAGGCGGCCGTGGTGTCCTCGGGTCTGACCGGGCTGATTTCTGGGTCGTCCATCGCCAATGTGGTCACCACCGGCACCTTTACCATCCCCATGATGAAACGGGTCGGTTTCAGTTCCGAGCAGGCCGGTGCGGTGGAGGTGGCCTCGTCGGTGAACGGCCAGATCATGCCCCCGGTCATGGGCGCGGCGGCCTTTCTGATGGTGGAGTACGTGGGCATCACCTATTTCGAGGTCATCACCCATGCGTTTCTCCCTGCCGTCATCTCCTATATCGCGCTGATTTACATCGTTCACCTGGAAGCCTGCAAGGCCAATATGGCTGGCCTGCCCCGAGCGGTGGCGCCCAAACCCTGGGTGCAAAAGATCCTCGGTTTCCTCACCGGCTTCATCCTGATTTGCGCGGTGGCCCTGGCGGTCTACTACGGCATCGGCTGGATGAAACCGGCTTTCGGCGATGCCGCGTCCTGGATCATCGCCGCGCTGCTGGCGGTGGCCTATGTGGGTCTGGTGAGGTTCGGCGCCCGCTATCCAGAGCTGGAAATGGACGATCCTGACTCACCGGTGGTGAGTCTGCCCAAGCCCGGTCCCACGGTGAAATCCGGCCTCCATTACATCTTGCCGGTGGTGGTGTTGGTCTGGTGCTTGATGGTGGAACGGCTGAGTCCTGGTTTGTCGGCCTTCTGGGCCACTACTTTGATGATGTTCATTCTGGCCACCCAGCGCCCTCTGTCCGCCCTGTTCCGGGGCCAGGGTCATGTGGGCGCCGAAGTCGGCAGGGGTTTCAACGAACTGCTCATGGGGCTGATCGATGGCGCCCGCAATATGATCGGCATCGGCATCGCCACGGCCACCGCCGGCATCATCGTCGGCGCCGTGTCCCAGACCGGGGTGGGCCTGGTGCTGGCGGATCTGGTGGAAGTGTTGTCCCTAGGCAACGTCATGCTGATGTTGATACTCACCGCCATCCTCAGCTTGATTCTGGGCATGGGTCTGCCTACCACCGCCAACTATATCGTGGTGTCCTCGCTGCTGGCCCCGGTCATCGTTACCCTAGGCCAACAGAACGGCCTGATCGTACCCCTGATTGCGGTGCATCTGTTCGTGTTCTATTTCGGCATCATGGCCGACGTAACCCCGCCGGTGGGCTTGGCGTCCTTCGCGGCTGCGGCGGTGTCGGGAGGGGACCCCATCAAGACCGGCTTCGTGGCCTTTTTCTACAGCCTGCGCACGGCGGCCCTGCCATTTTTATTCATCTATAACACCGATTTGCTGCTGATCAATGTGGATTGGCTCCATGGCATCGTCGTGTTTGTCGTTTCAACCATCGCCATGCTGATCTTCGCGGCGGCCACTCAAGGTTGGTTTATAACCCGCTGCCGGTGGTACGAAATCATCCTGCTGCTGCTGGTGGCGTTTACCCTGTTCCGGCCCGGGTTTTGGATGGATCGACTCTATGCGCCCTACGAGGAGGTCCCCCCAGCCCGCATCATGGAGGTAGCCGACAACCTGCCCGCAGGCACGGAATTGCGGATGCGGATAGAGGGTTTGGATGAAATCGGCGAGCCTATGAGCTTCGTGGCCATACTCAAACTGGAAGAAGGCGACACCGGCCAGGAACGGATCATCAATTCGGGCCTCGAAATTCTTGAGGAGGAGGATCATTTGCTGGTGGATAACGTCGCCTTTGGCAGCGCGGCGGAGCAGGCCGGCTTGGAGTTCGATCAGCGGATCGTCCGGGTATTGGTGCCCACCAGCCAGCCTTGGAAAGAATTGATGTGGATACCGGCGCTGATCGTCCTCGGTCTTATCGTGATGATGCAGCGGGCTAGAGCCGGCCGTGAATCATCGGCGCCGGCCACGGCCTAGAGAGGTTGGTCATGTACACAGATATTCTGCTTCCCATCGACCTGAACCATGACAGTTCCTGGCACAAAGCCTTGCCCACCGCCGTGGAATATGCCAAAGCTTTCGGGGCCAAGCTGCATGTGCTGACGGTGGTGCCGGACTTTGGCATGGCCATCGTCGGCAGTTATTTCCCCGAGGGTTTCGAGACCAAGGCCAGGGAGGAGGCCAACCAGCGGTTGCATCAGTTCGTCAAGGACCATGTGCCCCCTGAGCTATCAGTCCAGCATATCGTGGCCGAGGGTACGACCTATAAGGAGATTCTGCGGGTTGCCGACGAGCTTCAGGTCGATCTGATCGTGATGGCTGCCCACCGACCGGAGTTGCAAGATTATTTTCTCGGTCCCACCCCCGAACGGGTGGTGCGCCACGCCACCCGTTCGGTGCTGGTGGTGAGGGACTAGCCCTTCCTTATCCCCCTATGGACAAAGCCAAGCCGCAGCGAGGGCAGCTCCCCGCTGCGACCGGTAATTCCACAGGCTTATTGAAAAGCCCAATCAGTCGCCAGTCCGGTTCTTTAAACCGACTCCCCCGCCAGGAACAGCCAGGTCTCCACCACCGTGTCCGGGTTCAGGGACACGCTGTCGATGCCTTGATCCATCAGCCATTTGGCCAAGTCCGGGTGATCCGACGGCCCTTGGCCGCAGATGCCCACGTATTTCCCCTGTCGGCGGCAAGCCTGGATAGCCATGCCGAGCAGGGCCTTGACCGCCGGATTCCGCTCGTCGAACAGGTGGGCGATGATGCCCGAATCCCGATCCAAGCCCAGAGTAAGCTGGGTGAGATCATTGGAGCCGATGGAAAAACCGTCGAAGTAGTCCAGAAACGCCTCGGCCAGCAGGGCGTTGGAGGGAATCTCGCACATCATGATCAGCTGCAAGTCATTGAGGCCCCGTTCAAGACCGTTGGCCGCCAGTAGCTCGGACACCTGGCGGGCCTCGTCCACGGTGCGCACGAAGGGGATCATCACCTGCACATTGGTCAGGCCCATGGTGTCCCGGACGTATTTCAGAGCGCGGCATTCCAGCTCGAAACAGTCCCGGAAATCCTCGGAGATATACCGGGACGCACCCCGGTAGCCCAACATGGGATTTTCCTCCTCAGGCTCGAAATGGTCGCCGCCGATCAGGTTGGCGTACTCGTTGGACTTGAAATCCGACATCCGCACAATCACCGGCTGGGGGTGGAAGGCCGCCGCCAGGGTGCTGATGCCCTCGGCTAGCCTGGTGACATAGAACTCCACCGGATCGTCGTAGCCAGCGATTTGCCGGGATACCCGTTCCTTGAGATCCAAAGGCAGGGTATCGAAGTTCAGAAGCGCCTTGGGATGGACACCGATCATCCGGTTGATAATGAACTCCAGCCGCGCCAGCCCTATCCCGGCGTTGGGCAGCCGGGAGAAATCGAAGGCCCGATCCGGGTTGCCCACGTTCATCATGATCTTGAAGGGCAGCTCCGGCATGGCGTCCAGGCTGATTTCCTTGATATCGAAATCAATCAGCCCCTGATACACATGGCCGGTATCCCCCTCGGCGCAGGAAACGGTCACCGGGTCACCGTCGCGGATCAGCGCGGTGGCCTGGCCGGTGCCCACCACTGCGGGAATGCCCAGTTCCCGGGCGATAATGGCGGCATGACAGGTGCGCCCACCCCGGTTGGTGACAATGGCCGCAGCCCGTTTCATGATCGGCTCCCAGTCGGGGTCGGTCATATCGGTGACCAGCACCTCACCGGGTTGAATGTGCGCCATTTGAGAAATATCGTTGATGATTCGGGCCACGCCAGAGCCAATGCGCTGGCCGATGGAGCGACCGCTGATCAGTACTTTGCCGCTGCTTTTCAAATGATAACGCTGCATCACTTGCGCGTCGCTTCGGCTTTTGACCGTCTCCGGGCGGGCTTGGAGGATATACAGTTTGCCATCCGCGCCGTCGCGACCCCACTCGATATCCATGGGGCGGCCATAGTGAGACTCGATAATGAGCGCTTGGCGGGCCAGATCCTCCACTTCGGCATCAGACAGGCAAAACCGGCGCCGCTCGGTCGAGTCCACGTCCACGATTCGGGTGGAGCGGGCGTGGCCCGTCTCCTGGCTGTAGATCATCTTAACGGCCTTGCCCCCTAGGATACGGCGTACAATGGCCGGTCGTCCGGCGTGCAGGGTGGGTTTGTGGACATAAAATTCGTCGGGGTTGACGGCCCCTTGAACCACGGTCTCGCCGAGTCCGTAGGCGGCGGTGATAAACACTGCGTCGGCGAAGCCCGACTCGGTATCCAGGGTGAACATCACCCCCGAAGCGCCGATATCCGAGCGCACCATGCGCTGCACCCCGGCGGACAAGGCCACGGCGGCATGTTCGAAGCCGTGGTGGACCCGATAGGCAATGGCCCGGTCGTTATAGAGGGAGGCGAACACATGTTTGATGGCGGTAAGTACATTGTCCAGGCCCCGGACGTTGAGAAAGGTCTCCTGCTGGCCCGCGAACGAGGCATCGGGCAGGTCCTCGGCGGTGGCCGAGGAGCGCACCGCCACCGACAGTTCGCCCCCGGCCTCGGTCTCCATCTTGCGGTAGTCGGCCGTGATCGCCGCCAGCAGGGCCGGTTGCAAGGGGGCGTCCACCACCCACTGGCGGACCCGAGCGCCGGTGGCGGCCAAGGCGGTGACATCCTCGATATCCAGGGTGGCCAGCTCGGCGTTGATCTGCTCGATCAGCCCATTGGTCTTGAGAAAGTCCCAATAGGCTTCGGCTGTGGTGGCGAAGCCCCCCGGCACCCGTACCCCGGCCGCTGCCAGGTTGCTGATCATTTCACCCAGCGAGGCGTTTTTGCCGCCCACCCGCTCCACGTCGCCCATGCCAAGGGCCTCAAACCAAACCACGTACTCTGCCAATGTTGTTCCCCTTGCCGCTTATGGGCTGAAAGCTTATGTTGATATTAACAATCCGCGAAAGCTGCGGTGGGCGATTGCCACACTCAGGTTTTAAATTTCAACCCTTAAAAAACTAATGACTTACTAAGTTGGCCATTATAATGACGGAGACAAAGCTGGGAAAATCCAATTTTCCAAAGCCAGGGCGTCAAAAGCCGCGCTTTGTGCTGGAAACCCCAGTGTCTGACCAGAGCGCGCCACAAGCCCCGCCATTCAGGGCGGAGAAGGCTAGCGCACAGCGCGGGTATTTTCCTTGGGGGGATTCGCCATGCAAGGTGCGACCCTTGGGGATAAGTCATTGTGCCGAGAGCGTAAAATTCCATCCAGATGGCTCGTGGGAAAACCAAGCCGGGGTCTCGGGGCAGGGATCCTTTGCAGCGGCGCCCGCCGCCGCAGGCATCCTTGTCCTTCAGGGAGGGGAGGGCGGCGCTTCATGATCCTGACCCAATCGGATGCCCGCAGCCTGTCCCAGCACGATCTATCGGGCACTTTCGCCGGTCTCATGGACCTGTATGAGTGCAATTACATCGGCATCCGTCGTTTAGCGCCAGTGATACCGGCGCCCGGTCAGCCCTTGATCTCCCTATGCCCTGGAAATTTGGCGCTGCACCTGACCGTGTTGGAGCGGTTCCGCTACACCAGCGAGATAAACCTCACTTATCATTTTTTTAAGTCTGAAGGCGTGGTGGCGGAGCCGGATCTGCGGGTCCGAGTCTACCACGACGCCCGACTGGCGGAAGTCATGTCGGCGCATCTGCGCCATTGGCCCCCTTTCGAGGCCGATTCGGAAAACTCCCATCTCTATCAGCGTTGGCGGACCAACCGATTTTTGTATAAATGGCTTAGCTACTGCCTACGCCAGGGGCATTGTTTCGAACCTGCAGAATAGTCGCCCGTTCAGTTTCCGCGTTTTTTGGTCTTTATGCCCGTAGCGCCACCTTTACCGAGCCGCCGGGAGGGGGCGTTCGAACGGGGCGGCAGGCCCGTATGCTGAGTCAGAATCCGCCCGGGGCGGGGCTGGCGCTCCGGCTTGCCGGTGGCGGCTGGCTGGGCGCTGGGATGATTGGCCGGTTGCCGAGGGGCGACCAGATGCTTTTTGCCGTAACCGATCAGCTCGGCCCGACCCATGCGCTTGAGGGCTTCCCGCAGCAGCGGCCAATTGTCCGGGTCGTGATAGCGTAGAAAGGCTTTATGCAAGCGCCGCTGGCGCGCTCCCTTGGGTACCGAGACCGGCTCCGAACCCGGCCCTAGCCGGTGTAGGGGGTCCTTGCCGGTGTGGTACATGGTGGTGGCGCTGGCCATGGGCGAGGGATAGAAATTTTGCACCTGATCGGCCCGAAAGCCGTTGGCCTTCAGCCACAGGGCCAGGTTGAGCATATCCTCGTCGGTGGTGCCGGGGTGGGCGGCGATAAAATAAGGAATCAAAAACTGTTTCTTGCCGGCCTCCTTGGAGAACCGATCGAACAGTTCCTTGAATTGGTAATAAGCGCCCATGCCCGGCTTCATCATCTTAGACAGGGGGCCTGATTCGGTATGCTCGGGGGCGATCTTGAGGTAGCCGCCCACATGATGGGTGACCAGTTCCCGCACATACTCGGGGTCGCGCACCGCCAGGTCGTAACGCAGCCCCGAGGCCACCATCACCCGCTTGACGCCCGGCAAAGCCCGGGCCTTGCGGTAGAGCTGGGTGGTGGGGGAGTGGTCGGTGACCAGATTCTTGCAGATGCTGGGGTAGACGCAGGACAGGCGTCGGCAACTGGCCTGGATGGCGTCGTCCACGCAGTTCTGCCGGTACATATTGGCGGTCGGCCCGCCCAGGTCGGAAATGGTGCCAGTAAAGCCCGGAACCTGGTCGCGGATGGTTTCGATCTCTCGCAGGATAGAATCCTCGGAACGGCTCTGAATCACCCGGCCTTCGTGTTCGGTGATGGAGCAGAAAGAACAGCCTCCGAAACAGCCGCGCATGATATTCACCGAAAAGCGGATCATCTCATAGGCGGGAATCCGGGCCTTGCCATAGCTGGGGTGGGGGACCCGCTGATAGGGCAGTTCGAAAACGCTGTCCAGTTCCTCGGTCACCAGGGGTATGGGCGGCGGGTTGACCCACAGCCAGCGGTCGCCATGGGCCTGAACCAGGGTATGGGCATTGGCTGGGTTGGTCTCCAGGTGCAGCACCCGGGAGGCATGGGCGTAGAGCGCCGGGTCATGCTTCACCGCTTCGTAGGCGGGCAGCCGGATGGCGGATTTGGTCCCGCCGATCACCGGGGAGAGGCGAAACTCCTTTGGTCCGGGAGTCCCAGCGGCGCATTGGCCCTCGCCGGTGGTGGCGGTTTGCTGGTCATCGGCATAGGGATTAGGCAGGGGGTCCACCCGTCCGGGGCGGTCCAGTCGGGTCGAGTCCTTGAGACGCCAGTCCCCGGGCAGTTCGGATAACACCAAGGCGGTGCCACGAATATCGGTCATGGCCTTGAGGGGTTCGCCGGTGGCGGCGCGGTGGGCGATGTCCACCACCGCCCGTTCGGCGTTGCCGTAGACCAGCAGGTCGGCTTTGGCGTCCAGTAGCACGGAGCGGCGCACGGTGTCGGACCAGTAGTCGTAGTGGGCGATGCGGCGCAGGCTGGACTCGATACCGCCGATCAGCACCGGCGTTTCGGGAAAGGCTTCCTTGCAGCGTTGGGTGTAGACGATCACCGCTCGGTCCGGGCGCCGGCCACCCTGATTATCGGGGGTGTAAGCATCGTCGTGGCGCAGCCGCCGGTCGGCGGTGTAGCGGTTGATCATGGAATCCATATTGCCAGCCGAGACGGCGAAGAACAGATTGGGTCGGCCTAGGACAGAAACCCCATTTTTGGAGCTCCACTCTGGTTGGGCAATAATCCCCACACGAAACCCCTGGGCTTCCCACAGCCGTCCGATGACCGCCATCCCGAAGCTGGGATGATCCACGTAGGCATCCCCGCAAACGATAATGATGTCGCAACTGTCCCACCCTAGCTTATCCATTTCGTCCCGGGACATGGGTAGAAACGGTGCGGTGCCGTAGCACTCGGCCCAGTAGGGCGCGTGGGAGAACAGAGGGCGGGGAGCATGCATAATCAGGATTAATCCAAAGAGTGGGCCAAAGCGCGACTATTTTACTCGGTTATCACTGGCAGCGGGGAAATGGTATTCCAGGGGTGGAATATCCACCTGGGTTTAGGGAGGAGCCGCGCCCGTCACCCTGCAAAGACCGCGTTCGGGCCGCCAGTGCCATCAAGAAATTGTTGACTGTTTAGATCGGGCACTATAATTTTCTAGTAGGAAAAATAAGGGATATGGATTTCCGTTCTTCTAGATAATTGAAAAATCCACCAGGTTGAGTACATATACTATGAAGCTTTCGACTAAAGGGCGGTACGCTGTTACCGCCATGATGGATCTTGCCATTCACGACCATCAGGGTCCGGTGACTTTGGCGGAAATATCCCAGTGTCAGGGCATTTCCCTATCCTATCTGGAGCAGTTGTTCGCTAAACTGCGCCGAAATGGATTGGTGGAAGGCGTACGGGGGCCAGGCGGTGGCTACCGGTTGGCCCGACCCGCAGGTGACGTGACAGTGGCCGATATCATTAGCGCCGTGGATGAGCGGGTAGACTCCACCCGGTGCGCCGGCAAGGAAAACTGTCAGGAAGGCCGACGTTGCCTGACCCACGAACTCTGGACCGATCTCAGCGACCAGATATTCCAATTCCTGGAAGGCATCACCCTAGCCCAATTCGTAGAGCGCCCCTCGGTACGGGAAGTGCTCAAACAGCAGGACCCGAGGCATCGTCGCCCCGCGACCCGAGACGAGGAAAGCGCGGCCTTGGCCTGAACCCGCCAGATGGCCGATCAAGGATGGATTGCGCTTAAAATTCCGCGAAAAAACTCCCCCCTACTGGGGGGGAGTGTATAGGGTCCTGGCCTGCACTGCCCAGCCACCCACCCAAGGCCGGGACGGGGCTTAGGCGTCCTAGGCGGCCCCTGCTGTCGAGTCCGGTTGCTTGGGGTTTTATCCTCACCTGACCCCTGGCCGCCTCCTCCCACGACCGCTGGCGCGCCTGCACCTCCAAACCAAATCCACTAGACTTCCGGGGCATTATTCGTTCCACGCCATCAAGGAGCCGCCATGCCCTGGAAGTCCTGGACCCTGCTTTTAGCCCTGTGCCTGCCCCTGGCCGCCGCCGCTCAGATTCCCAAGGACGTGCTGGTGGTGGGCCAGATCGCCGAGCCTAAGTCCCTGGACCCCCACGCCGTCACCGCCCTCAACGATTTCCGTATCCTAGCCAATCTCTACGAGGGACTGGTGCGCTACCGGGACGGCGCCCTGGACATCGAACCGGGGCTGGCCAGCGCCTGGACCATCAGCGACGACGGGCTGACCTACACCTTCACCCTGCGCCAGGGAGTGAGCTTCCATGACGGCACGCCCTTTGACGCCGAGGCGGTGAAGTTCAACTTCCAACGCCTGCTGGATGACAGCCATCCCTTTCATGACACCGGGCCGTTTCCCCTGGCGTTTTTCTTTGAGTCCATTCAGGACAACCAAGTGGACGATCCCTACACCCTTCGCTTCACCCTCAAGGAGCCTTTCGCACCGCTTCTGTCCAATCTGGCCTATCCCACCGGGTTTATGGTGTCGCCAGCGGCGGTGCGGACCCACGGCAAGGACTTCGGCCGTCATCCGACCGGGACCGGGCCGTTTCGTTTCCAGGAATGGCAGGGCAATCAACGGGTGGTGCTGGAGCGCAACCCCGATTATTGGGATGGGCCGCCCGCCCTGGCGGCCCTGGTGTTCCGTCCGGTTACCGACGCCAATACCCGGGCCACGGAAATGCTGGCCGGGGGCCTGGACCTGATCGTGGAGGTACCCCCGGACACCGTGGAGTTGTTTCGCGCCGAGTCCCGGTTCCGGGTCTACCAACAGACTGGTCCCCACTTGTGGTTTCTGATCCTCAACACCCGCTCCGGGCCTTTCACCGACCGGCGCATGCGTCAGGCGGTCAACTACGCCGTCGATAAGCAGGCCCTGGTGGACAGCGTACTCCAGGGCACCGCCAGCGTCGCCGCCGGTCCCATCCCCCAGGCTTTCCGCTGGGCCTATAACGAGGCGGTGGAACCCTATCCCTACGACCCCCACAAGGCCCGGAAGTTGATCGAGGCGGCCGGTTACGACGGCCAGCCCTTGACCTTCCTGGTCACCGAAGGAGGCTCGGGGATGCTGGAGCCGGTGACCATGGCCACGGCCATCCAGGCGGACCTGGCGGCGGTGGGCTTGAACGTGACCATCGAGACTTACGAGTGGAACACCTATCTCGGCAAGGTCAACGCCGGTCTGGAGGGCGCCCATCTGGCGGAAATGGCCTGGATGACCAACGACCCGGACACCTTGCCGTTTCTGGCCCTGCGCGGCGCCGCCCTGCCCGAGCATGGGGGCTTCAATTCCGGCTACTACGTGAACCCGGAGGTGGACCGCTTGCTGGAGGCGGCCCGGCGCGGCACCGACCAGGCGGAGCGGGGCAAGCTCTACCGTCAGCTCCAGAAACTCGTCCACGACGATGCCCCCTGGCTGTTCGTGGCCAGTTGGAAGCAGAACGCCGTAGCCCGGGCGCGGGTGGAGGGCTTCACCCTGCAACCGTCGTTTCTGCTGCTGCTGAAGAACGTCACCAAGCCCTAAGGGCGGTTTTGAGATGACCGGATACGCCCTGCGTCGGCTGGCGCTACTGATCCCGGTACTGTTCGGGGTGTCCCTGGTAGTGTTTCTGACCCTTGCCCTGATCCCCGGGGACCCCGCCCTGGCCATTCTGGGCGCCTACGCTACCCCCGATAAGGTGGCCCGGCTACACGCCGAACTGGGTCTGGACCGGAACCTGGTCGAGCAGTACCTGACCTGGCTGGGCAATGTGGCCCAGGGGGATTTCGGCCGCTCCTATTCCCTCAACCGCCCGGTGTTGGATGAAGTGCTGGAGCGATTGGGACCGACCCTGTTGCTGGCCGGCAGCGCCTTGCTGCTGTGTACCCTACTGGGCTTGTTGGGAGGGGTGACGGCGGCGGTGCGCCAATACGGCTGGCCCGACAAGCTGCTCACGGTGCTAATGCTGGTGGGCATCTCTACCCCGGCCTTCTGGCTGGGGCTGATTCTGATTCTGGTGTTCGCCGTGTCTCTGGGCTGGTTTCCGGTCAGCGGCATGTATGCGGTCTATGGCGGTGGCGGCCCGATGGATCTGCTGGCCCATCTGGTTCTGCCATCTTTGACCCTGGCTTTGGTGGCCGTTGGGGTGATCGGTCGGCTGACCCGCACTCACTTGCTAGAAGTGTTGCGCCAGGACTATATACGCACTGCCTGGGCCAAGGGCCTGTCCCGGGGCCGGGTAATCTACAAACATGCCTTCAAGAACGCCCTGGTGAATATCGTCCCGGTGCTGGGCATGCAGGTGGGGTTTCTGCTGGGGGGGGCGGTCTACGTGGAAACGGTATTCCAGTGGCCGGGGCTGGGCCGGATGCTGGTCACCGCTGTGGCCTCCCGGGATGTGCTGCTGGTTCAGGGTGGGGTACTGGTGCTGGCCCTGTGCTATGTGCTGGTCAATCTGCTGACGGATCTGCTGCAACTGGCCCTGGACCCGAGGCTGCGCCGATGACCGGGGGCTGGGCGCGGTTTCGCCGCAACCGCCTGGCGGTGGCAGGGCTGGTGGTGGTTCTGGTGATCCTGCTGGCCGCCGCCGCCGCCCCCTGGTTGCCCCTGGCCGATCCCGACGCCACCAACCTGGCCGCCCGGCTCCGACCGCCCCTGAGCGAGGGTTACTGGCTGGGCGCCGACCAACTGGGCAGGGACCTATTGGCGCGGCTCCTC
>CAZQXD010000063.1:0-25421 GCA_964597315.1 uncultured Candidatus Competibacteraceae bacterium
ATTGCGGCGGCTGGCATGGAGGGGGCAGGCGGTGCAGGCGGCCACTTCGGCGCGAAGTTCGTCCCAGTCCAGGGTGGCGATGCGCTCGGCCCGCCGGTCCACTGGCGAGGGCGCTTCCGGGTCATGGAAATCCGAGAAATCATCCGGGTCCTGCTCTGTCAGGGCCGCCCACTGGTCGTACTCATCGGGAACGTCAGTCAGGGCAGGCTCGAACGATGGCCGGGAGGGGTCCACCGGGTCGGGTTCGACCCGGTCGGGTTCGACCCGGTCGGGTTCGACCGGCTCGGGCAGGGCTTGGGTCTCAGACTCGGGCGACGACCGGGATTCCGGCTCCGGCAGGCCCATCGGGTCGGGTTCGACCGGCTCGGGCGCGGCAGGGGTCCCGGCAGGCTCCGGTGGCGCCGCCGCCAGAGACGGAGCGGCGGCCAGCCGTTCCGGGTGTCGCAGTTCCCAGGTCTCGATGCCCATGAGGTGCAGATACCCACGCCGCTGTTCGTCCACGGTGGGCGGCCTTACAGCAGTTGTGGATGGGCGCGCTCCGCCGGAGCCAACACCTTGTTTAGAGCGTTGATATAAGCTTTCGCCGAAGCGATGACGATGTCGGTATCGGCCCCTTGGCCGTTGACGATGCGCCCGCCCTTTTCCACCCGCACCGTGACCTCGCCCTGGGCGTCGGTGCCGCTGGTGATGGCGTTCACGGAATACAGCGTCAAGGTGGTGCCAGTCTGGAGGATAGACTCGATGGCCATGAAAGCGGCGTCTACCGGCCCACTACCAGGGGCGCTGGCGGTGTGTTCCTGGCCGTCCACCGCCAGAGTGATCCTGGCCTGAGGGGTTTCCCCGGTCTGGGAACAGACATTGAGATACACCAGCCGCAGCCGGTCGTTCACCGCCTCCAGATTGGTCTCGGTGATCAGGGCCTGGATGTCCTCGTCATAAATCTCGTGCTTTTTATCAGCCAGGTCCTTGAAAGCGGAGAAGGCGGCGTTAAGGGCCTCCTCGGATTCCAGGGTGATGCCCAGTTCTTCCAGGCGGCTGCGGAAGGCGTTGCGCCCGGAGTGCTTGCCTAGAACGATGCGGTTGGCGGTCCAGCCCACATCCTGGGCGCGCATGATCTCATAAGTCTCCCGGTGTTTAAGCACCCCGTCCTGGTGGATGCCGGACTCGTGGGCGAAGGCGTTGGCGCCGACGATGGCCTTGTTGGGCTGTACCGGAAAGCCGGTGATGCTGGACACCAGCCGGGAGGCCGGGACGATCTGGGTGGTGTCGATGGTAGTGTCACAGGGGAAAATATCCTGACGGGTGCGCACCCCCATGACGACTTCCTCCAGGGAGGCGTTGCCGGCCCGCTCCCCCAGGCCGTTGATGGTGCATTCAACCTGCCTGGCCCCGGACAGCACCGCCGCCAGGGAGTTGGCCACTGCCAAGCCCAGGTCGTTATGGCAATGCACCGAAAACACCGCACGGTCGGCGTTGGGCACCCGTTCCATCAACTGGCGGATGGTGCTGGCGAACTGTTCCGGCACGTTGTAGCCCACGGTGTCCGGCAGATTGACGGTGGTGGCTCCGGCGGCGATCACCGCCTCGACGATGCGGCACAGGAAATCCAGCTCCGAGCGGCCGGCGTCCTCGGCGGAGAACTCCACATCGTCGGCCCATTGGCGGGCGCGCTTGACGGCCTTGACGGCCTGTTCCAGCACCGCGTCCGGGGCCATGCGCAGTTTCATCCGCATATGGATAGGCGAGGTGGCGATAAAGGTGTGGACCCGCTTGCGCTCGGCATCCTTGAGGGCCTCCCCGGCCCGGTCGATGTCGGCGAAATTGGCCCGGGCCAGGCCGGCCACGGTGCTGTCCTTGATGACCCGGGCCACGGCCTGCACGGACTCGAAGTCCCCTGGGCTGGCGATGGGAAAACCCGCCTCGATCACGTCCACCCGCATCCGTTCCAACATTTTGGCGATGCGTACCTTCTCGTCCCGGGTCATGGAGGCGCCGGGGCTTTGCTCGCCGTCGCGCAGGGTGGTGTCGAAGATAATCAGCTTGTCTTTGCTCATGGTACTGCTCCGCGTTGGCCGGCTAGGGTGTTCCCCCTGGCGGCTATTCTACTCGTCGTCTCGGGGCGGGGCATCCTCCGCCAAACCCAAAGCGCGGCGCCTGGCCCGCTGGCGGCGGCGCAACAGGGCCAGCGCCGGACCGGACAGGCCATAGATGAGAAACCCGGCGAACAGGATCTTGGGGGGGTCCAGGGAGGCGAACACGAATACCGCCACGATGGCCAGCACCGCCACGAAGGGTACTCGGCCCTTGAGGTCGATTTTCTTAAAGCTGTGATAGAGAACATTGCTGACCATCAACAGGCCGGTGCCGATGGTGATGATGAAGGCCAGCCACAGCAACTGCTTGCCCTGCCAGCCCAGATCGTGGCCCACCCACACCAGGCCCACCATGATAGCCGCCGCCGAGGGGCTGGGCAGGCCCATGAAATAGCGCTTATCGGTGCTGCCCACCTGGGTATTGAAGCGGGCCAGGCGCAGGGCCGCCCCGGCGGTGTAGATAAAGGCCGCCAACCAGCCTAGCTTGGCCGGCACCCAGCCCAGGGTGGCCATGCTGCCCAAGGCCCATTGGTACATGATCAGCGCCGGAGCCAGGCCGAAGGACACCATATCCGCCAGGCTGTCGTATTCCGCCCCGAAGGCGCTCTCGGTGTGGGTGAGTCGCGCCACCCGCCCGTCCAAGCCGTCCAGCAGCATGGCCACGAACACCGCCACGGAAGCGGCCTCGAAACGCCCTTGCATGGACGCCACGATGGCGTAGAAACCGGCAAACAGGGCGGCGGTGGTGAATAAATTGGGAAGTAGATAGATACCCCGGCGTTGTTTGGGGTCGTGCAACTCGGTTTCGTCGGTCACGGAAGTCCTGCTATCGGTTGGCTCGTGGGGTCCGCCACCGGGTCCGGGGCGGGGCCTGGCTCCTTGGACATACCTTAGCATGCAATACCAAGGGGACAAATGCCGTGGGGACATCCCTGGTGGGGAGAATCCTGCCCGTCCTCAGTTCCGGCGCAGCCGCCAGGTGGGGGCGCCGCCCTCGTCGATCAGCCCGTGGACCAGCAGCCAGTCCCGGGCATCCTCGGCATCATGCTCGAACCAGGCCCGGGCCGAACCCAGCCGGAAGCTGTAACCCCAGGCGTCCATATCCCGCAACAGCCGCGCCCGACCCAGACCGGGTAGATGCTCGGCCAGCAGGATTTGCAGATAGCATACGGCCCCTTCTTCGTCATAATCGCCCCCGGCATCGGTGTGCAGCCCGACCCGGCGGTTGCTGTCCATGCAGATATAGTGACAGGCTTCGTGGAGGGCCGAGTGTACCGGGGTATCGTCCCGCACCAGCAGGCAGCCGCCCACCAGCCCGGCCTCGACGTCTCCCCAGTAGCTGCCGGGAATGGACTCTCCAGGACCAACCCACTCCAGGCCCATGCCGTAACGGGCCAGCAGGGTGGCCAGGGGCACTCGGCCCAGTTGGGCGCAGACCAGCACCTGGTGAGAGGCCGGGGCCGACCCACTCATGCCTCCACCACCACCCGATCCCCCAGCCGCAAAGCCCCCACTTTGGTCTCGTGGACCAAGTTCTGACCGAAGCAGACCTTGCCGCCTATACGCCGGTAGCCCAGCAGGGCGCCCATGGGTTCCCGGCCCCTCTCGCCGGTCTGCTGGTCGATGGTGGGGATGATGCAGCGGCTGCAAGGCTTGACCACATGCAGGCGCAGTTCGCCGATACGCAGCACCCGCCAGCCGTCCTCGGCGTAGGGTTCGCAGCCGGCCACCACGATGTTGGGACGGAACCGCCCCATGGGCACTGGCGTTTCCAGGCGGCTGTTGAGGTCCGCCAGGGACGCCTCGGAGATCAACAGAAACGGATACCCGTCGGAGAAGGCCACCTGGGAGTCGAAGCGGTCATAGTCCGGGTCCACGGGACGATGCAGTTCCGGCCCCAGGGCCGCCAGCCGGCAGGGCAGGCCCAGATAGTGGGATAACCACTGGGCGGCGGCATCCCCGCAATCCAGGCCCTGGACCCGATCCTGCCAGACCTGTACATCCAGGGGCCGCTGGGCGTTTTGGGCGGCCACCACCAGAGGTTCCATGCCCGGGGCCTGGAGTTCCAGGCCGGCAGTGACCAGGCCCACCCGGATCAGGGCCATGGCCGGGAAGCGGCGTTGGGTCAGAAACCCCCCCTGCCCGTCCACCACCATCCAGTGCCGGTCCCGCTCCAGGCCGTAGGGGGTGATCCGGGCGCTGTCCAGGGCCAGCCCGGCGCAGGATTTCACCGGGTAGTGGTACAGACCAGTGATACGCAGCCCGTCCCCCACCATCAGCGCCCCTTGGCGGCGGCGATGCGCAGGCGCAGGGCGTTGAGCTTGATGAAGCCCGCAGCGTCCTTCTGGTCATAGGCCCCGGCATCGTCTTCGAAGGTGGCGATGCTGGCGTCGAACAGGGAGTCGTCGGACTTGCGGCCCACCACGGTCACCGTGCCCTTGTAGAGCTTCAGGCGCACCACCCCGTTCACCGTGTGTTGGGAGGCGTCGATCATGGCCTGGAGCATCTTCCGCTCCGGGCTCCACCAGTAGCCATTGTAGATCAGCGCGGCGTACCGGGGCATCAGTTCGTCTTTGAGATGGGCCACCTCTCGGTCCAGAGTCAGGGATTCCATGGCCCGGTGGGCTTTCAGCAGAATGGAGCCGCCGGGGGTTTCGTAGCAGCCCCGGGACTTCATGCCCACATAGCGGTTCTCCACGATGTCCAGCCGACCGATGCCGTTGTCCCCCCCCAAGCGGTTGAGCCGGGCCAGGACCGCTCCGGGACTCAGGGTCTCGCCGTCGATGGCCACCACGTCGCCCTGGGCAAAGCTCAGCTCCACATATGTGGGCCGATCCGGGGCCTGCTCCGGGGAGACCGACCACAGCCACATGTCTTCCTCGGGTTCGGTCCAGGGGTCTTCCAGCACATCCCCCTCATAGGAGATATGCAGCAGATTGGCGTCCATGGAATAGGGGGATTTCTGACCCCGCTTCTTTTCGATAGGGATGTTGTGGGTCTCGGCGTAGTTAAGCAGCTTTTCCCGGGATAACAGATCCCATTCCCGCCAGGGGGCGATGATCTTGATGCCGGGCTTGAGGGCATAGGCCCCGAGCTCGAAGCGCACCTGATCGTTGCCCTTGCCGGTCGCGCCGTGGGCGATGGCGTCGGCGCCGGAGTCGTTGGCGATCTCCACCAGCCGCTTGGCGATCAGGGGCCGGGCGATGGAGGTGCCCAGCAGGTATTCGCCCTCATAGAGCGTATTGGCCCGGAACATGGGAAACACGAAATCCCGGGTGAACTCCTCTTTCAGATCGTCGATATGGATTTCCTTCACCCCCATGGCCTGGGCCTTGGTCCGGGCTGGCTCCAGTTCCTCCCCCTGGCCGATGTCGGCGGTAAAGGTCACCACTTCGCAGTGGTAGGTTTCCCGCAGCCATTTCAGGATCACCGAGGTGTCCAGCCCTCCCGAGTAGGCCAGCACGACTTTCTTGATGTCCGACATACAATTTCCCCAATAAACGAGACGATGGCGGCCCATGGGCCGGAGCAAATGAGTAAGCTTAAGCCTTTGCCGAGGTAGGTCAAGCCGACTGCGGCAATGACGGTTTAGACCTGTTCCCGCAAGGGAGTACAATGCCTCCCGCCGACCAGCGGGTTCGGCGTTATGATAACCAGTTCAGGACAGAGCCATGCTGACCATCAACAAAATCGCCGACCACTTGGCCAGACAACTGCGCAGTTCCTCCCAGGACGCCAGGAAAGCTGTCCAGGCCCTGCTCGATACCCTGCGCAAAACCCTGAGCCAGGGCGAAAAGATCACCCTGCCCGGCTTCGGCACCTTCTCGGTGACCGAGCGCGCCGCCCGCGCCCGACGCAACCCTCGCACCGGGGAAGTGATGCAGTCGCCAGCCTCCAAGGCCGTGCGTTTCCAGCCCGGTAAACACTTGAAAGCAGCGGTACAGGCCGCACCTATGCAGGCCGCACCTGTGCAGGCCGCACCTGTGGAGACCCCATCCGCACCGCCATCGCCCCACGTCGTCCCCGAAACGACAATCACCCTGCCTCCGGCCCTGGCCGAGTTGACCCGTAACGCCGATGGGGCGGACAGCCGCTACCTGGCCGAACCCGCTTACCCATATACCTGGATCAGCCAGGGCTGGGACCAGGGCTATCAGATCACCGGGCTGATGGGTTGTTCGGACCACTGGGGCGTGGTGATGCGTCGGAACGCCGGTCTGGGCTGGCAGTGGTGGGAGGCCGCCGAGCGGTTCCCCGAGACCTGGATCGCCCTTCGCTGGCAGGAAGGCTATCAGATCACCGGGCTTAGCCACCGGGACGGTCTTTGGGTGGTGGTAATGTCCCAGGCAATGGGTTACGGGGATCAGATTTGGATGGCCGACGGCACTTTCCCGGTCGCTTGGGTCCAGGACCAGTGGCGGCGGGGTTATCAGATCACCAACTTGGGGGGCGGCCCGGAACGCTGGGTAGTGGTGGCCTCCCGGGATGCCGGTTTTGCCGACCAGTGCTGGGTCACCGACCGGGACTATCCCGCCGCCTGGATCGCTGAACGGCGGGCCGCCGGTTTCAAGATCACCGATCTGGATCAGCGGGCCGGGCAATGGGCGGTGGTGATGTCCAAGTAGACTGGGAACAGCAGTGGGCAGGCTGGCCTAGGGATTGAATTCTTGGGACGCAACGCCTTCCAAATCCGGTGTGGGGTTTTTATTTATCGCGTGGAGTCACCGTGGCCGCCTTTCAATATGCCGCTCTAGATGACCGAGGCCGCACCAGAAAAGGACTGATCGAAAGCGACACGCCCCGCCAGGCCCGGGCGATGCTCCGGGACAAGGGCTTGACGCCGGTGTCCGTGGAAGCCGTGGCCCGGGAGGGGCAGCGGACTGTTGGAGGCCGGGTGCGCCGGGGCACCCGGGTCAGCGCCACCGAACTGGCCTTGATCACCCGTCAGCTTGCCACTTTGGTAAACTCCGGCCTGCCTCTGGAGGAATCCCTAGGCTCGGTGGCCAAGCAGGCGGACAAAGCCAAGCTGTCCTCGCTGCTGCTGGCGGTGCGCGCCCGGGTCATGGAAGGCCATACTCTAGCCACGGCCCTGGCCGATTATCCCCGGGTGTTTCCAGAACTGTACCGGGCCACGGTGGCGGCGGGTGAGCAATCCGGCCACCTGGACGTGGTGTTCGAGCGGCTGGCCGACTATACCGAGGCCCGCCAGCAATTGCGTCAGAAGATCTCCCTGGCCCTGCTCTACCCCATTCTGCTGACCACCATGGCGGTGCTTATCGTCACGGGTCTGCTCGCCTACGTGGTTCCCCAAGTGGTTCAGGTGTTCGACAGCATCGGTCAGCAGTTGCCTTTTATTACCCGGGCCTTGATTGCCACCAGCGATTTTCTGCGCCAGTACGGGTGGTTTTTGCTGGGAGGGCTGGTGGTTCTGGCTCTGGTCTTCAGCCATGCCCTGAAGCGTCCCGGATTCCGTCGCGCCTGGCATCGGCTGTTGTTACGCTTACCGCTGTTTGGAAAACTGGTGCGGGGCTTGAATACCGCCCGTTATGCTCGCACGTTCAGTATCCTGATGGCCAGCGGGGTGCCGGTCCTGGAGGGTTTGCGGATTTCCGCCCAAGTCATGGCCAATCTGCCCATGCGCGACGCCGTGGAAAAATCCGCTTTGAGGGTCAAGGAGGGCGCCAGCCTGCACCAGGCCATTAATGAAAGCGGCTACTTTCCGCCGATGACCGTGCAACTCATGGCCAGTGGCGAGGCTAGCGGTCGGCTTGAGGCCATGCTAGAGCGGGCGGCGGTGCAGCAAGAACGGGAAACCGAAACGGTGATCGCCGGCTTGCTGGGGGTCTTCGAACCACTGCTGATTTTGATTATGGGGTTGATCGTACTGATGATCGTGTTGGCTATCCTACTACCCATCTTCGATCTCAATCAGATGGTCAACTAAACGGGCCTCGTCGGCAACTTGCTGAGTCGGCTGATTTCCTATATGTTTACGCGCTGCCCCAAACCGGCCCGGCAGCCCGTTACTACCGATAGAGAACGATTTATGGCGAAAGAAGATCATATCGAGATGGAAGGCACGGTCGTGGAGACTCTGCCTAATACCATGTTCCGCGTCGAACTGGACAATGGCCACGTGGTGACCGCCCATATCTCCGGGCGTATGCGCAAGCATTACATTCGTATCCTTACCGGCGACAAGGTCAAAGTGGAACTCACCCCCTATGACCTTAGCAAGGGCCGGATCGTCTACCGGGCGCGCTGAGCGCGGGACCAGACACCGCCGGTCCCACGCTCTGTCCTGCCGTCCTCCGGCCTAGTGAATCGGCTCCTCCTCCACTACCACTTCCAGTGTCAGCTTGCCCTCGCAGGCGCTGATGAGTACATGACCGCCTTCCACCAAGCGACCGAACAATAGCTCCTCGGCCAAGGGTTTTTTGATGTGTTCCTGGATCACCCGGGCCATTGGCCGGGCGCCCATTTTCGGATCGTAACCCTTGTCCGCCAGCCAGTGCTTGCCGGCGTCGTCCACTTCCAGGGTGACCCGCTTGGCCTCCAACTGGGCCTCTAGTTCAATGATGAATTTGTCCACCACATGGCCGATGGTGGTGGAGTCCAGGGACGCGAACTGGATGATGGCATCCAAGCGATTGCGGAACTCCGGCGCAAACATCCGCTTGATGGCCTCCATGCCATCGCTGCTGTGATCCTGGGAGGTAAAGCCGATACTGGGCCGGTCCATCTGCTCGGCGCCGGCATTGGTGGTCATCACAATGATGACATTACGAAAATCCGACTTGCGGCCATTGTTGTCGGTGAGCGCCCCGTGATCCATCACCTGCAACAGCAGATTAAACACATCAGGATGGGCTTTTTCGATCTCGTCTAGCAGCAGCACCGCGTGGGGGTGTTTGTGGACGGCGTCGGTGAGCAAGCCACCCTGATCGAAACCCACATAGCCTGGGGGCGCTCCGATCAGCCGGGAAACGGTATGCCGTTCCATGTATTCAGACATATCGAAGCGGATCAATTCAATGCCCATGACCTTGGCCAGTTGCCGGGTCACTTCGGTCTTACCGACCCCGGTGGGTCCGGCAAACAGAAAGGAACCGATGGGCTTCTCTTCGTTGCCCAGACCGGCCCGGGACATTTTGATGGCGTTGGCTAGGGTCTGAATGGCCTCACCCTGACCGAACACCACCAGTTTGAGGTCCCGTTCCAGGTTGCGCAGGGAGTCCTTGTCCGATGAAGACACACTCTTGGGGGGAATCCGCGCCATCTTGGCGACGATGGTTTCGATATCCGCCACATTGATGGTCTTTTTGCGCTTAGAGGGGGCTAGCAGGCGCTGGCTGGCTCCGGCCTCGTCAATCACGTCAATGGCCTTGTCCGGCAAATGGCGGTCGTTAATATACCGGGCCGCCAGTTCTGCGGCGGTTCGTAGCGCCTTGATGGAGTATTTTACCTGGTGGTGATCCTCGAAGCGGCTCTTTAGGCCCCTGAGAATCTGGTAGGTTTCCTCCATGGACGGCTCGTTGATGTC
Organism: uncultured Candidatus Competibacteraceae bacterium; assembly: GCA_964597315.1. Taxonomy (GTDB): domain Bacteria; phylum Pseudomonadota; class Gammaproteobacteria; order Competibacterales; family Competibacteraceae; genus CAZQXD01. Next base: position 9,637 of record CAZQXD010000063.1, read on the forward strand.
GATCTTCTGGAAGCGTCGGGCCAGCGCCCGGTCCTTTTCGAAGATGCCCCGGTATTCCTGGTAGGTGGTGGAACCGATGCACTTGAGTTCGCCCGAGGCCAGCACCGGCTTGATCAGATTGGAGGCGTCCATCACTCCGCCCGAGGCCGCCCCGGCGCCGATCAGGGTATGGATTTCGTCGACGAACAGAATGGCGTGGCGCTCCTTGCGCAATTGGGCCAGCACCGCTTTCAGGCGCTTCTCGAAATCACCCCGATACTTGGTGCCCGCCACCAGGGAGCCAAGGTCCAGGGCGTAGATGGTAGCGTCTCGAAGCACCTCGGGCACATCGTTGTCCGCGATCAGCTTGGCCAGCCCTTCGGCGATGGCGGTCTTTCCCACCCCCGCCTCACCCACGAACAAGGGGTTATTCTTGCGTCGTCGGCAGAGAATCTGCACAGTTCGTTCCACTTCGAAGCGACGGCCGATCAGGGGGTCGATCTTGCCCTGGCGGGCCAGGTCGTTGAGATTGGTGGCATAGTTGTCCAGGGGGCGGCTGCCTGGGGCTTCGCCGCTGGTCTCCTCTTCACTCCCGGAGGGGGAGATATCGTTATCGTCCGACACCTTGGATATCCCGTGCGAGATATAGTTAACTACGTCCAGACGGGTGATGTCCTGTTGCTTTAGGAAAAACACCGCCTGGGACTCCTGTTCGCCGAAAATGGCGACCAGCACATTGGCGCCGGTCACTTCCTTGTTGCCGGAGGATTGCACATGCAAAACGGCCCGCTGTAATACCCGCTGAAAGCCCAGGGTAGGCTGGGTCTCCCGGGGATCGCCGGGCGCCAATACCGGAGTACTGTCCTTGATAAAAGACTGGAGTTCGTGTTTCAGCCGGTCGATATTGGCGCCGCAGGCCCTCAGCACTTCAGCCGCCGAGGGGTTATCCAACAGACCCAACAGCAGGTGTTCCACGGTCATAAACTCGTGGCGCCGTTCCCGCGCCTCCCGGAATGCGAGGTTAATGGAAAACTCCAGTTCCTTGCTCAACATGGTAAAAACCTCTCGACGTGGGCCTCAGGCCTCTTCCATGGTGCAGAGCAGCGGATGGTGATGGCTGCGCGAGTAATCGTTGACCTGAGCGACCTTGGTTTCGGCAATATCATGAGTATAGACACCGCACACACCCTTGCCCCGAGTGTGAACGTGGAGCATGACCTGGGTGGCCTTCTCCCTGGACATGCCGAAGAACAGTTCCAGCACCTGAATCACGAATTCCATAGGCGTATAGTCGTCATTCAGTAACACAACCTTATACATGCGCGGCGGCTTCAACTGGGGCCGCGCCCGTTCCACCACCAGCCCACGATCATGTCGCGGGGATTTGGGGTCGTCAGAAGACATCGCTAATTCCCAAAGCAGATTAACTCTTTGGACCCAGAATGCCAGCGCCGATCAGCGCCTTCAACCCCAACCCCGCGCCACATCACGCCACCGATGGCCTTGGTCATGGCCATACCGACCCGCAGCCTGCCAGGTCCCTTTGCTCTATAGTCTTAGATATAAGGACAAACCCAAGTTTCTTCCAGTGTCCGCCGACAGAAAAAAATTTCGGATATTGGCGTTATCCAAAAAAAAACCGGCGGACCCGAAGGCCCACCGGTTGATATAGACTGATTTCTAACCGCTTCAGGCGGTTTCGAACTGAGCCTCTTCGGTGGAGCCGGTCAGGGCGGTCAGGGACGAGGTGCCCCCGGCGATCACCTGGGTGACGCTGTCAAAATAACCGGTACCCACTTCACGCTGGTGCTTAACCGCAGTGAAGCCCCGTTCGGCGGCGGCGAACTCGGCCTCCTGTAACTCCACGAAAGCCGACATCTGGCGTTGTTTATAGCCCTGGGCCAGATTGAACATACCGTAGTTCAGGGCGTGGAACCCGGCCAGGGTGATGAACTGGAATTTGTAGCCCATGGCCGACAGCTCCCGTTGGAACTTGGCGATGGTGGCGTCGTCCAGATTTTTCTTCCAGTTGAAAGAGGGCGAGCAATTATAGGCCAGCATCTGCTCCGGGAACTCGCGGCGGATACTCTCGGCGAACCGCTTGGCCTGCGCCAAGTCCGGCACCCCGGTCTCACACCACACCAGATCCGCGAAGGGCGCGTAGGCCAAGCCCCGGGCAATGGCCTGTTCCATACCGTTTTGAACCCGATAGAAACCTTCCAGGGTACGATCTTTGCCAACGATGAACGAACGGTCCCGTTCGTCGATATCGGAGGTCAGCAGGTTGGCGGCCTCGGCGTCGGTGCGGGCAATCACCAAAGTAGAGGCTCCCATCACGTCAGCGGCCAAACGGGCGGCCACCAGCTTCTGAATGGCTTCCTGGGTGGGCACCAGCACTTTGCCGCCCATGTGGCCACACTTTTTGGCCGAAGCCAACTGGTCTTCGAAATGCACCCCCGAAGCGCCGGCCTCAATCATCCCCTTCATCAACTCGAAGGCATTGAGTACACCGCCGAAACCGGCCTCGGCATCGGCCACGATGGGCTGGAACCAATCAATGTCGTCGTTACCCTCGGCGTGATGGATCTGGTCGGCCCGCATCAGCGTACTGTTGATGCGCTTGACCACCGCCGGCACAGAGTCTGCGGGGTATAGAGACTGGTCGGGATACATCTGCCCGGCCAGGTTGGCGTCACCGGCCACTTGCCAGCCGGATAGATAAATGGCCTTGAGACCGGCCCGCACCTGCTGCATGGCCTGGTTGCCGGTCAGCGCCCCTAGAGCATTGACAAAGGGTTCTTCATGGAGATAGCTCCACAACTTCTCGGACCCTTTCTGAGCCAGGGTGTACTCGATACCGACGGTGCCGCGTAAGCGGTCTACTTCTTCGGCGGTATAGGGTCGGGTCACGTTCTTCCAGCGGGGGTTCTCGGCCCAGTCTTTCTTCAGCTCAGAAACGCTCAGATGAGGCATTGTTATCTCCTGCCAAAATGTAATTGTCTCGACGTCAAACAAAGTTATCGAACAAGCAGGCGCTCGGTCAGCGGATCGGACACGCTCGTGGACAACTCAGTCCAATGTCAGCACAAAGAATAAAAATAAAATTTCGAATTGTGAAAAGTGGATGCACAACGAGAAATTTAGCGAATCTTATGCGGCCATGCAGCATTTGACAACCCAATGACATCAATTATATTTATTTATAGTGTCAATATAGGAGCTTGCTGTGGGCGCGTCTGTAAACCGACTTTATTACAAACATAACCGCTTACAGCAGCTTAGGGGATTTTGTTACGCTGTACAGACGGGCAGTATTTCCAAGGCCGCCGAGCGCATGTTCCTCAGCCAACCCTCGGTATCCTTACAAATTCAGGCTTTGGAACGAGAATTGAGCGTGACCCTGTTCGAGCGTCGTGGACCTCGTATCCGCCTGACGCCAGAAGGCCAAGTGCTATACGAACTGGCGCTACCCTTGCTGGAGGGTTTGGATACGTTGCCGGAGACCTTTGCCGCCCGGCGCGGTAACCTGGAGACGGGCGATCTGAATATCGCCGCCGGCGAATCGACCATCCTCTATCTGCTGCCGGATATCGTCCATAACTTCGCCGAGCAATACCCGGGCATCGGGGTGCGCTTCTATAACGTGCCGGGGCGGGAAGGTCTCACGTTGCTGCGTGAGGATACCGTGGACTTCGCGGTAGGTTCTTTTCGGGACGTTCCCGACGATATTAGCTATCAGCCCACCTGCTCTTTCGATCAGTATCTGATTTCGGCCCTTGATCATCCCTTGGCCCAACGTAAGCAGGTGGACCTAAAGGACATCAGCCCCTATCAATTCATTCTGCCGCCTAGGCATCTGAACACCCTGAGCATGGTGGAACTGGCCTTTCAGCAGCAGGGACTGAGCCTCACTGTTCGTCTGGAGGCTGGCGGCTGGGAGATCATCAAACGCTATGTCGCCATGGGCATGGGCATTTCCATCGTCAGCGGCATTTGCCTGAGAGACGATGACAAGCTCGCCAAATTCAGCCTGGGGAACTACTTCCCGAGGCGCACCTACGGGGTCGTGATGCGCCGCGGCAAGTTTCTGTCTCCCCAAGCCAAACGGTTTATTGAGTTTATTGATCCGAACTTTTTTAGTCGGCGAGAGGGGGTTTTAAAGCAGAATTGAGCGGCTTTTGGCCAAAATTTCCCAATACGCTCAACATCCCGTATTACGATAAATCAATCTCATTGAGTTTGGCGGCCATGATGAAATCATTCTCGTGCAGGCCGCCGATCTTATGGGTAAAAAACACCACCTCCGCATACCCCCAGCCAAATTGGATATCTGGATGATGCCCTTCTTGCTCGGCGATCTCCCCTACTCGATTGACAAACCCGAGCGCCTTGACAAAATTTTTGAATTCAAAGCGACGCTGGATACGCTTGCCGTCCTGGACCAGAGACCAGCCCGGCGCCTGCTCCAGCAGTTGCTGGGCTTGCGCCACTGTCAGAGGACTTACCCCACCCCGGCACGGTAGGCAGTTTTTCCCGGAAAGCGCCATGATTGTTCACCTCTTTCGACAACGCTCGAACCCTGAGTTTAGCAGGCGCTTGTATTTTGATTACTTAAGAAAATTACAATATATTAATTAATATCTTTTCAGACCCCATAGCCGAGGCATTCTTGAATTGGGCGCCCCACGTTACCGTAGCCAGCATCGTTGAGCGGCAAGGTCGATTTCTCCTGGTGGAAGAGGCCGTGGACGGGCGGTTGGTTTACAACCAGCCCGCTGGGCATCTTGAGAATGGTGAAACCCTGCTACAGGCCGCCGCCAGGGAAACCCTTGAAGAAACCGCCTGGGAGGTACAGCCGGTAGCCCTGGTGGGTATTTACCAATGGCGGCATCCTGGCAATGGCGAGACTTTTATGCGCTTTACTTTCGAGTCCCTCCCCGTGCGCCATACCCAGGGGTCTCTCGATCCTGATATTCGCCGCGCCTTATGGCTGAGTCGCGACGAACTGTCGGCACTCTCGGCCCAGTTGCGCAGCCCCATGGTGCTGCTAGGGCTTGACGACTATCTGTCCGGGCGACGGTATCCCCTGGACGTACTCAGGCCGCCGCCATAGCTGATGATTCGCTGCCCGCGACTCCACCGCCGAAGACTTCCAGCAGTCTTGGCAGTAACTGCCCCAGTTCCCCGCTCATCAAGGCGAATTCGGCATCCGCAATTTGTTCCTCGGTATCCGCCTCCAGATCGTGGAGTTGCTCTTGGATCAGATCCAGAAATCGTAGCCGCCGCACGCTCAGATCCTCGGCCAGCACAAAAGCAAGCCGGTCGGCCCACGTCAGCGCCAGCCGGGTAATCTGTTTACCGGCCTGAAGATGAGCGCGAATTTCGTCACTGACCAGATCCTGGCCTTTGCAGCGCACCACGCCCCCTTCGTCGGCATGATCCCGCAACTCACACTCGTCTTCCCACCGCAGTCCGTCAGGCGGCGCCTCGGCGGCCAGCCAGGCGGTCATTACCGTGACCGGGTCCTGGGCTACCCGGAGCGGGGTGATCGGCAGACTCCCCAAGGTTTTACGCAACAATCCGGTCAGTTCCTCCACGCCCTTGCGACTCACGCTGTCCACCACTAGCCAGCCTCCCTGGATATCCAGATATGCCCGAGTCTCGCGGGTGCGTGTAAAGGCCCGGGGCAACAGATCCTGGACCACCTCGTCGCGCAGGGTCTCCCGTTCCTTGCGCCGAACCGCGCGTTGCTCCCGCTGCTCGATCTCGGCCACTTTAGTTTCGACGGCCTCTTTAATGACTCCCATGGGCAGGATTTTTTCTTCGGCCCGCAGGCAGAACAGCAGACATCCATTGACACTATGGACAAGGGTCTGGGCATGACGTCCCAAGGCCGGCGTCCAACCATAGCTGACCCACTCCTGGCTGCCACAGGGCCGAAAGGGCGCGGACTCCAGGCGGACGGTCAGTGCTTCGGCGGTCAGAAGAAACGGTTCACTGAACTGAAACACGGTGAGATTCTTAAACCACATGAACGCCGTCCCCGATTAGCGGAAAAGGAGGCATTATCGACCAGTACGGCAGCCCAGCCAAGGGCGGCCAGGAAAACCGAGCCGCGCCTTCAACTTTTGCCCCTTGGCCCGTCAGTGGTTTTTATGAACGACCTGTATCGGCTTGCCGAAGGCATCTTCGGCGCTTACCGCTTTGCTAATGAAATAGCCTTGAGCGTAATCAATGCCGTACTCTTTCAGCAGTTCGAAGGTCGCTTGGTTTTCCACATACTCGGCAATGGTTTTTTTTCCGAAGCCTGCGGCGACCTGGGCCAGCGCCTTGACGATGGTCTGATCGTCCGGGTTGTCCGGCAACTGGCGAATAAACGAGCCGTCGATTTTGAGATAATCTACCGGTAGATGTTTGAGATAATAAAATGATGAAAAGCCGATGCCGAAGTCATCCAAAGCGAAACGGCACCCCATAGCTTTGATGGCCAACATCAGATTGGTAGCTACCGCGAAATCAGCCACCGCCGCTGTTTCGGTAATCTCAAAAACCACCCTGGCGCTGTCTACTCCACTCATGGCCAGTTCCCGCTGTATGTGAGGCAACAGTTCCGGGTCGTTAAAGGCATGCCCCGATAGATTGATGGAGAATACCGCGTCCACGCCCTGGCGGTTGATTTCTGCCAAGCGTCGCATTGCTTTTGCCAGCACCAGACGATCCACGGCATGGATCATGCCGCTGCGCTCGGCGGCATCGATGAAATGGGCGGCGCCGATAACGGAACCATCACTGCCCCTCATACGCAACAGCACTTCATAGTGAGAAACCCGGCTGCTGGCAATCTCCATGATCGGCTGGTAGTACAATAGAAACCCGTCCTCGGCCAGGGCTTGGGATACCTTGTCTTTCCAGTAGACGCGGTTGTGCATACGCTCCCGGGTCTGGTCCTCTTCTGAGAACAAATGCCAATTGCCGCGACCTTCCTCCTTGGCCTGATACATGGCTAAATCGGCGAAGGCCATCAAGTCAGCCACGTTGCTGTCGCCATTCGGGAACAGGGCGATGCCGATGCTGGCCGATACTCGCAGCACCTGCCCGTTCACGGCCACCCCAACGCCGTTGAGCATGGTGTTGATATCCCCGGCCACCCGGGCGGCCCTGTCGGCATCGCTTTCCCGAAGCAGGATAGCAAACTCGTCCCCACCCAAACGGGCCACCAGATCCGCCTCCACTAATTTGGTGGAAAGGGTGGTGGCCACCACTTTGAGTAAGGAATCCCCACTATGATGGCCACTGGTATCATTGATGTATTTAAACTGATCCAGGTCGATGAATAGCAGCGCCCCGGTTTTACCCTGGCGCCGAGCGGCGGTCACCATAAGCTCCAGCTCTTCTTGGAACCGATGGCGGTTAAATAGCCCTGTCAGCGGATCATGATCCGAAAGCCAGGCGAGCCGGGTTTCGGCGCCTTTGCGCTCAGTATTGTCCAAACCCACCGATAGCACAGCGGGTCCATCGACCCCGCGACCGCTCAAGCGGCTGTGATACCAGGTGATATTGCGCAGAGCGCCGTCTTTGCAGGTCACCACGGCTTCGTGGCGCAGGTGTCCATGCTCGCCGCCGAATAATTCACTTAGACGCTGGCGCATCTCCGTGGATAACCCCCCCACCAGGAGCAGATCAATAAAATTTCTCCCCCCCATATCTTTTTCATCGTAGCCCGTCAGATATTGGGTAAACAAATTGGCCATGACGATACGCCCCTGGCTATCCTGGGTGATAATAATCACCTGGGCCGTATCCAGCAGATTGGCCACAAAATCTCTTTCCATGGCCAGTTCCTCCATGCGCCTGTTCAGGGCGCGTGTATGCTCCTCTACTTTGTACTCCAACTCCTCCAAGCGATCCGCCAAGGCGATGGTGGTCTCGTCTAGGAGATCGATTTCATCTTGAAAGCGCAGGTTATGACTGCCCCGTCTGGCGGCTATGGCGTCGCGCACCGCGCCAAACTGACTTTGAGCCAACAACGGTAGCTTGTGGGCAGTCAGCCATAAGCGGGACATGGGATTCCAGAGAATCAGCAGCAACAGCAATTCAGCCAATAGCCAGCCGCTGATGCCCGCCACCAGCAATTCCTGAGACGAAGCGCGAATCTCCCCGAGGGTGTCGGTGATATCGGCGATGACCGCCAATTGAGCGGCGTTATCTTCGGTAAAACCCGGCAAGGGTATCAGCCGGACTTCATAGGCACGGTTCCCATGCTTTATCCGAGTTCCCTGGGCATCCGGCTGCTGGGTCAAGCGGGCGGCCTGGCGTAGAACTTCTAGGCTCTGGGGCATATTGGTTAGGGCCATCACCCGCGCGTTCCATTCGGGTATCCGGCGGCCAGGCTCCTTCGGGATGGAACCCGAACCATCGTCCACAGCCAGCAAACCAATGTCATTGCCGGAGATCTGCCGGAAACTGCGCACCACATCCGCGAGGGAGCTTCCCAACAGCACCGCCCCTACGCTTTGTCCCTGGGCAAGCACCGGGACCACGGCATACTGAAGGCAGGCGGGTTTGCAATTGAGGGCCATGACCGGCGTTTCCCGGCTGTTGACCTGATCCACCCAATCCCGGGCCTGGCGGTCTAGGTCATCGTTCCAGGTGCCCACGTCCCAGCCCACCAACAGGCGGCCGGCTGGATCGTAGAAATTAACGACTTCGATGCCCATATCGAACTGCAATACGGTCCACTGAGACTCAAAAGCCTTCCTGACCTGTTCGATGTCGTTACCGGCCAGCCCCTGCTGCATCCCCGGCAGCCAGGGGATCACACCGCCCAACTGTCGCAGCCGTTCCAGGGATTGCTCGATTAAGGCTTGCACTTCCCTGGTATGACGGCCATGGGCGGCCTCGCGATGTCGATCAAATTGGTCGCTGAGGTTGACGAAACCACGCCAGGACACGGCCATGGTCACCACCACCAGGACCAGGCTAGTCAGCAGCAAGGCTTTCCATTTGAGACTGAATACCCGGTATCGTGAGCGACGGGCAGAACCACTCTCGGCGCCGTAGAGGCGCAAGTTCCGCTTGTCCCTTGAGTTCACTCTGGAGACTCCATCCTAAAAGCGGACGCTCAGTTGCAACGCGAACAAATCCCAGTATCGGTCGCTATTGCCGATGTCGGTATTTTCCAGGGGGGAGATCCACGCGGTGCCGTTCACCCGATGAAGCTCGGTGCGGAGACTGACATCGGGGGTAACATCCCAGTTTAGACCCAGGGTCCAGTCCTTGGCGAAGCGTAAATGAGCCGGCAATCCCGTGGAGGCCGCGAAGTCCTTGCCTGAGCGGTCGTCAAAATCCTGGTACATGAGGTCGTAACGGAGCAGGACTTCCCAGTTTTTCGCGAACCGGTAACCCCCCTGGAAATACCAGGCAATGCCCATGGAATCATTATCCGGCAGCAGCGGCCCAAAGCCCTCAAGTTTGGCCGGGCGGAGGGTGAGTTCGGAGGTCAGACTCCATCGCTCCTTGTTATATTGCAGGGAAAACACATAGAGCGTTGTCCGTACGAAGCCCGACAACAGGCCGGGGGGTGAATCCGGCCGATGATCCAGGTTGATTTGGGCGAAACTGAACGCGGCCCGTACCCTGCCCCCCTCCCAGTCGTACAGGAGTCGGCCAAAATAGGACATTTTGGGATCGAAATCGCCGCTGACCCCTCCTCCAAATACCGCCGCCTCGAAACCGTCGGCATCGGTAATCGGCCGGATAATGCTGGCCACCAGGGAAAATTCTCCCGCCTCGGTATACTGCTCCCCGTATAGTGAGATACCGTCGGAGGCGAACAGCCGGGAAGAGTCAAAATACAAAGATTGGGGTAGCAGAATGCCGGGGCGGGTAAAAGGCACATCCCGGGTGTCATTGTAGAAACCCACCGAATTGGCGATTCGCCCAGCCCTCAGCCCCCAGCGGCTGTCCAGATTGGAGACAGCGGTATAATCCACGAATCCGTAGTCTAGGCGCAGACCCTGATCATCGGTTTCGCCCGCCCGGCGATACAGCGCCTGGACGGAAAATTGCAAGTTATCCAGAGGCCGCCAGGACGTGTTCAGGCCCAACTCGGCGAATTCAAAACTGCCGCTGGTGCTGTTTCCGAAAAAGTTATTGCCGGTGCTGGAGAGAAACCCCTGGCTGGCAAAGCCATGGAAATGCACATTTTCGCTATAATCGGCCCATGCGGGAAAGGCAATCCCCGCCAACAACCCTCCCAAGCAAACCGCCTTCTGAACGACGCGCTCCGGCGTCAGAGCCATCAGCAAAACCTTAAGGCGGCAATTATTCGCCGCACCCACGCCGCTCATCGCTTTTCCATTCCAGAACCCTCGCAACACGTTTGTGACGAGCGACAATTTAACATTATTGATATGCACGGCATCCCTCCGTTTCACTGTGCCGGCAGGCTGTCACCCTGTTGCCAACTCCGGTGGGCCTGGAAGCCCGCTTACCGTCAGGGGCTGTTTACGGAACAGTGCAGGTTCTTGGATAATAACCGACCAGGTTTCCATGATCTTGTCATGGCCATGACAATAGTACTTTGCATATCCCATAGGTCCAACCGAACATCCCATGAAGCCTACCCGCGTAGTCGTCGGCATTTCCGGCGGAGTTGATTCATCGGTGGCGGCGCTGTTGTTGCTCGAACAGGGCCACGATGTCCATGGCGTATTCATGAAGAACTGGGAAGAGTCCTTCGAGCCTGGCTATTGCGCGGCCGCCGATGACCTGGAAGACGCCAAAGACGTCTGCGCCACCCTGGGCATTCCCTTACACCAGGTCAATTTCAGCGCCGACTACCGGGACCGAGTATTTGCCTACTTTCTAGACGAGCATCGCAAGGGCCGCACCCCTAACCCCGATATCCTCTGCAACCAAGAAATCAAGTTCAAATCCTTCCTGGATTATGCACTAAACCTGGGCGCCGACCACATCGCCACCGGCCATTATGCCCGCCGCCAGGAGCGGAATGGTCTCCAGGAACTGCTTAAGGGGCTGGATGCGGGCAAGGATCAAAGCTACTTCCTGCACACCCTGAACCAGCATCAACTGGCCCGAACCCTGTTCCCGGTGGGGGATCTGCCCAAGTCCCGGGTGCGGGAGCTAGCCTGGGCGGCCGGTCTGGTAACCTCCCATAAAAAGGACAGCACCGGCATCTGCTTTATCGGCGAGCGGGATTTCCGGGCGTTTCTGGAAAAATTCTTGCCCACCCAACCTGGCCCCATGCGCACGCCCGAGGGCGAAACCGTGGGTGAACACTTAGGCTTGATGTTTTACACCATCGGCCAGCGTCAAGGTCTGGGCATCGGCGGCCGGTCGGGAGATAGCGGTCAACCCTGGTTCGTGGCCCATAAAGAGCTGGCTACCAATACCCTGATCGTCGTCCAGGGCGGGGATCACCCACGGCTATTTTGCCGGGGCTTGCGCGCCACCCACTTGCACTGGATCGCCGGTCGGTTTCCGGCGGCGCCCTTGCGCTGTCATGCCAAAACCCGCTACCGGCAGCCCGATCAGCCCTGTACCATACTGAGTCTGGACCCAGGGAACTGCGAAGTGGTGTTCGACACCCCACAACGAGCCATCGCCCCAGGCCAGTCAGTGGTGTTTTACGACCACGACCGGTGCTTGGGCGGCGGGTTGATCGATACCCCCCTAGCTTGCCCCCCATAACAATACCTAGCCGGAACCACCATGCCCCGAGACGACCATAGCCGCGCCGTTGCCCTGGCCGGGCTTTATCAGGCCGCCGCCCTAGTGCGCTCCATCGCCCGCCGTGGCCAGGCCGACCCGATGGATTTCGAAACCTGTCTAGAAAGCCTGTTCAAGATCGACGCCACCAGTAGCGAGGACGTGTACGGCGGCACTCACAAATTGCAAAACGGCCTGCGAATACTCACAGAGCAGCTACGCAACCCCAGGGATATGGAGCTGACCCGCTATGTGGTGGCCCTGCTGGTGCTGGAGCGCAAGCTGTCTCACCGACCGCGACTATTAAAGGCGATCCGTCAGGGTATCGAAGGCGCCGAAAGTCAGCGCCAATATTTCAACCTCACCCACGACAACGTGGTGGCCAAGCTGGCCGATGTTTATTCCAGCACCGTCAGCACCCTCAAACCCCGAATCATGGTCAACGGCGAACACACCCACCTGACCCAGCCGGAGAACGCCAACCGCATTCGCGCCCTGTTACTGGCCGGGATTCGTGCCGCCGTGCTATGGCGGCAAAGCGGCGGCGGACGGCTCACCCTGCTGTTGCGCCGCCGACAACTGTTGTTGGAAGTCCAGCACCTGCTGGCTACCCAGGACAATTGAGTGCTGCTCCGTCTCTACAAATTCTGGGACACCCTTCGCACCAGCTACTGGTTCGTGCCCACGGTTATGATGCTGTGCGCTGCACTGTTCGCCCAGTTCATGCTGGAAGTGGACGTCAGAGTGCCCCTGGAGTGGGTGGAAAAACTATCCTGGATGACCCTGAACACCGCCGAGGGCGCCCGGGCGCTATTGTCCACCGTGGCCGGCTCCATGATCACCGTGGCCGGCGTGGTGTTCTCCATCACCATGGTGGTGCTGACCCTGGCCGCCGGTCAGTTCGGGCCGCGGCTACTGCGCAACTTCATGCGCGACATGGGCAATCAATTGGTGCTGGGCACCTTCACCTCCACCTATCTGTATTGCCTTTTGGTGCTGCGGCGCATCCAGGGTGGAGAGGACTCCAGCTTCGTACCCCACCTGGCGGTCACCTGCGGGGTGGTGTTCGGGGTGCTGAGCATCGTCGTGCTGATCTATTTCATCCACCATGTGGCCCTGTCCATCCAGGTGGAGCGGATCATCGACCAGGTCACCCGGGAGCTTTTTGACACCGTCGAACGCCTATTCCCTTCGGACGGCGAACCCCGGCCCGAACCGGACCCGGGGCTGGACCTGCCCCTGACCGGCTATGCCGAGGGGGTGGACGTGCCGGCCGCCGGCAACGGTTATATCCAGGCCGTGAACCTAGAAGGATTGATCCAACTCGCCCGGAAAACGGATCGGGTGATTTACCTCCATCATCGCACCGGCCGGCATCTGGTGCGGGGGGCGGCCCTGGCCCGGATCTGGCCCTGCGCCACGGTCGACCAGCCGATGATCACGGCCATCAACGACGCCATTTTCCTGGGTCCCCAGCCCACCCCGGAGCAGGACCCGGAATTCGCCTTCCGGCAACTGGTGGAAGTGGCCTTGCGCGCCCTGTCCCCGGGCATCAATGATCCCTTTACCGCCATTAACTGCATCGACAATATCACCACCGGGCTAGGACTACTGGCTCGCCGTCGGTTTCCGTCTTCCTATCTGTATGACGACGATGGTCGGCTGCGGGTCGTGGCGCACCGGGCCGGGTTCGAGGAAATCGCCGACGCCGCCTTCAATCAACTGCGCCAGTACGGCGCCGGTTCGGTGGCGGTGGTGGTGCGTCTGCTGGAGAGCATCGCCATGCTCGCCCCCTTGCTGGAGCAGTCCGACCAACGCCGTGCCCTGCTCAAGCACGCCACCCTGATTGGCAAGGCCGGCTGCCAGGCCTGCGAGGAACCCGCCGACCGCGAGGATATCGAATCTCGATTACGGGAGGCCCGTCGGGCCTTGAAAGCGGAGTAGGCGGTCTATGGGGGCATTGCTGGAAGTCATCGACCTGGTCAAACGCTATGGGACCTTCACGGCGGTGGCCGGGGTCGGCTTCGCCATTTCTCGGGGCAGTTGCTTCGGCCTGCTCGGTCCCAACGGCGCCGGCAAGACCACCACTGTGGAAATGCTAGAGGGCATCACCCCACTCAGCGCCGGACGGATACTCTATCAAGGCGCTCCCCTGGGGCGGGCTTTCCGGGATCAGGCGGGGATCATGTTCCAGAGTACGGCCCTACAGGACTTTATGAGCGTCCGGGAGGCCCTGGAGATGTTCGCCCGGTTCTACCCTCGCAGCCTGCCCCTGGAGCAACTGGCGGCCAGTTGCTCCCTGGAAGAGTTCCTGGACCGGGACAGCCGCAAACTGTCCGGGGGCCAGCGCCAACGGCTGCTGTTGGCCATCGCCCTGATCAACGATCCAGAGGTGGTGTTTCTGGACGAGCCAACCACCGGACTCGATCCCCAGGCCCGGCGCAACTTCTGGGCCTTGGTTCAGGACATCAAGTCCCGGGACAAGACGGTCATTCTCACCACCCACTATATGGAAGAAGCCTACGTACTCTGTGACGAAATCGCCATCATGGACCACGGTCGGATCATCGCCCAAGGCACCCCCCAGGACCTGCTGGCCGCCCATTTCGACGATGTGATTTTGCAACTGCCCAAGACCGCCCTACCCGATCCCACGGCCCTGACCCTGGCCGCCGTGGAACACCGGGGCTGGTTGGAAATCTCCACCCGGGACGTGAACGCCGCCATCCGGGAACTGCTGGCCCGGGGCGCCGACCTGGCCCGTCTGAAAATCCGCGAGCGCACCCTAGAGGACCTGTTCCTGGAACTCACTGGCCGGGAGCTACGCTCATGAACCCGCTACGCTTCTGGGCGGTGCTGGTAGCCCGCAACCGGGAGTTTCTGCGCGACCACTCCTCCCTGGCCTGGAATATCCTGTTTCCCGTCCTGATTGTGCTGGGTTTTTCTCTGGCCTTCTCCGACCAGGGCATGGACCTGTACAAGGTGGGGGTGCTGGGAGAGGGTCCACCGGAACCGTTCTTCAGCACCCGCTACATCGACTTCATCCCTCAAGACGACCCGCAACAAGCCCTCGTCAAGGTGGAACGCCACCAGTTGGACATGCTGGTGGATCGCTCCGACCGACGATTTTGGATCAACGACTCTTCTCCCAAGGGCTATGTGCTAGAGCGGGTGCTTGGCGGTAGCGGCGGCGGCGATTACGTCAAGCAAGCGGTGCGGGGCCAGGAGATCCGCTACGTGGACTGGGTGCTGCCCGGGGTGCTGGGCATGAATATGATGTTCAGCGCCCTGTTTGGTGTGGGCTATGTGATCGTACGCTACCGCAAAAGCGGGATGCTCAAGCGCCTTAAAGCCACCCCTCTAACTGCCTTCGAGTTTCTGGCCGCCCAAGTGGCCTCGCGGCTGTGGCTGATTCTGATCATCACCGCCCTGGTCTATGTGGGCACCGATCTGGTGGTGGATTTCCGTACCTCCGGTTCTTTTCTGGACCTGTTCGTGGTCTTTTCCCTGGGAGCCATCAGCCTCATCAGCCTCAGCCTGGTAGTGGCCTCCCGCACCGCCAGCGAGGAACTGGCCGGGGGCCTGCTGAACCTGTTCAGTTGGCCCATGATGTTTCTGTCCGGGGTCTGGTTCTCCCTAGAGGGCGGCCATCCCCTGGTGCAACAGGCGGCTCAACTGCTGCCCCTGACCCATGTGGTGGACGCCGCCCGGGCCATCATGGTGGACGGGGCGGGACTGGTGGAGGTCTGGCCGCAGTTGCTGGTCCTGGGGATCTCGGCGGGGGTTTTTCTGGCCTTGGGATCGTGGTTGTTTCGCTGGGAATGAAGATTAAATACTTTGAAGACACCGATACGGTGCAGATGGAGTTTTCCGATCATCCGGTGGCGGAAACCCGCGAGATCAACGAGAACCTCTATATCGACCTGGATGCGCGGGGCAATGTGGTCAACATGACCATCGAGCATGCCTCGGTCCAGGCGGACATGCGGGAACTGGCGTTTCAGCGGATCGCCGCCGAAGGTTGACATCCTCCCCGCCGTGAACGGCGGGGATTCCTACGCCCCTTCAGGTCGTAG
>CAZQXD010000064.1:0-24708 GCA_964597315.1 uncultured Candidatus Competibacteraceae bacterium
TGGTTGCCGCCTGAGAAGTTGGAAGCCTCGCCCGTCAGGGCGGGGAGCAGTCACGTGATGACCACCGAATTGTCGCTGCCGCCGGTGGGGTTGGGCACATATTTGTCGGCTTCCCAGTCGTTTTCCCAGGTGACGCCGTCGATCAGGTAGCGGTACTGGTATTCCCGCCCGGATGTCAGATTGAGAGTCACGGTAAAGGAACCGTCCTTGAGTTTTTTCATGGGCGTGGCTTTGGTGTCCCAGTCATTGAACTCACCCACCAGGAACACCGCCTTGGCGTCGGGAGCGGCTGGTTTGGCCATTTTGAAGGTGGTCTTGCAGACCGGTTTGGACTTGAGTTGCTGTTTTTTGACAGGCATGGCGTGGTCTCCCCTGAGAAAAAGTCTTCGCGCTTGGGCGCTTGTTTTTGAGTCTAGCGGTTTTCTTCTATCTGTCATGACCTGCGGTTCAGCTAGCCAGCGCTTTCTCCACGATGGCCCGGGCAGCGGCGGGCAGTTCCAAGCCTAGGGCCGCCTGCTGGCCTTGGGGGGACATTTTAGCCCAGGTTTTGCGCAATACCCCCAACAGCTTGGCCTCGTCGTGCTGGCGGGCGAAATCGGTGAAGTAATTTTCCAGGAACACCAAGCAGATAACATCCTCCAGGGTCTGGGTTTCCGGGTCGGACTTGAGCCGTTCCTTGCGCAGCAGGCTTTGCACTCGGGCGATGGTGGTCTCGTCGTAACCGGTCTCCCCCAGGATCGTCCCGGCGGTATCGGCGTGGAAGCGGCCCAGGGTGGTGCGCCAGCGATGATAGCCGGGCCGGTCCATGGGGTAGTCGGAACGGGGGATGGTCCAGCGGCGGATATGCTGGGCGCGGGTGGCCAGTCGTAGGGCTTCAGAGGCATCCGGGGCCAGTCGCTCCAGCCAGGCGCTCATGCGCTGGGAGTACACCAGTTCCTTGGGCTGGGCCACGCCATCCACAAAGTCTTGATTAGGGTCCTCAGCGTTGGCGGCGTCGATGCGCCGCAGGGCTTCATTGAAACGGTCGGGGTTGGGGGGCATGGGTTTTCCTCGGGTCGGATGTTATGCCTGCCGCCGCTCAATGGCTTCCTGCTGCTCCTTGATCTCCCGCATCAGAAAAAAATTCAGCCCGGTACGGATCACGGCGATGGCGGCCAGCTTGCCGATGGCCTCCCAGGTGGGGGCCACCGCAGTGGATAGGATATCCGCGCCGAGTTGAAACTCAAGGGCCAGGGCCAGGTAACGGGCCATGGTAAAACGGGCCAGGGCAAAATCGGCGCTACGCCGCACCAGCAGAGTGTAGAGAAACTGGAAGGCCGCCACCGCCGCGCCCACCGCTACCGCCAGCACCCCCATGGCCTCCACCGCCACCCGCAGCCACTCCACAGCGTGGATCAGGGTGGACTCCACCCATTCGAAGCTGTTCACGGTCGGTTCGCTCAAAGGCTCTCTCCAGTGTCGGGTTGGCGGGTGGGCAGCCACAGCAGGTGCAGGGTCACGCCTGCGGCAATCCCAAACAATAGCAATTTCAGCCACAGGGCCTGGACCACCACCAGCGCTGTGAAACCGATAGACAGCCAGATCAGGGTGATGGCGCTGGCCTTGGCCCGTAGCGGCACCCCTCGGCCCGCCCGGTAATCGCGGATATAAGGCCCCAGATAGGGGTTTTCCAGCAGCCGCCGGTAGGCGGTCTCGGAGCTGCGGGCATAACAGGCCGCGGCCAGCAGCAGAAACGGCGTAGTGGGCAACAACGGCAGGAAAATGCCCATGATGCCCAACGCCATGGCCAGGTAGCCGACGCCCAGCCACAGCCGACGGCGCAGGCCGGTGGATAGGGATGGCGGGATCATGGTGGTAGCATTAGCCCACGGCGGCCTTCGATGGCCCAGGTCGCCGCTAACCCTATCAAATCGATAACGCTCCGGTCGAGGCGCAAAACATCCATGAACAAGCCCATCCAGCCCAAGGTCCTGATGGACGAGGACGGCATCCGCATCACCACCCAGCAGGTGAGCACCGATGTCGGCGAGTTTCCGTTTCGGGATATCCATGCGGTGGACCAGCAGGTCGTCAGACCTGTCTGGGGACCGCTGTTTTTGGCCCTGTTGGGTACCCTGAATCTGGCCATCGCCTTGCAAGCCTTGTTCTGGGTAGACTTGCTGGCCTCGGCGATCATGTTAGGGGGTGGGCTGTTCTGGTGGCTGCGGGGCGCCCGCCACACCTTGATCCTGACCCTGCCCACGGGGCCGGTGAGCGCCTGGTTCAGCCGCAGCGCCGCTCCCCTGCAACATGCCCTGGAAATCATCCGCGCGCAACTGGACAAGCGCCGCGCCAGCGAAGGGTCCTGAGCCGCCGGGCTTACTGACATTCACCCGGCTTCAGCCCGTATTTCCTGAGCTTGTCGTATAGGGTCTTGCGGGGCACCCCCAGGGCTTCGCAGGCGGCGGCGACGTTGCCCTGATGGTGTTCCAGTTCCCGGGCAATCACCGACTTCTCGAAGGCCGCAACCTGGTCCGGCAGGCAGCCCTGGGCAGCGGCCTGGGGCGCCGGGGCCACGCCCAGATAGCCCAGCACGAAGCGGTCGGCGGCGTTGGCCAGTTCCCGCACGTTGCCGGGCCAGGGGTTGGCCAGTAGCCTCGCCAGCACCTCGCCGGTGATGGCCGGGGCGGAGCGCCGGTAGCGGTCGGCGGCCTTGTCCACGAAATGCTGGAACAGTAGCGGGATGTCCTCCCGCCGCTCCCGCAGGGGCGGCAGTTCCACCTTGACCACATGCAACCGGTAGTACAGGTCTTCCCGGAACGACTTCTCCTGGCTGGCCTCCCGCAGGTCCACCTTGGTGGCGGCGATGATCCGAATATCCAGGGGGATGGTTTTATTGGAGCCTAACCGCTCCACCGTGCGCTCTTGCAAGACCCGCAACAGCTTGACCTGCATGGCCAGGGGCATGCTCTCGATCTCGTCCAGGAACACCGTGCCCCCTTGGGCATGTTCGAACTTGCCGATGCGCCGACCGCTGGCCCCGGTAAAGGCCCCGGCCTCGTGGCCGAACAGTTCCGACTCGATAATGGTTTCGGGGATGGCTCCGCAGTTTAGGGCCACGAAGGGCCGCTCCCGGCGGCGGCTCAACTGGTGCAGGCAGCGGGCGGTGACGTCCTTGCCGGTGCCGGTCTCCCCCTCGATCAGCACATCGGCGTCGATATCGGCGATGTTGCGGATCACGTCCCGCAGCCGGGTCATGCCCGGGCTTTTGCCCATGAGCAGCTTGTGGTCGTCGCGCTGGGCCTCCAGCTCGGCCCGCAGCCGACGGTTTTCTAGGGTCAGGGCGCGTTTTTCCAAAGCCCGGCGCACGGTGTCCAGCAGCACCTTGGCGCGAAAGGGTTTTTCCAGAAAATCATAAGCGCCGTCGCGCATGGCCTGTACCGCCATAGCAATGTCCCCATGGCCGGTGACCAGCACCACCGGCAAGTCCGGGTCCAGGGCCTGTACCTGCCCCATCAGCGCCAGCCCGTCCATGCGTGGCATGCGGATATCCGTGACGACGATGCCTGGCCAGTCCCGGTCCAGCAGCGCCAGGGCGGCGGCGGCGCTGTCGCAGGGCAGCACCTCGTAGTCGGCCAGCTCCAAGGTCTGCTGGCCTGCAGCCCGCAAATGGGGTTCGTCGTCCACGAAGATCACCGCTCCGCTCATGGCTAGCCTCCGGGGGGGTTATTGAGTGTATACCCCCGGCAGTTCCACCGTGAACACCGCCCCCCCCTCTGGATGGTTGGCGGCGCGAATGGAACCACCGAGAGTCTTGATGATGCCATAGGAAATAGACAACCCCAGCCCCAGTCCTTCGCCTACCTCCTTGGTGGTGAAGAACGGGTCGAACAACTGGGGCAGGGCAGCTGGGGCGATGCCGGGACCGCTGTCCCGCACCGTCAGCGATACCCGCCCGGGCACAGTTCGCACAGTCAGTTCCAGGCGCCGTTCCCGGCCATCGGCCATGGCGTCCAGGGCGTTGTTGCAGAGATTCACCAGCACCTGCTCCAGGCGGATGGCATTGCCCCGCACCGTTAGAGCGGCGTCGGGCAGGTCTTCGACAAGGGCCACATCCAGCTTACGGGCGCGAGGGGCGATCAGGGTCAGGGTTTGGCGGATCACCTGGCGCAGGTCCACCGGTCCCATCTCCTCGGAGGTTTTGCGGGCGAAGGTTTTGAGGTGGCCGGTCAGTTCGGCCATGCGTCCGGTCAGCTCGACGATGGTCTTGATGTTCTCCCCGGCCCGGTCCGGGCGGTGGCGGGTCAGGAACACCCCGGCGTTTTCGGCGTAAGCGCGGATGGCGGCCAGGGGTTGATTCAGTTCGTGGACGATGGCCGCCGACATCTGCCCCAGGGCCGCCAGCTTGCCGGCCTGGATCAGATCGTCCTGGGTCTGGCGCAGGGTGTCCTCGGCCCGCCGACGGTCCTGAATTTCCTGTTGCAGGCGCTGGTTGCTGGTCTGGAGATCCCGAGTGCGCTCCGCCACCCGCCGCTCTAATTGATCCCGTGACCGGGCCAGGGCCTCGGCGGTGCGCTGCCGCTCCCGCAGCAGGGCTTGCAGGTTTTGCCGTCGTTGTAGCAAAAACAACAGCAGCAGGGCCAGAATCACAAACCCCAGCCCGGCCAGGGCCATGGCCGTGAGCATCTGGCTACGGACCGCATCGGTGGGAGACAGCACATGGACGATCCACTGGGTGGTGGGCACCTGAGAGGTCTGCACCAGGTAGTGCCGGTCGCGCCCCGCCTCCCGCAGGGTGAGGGTGCGCGTGGAACCGTCATAGCTGCGGGCCGCCACATCCAGAGAGCGCAGGGGCTGATTGCCGTACTGGAGGCTGGCCTGGATGCGCTCCAAGGCCGTGGGGGACAGGGGGTGGAGGCTATGAAACCGCCACTCGTCCCGGCTGGTGATGAAGATCACCCCGTCTCCGTCGGTGACGATCACCGGAGCGGCGTCCTGGGCCCAGGCCGATTCCAGGCGCTCCAGGCTGATCTTGACCACGCTCACCCCCAGCACCTGGTCCCCCGCCCAAACCGGGTGGGAGAAGTAAAACCCCGGCAGGTTGGAGGTGGTGCCTAGGGCGAAGTAAACTCCCGTTGACCCGGCCAGGGCGGTCTGGAAATAGGGGCGGAAGCCGAAGTTCAGGCCCACGAAGGACATCTCCCCGTGCCAATTGCTGGCGGCCAGGGTCAGGCCCCGAATATCCATGATATAGGTATCCGAGGCTTTGGCGATGGCGTTGAATTCTTGGAGGTACCGGTTCACATGGCGAATTTGCACCGGGTCGTCGGGGTGGCGCAGCAGCCGGGCCACCAGGTCCTGGCGGGCCAGCAGCCGGGGCAGGAATTCATAGGTCTCCAGCACCCCTTGCAGATTGGTCACATACAACTCCAGGGCATGAGTGCCCCGGGCGCGTATCTCTGCCAGGGCCGCCTGCCGGGTCCAGGTCGCCGCCTGCCACAGGGTCAGTGGCAGCAGCACCGCCACCCCCAGGGCCAGCACCCGGCGTCGGGTGGCGATCCGCACCAGTGGGCTAGTCCTCATAAGGCCACGAAAAACATCAGCAGTAGGGGCAGGGTCCCCATGGACAGCACGGTCTGCACCGTGACCACAGCGGCCATTAGTTCGGCGTCGCCCCCCAGTTGCCGGGCCAGGATATACGCTGCTGGCGATCCTGGCAGGGCGGCGAACAGCACCAGAATGGCCGTCTCCAGGCGCTCCAGTCCCAGGATCAGGGCCAGGGTCAACACCCATAGCGGCAGAATCAGCAGTTTGAGGCCCGCCGCCGCCAGCAATAGTCCCCGGCGGTCGAAAGCCACCCGCAGCCGCAGCCCCGCCCCCACCGCCAACAGGCCCAGGGGCAGCGCGGCCCGGGCCAGAATATCCAGCACCTCGGCGCTGCCCGGAGGCAGGCCGATACCGCTAGTGTTCAGGGCGATGCCCATTAGACAAGCCAGGATCAGGGGATTGCGGGCCATGCTCACCAGCATGGCCGCCGGGCGGGCTTGGTGAGCCTGAACCGCCCGGGTGATGACCGCCACGCATAATACGTTCACCAGGGGGATGAGAAGGGCAATGGCCAGGGCCGCCATGGCGACCCCCGGCGGCCCGAACAGGGCGCTGGCCGCCGCCAACCCCACATAGGTATTAAAGCGGATGCCCCCCTGATAAATGGAACTGAAGGCCGGCCCGTCCGCCGTCAGCCAGGGCCGCAGCCAGAACATCAGGACTGTCATGCCCCCCAGGGCCGCCATGACCACCCCGGCCACCGGGACCACGGCGTAGTCGCCCAGGGACGCCGTGGCCAGACTACGCACCAAGAGGGCCGGAAACAGCAGGAAATAGGTGAGCTTCTCGGCGTAGGGCCAGAATGCTTCCCCGGGAAAGCCGCCACGCCGCAGCCCATAGCCCAGCACCATGATAAAGAAGATCGGTCCCAGGGCGCCCAGGATGGCAGGCAGGTGGGTCAGGTACATGGCCTCGCACCTATGATCGTGTCAATGTCCTGGGTCCAATCCACAAATTAAGACTGGACAAGGAGGCTATGGAGACCAGGCAAGCTGTGGGCCTGGCGCTCAATGTTCTATAAATACGGCGGTGTGCAGGCGCTGATGATTTCCGCCTCATCCTCGCCCACGTTGCGAAAGCGATGGGGCTGCCGACTGTCGAAATAATAGGCATCCCCCGGTCCCAGCACGCAGCGCTGGTCCCGCACCGTGATCTCCACCTGGCCCCGTAGCACGATGCCGCCTTCCTCGGAGTCGTGGCGCAGCATGCTTTTGCCGGTATCGGCTCCGGGGGCGTAGCGTTCGTAGAGAATCTGCAAGGTGCGGTTGTGCATATCCCCACCTACCTGGCGGAGCGACACCTTGCCTTTGGTCAGTTCTACCAGTTCCTCGCCCCGGAAGAACACCTGATCCTGGGGCGGCAGGTCCAGGGCGAAGAACTCGGCCAGAGACATGGGAATGCCGTCTAGCACTTTTTTCAGGGATGCCACCGAGGGGCTGTTCTTGTTCTGTTCGATCAGGGAGATGGTGCCGTTGGTGACGCCCGCCCGGCGGGCCAGTTCCCGTTGGGACAGACTGCGGCTCTCTCTGACTGCCCGCAGCCGCGCCCCAAGGTCGAAGCCCAGGTCGGGAATGTGCTGATCGCCGTTGGCCATCCTGGTTAATCCTCGCTACTGGTGCGGTTAATATCGACTATATAGTGTATCAATAAATGAAGGCGCTTGTTTATATTATTAAACACACCCCCCGGTCGGTCTCATTCAGCGTATTCTGCATTGGAAGTTGTGTATCACGACGAACGTTTATCAAATTAAACAAAATTCCTTTTTAAACCCCCTATTTGTTTAGTTTTTTAAACCTGATAGGATATACCTCCTAGGCTGGTCCTGAGTACCCAGAGCCGGGCAATCCGCTTTAAGGAGTCCACCATGTCCGCAAATACCATGGCTGCATTTCAATGGGACGACCCCCTGCTGCTGGACGAGCAGCTTTCCACCGAGGAGCGCATGGTCCGGGACTCGACCCGGGACTACTGCCAAGAACGGCTGCTGCCTCGGGTGTTACAGGCCCACCGCCACGAACGCTTCGACCGGGAGATCATGACCGAGATGGGCGAACTGGGCCTGCTGGGCGCCACCATCCAGGGCTATGGCTGCGCGGGGCTGAACTATGTCTGCTACGGCCTGGTGGCCCGGGAGGTGGAGCGGGTGGACTCGGGCTATCGCTCGGCCATGAGCGTGCAGTCCTCCCTGGTGATGCACCCCATTAACGCCTATGGCAGCGAGGCCCAGAAACAGAAATACTTGCCCAAGCTGGCCACCGGCGAGTGGGTGGGCTGCTTCGGGCTGACCGAGCCGGACCACGGCTCCGATCCGGGGGGGATGCGTGCCCGGGCCAAACAAGCCGACGGGGGCTATCTGCTCACCGGCAACAAAATGTGGATCACCAATTCCCCCATCGCCGATGTGTTCGTGGTCTGGGCCAAGGACGACGCCGGGGACATCAGGGGCTTTATCCTGGAGAAGGGCATGAAGGGGCTGTCGGCTCCCAAGATTGAGGGCAAGTTCTCCCTGCGCACCTCCATCACCGGGGAGATCGTCATGGACCAGGTGTTCGTGCCCGAAGAAAATCGCTTTCCAGAAATCAAGGGCCTGAAAGGACCGTTCGGCTGTCTCAATCGCGCCCGCTACGGCATCGCCTGGGGGGCCATGGGGGCGGCGGAGTTCTGCTGGCAGGCGGCCCGCCAGTACACCCTGGACCGCAAGCAGTTCGGTCGGCCCCTGGCGGCCAATCAACTCATTCAGCTCAAACTGGCCAATATGCAGACCGAGATCGCCCTAGGGTTACAGGCCGCCTTGCGGGTAGGCCGACTGCTCGATGACAGCCAGGCGGCCCCGGAGATGATTTCCCTTATCAAGCGCAATAACTGCGGCAAGGCCCTGGATATGGCTCGGATGGCCCGGGACATGCACGGGGGCAACGGGATTTCCGATGAGTACCATGTGATCCGTCATGTGCTGAATCTGGAAGCGGTGAACACCTATGAAGGCACCCATGACGTACATGCCCTGATCCTGGGCCGGGCCCAGACCGGCATCCAGGCGTTTACGGGCTGACGGGCATGGGCGGTGCGCTTGCCCATATTCGGGTGCTTGACTTGTCCCGGGTGCTGGCCGGTCCCTGGTCGGGGCAGATCCTGGCCGATCTGGGGGCCGAGGTCATCAAGGTAGAGCAGCCTGGCAAGGGGGACGATACCCGTCATTGGGGGCCTCCTTACCTGCAAGACGCCCAGGGCCGGGATACCTCCGAGGCGGCCTATTTTCTATCGGCCAACCGGGGCAAGAAATCGGTGGCCATCGACCTGGCCAGTCCCCAGGGTCAGGACTTGATTCGCCGGTTGGCGGCTCAATCGGATATCGTGTTGGAGAATTTCAAGGTCGGGGGGTTATCCAAATACGGCCTGGACTACGCCAGCCTCCGGGAACACAACCCAGGCTTGATCTATTGCTCCATCACCGGTTTCGGCCAGGACGGACCCTATAAGGACCGGCCCGGATACGATTTCATGATCCAGGCCATGGGCGGGCTGATGAGCATTACCGGCGAACCGGACGGCCAGCCCCAGAAAGTGGGGGTGGCCCTAGCCGATGTACTCACCGGCATGTACGCCACGGTGGCGGTGCTGGCGGCCCTAGCCCACCGGGACCAAACCGGGATCGGCCAGCATATCGACCTGGCCCTGCTGGATGTACAGGTGGCGTCTCTGGCCAATCAGGCCATGAATTATCTGGTCTCCGGCGCAGCGCCCCGGCGCTTGGGCAACGCCCATCCCAATATCGTCCCCTATCAGACCTTCGCCACCGCCGACGGTTACCTTATCGTGGCGGTGGGCAACGACCGGCAGTTCGAGCGCTGTTGTCAGGTATTGGGCCTGCCGGCACTGACCACGGACCCACGCTATGCTCGCAACGCCGACCGGGTGGCCCACCGAGACGCCCTGATCCCCCTGCTCCAGGAGGCCCTGGCCCGCCGCCCCAGGGATCATTGGCTGGCGGAACTGGAACGGGTGGGCGTGCCCTGCGGTCCTATCAATGCCCTGGATCAGGTCTTCGACGACCCCCAGGTTCGCTATCGGGGGCTGAAGGTGGAACTGCCCCATCCCCTGGCGGGCAGCGTACCTTTAGTGGCCAGCCCGCTACGGTTTTCCGAGACCCCGGTGGACTACCAGCGCCCGCCCCCCACCTTGGGCCAGCACACCACCGAGGTGCTGGGGGATGTGCTGGGGCTGGACCCGGACACCCTGGCGTCCCTGCGTGCCGGGGGCGTGATTTAAGCTCCGCGCAGCCGCGTCCAACACTCTTGACGGAGGATTTTCCATGCAACTGAGCGATTCCAAACTGCTGCGCCAACACTGCTATATGGACGGCCAATGGGTGGACGCCGATAACGGCGCGACCCTCAAGGTCAACAATCCCGCCACCGGCGAGACCGTGGGCACGGTGCCTAAGCTGGGCGCTGCCGAGACCCGCCGCGCCATCGAGTCCGCCCGGGCCGCCTTTCCGGCCTGGCGGGCCAAGACCGCCAAGGAACGGGCGGCTGTATTGCGCAAATGGTTCGATCTGATACTGGCCAATCAGCAGGACCTGGCGGTGCTGATGACCAGCGAGCAGGGCAAGTCCCTGACCGAATCCAAAGGCGAGATCGTCTATGCCGCTTCGTTTATCGAGTGGTTCGCCGAAGAGGGCAAACGGGCCTATGGGGATACCATTCCCCAGCACCAGGCTGATAAGCGGATCGTGGTCACCAAGGAGCCTATCGGGGTCTGCGCCGTCATCACCCCCTGGAACTTCCCCGCCGCCATGATCACCCGCAAGGCCGGGGCCGCACTGGCCGCCGGTTGCACCCTGGTGGTCAAGCCCGCCTCCCAGACCCCATTCTCGGCCCTGGCCCTGTGCGAACTGGCGGAACGGGCCGGTCTGCCCAAGGGGGTGCTGAACGTGGTCACCGGCTCGGCTTCCGAGATCGGTGGCGAACTGACCGCCAACCCCACAGTGCGCAAGCTGAGCTTTACCGGCTCCACGGAGATCGGCAAGCAGCTCATGGAGCAATGCGCCGGGACCATGAAAAAATTGTCCATGGAACTGGGAGGCAATGCCCCGTTCATCGTTTTCGACGACGCTGACCTAGACGCCGCCGTGGAAGGGGCCATCGCCTCCAAATACCGCAACAGCGGCCAGACCTGCGTCTGCGCCAATCGGCTGCTGGTCCAGGAGTCGGTCTACGACGCCTTCGCCGACAAGCTGGCTGCGGCGGTGCAACAGCAACTCAAAGTGGGCAACGGCCTGGATGAGGGCGTCTCCCAGGGACCGCTGATCGACGATAAAGCCGTCCAGAAAGTAGAAGAGCATATCCAGGACGCCGTGGCCAAGGGGGCCCGGGTGGTGACGGGCGGCCAGCGCCATGAGCTGGGCGGGACGTTCTTCCAGCCCACCATCTTGGCCGACGTGACCACCGAGATGAAAGTCACTCGGGAGGAAACCTTCGGCCCAGTGGCGCCCCTGTTTAGGTTCAAGACCGAAGCCGAGGCCGTGGGGATGGCCAATGACACCGAGTTCGGCCTGGCGTCCTATTTCTACACCCGGGATATGGGCCGCGTCTGGCGGGTCTCTGAGGCGCTTGAATATGGCATGGTGGGCATCAATACCGGCATCATCTCCACCGAGGTGGCTCCCTTCGGCGGCGTCAAGGAGTCCGGCCTGGGCCGAGAGGGGTCCAAGTACGGGATCGACGACTATATGGAAATCAAGTATCTGTGCATGGGCGGCATTGACCGCTGAGCAGTAACACCCCCGCTTAGGGGGGAATGGGCAAGTGGCCCCATCAACCGTTTTTTTTAGAGAGCAGTGATCATGACCACGAACAAAGCACTGATGGACCGCCGCCAGGCGGCCGTCGCCCGGGGTGTCGGCAATATCCATGGCATGTTCGCCGACCACGCCAAGAACGCCGAAGTCTGGGACGTGGAGGGCAAGCGTTATATCGACTTTGCTTCCGGTATCGCCGTACTCAACACCGGCCATCTGCACCCCAAGGTGGTGGCCCGGGTGCAGGAGCAATTGGCTAAATTCAGCCATACCTGTTTCCACGTCATGCCCTACGAGCCTTACGTGGCCGTGGCCGAGCGCCTTAACGCCCTGGTTCCCGGAGATACCCCCAAGAAATCCCTGCTGGTGAACACCGGCGCCGAAGCCGTG
This sequence comes from uncultured Candidatus Competibacteraceae bacterium, assembly GCA_964597315.1. Taxonomy (GTDB): domain Bacteria; phylum Pseudomonadota; class Gammaproteobacteria; order Competibacterales; family Competibacteraceae; genus CAZQXD01. The sequence goes on from CAZQXD010000064.1 coordinate 11,780, forward strand.
GAGAACGCCATCAAGATCGCCCGGGCCCACACCGGTCGCTCGGCGGTGATCGCCTTTGGCGGCGGCTTCCATGGCCGCACCCTGGCGGCGGTGAGCCTGACCGGCAAGGTGGAGCCTTACAAGACCGGTTTCGGGCCGTTTATGCCCGAGGTCTATCACGCCCCCTTTCCCTGCGCCCTACATGGGGTGAGCGTGGACGAGGCCCTCCACGGTCTGGAAATGCTGTTCAAGACCGACGTGGAGCCTAAGCGGGTGGCCGCCATCATCATCGAGCCGGTTCAGGGGGAGGGCGGGTTTTACGTGGCGCCAACCGAGTATCTGCGCCGACTCCGGGCCTTGTGCGACCAACACGGTATTGTGCTGATCATCGACGAAGTGCAAAGCGGCTTCGGACGCACCGGCAAGCTATTCGCCATCGAGTACGCCGGCATCGAGCCGGACCTGATGACCCTGGCCAAGAGCCTGGCCGGTGGCTTCCCCTTGGCGGCGGTGGTGGGCAAAGAGGCGATTATGGATGCCGCCGCCCCCGGTGGCCTGGGCGGCACCTACGGCGGCAACCCCCTGGCCTGCGCCGCCACCCTGGGGGTGCTGGAAGCCATCGAAGAGGAGAATCTCCTGGAGCGCAGTCGCGCCATCGGCGAGCGCCTGAGCAAGCGGCTCAATGCCATGGCCGAACGCTTCGAGTGCATCGGTGAGGTGCGCGGCCTGGGGGCCATGGTGGCCATGGAACTGTTCCAGGACGTCGAGCGCAAGCAACCGGACGCCAATCTCACCAAGGCTCTGGTGGCCAAGGCCGCCGAACAGGGGTTGGTCCTGCTGTCCTGTGGCATGTACGGCAATGTCATTCGGATTCTGACGCCCTTGACCGCAGATGACGCCCTGTTGGACGAGGGGTTGGATATCATCGAGCGGTGTCTTGAGGAGCTGACCGTGGAAACGGCGGTGGCCTGAGTCGCCCCTTGGGGCTGCAAGGCTGACGAAGCATGACCATGCCACCCGTACTGATCGTCACCGGCGCCGGTCGCGGTATCGGCGCCGCCACCGCCCGGCTCGCCGCCCAGCGCGGCTATGCCGTCTGCGTCAACTATCGCAGCGACCGCGTCGCCGCCGAGGCCGTGGTCAGGGAGATCCAAGGGGCAGGCGGTCAGGCCCTGGCCGTGGCCGCCGATGTGTCCCTGGAGTCCGAGGTGGTCCGCCTGTTCGAAACCGTGGATCAAGAGCTGGGACCCCTGGCCGCCCTGGTCAATAACGCCGGGATTCTGGAGACCCAGAGGCGGGTGGCAGACATGGATGCCGAGCGCCTGAACCGGGTGTTGGCGGTCAACGTTACCGGCGGTTTTCTGTGCGCCCGGGAGGCGGTGCGGCGTCTGTCCACCCGCCATGGCGGCGCCGGGGGGGCTATCGTCAACGTCTCCTCCATGGCGGCGCGCCTAGGTGCGCCGGGCGAATATGTGGACTACGCCGCCTCCAAAGGCGCCGTGGATGTCCTGACCCTGGGGCTGGCCAAGGAGGTGGCCGGGGAGGGTATCCGGGTGAACGGGGTTCGCCCCGGAATCATCGACACCGGCATTCACGCCAGCGGTGGGGAGCCGGGCCGGGTGGCGCGGCTGGGGCCGACCCTGCCTCTGGGGCGGGGAGGGCGGCCCGAGGAAGTGGCCGAGGCCATCCTCTGGCTGTTATCTCCCGGGGCGTCCTATGTGACCGGCGCCCTGCTGGATGTGGCCGGGGGGCGCTGAGCCTGAAACCCCGGGCGGGGCTTCGGGTTGGTTATTGCCCCAGGGCTTGCAGGTCGGCCTGCTCGAAGCGCAGTTCGGTGTTGATCACATCCTCCCAGCGGCTTTGCTCCGGGTCCGAGAACACGGTAACCCGCACCGGATAATCGATGCCCGGCGTCAAGGTGGACTGGGGGCACAGAAATGCACCCCGTTCTCCGGGGGGGAGTTCCTTAACCGTCATACAGCCTCCCTGGCCGCTGGGGGTGGCAAACTGCACCCGCACCCACAGCAGCCGCTCGGAGACATTATTCAGAATCAACCCCAGTTCAGCCCCCCCGTCCCGGTCGGCTAGCAGTCCGGCGCTGAGAATATCCACCGGCGAGGCCAGGGTCACCGGTTCCGGGGTAGCATCGCCCCAGGGCAGCAGGGCGCAGGCGTTCAGGGCGGTGGGCAGGACCAGCGCCGCAAGCAGCCGGAGCCTCATTGTGGTTTTACCCGCAGGGCCAGTCCCTCCACCCCCACCACCCGCACCCGAGCGCCGACGGGGCAATCTGGCCCCAGCACTTTCCAAGTGGAATCCTCTACCCGGCAGCGGCCGGCGCCGTTGACGATGGGGGCATCCAGGGTCAACACCCGGCCCAGGTACTGCTCGCCCCGGCGGTTCAGGGACGGGTTATCGGCGGCCTCCGGGTGGCGGCTGAACCATAGCCGCCAGGCCAGGATGGTCCCCAGGGACAGGGCCGCGAACAGCAGCCATTGGGCCTGCCAGGGCAAACCCGGAAAGGGCAGCAGTAGCAGCCCCACGCAAAAGGCCGCAATGCCCAGCCACAGAAAAAACGTACCGGGCGCCAGAACTTCCACCACCATCAGCAGGACGCCCAGCAGCCACCAGTTCCAGTACAGGGGCTGGAGCAGCCAATCAGCCATGGGTCTGATCCTTGGCGAAAGCTTGTTTGGCAATCTCGCTAATGCCGCCCACGGCGCCGATGACGCTGGAGGCTTCCAGGGGCATGAACAGGATTTTCTGATTGGGGGAGTTGGCGAATTGGCCTAGGGCGTCCACGTATTTCTGGGCCACGAAGTAATTGATGGCCTGAACGTCGCCCCGGGCGATAGCCTCGGAGAGCATCACCGTGGCTTTGGCCTCGGCCTGGGCGGTTCGTTCTCGGGCTTCGGCGTCCCGGAAAGCGGCCTCTTTGCGGCCTTCGGATTCCAGAATAGCGGCCTGTTTTTCCCCCTCGGCCCGCAGCACCGCCGCTTGGCGTCGGCCCTCGGCTTCCAGGATGGCGGCCCGCTTTTCCCGCTCGGCCATCATCTGCCGGGCCATAGAATCCACCAGGTTCTTGGGCGGGTCGATGTCCTTGATCTCGATGCGGGTAACCTTGACCCCCCAGGCATTGGTGGCCTCGTCCACCACCGTGAGCAGCCGGGCGTTGATGTCGTCGCGCTTGGATAGCAGTTCGTCCAGGTCCATGGAACCCATGACCGTGCGGATATTGGTCATGGTCAGATTGAGGATGGCGACCTGCAAGTCGCTGACCTCGTAGGACGCCCGGGCGGCGTCTAGCACCTGGAAGAACACCACCCCGTCCACGGTGACCATGGCGTTATCCTTGGTGATAACCTCTTGGGAGGGCACATCCAGCACAGTTTCCTTCATGGAGACTTTGTTGCCCACCTTGTCCAGCAAAGGCACGATCAGGTTCAGCCCCGGCTTGAGGGTGCGGGTGTAGCGGCCGAAGCGCTCCACCGTCCATTCCATGCCCTGGGACACCGACTTGACGCCCGAGACCAGTAGCAACACGGCCAGGATGACGACGGCCAGCACAAAAAGCGACAGGCCGTCGATGGAGAGTCCGTCAAAAATCATATCCGGCTCCTTACGTTGGAGAGAGTTGTCATTGTGGTGGGTATTATCGGCAGTGACTCGGCTCCGGGCGAGAGAAAAATTCACCAGCCGCGGGACGGCGCTGTTCAGGTCGGAGCCAAACGGCTGGAGCGGGATGAGCAGAGCAGGAATTGACGGTAGTCTGTAGAATTTTCACCGCAGTTATACGGCGGTAAGGCGCGTTTTAAGGGATTCCCTGAGAATAATCAATGACTGAGCAAGAAATCGAGCAATCACTGATCGAAAAACTGGGCGATCTCAAATACAGCTATCGCCCGGAACTCCGCGACCGCGCCGCGCTGGAGCGGAACTTTCGCCAGCATTTCCAGGCCCTGAACCGAGTCCACCTGACCGACAGCGAGTTTCCCAGGCTGCTGGAGCAGATCATCACCCCGGACGCCTTCGCCGCCGCCCGGCACCTGCGCGAGCGCAACAGCTTCGAGCGCGACGACGGCACGCCGCTCTACTATACCTTGGTCAACATCAAGGACTGGTGCAAGAACAGCTTCGAGGTGGTCAACCAACTGCGCATCAACACCGACAACAGCCACCATCGTTATGATGTGATTCTGCTCATCAACGGTGTGCCGGTGGTGCAGATCGAGCTGAAAGCCTTGCGCCTCAGCCCGCGCCGGGCCATGCAGCAGATCGTCGATTACAAAAACGACCCTGGCAACGGCTACGGCAAGACCCTGCTCTGCTTCCTGCAACTGTTCATCGTCAGCAACCGCGGGGATACCTGGTATTTCGCCAACAACAACAGCCGCCATTTCAGTTTCAATGCCGACGAGCGCTTCTTGCCGCTCTACCAGTTCGCCGACGAGACCAACCAGAAGATCACCCATCTGGACGGTTTCGCCGACAAATTCCTCGCCAAATGCGCACTGGGCGAAATGATCAGCCGCTACATGGTGCTGGTGGCCAGCGAGCAAAAGCTGTTGATGATGCGCCCCTACCAGATCTATACCGTCAAGGCCATCGTGGAGTGCATCCATCAGAACTGTGGCAACGGCTACATCTGGCACACCACCGGCAGCGGCAAGACGCTCACCTCGTTCAAGGCCTCCACCCCGCTCAAGGACAACCCGGACATCGATAAATGCCTGTTCGTGGTGGACCGCAAGGACCTGGACCGGCAGACACGGGAAGAATTCAACAAATTCCAAGCGGGCTGCGTCGAGGAGAACACCAACACCGAAACCCTGGTGCGGCGGCTGCGCTCCGACGACTACGCCGACAAGGTAATCGTCACCACCATCCAGAAGCTCGGCCTGGCCCTGGATGGCGGCAACAGGCGCAACTACAAGGAGCGGCTGGAGCCGTTGCGCCATCAGCGCATGGTCTTTATCTTCGACGAATGCCACCGCTCGCAATTCGGCGAGAACCACAAGGCCATTAAGGAATTTTTCCCCAACGCCCAGTTGTTCGGCTTCACCGGCACGCCGATCTTCGATCAAAACGCCAGCTACCAGCAGATCGAAGGCCAACAGGCATCCTTCAAGACCACGGCGGACATCTTCCAGCAGCAACTGCACGCCTACACCATCACCCACGCCATCGAAGACCGCAATGTGCTGCGCTTCCATGTGGACTATTACCGGCCCGAAGGCAACAACAAGCCCAAGCCGGGCGAGGCCCTGGCCAAGAAGGCCATCGTCGAGGCGATTCTGGCCAAGCACGATGCCGCCACCAACGGACGCAAGTTCAATGCCCTGCTGGCCACCGCATCGATCAATGACGCCATCGAATACCATCGCTTGTTTCAGGAGATTCAGGCCCAAAAACGGGCCGGGGATAGCGACTTCCAAGCACTGAACATCGCCTGCGTCTTCTCGCCGCCCGCCGAGGGCGACAAGGACGTACAGCAGCTACAAGAAGATCTGCCCCGGGAAAAGGCCGACAACGAACAAGAACCGGACCAAAAAAAAGCGGCCCTCAAGGCCATCATCGCCGGCTACAACGAACGCTATGGCGTCAACCACGGCATTGGCGAGTTCGATCTTTACTACCAGGACGTTCAAAAGCGCATCAAGGATCAGCAGTATCCCAATCAGGACCTGCCCCACGCCCAGAAGATCGATGTCGTCATCGTGGTGGACATGTTGCTCACCGGTTTCGATTCCAAATACCTGAACACCCTGTACGTGGACAAAAACCTCAGGCACCACGGCCTGATTCAGGCGTTTTCCCGCACCAACCGCGTGCTCAACGACACCAAGCCCTACGGCAACATCCGCGACTTCCGCCAACAACAGGAGGCCGTGGATACGGCCATCGGGTTGTTCTCCGGCCAGACCACCAAGCCAGCCAAGGAAATCTGGCTGGTGGACGAGGCGCCCGTGGTCATCGGCAAGCTGCAAACCGCCGTGCAAAAGCTGGGCGATTTCATGCAATCCCAGGGGCTGGACAACAAACCGCAAGACGTGCCCAACCTCAAGGGCGACGCCGCGCGCGGTCAGTTCATCAACCTGTTCAAGGAGGTGCAGCGCCTCAAGACCCAGCTTGACCAGTACACCGATTTGACCGATGAAAACAAGGAAACCATCGAGCAGGTACTGCCCAGGGAGCAGTTGCAGAGCTTCAAGGGAGCCTATCTGGAGACCGCCCAGCGGCTGAAAGAAAAGCAGGACAAAGGCGGCGACAGCACCCTGGAGGACGTGCAACAGCTCGATTTCGAGTTCGTGCTGTTTGCCTCCGCCGTCATCGACTACGACTACATCATGGCCCTGATCGCCCGCTACTCTCAGCAAGCGCCAGGCAAGCAGAAGATGAGCCGCGCCGAACTCATCGGTTTGATTCAGGCGGATGCCAAGTTCATGGACGAGCGCGACGACATCGCCGACTACATCGATACGCTGGAGGTCGGCAAAGGGTTGGACGAACAGGCGATCCGGGAGGGGTATGAGCGGTTCAAGGCGGAAAAAAACACCCGCCAACTGGCCGCCATCGCCGCCAGGCACGGGCTGGAGACCGCCGCCCTGCAAGGCTTTGTGGACGGCATTCTGCGCCGCATGATTTTTGACGGCGAACGCTTAAGCGACCTGTTCGCCCCGCGGGAACTGGGCTGGAAGGCCCGCACAAGGGCGGAACTGGCGCTGATGGAAGACTTGATTCCGCTGCTGCACAAGCTGGCCCAGGGGCGGGAGATTTCAGGGTTGGGGGCTTATGAGCAATAAACCGAACCGCGATAGCGGCCTGACAAGGGAGCAAGACCTTCAGGACTTCAGCGAAGTGTTGCGGCAAATCCAGCAGACACACCAAAACGTGTTTGCACAGGCTAACATCGCCTTGATCGAGTTGTATTGGTGGGTGGGTAGAACGATTAGCGAAAAAGTCAAAAGTGCGGCATGGGGCAAAGGCGTGGTCAGGGAACTGGCGCGCTACATTGCCAAACAGGCTCCTGAAATCAGAGGTTTTAGTGATAAGAATCTGTGGCGCATGAAGCAGTTTTATGAAACCTACCGCGACAATCCAAAACTCGCGGCGCTGGTGAGAGAATTACCCTGGACCCATAACACTATTATATTTTCCCGCTGCAAAACCCAAGAAGAACGGGAATACTATCTGCTGTTGACGACGACTGACAAACTCAGCAAACGGGAACTAGAGCGCCAAATAGATGCTTCCCATTTCGAGCGTAGTCTATTGGCGGCAAAACTCTCACCAGTGGCGAGAGAATTACATCCTGGCCTTGATAAGGCGTTCAAAGACAGCTATGTGCTTGAATTTTTGGGCTTACCCGCCACACACAGCGAGAGCGACCTGAAAAAAGCCCTCGCCCAACACATGAAAATCTTTATCTTGGAGTTGGGCAAAGACTTCATTTTTATGGGCGAAGAATTTCGCCTGCAAGTCGGCAATCAGGACTTTTATATTGATTTGCTGTTTTATCATCGCGGGTTGTCGGCGCTGGTTGCCTTTGAACTAAAAATCGGAAAATTTATGCCCGAATACCTTGGGCAGCTCAACTTTTACCTTGAAGCCTTAGACCGCGATGTCAAAAAGCCCCATGAAAACCCCAGCATTGGCATACTGCTGTGCCGCGACAAAGACGACGAAGTGGTGGAATACGCCCTGTCGCGTAATCTCTCGCCCACGCTGATAGCCCAATATCAATTACAACTGCCAGATAAGAAACTGATTCAGGCCAAACTACATGAACTCTTTGCCTATACACTGGATTGGGATGATGAAAAAAAACAAGGGGATGAGCGATGAATCGGCCAAAATTGCGCTTTCCTGAGTTTCGGGGTGCGGGAGAGTGGGAGGAGAGAAAATTTAGTGAAATTTCCGTTCTATACAAGGGAAGGGAATTTCAAAGGCTGATATTAATGCGCACGGAACCCTTCCATGCATTCGCTATGGAGAGCTTTATACAATCTATGGCGAAGTGATAAATACTGTTTTATCTAAGACTAGTTTGTCGCCTACTGCACTTTTTATTAGCAGAAAAAACGATGTAATTATTCCTGCGTCTGGAGAGACGAAAACTGACATTTCAACGGCATCATGTGTCATGGAAGATGGTGTTGCATTAGGTGGTGACTTAAACGTAATTAGAACAGGTCAAATTGGAATTTTCCTGAGTTACTACTTAAACGGACCTAAGAAAACTGACGTTGCGAAAGTCGCGCAAGGCGATACCGTTGTTCATTTGTATCCCAGCCAATTGCAGTCGCTTTCTATATGGATTCCTTCTGCCAAAGAACAACAAAAAATCGCCGACTGCCTCTCCTCCATCGACGAGCTAATCACCGCCGAAACCCAAAAGCTCGACACGCTCAAGACCCATAAAAAAGGGCTGATGCAGCAGCTTTTCCCTTCCCCTGACCAAACAAGCCAATGAGCAAGCGCCAGCTACCCACAGCGTTGCTGGACACACTGCGCGGTCTGATTAGCGAGGCGCGGCAGCAGGCTTTGCGCCGTGTTGATAGCATCCAGGTGCGGACCTATTGGCGGATCGGCAGGCATATCGTTGAGTTCGAGCAAGGCGGGCAAGCCCGCGCCGCGTATGGCAAGCAGTTGTTACCGCAGTTGGCACAGGCCCTAAGCCGCGAGTTTGGCAAGGGCTTCGATGCCTCCAATTTGCGCAACATGCGGCTGTTCTTCCGAGCATTTCCAAATTGTGACGCGCTGCGTCACGAATTGAGCTGGACGCATTACCGCCTGCTGTTGCGGGTGGATTCTCCGCAAGCCCGCCAGTGGTACATGCGGGAAGCAGCGGCGCAACAGTGGAGCACACGGGTGCTGGAACGGCAAATCGGCAGCCTGTATTACGAGCGCCTGCTATCCAGCCACAATCAGCAAACCCTACGGGCTGAAACCGAACAAACCTTGCGCTCACAACCCCAAAAGCCCCGCGATTTTGTGCGCGATCCGGTGATTTTGGAGTTTCTCGGCCTGCCGGATACGGGGCGTATATTAGAAGCCGATCTTGAACGGGCGTTAATGGACAAACTGCAACAATTCTTGTTGGAACTGGGCAAGGGATTTGCTTTTGTCGCCCGCCAACAGCGCATCAGCACGGAAACCCAGGATTTTTAGGGACCGCAAGGCACTGGAAGCTTATTGGAAGGCAAAAGACAAGCGATGAGTAACCCGCCCAAGCTGTACACTTACTCAGCCACGGCAACTGTTCGTTGGGAGATGCTGGATGAGAACAAGCGTTACTTCAGAAAAATCCTTCACGATTTTATCAATCGCTATCCGTTCAATCCCGCCTTGTTCCCTAGCGAATCCGAGGAAACACCAGCACCATGACCGAACAAGACCAAAAACAACTGGGCGCTACCCTCTGGGCCATTGCCGACCAACTGCGCGGCGCCATGAACGCGGACGATTTCCGCGACTACATGCTGTCCTTCCTGTTCCTGCGCTATTTGTCGGACAACTACGAAGCGGCCGCCCAAAAAGAACTGGGGCGCGACTATCCCGAACTGGACGGTGGCGACCGCCGCACACCCTTGGCTGTCTGGTACGCACAAAACCCGGACGATGCCGAAGAATTTGAAAAACAAATGCGCCGCAAGACCCATTATGTGATTAAGCCCGAATACCTCTGGGCAAGTATTGTGGAGATGGCCCGCACCCAAAACGACGAACTGCTGCATACTCTGCAAAAGGGCTTTGATTACGTGGAAAACGAATCCTTTGCCAGTACCTTTGGCGGGCTGTTCTCCGAGATCAATTTGAACTCGGAAAAACTGGGCAAGAACTACCCAGCCCGTAATGCCAAACTCTGCACGATCATCAAAGCCATTGCCGACGGATTGGCGCGGTTCTCCACGGACAAGGACACCCTGGGCGATGCCTACGAATACCTGATCGGCCAGTTTGCCGCCGGTTCCGGCAAGAAGGCCGGCGAGTTCTACACGCCCCAGCAGATTTCCAGCATCCTCTCCGCCATCGTCACCCTGGACAGTCAGGACCCCGCCACCGGCAAGAAAAAGCACCTGGACAGCGTGTTCGACTTCGCCTGTGGCTCCGGTTCGCTGCTGCTCAACGTGCGCCACCGGCTCGGTCCCCACGGTATCGGCAAGATCTACGGGCAGGAGAAGAACATCACCACCTACAACCTGGCGCGGATGAACATGCTGCTCCACGGCGTGAAGGATTCCGAGTTCGAGATATATCACGGCGACACCCTCACCAACGACTGGGATTGGCTGCGCGAAGCCAACCCGGCCAAGATGCCCAAGTTCGATGCGGTGGTGGCCAACCCGCCGTTCAGCTACCGCTGGCAGCCGACCGAGGCGCTGGGCGAGGATATGCGCTTCAAGAACCATGGCCTTGCCCCCAAATCCGCCGCCGACTTCGCCTTTTTGCTGCACGGCTTTCACTACCTGAAGCCCGAAGGGGTCATGGCCATCATCCTGCCCCACGGTGTGTTGTTCCGTGGCGGCGCTGAAGAACGCATCCGCGCCAAACTGCTCAAAGACGACCATATCGACACGGTGATTGGCCTGCCCGCCAATCTGTTCTTCTCCACCGGCATTCCGGTGTGCATCCTGGTGCTGAAAAAGTGCAAAAAGCCCGACGATGTGCTGTTCATCAACGCAGCCGAACACTTCGAGAAAGGCAAGCGGCAAAACCGGCTGCTGCCCGGGCACATCGACAAGATCATCGACACCTATCAGTTCCGCGGGGAGGAAAAGCGCTACGCCCGCCGCGTGCCCATGGAAGAGATCGAGACGAACGGCTACAACTTGAATATCTCGCGCTATGTCAGCACCGCGCAGCCGGAAGAAGCCATCGATTTGCAGGCAGTCAATGCCGAGCTGCTCACACTGGCGCAAGACATTGAGGCGGCAAGGAACAAACACAATGCCTTCCTCAAGGAGCTGGGCTTACCGCCCTTGCCGTGACTCGAACCCCTGAGTAACTCAGGCTTGCCGTTTGTTGGCCAGTTCCGTGATGTGCTGTTGGAAAGTGTGTAACGACCAACGGCTGTTAATGGCCTGCCGCATAAGCTGCTGGCCTGTTTGCGGCGCTAACCCGTTCAGAGGAGGGTCTCTGTCTAGGTTGGTGGGGAAGGAATAACCATCCGCTGTCGCCGCAACCACTGCGTCGATTTCCTCTGAAGTCAAACGGCCATCCGCCGCATACTCTAGAAGACGGGGATAGACAGCCAACATCATGGCATGGCGATCAATGCTTTCCATGGGCTTGCCGAACGCGGATGATATCTGGAGAAGGTTGGCCACTCGTTGATAGTTCTCGGTTTGATTGGACCCAGCCGCATGCAAAACCGCTGGGTTAAAAAACAGCAGATCGCCTTTTTGCAGCGGGATTTGTACCGCCTTGTCCTGGAAAAACCGAATCACGTCCGGGTTGCGCCAGGCAAGATAGCCCAGATCATATCGATGGGAGTAGGGTAGTAATTGGGTCGGGCCGCTTTCCAACGGCATATCCGTATGGGCGGCCGCGCCTTGCAGAGTCAGGTAGCGCGATAGGATATGCAGAGGAAGGGGGAAACGTGCGGAGACCTCATCGGTTTGAAAGCCCAGGTGATAGTCGCGGTGGGGTTGCTGTGCTTTGCCTCCCGGACGGACGACATTAACCTGTGCGGTCAGTTGCCAGTAGGGGCCAAGCCAGGCTTCCGACACCAGACCGATAAAGGGATTGGCATAGTATTCGATAAAGGCATCGGGGGAATGCAGAGCGACTTTCTGCAAGGAGTTCCAGATGCGTCCATTGGCGCCGACTGCGGCAAAATGATCGCCCGCCGCGCCTTGCAACGCCTCCTCTTCCAGTAGCTTTTCGAACACTGTGGTCTGACGATCCAGGACATCGGTACGGGGAAAGCCTTTCTGAATCACCAGCACACCGGGCCCGTCGGACAACACTCGATGCAGTTCCGTCATGACCTGCTTACGCTGTATGGCCATGGTTTCTTGCAATGCCCCGGCGTTATAGATCACCACGTTTTGGATGATGGAGGCGGCGAGAGGATAGTCTGCGGCCAAGGTCTGTTGCCCGCACAACACCGCCAGATCCTTTACACGCACCTGGTTGGCCGAGGCGAAAATGCCGTGAATCCCCGAGTGGTCGGCAGTGATGACAGCGTCGATGGCGGGATTCTGTTCAGGCATGATGGTATCCTCGATAGACGAAGCGATTTTCAGGCGCCGGGGGCAATCACTCACTCAAAGCCAGGTCCGCGCGCTCGTTCGGCTCGTGAAACGCACAGGTGGACAAATCAACGCTCAAGCTCAAGGGTGACGCTGGGCGCAGCCAGTTTATCAAGCTGTTCAAAGAGGTGCAGCGCCTCAAGACCCAGCTCGACCAGTACACTGTGACCGATGCAAACAAGACAAGCATCGAGCAGGTATTGTCCAGGGAGCAGTTGCAGGGCTTCAAGGGCGTTTTTCTGGAGACTGCCGCCCTGCAAGGTTTTGTGGACGGCATCCTGCACCGCAGGATTTTCGATGGCGACGGCTTAAGCGACCTGTTCGCCCCACAGGAATTGGGCTGGAAAGCCCGCACGAAGGCGGAACTGGCATTGATGGAAGACTTGATCCCGTTTACACAAGCTCGCCCAGGGGCGGGAGGTTTCAGGGCTGGGGGCTTATGAGCGGTAAATACGATTCCAACTCTCCCCGGAACAAGGGAAGAAACCACATTGAAAACCACCTTGAAAACCACCCTGAAAACCACCCCGCCCCTACGGGGCACCCCTCCTTCAAAAGGAGGGGAGTTATGAGTCGGCACTGCACCAACAACTCTCCCCCTGCCAAGGGGGAGTACCCCGAAGGGGGGAGGGGGTTAAACCCAACCCATTACACACATTTCACTAAATGCTTGAAAGATTGTGTATTTCAGCCATC
>CAZQXD010000065.1:0-24312 GCA_964597315.1 uncultured Candidatus Competibacteraceae bacterium
CCGTCTCTACCCCCGTCCCGTCCGCCTTGGGGCGGACCTTGACGTTGTAGTCCACGGTTCGTTTTACCGTCACCAGTGCTTTCATGGTTGCTGTCTCCTCGTCGCCCCCGACCGCGCCGGACGGGGACCATGGATGGTTAGGGTCAGCCCTCGGTCTTGGTGGCGCCCGCCGGGACCGGCTCGGCGTCCGGTTGCCTGCCGAACAGGCTCTTGCGCTCGATCAAAACGTACAGGAGCAGGCCAATGACCACCGCGTACACCGTGGACTTGGGATCGGGCATGGCCAGGACCACCGCCACGATGCCAGCCACGCCCCGCTCCGTGGAGTTCTTCAACTGCTCCATGCCCACCATGATGCAGATGTAGGCGGTGAGCACGAGGGTCAGGGACAGGGCGATAGGCAGCACCGGCTTGAACAGAGTCACCAGGGGCAACACGAACAGGGCCAGGAAGCCGGTGATCCAGAAGGTGCCGCCGCCGCTGTAGATGCTCTCCATGGCCTGCCGACCCAGGGCGTAACGCTCCGCCACGGTGGCGTGGGCGGCGGTCCACAGGGGACCGGCCAGGCCCGGCCAGGGGGCGAAGAACGAGTGGATGGCGTTACGGATGGCGGTGACCAGATGCACCCGGTCCACGTCGTCGCAAATGGCCTCGTCCTTACGCAGATGATCCACCCGATCCAGCAGGGTGAAGCCCACGATGATGTCCCCGAAGGCGATCACATAGGCGATGATGGCGGTGGGCACGGCCAGCAGGAACACGTCCCAGGTGGGGAAGCCCAGATTAAAGGGCAGGTACTGCCACATCAGGTCGAAGTCGGGTTGGGTGATGCCCCACTGAATATCGGGCACCGGGTATTCCCCCACCACCCAGCCGATGACCATGGCGGCGACCATGGCCGGCACCATGCCATAGTTGGCGATCTTCTTGGCCAGGGGATGGGTTTTGGTCCACTCCTTGAAGGACAGGGAGAACAGCAGCCAAGCGGCCAGCACCGAACCGGCGATCAGGGAAACAGGGGTGTTGTCGATACGCCCGCCGGTCTTGAGTTCACCCATCAGCGCGGCGATACCGGCGCCGATGATGATGCCCGCCTTCAGGGAGTTGGGGATCAGTTCCACCAGCTTGGAACCCCAACGGGTGATGCCCAAGACCAGAAAGATCACGAACACCATAAACTGAAGGGCGAACAGGGCCTTGATGGCCTCCGGTCCCGGCTCGAAACCCCCCAGGAACAACAGCACCACCGGAATCGCCGGGGTGATCCAGCCGGGCACCATGGGCACCCCCAGGAACGCTGGCAGCATATAACAGACACCGGCCACGAAGCAGAACGCCAGGGCCGCCTCGTAGGGGATGCCCAGGTACTTCTCAAGCAGCGGAATCATGGCCAGGCCCACCACGAACATGATCAGGGCCTGGATCATTTCCGCCGTTTCCCAGCGGTAATGCACGAAGGGCAGGCGAATATGGAAGGGACCGGCTTTCCAGTAAGGCTGCTCCCGCCCATGCTCTCGTTGATACATTTGCATAATAGGGTTCTCCCGTTGGTGGCTATGTGGGTTCGGATCAGAGGGGGTTGGGGGGATTGCCGCTTACAGGGCCCGGGCCTTGTCCCGCAGTACAAACTTCTGAATCTTGCCCGTGGAGGTTTTGGGCAGTTCTCCGAACACCACGGTGCGGGGGGCCTTGAAGTGGGCGAGTTGGGCGCGGCAGAAGTCGATGATGTCCTTCTCGCTGGCGCTCGCCCCGGGCTTGAGGGTGATAAAGGCGCAGGGGGTCTCGCCCCACTTGGCGTCGGGTCGGGCCACCACCGCAGCTTCCATGACCGCCGAATGCCGGTACAAGACGTCCTCTACCTCAATGGTGGAGATGTTCTCACCGCCGGAAATGATGATGTCCTTGGAGCGGTCCTTGATCTCGAGGTAACTGTCCGGGTGCCACACGGCCAGGTCGCCGGTGTGAAACCAGCCCCCCTCGAAGCTCTCGTCGGTGGCCTTGGGATTTTTGAGGTAACCCTTCATGACGTTGTTGCCGCGCATGAAGATCTCGCCCATGGTCTTGCCGTCCTGGGGACAAGGCTCCAGGGTCTTGGGATCGGCCACCATGACCGCTTCCAGCATGGGATAACGCACCCCCTGGCGAGCCATTTTGGCGGCCCGCTGGTTCGAAGGCAGGGACTCCCAGGATTCCTGGGGGGCGCACACGGTGGTGGGTCCGTAGACTTCGGTCAGCCCGTAGACATGGGCCACCTTGAAACCGGCCTGCCCCATGGCCTCGATCACCGCCGCCGGGGGCGCGGCGCCGGCGGTGGTGACGGTGATCAACTGCTTGACCTTATCCTTCATCGCCTGGGGCGCGTTGGCCAGCATGTTCAGGACGATGGGAGCGCCGCAGAAATGGGTGACTCCGTGTTCGGCGAAAGCGTCGTAAATGGCATCGGCCCGCACCGTCCGCAGACAGACATGGGTGCCGACCACGGCGGTGACCGACCAGGGGAAACACCAGCCGTTGCAATGGAACATGGGCAGCACCCACAGATACACGGCGTGCTGGGGCATGTTCAACACCATGACATTGCTGACCGCGTTCAGGTAAGCGCCCCGGTGGTGGTAAACCACGCCCTTGGGGTTGCCGGTGGTGCCGGAGGTGTAATTCAGGCTGATGGCGTCCCACTCGTCGGCCGGTCCCTCCCAGGCGAACCCGGGATCACCCTCCTCCAGAAGGGCTTCGTAGTTAAGCCGACCCAGCGGTTCGCCACCCTGGTACTGGGGATCATCCACGTCGATGACCACCGGCCGTTGTTCGGGGGGCAGCATCTTCAGAGCCTTGCCCATCACCCCGGAGAACTCCCTGTCGGTGAGCAGCAGCTTGGCCTCGCCATGCTGGAGCATAAAGGCGATAGCCTCGGCATCCAGGCGCACGTTCAGGGTATTGAGCACCGCCCCGCACATGGGCACCCCGAAGTGAGCCTCCACCGTTTCCGGGATATTGGGCAGCATGGCCGCCACTGTGTCGCCCTTGCCGATGCCCCGCCGCCGCAAGGCCGAAGCCAGACGCCGACAGCGCTCATAGGTCTGGGCCCAGGTATAGCGGACCTGGCCGTGGATGATGGAGGTCCGATCTGGATAAACACTCGCGGCGCGCTCCAAAAAGGTCAGGGGCGACAGAGGCACGAAATTGGCGGCATTTTTGTCCAGGCCGAGTTGGTAGGGGTTACTCATAGCTTCTCCTATCCCGCGTGGTTGCCAGTGGGTTTATCCCGCTATAGGCCTATGCCCGGTTTGCGGGTTGCGGGTTATGATAGGAGAGGCTTGTAAACAGCTTTTTTGGAGGGCATAAAGAACCTGTAAATATTGTGTAAATTTTGTTAAGGTCGATAACAGCCCACTACCATGCAACCAACCGATCCCCATCCTCCGCCCACTACCGCCGGCGACCGCTGGTCCATGATCCTGGACGGTCTGAACCATCTGGATCAGGGCATCACCATCATCGATGACAATCTCAACCTGGTGGCCTGCAATCGAAAGTTCCTAGAACTATTTGATCTTCCAATTGAAATGGGCCGTGTCGGCACCCCTTTCGAAGCCTTTATCCGCCATAACGCCCGGCGGGGCGAGTACGGACCCGGCGACCCGGAACGGCAAGTCCAGGAGCAGGTGCGCCGGGCCAGGGCTTTTCAGGCTCACCGCATGGAACGAGTCCGCCCCAACGGCGCGGTGCTGAAAATCGTCGGCAACCCCATGCCCGAAGGCTTCGTGACCGTCTATACCGAGGTCACCCCGCCCCCACGCACCGAACAGCAATTACGGGACAACCGGAATCAACTGGAAGCCCGAGTGGCGGAGCGCACCACCGAGTTGACAGCCCAAAACCGGCAACCGGAGGCGGAAATCCACAGCCGCCGCCAGACCGCCGCCGCCCTGCGCCACTCCAGCAAATGGCTGCGGCTGATCGCCGACGCCCTGCCGGCCCTAGTGGCCTATGTGGACAAGGAACGCCGCTACGGCTTCGTCAACAAGCTCCACGAGGACTGGTTCGGCATCCCCGTGGACGCCATCCCGGGGCGGACCTTTGGCACCCTCATCGATACGGAACTGGGGGAGCGGCTGCGCTCCCAGGTGGAGGAGGCGCTGACGGGTCGGGAGGTCATAGTGGAATTCGAGTTCCGGGATGTGAACGATCAGCACCGCTATGTGCGCTCCAACTTCGTGCCCCATTTCGACGAAACCGGGGCGGTGCTGGGGTTTTTCAACCTGGGGATGGATCTGACCGAGCACAAGAAAACCCAGGAAGCCCTGAACCAGGCCATGAAAATGGAAGCTGTAGGCCAACTCACCGGAGGCATTGCCCACGATTTCAATAATCTGCTGACCATTATCATGGGCAATCTGGCGTTTCTGGAGGACGACCTGGCCGACCGTCCCGAGCTGCTGGAGTGCGCCGAAACCGCCCTCCACGCCGCCCAGCGAGGCGCCGAACTCACCGGGCGAATGCTGGCCTACTCCCGCCGCCAGGCCCTACAGCCCCGGGTGTTGGACCCCAGCCGACTGGCCACCGCCACCACCGCCTTTCTCAAGCGCACCCTGGGGGAGGGTATCGGCATCCGGGTGGAGGTGGAGCCGGAGGTCTGGAAAACCTTGGCCGACCCCAACCAGCTCACCAACGCCCTGCTCAATCTGTCCATTAATGCCCGGGACGCCATGCCCCAGGGCGGCGCCCTGGTCATCGCCGCCGACAACGCCGTGCTCGACCGGGCCTTTTGCGCCGCCCATCCGGGCCTGGAACCGGGCGACTATGTGCGCATCCGGGTCATCGACACGGGGGTGGGCATGAGCCAGGAGGCCATGGAAAAAGCCTTCGAACCCTTCTTCACCACCAAGGAACCCGGGGCCGGCACCGGCCTGGGCTTGAGCATGGTCTATGGTTTCGCCAGCCAGTCCGGGGGACATGCGGCCATCCACAGCCATCAGGGCAAGGGCACTACCGTGGCGTTGTACCTGCCCCGGGCCTCGGAAGATACTCCAGAGGCGAAGCTCCCCGAGGAAGCCGCCCTAAGCTACCGGGGCAATGAGACGGTACTGCTGGTGGAAGACGATCCAGAGGTGCGCCGCTTTGTGGCCCGGACGCTGCGGGAACAGGGCCATAGGGTGCTGGAGGCTGGGAACGCCCAAGCGGCCCTGGGGATTTTGGCCGAGTCCCTGCCCGTGGACCTGTTGCTCGCCGATCTGGTGATGCCCGGCGGCGTGGGCGGGCGGGAGCTGGCCCGCCAGGTCCGGGACCAATGCCCCGGCATCCGGGTGCTGTGTATGTCCGGCTACAGCGGCCAGCGGGGCAACGGCGGCGGCAGTCCCGACAGTTGTGACGCGCTGCTTAACAAACCTTTCACCCGGCAACAATTAATCCGGGCCGTCAGCCGAATTCTCGAACGCGCACGAACAGGAGCCCGCGGAACGTGAATCCCATTAAACCTCCCCAAATTCTGGTGGTGGACGACGAGCCGGAAGTCTGCAAGTTGATCGACCGATTCCTCAGCCGCGAGGGTTTCGAGGTGTATAGCGCCAGCAGCGGCGCCGCCATGCGCGACTGCCTGAAGGTGACGACGATTGACCTGATCATCCTGGATGTGCGCCTGCCCGGCGAGGACGGCCTGACCCTGGCCCGGGAGTTACGCCAGAACTCCATGGTGCCCATCATCATGCTGACTTCCAAAAACGAGGTCATCGACCGGGTGGTGGGTCTGGAGAGCGGCGCCGATGACTATCTGCCCAAGCCTTTTCATCCTCGGGAACTCCTGGCTCGAATCCGTGCTGTGCTGCGCCGTAATCCGTGCCAGATCGAGACCAGGACGGTGGAAGCCGGTGCGATGGCCTTCGGAGGCTGGCGGCTGAACCTGGATACCCGACAGTTGTTTCAGCCCGACGGCGAGGAAATTCCCCTATCCCCTGCGGAATACGAACTGTTGCTGGTGTTTCTGCACAACCCCGGACGGGTGCTCAGCCGAGATTTCCTGCTGGTGACCACCCGGGGCCGGGAGGCCACTCCCTTCGACCGGGCCATTGATGTACATATCAGTCATTTGCGCCGCAAGCTGGAGCCTAACCCTAAGCAGCCCACGGTGTTCAAGACGGTGCGCAACGCCGGTTATATCTTCACCCTGGCGGTGAGCCGTAGCGGCTGACCCCATCACATGGCCTGACAGCGCAGTTCTACCGGTGAGCCGGTGTCCTGCTCGTAACGGCCTTCCAGCACCCCCACGAAATTCCGGCACCAAACCAGGCTGTCCCCGGTACTGGGCGCGGCGAACACCACAAAGCCATTCCGTTTCGGCAGGTCGATGCGGACGGCCTGCCCATAAGCCTCCCGGGTCTGCGCGAAGAACCGGTCGGTCCGAATCAAGGTACACTCGTTACGGGTCACGGTCAGGGGGCCTCCATCCGGTCGCCGGGGCAGGGTCTGGCCCACGTCGGGACTCATATTGGTCTGCTGGCGACACTGGGATTTGGTTAGCAGAAACAAGGCCAGCACGGTCTGATGGTCGCCATCGGCGGCCACCAGCTCGTGGGCATAGACCCAATCGTCCGGTTCCATGGCCTGGACGGCTACCAGCAGCACCGGGATCATCAACAAAAATAAGGGCAGGCGACGGCGTGTCATGTCGGTTCCGATGGGTTGGGCTGTGATTCCACTGCTACATCCATCGGCCGTCTGATCAAAAAACTTAGCCTGATTCGCCTGCCGCTCCCTTTCGTTTGGACGGCGTCCCTGCCCACCCTTTTTTAGTGCATCAAGACGGCAGTCTCAGGGCCAGAAACAGCGAACCCTTGTCCCGCTGCACCAGCACCGGCACGCTTTTGCCCTTGGGCAAAGATTTCACCAGTGCGGACAGTTGGGCCACGCTTTTCACGTCCTTGCGGTTGAGGCTGAGGATCACATCCCCGGGGCGGATGCCGGCTTCCCGGGCCGGACCCTGGCCCACATTCCGAACCAGCACGCCCCGGTCAGCCAGTTCCAGTTCCTGGCGCTGGGCCTTATTCAGGTCGGCCACGCTCAGGTTCAGGCGGGCGTCCTCGTCGAGACCGGACCCCCCGCCTCCCATAGCCAGTTGCCGATTCTGACCGTTCAGCTTGTCGATGGTGACCCGCAGATCCAGGGTTTCGCCATCCCTCAGCACAATCAGGGGCACCTGCTTGCCCACTGCGGTGGTGCCTACCAGATAAGGCAACTGCTGGGAACGGTCCAGGTCCTGGCCGTCATAGCTGACGATCACGTCTCCCACCTCCAGACCGGCCTTGTCCGCCGGGCTGCCGGGCATCACTTTAGATACTAGTGCGCCCTGGGCGCGGTCCAGGCCGAAAGACTGGGCCAGTTCCCGATCCAGGTTCTGGATCACCACCCCCAGCCAGCCCCGGGTAACCTGGCCGTCGGTCTTGAGCTGATCGGCCACCCGCATGGCGGTGTCGATGGGGATGGCGAAGGACACCCCCATATAACCACCGGTGCCGGAGAAAATCTGGGAGTTGATGCCCACCACCTCGCCCTGGGTGTTGAACAAGGGGCCGCCGGAGTTGCCGGGGTTCACGGCCACGTCGGACTGAATAAAGGGCACATAGGCGTCGGAAGGCAGGTTTCGGCCCAGGGCGCTGACGATGCCTTGGGTGGCGGTGTACTCCAAACCGAAGGGGGAGCCGATGGCCAGCACCCACTCCCCCACCTCCAGGCTGTCGGAATCGCCGATCCGCACGGTGGGCAGATTCTGGGCGTCGATCTTCAGCAGGGCCACGTCGGTGCGCTCGTCCAGACCCACCAGCTTGGCGGCCTGCTCCCGGCGGTCGTTGAGGCGGACGATGATCTCATCGGCGCTCTTCACCACATGGGCGTTGGTCAGCACATAGCCGTCCGAGGAGATGATAAAACCGGAGCCTTGGCCGCGCTGCGTCCGGGGCGAGGGGGTGGCGCCGCCGGGGCCTTCGAAGAAACGCTTGAAGAACTCGTTAAAAGGGCTGCCCTCGGGAAACTCGGGCATTTCCGGCGCCCGGAACACCTCACCCGGCTTAGTCTCGGAGCGGGTGCGGATATTCACCACTGCGGCGCTGTTCTGCTTGACCAGTTGGCGAAAATCCGGCAACTGAATCATGGGCGTCGCCTCGGCGGCCGACGTTTCGGCGGCCAGGGCGGGCGCCACCGGCGCCGCCGCCAAGGCCGCAGTCAGGCCAGCGGCGAGTAGGGCGCGGACGAAACGGGGTTGAGTGGTCATGGATTCGGTACTCCTCTATCAGGGGAAATATTTCGTTCACGCTATCCACCAAGACCATAAGCAGCTATCATGCCAATTACATATATAATTGAAATTAATATATTTTTTTAAAAACTCCACTGGACTTCTCGCCACGACTGGCCCATATCCACCAGGGCATGGTGGATATCAACCACCGGGACGCCGCGCCCGGCCTTCCTCTACAATGGCAAAGCATCTCCCCTGCCCGGTTAGCCCATGACCTTCGATCCGCCCCCGCCCCAAGCCAGCCCCCTGCGGGTGCTACTGCTGCGACCCCTGGTGTTGCCGGCCTTAGTGCTGCTGACCCTGTTGCTGCTGGCCCTTCTGTTGCTCGTGGCCCGCTCCTGGCAGCATCTGCAACGCCTGCAACCCCTGGATCAACACGCCGTGGAGCTGCGGCTATTGCAGGACATCAATCTGAATCTGCAAGTCACCCTGTTGGAAAGCCTGGACCGGCGCACCCTGGTGGGCCGCTCTTATGTGACCCTGCTGCGGGGCCAGGTGGAGGAGGTGCTGACCCTGGGCAGCCACCTTCAGCCGGACACCCCCCGGCGGCTGCGCCAGTTGAACGCCATGCTGGAGCGCCTGGAGGGCCAGCCCTCCATGACCCTCAGCCAACCCCTGGACGAGATCCGTCAGGTGATCGCCGCCGAAACCCTGGCCCATAACCAGTTGCTACAACAGGCCCGCCGCTATGGCCGGGGCGAGTTGTGGGTGGCCGTGGCTGTGGCCCTACTGCTGCCCCTGCTGGCCGGGGCTAGCCTGTATTTTCTACGCAAGCGCATCTGGACGCCCTTGCAGGACCTGGGCCGGTTCATGTCCCTGCTGGCCCACTCGGGCTACGAGAAAATCCCGGCGCGGAATGTGGACCTGCTGCTGGCCCCGCTATTCCACCGCTACAACCAGATGGTGGATCGCCTGGAAACCCTGGAGCGCCAGTCCCGGGCGCGGCAAGCCACCTTGGAAGACGACGTGCGCACCGCTACCCGCACCCTGATGGCCTACCAGCGGGAGCTGGCTGGGGCCGAGCGGCTGGCGGCCATAGGCGAAGTGGCGGCGGGGCTGGCCCACGATTTACGCAACCCCCTGGCTGGGGTGCGCATGGCCCTGGCCAATCTGCGTGGGGAACTGACCGACCCGGAACACGTCCAGCGCCTGGAGCTGGTCATCGACGAACTCAAGCGGGTCACCCGCTCCCTCAACGACTTACTGGACCGCGCCCGCCAGGCCCCGGAACCCCTGATGGAGTTGGAACTGGCCGGAACCCTGGCAGCGGTGCTGTCCCTGGCCCGCTATCAAGTGCCCGAAGGCATTCGCCTGGAATCGGCGGCCCCCGAAGGCTGGCGCTGCCGACTGCCGGAAAACCGGCTGCGCCAGGCCCTACTCAATCTGATCGTCAACGCCGCCCAGAGCATCGGCGAAGGTCCGGGAACCATCCGGGTGGAGGCCGCTTCGATAAACGACCGACTGCGCCTAACCGTAGCCGACGATGGTCCCGGCTTTCCCGAGGCGTTTTTACAAGGAGGCGGTCGGCCCTTCGTCACCCTCAAGGCCCAGGGCACCGGCCTGGGGCTGGCCATGGTCCGGCGCTTCGTCCATGATCTGGGCGGCGTCCTGAACCTGGCCAACCGCCAACCCCGGGGCGCCCTGGTGACTCTCGAACTGCCCTGTACCCCATGACCGATACCCTGCTGTTGATCGAAGACGAGGCCCTGCTGGGCCAGGAACTCAGCCGCCATTTCCGCAACCGGGGCTGGGAGGTGCGGCTGGCCACCACCCTGGCCGAGGCCCGGGCCGCCCTGCTGGAACAGCGTCTGGAACCGCTGGTGGTGCTGTCCGATATGGTGCTGCCGGACGGCAATGCTCTGGACCTGCTGGAGGAGGTCCAGAGCCGCCCAGATCGGGGGGAATGGCTCTTTCTCACCGGCTATGGGGGGGTGCGGGATTCGGTGCGAGCGTTGCGCCTGAATGCCTTCGATTTCCTGGAAAAACCCTGCGAGCCGGAGCGCCTAGACCTGGTGATCAACGGCGCCGCCCGCAGCGCCCAGGCCCAGCGCCGGTTGCGGGAACAGGCCGCCCACAGCAGCCGCCAGTACCCAGTGGATTCCTTCGTGGGCCGCAGCCCGGCGGCCACGGGGGTGCGGGAGTTGCTGGCCAAGCTGATCCAGGTGCCGTTCAGCGCCCTAGTGATCGGCGGCGAGACCGGCGCCGGCAAAGGTCTGGCGGCCAGGATCCTGCACCATGGCGGCCGCCGCCATGGGGGTCCGCTGGTGGAGGTGAACTGCGCCGCCCTGCCCAAGGACCTGTTGGAATCGGAGTTGTTCGGCTACGAACCCGGCGCCTTCACCGGCGCCAAGGGCCGACGCCGGGGCCTGCTGGAACAGGCCCACAGCGGCACCCTGTTTCTGGATGAGATCGGCGAGTTGCCCCTGGACCTACAAGCCAAGCTGCTGAAAGCCATGGAGGACCAAACCTTTCGCCGGCTAGGAGGGGAGCGGGAGTTGCAGGCCGATGTGCAGGTGATCGCCGCCAGCAACCGGGATCTAGAGGCCGCCGTGCGGGAGGGCGGATTCCGGGGCGACCTGTATCACCGGCTGAACGTGTTCCGCCTAGAGCTGCCCCCCCTGCGAGAGCGCAAACAGGACCTGGAAGACCTAGTGCCCGTGTTCGTGGCCGAGTTCAACGCCAAGGCCCGCAAGCAGGTCAAGGTCATCCCCACCCCGGTCTGGGAGCGGCTCCAAGCCCACCACTGGCCGGGCAATGTCCGGGAACTGCGGAACGTGGTGGAACGCTGCGTGCTATTCGCCGAGGGCGACGTGTTCCCGAAAGAATGGCTGCAACTACAAGCCACCCCCCAGGCCCAGCAGCCGACAGTGGAGGACGGCTGGCTGCGCCTGCCCCTGGACGGCGGCATGGCCCTGGAGGATATGGACCGCTACATCATCAAAAGCGCCCTGGAGCGCCACGGTTACAACGTCCTGGCCACCGCCCGGGCTTTGGGGACTACCCGGGAGACACTACGGTATCGGATTCAGAAGTATGGGTTGAAGGGGGAGCCTTGAACGATGCGGTTCGCGCCTCACCGCACCCCACAGAACCGTTGTAATAGGTTGTTGAATGTAGGATGAGGTGAGCGACGCGAACCGCATCTTTGTCCTAGCGTCCAAGGACAAGCACTCCAGGCCCGCCTCGGACGAACCTTAGGGACATGGCCTTAGGGGCCAGGAACCACTACAGTATTAAGAATGCCTCGAACAACCACGGGCGGAGCGCCGGAGCGCCGGACCGCCGGAGCGCCGGACCGCCGGACCGCCGGACCGCCAATGATGGATAAAAGAAAAAGTAGTGCCTGAAGGGATGGGCTAAACAACACGCCGGGCGCGCCGATGACCCTTTTGAAGGAGAGGCGAGACTAGGCGTGTGATCGACCGAAACCCATGGCGGTGTCCTGGCCGCCGCCCAACTCCGACTCGGCGCGCCGGACTTCGATTTTGGCGACCCCGCGCTGCTGTGCGCCGAGGGCGTCTTCATTCACTAGCCGCCAAGGCCAAGCTTTCACGCCTTGCTCCAGCAAATCACGGGAGTAACCAATGTCCTTCAGTTGCAGGGAGTTCAGGTCCAGCAGCCGTCGGCGCAGTGCGGCCCGGCGCCGCCAAATGTTGGCCCGATGGGCCAGCAGATTCAGTTCATATATCGCTTGCATAAGATGTACTCCTCATTGCAGCTATCGTTGCGTTCAATATCAATTACGGAACCTTTCCGTTTGTCGGGGTCTATGTAATCATTCCATTGTGCAACGCAGCAAACGACATTTTCTCAAGCATACAGCACAGAAAAACTTAATCATGTGAGTTAAGCCATGTCCCAGCATCTACCGTCCCTCAACGCGCTCAGGGCCTTCGAGGCCGCCGCCCGGCACTTGAGCTTCAGCAAGGCAGCCGAGGAACTGCACGTCACTCCTGCAGCCATCAGCCACCAAATCAAGGGACTGGAAGATTATCTGGACGTGCAGTTGTTCCACCGGCTCAATAAATCCCTGGCCCTGACCGAACAGGCTCAGGCCGGGCTGGCCAAACTTCAGGAAGGCTTTGACGCCCTGGCCGAAGGGGTGGATGAGATCCTTGGCCATCAATCCGCCAACAGTCTGAATGTGGGCGTCACCCCCTCTCTGGCCGCCAAATGGCTAGTGCCTCGCCTGCCTCGCTTCGCCACCCGGCATCCAGAAATCGAATTGCGCATCACCGCCGCCATGTACCAGGTGGATAGCCGGTCCACGGCTGGCTCGGTGCTGGAATCGTTCCGAGACGCGGGGCTGGATGTGGGCCTGCGCTTCGGCCGGGGCGACTATACCGGCTGCCGGTCGGACAAACTGTTCCCGGCGGCGGCTGTCCCCCTGTGCAGCCCCAAATTGCTGACGGGCCGACACCCCCTCAACAACCCCAAGGACCTGGCCCACCACACCCTGCTCCATGACGACACCCTATATGATGGCAATCCCGAGTGGAGCGACTGGCTGAAAGCCTTTGGAGTGACCGGTATCAACGCCCAACGGGGGCTGCATTTCAACCATGTGGCCCTGGCCCTGGAGGCGGCCGTCGAAGGTCAGGGCGTGGTGCTGAGCATCGACGTTCTGGCCGCCAGCGACCTAGCCGCCGGACGGCTGGTGATCCCTTTCGATATGGGCCTGCCCTTGCAGGGGGCCTACTGGCTGGTAAGCCCGGAGAAGACCGCCAGTGAACCCAAGATCGCCGCCTTCCGGTCCTGGGTGCTGGACGAAGCCCGGCGCCGGACGAGAGTGGCGGCCCCGGAGCCAGCGGTGTGAGGGACCACCCCAGAGGGGGATGGAGCGCGGGCTGGCGACCCGCCTACTCCTCGCTCCGGGCCTTGCGATCCAGCTCCCGCAGCCGCTCAAGTTTATCCTTGATGCGAATCTCCAGTCCCCGATCCACGGGTCGGTAATAGCGGCGCTCGACCATTCCGTCTGGAAAATACCGTTCCCCGGCGGCGTAGGCGTCCGGCTCGTCGTGGGCGTAGCGATAGGCATGACCATAGCCCAGCTCTTTCATGAGCCGGGTAGGCGCGTTGCGCAAATGCACCGGAACCTCCAGGGAGCTACCCTGGCGGGCGTCCTCCAGGGCCGCTTTATAGGCCGTATACACGGCGTTGCTCTTGGGAGCGCAGGCCAGATACACCACGGCCTGGGCGAGGATCAACTCCCCTTCCGGGCTGCCTAGGCGCTGGTAGCCGTCCCAGGCATCCAGGGCGATGCGCAGGCCCCGGGGGTCGGCGTTGCCGATATCCTCGGCGGCCATGCGCAGCACCCGCCGGGCGATATACTCGGGGTCGCAACCGCCATCCAGCATCCGCGCCAGCCAGTACAGGGCGGCATCGGGACTGCCGCCCCGGACTGATTTATGGAGGGCGGAAATCTGATCGTAAAAGATGTCCCCGCCCCGGTCGAAACGGCGCACCCCCCCGGCGATCACCTCCGCTACTGCGGCGGCCATGTCGCTGTCCCGGGCGGCGGCCAGCTCGGCGGCGATTTCCAGAAAGGTCAAGGCCCGGCGGGCATCCCCGTCGGCGGCCTGGGCCAGGCGCTCCCGGGTCGCCTGATCCACGCTCAGCTCCCGGTCCCCCAGACCCCGATCCCCATCAGCCAGCGCCCGGTCGATCAAGCCTAGCAAATCCGCTTCGTCCAGGGCCTTGAGTACATAGACCCGCAGCCGGGACAACAGGGCGTTGTTCAGAGCGAAACTGGGATTCTCGGTGGTGGCCCCCACGAACAGCAGCGTGCCGTCCTCGATGGAAGGGAGAAAGGCGTCCTGCTGGGCCTTGTTGAAGCGGTGTACTTCGTCTACGAACAAAACCGTGCGCCGCCCCTGCTCGGCCTTGGCCCGGTCCACCGCCTGGCGAACGTCCTTGACCCCGGCCAGCACCGCCGACAGGCTGATGAACTGAGCCTGGCCGTAGGCGGCGATCAGCCCGGCCAGGGTGGTCTTGCCCGTGCCCGGCGGCCCCCACAGCACCATAGAATGGGGCCGCCCGGATTCGATGGCCTGGCGCAGGGGCTTGCCCGGAGCCAGCAGATGGGACTGGCCCACGAAGGCGTCGAGCCGCCGGGGACGCAGCCGGTCGGCCAGGGGGCGGGGGTCGGTTGTGGTCATGAGCAGGTTTCTGTAGCGCCCTACCAGATGGTCTTCAGGCCCTCGACAGCCTGGAGTCGCCGATCGACAGTCAGCAACGGCGCCTCCCGGGCCAGAGCCGTGGCCCCGATCAAACGGTCGGCTGGATCACCATGGGTAAAGCACGGGTCCTGGGACAGTTCGGCGATTCTGGGGTATCGTTGCTCCATCCGACTTCCAGGGGGCTGACCACATCCCCTACCCGAGACTGGGAACGCAGGGCTATTAATCTGTCCCGGGCGGCATCCGCCGGATTCTGCTCCGGGATCAGACGGGCGACCACCTGGCCCCGCACCGTCACCTGGAGTTGCTCACCACGTCGCACCCGATCGAGATAGACAGGCAGGTGCAGGCGCAGCTCTGTGATATTGATTTGTTGCATAAAAAATGCTCCAACTTTAGGAGGATTCATGCCACCGTTTTACACTAACGCTGACCAACTGCGTAACTCCTAACTTAATCACCCTAGTTTCGGTTCAGGCCGTGTCTTGAGACCAAATCGAGAACTTTTCCTCCTGAGACAAGGCTGATGGAGGCATGCCGATGGGCAAGTGCAATCGGTACCACCGCGATGTCTTTAGTAAAAAGTTAGGCGCCGCCCGTACTCAGCGTAATCCTATCAACTTAGTGCGTCCGCTGTATCAGTTGATCTCAACTACGAAACTCCTACAGAGCCTACAACGCGCTCAGCCCGCGTCTCCTATCACATCGGTCCCCGGGGGCGGCTCGAACTCAAAAGCCTCCAGGGGCACGGGCAGATTACGCCGTAGCTGCTGGAAACCCAGCCGGGTGAGTCGGCCAAAGGCGTCCTCCAGTTCCAGGATCGCCAGTTCCCCGTCCCGAAACCCCACCCGCAATCGGTTGAACTCCGTCTGTTCCTGGCGGGGGGTGAGTTCATACCAACGCAGCCCGCCCCGCCCCTCGGCCAGAGCCTGGAGGGTAAAGACCTTGTCCAGGGCCTCGCCGCCGGTGAGCAGGGCCAGGGGGGTGGCTCCCAAGGCGCTATCCAACCGCCGCACCGTCACCTGCTCCAGCTCGCTGTCGTAATGCCAGAGCCGCTCCCCGTCGGCCACCACCACCTGGGGGAAGGGTTCGGTATAGTCCCAGCGGAAGCGGCCGGGCTTGCGCATCCGCATGGCGCCCCCGGAGGACTGGATCAGCCCGCCGTTGGCGTCGTAAACGATCTGCTCGAAGTCCGCCGTCAGGCTGTTCAGGTTTCGGAAATAATCCTGAACGAAACGGTCGTCGGCCAGGGCCGGGGCGCACAGCGGCAGGACCAGTAGGAATAACAATCGGTACATGGCGTTCTCGTTGAGTGATTGGCGTGCCAAAGAGTATGGGAAACCGCCCTTGAACCGTGACTGAACCGGCTCAGACCTCGGGCGGCGGCGGGGCCAGCACCTCCCGGCTGCCGTTGGTTTCCAGGGGTCCCACCACCCCGGCCCGCTCCATTTCCTCCACCATCCGCGCCGCCCGGTTGTAACCGATCTTAAGACGCCGCTGTACATAGGAGATGGACGCCTTGCGGCTTTCGGTGACGATGCGCACCGCTTGATCGTAGAGGGCGTCGGTTTCCTCCTCGGGGTCGGCGCCGCCGTTATCGGGACTCAGACCCGGCACCGCCTCCTGGGATTCCTCAAGAATGACGTCCAGGTACTCGGGCTCGCCGGT
Source organism: uncultured Candidatus Competibacteraceae bacterium (assembly GCA_964597315.1). Classification (GTDB taxonomy): domain Bacteria; phylum Pseudomonadota; class Gammaproteobacteria; order Competibacterales; family Competibacteraceae; genus CAZQXD01. The sequence continues at coordinate 16,135 of CAZQXD010000065.1, forward strand.
CTGCTTGAGGTACTCCACCACTTTGTGGACTTCGTGGTCGTCCACGAAGGCGCCATGCACCCGCTGGGGAAAGCCGGTGCCGGGGGGCAGGTACAGCATATCCCCGTGGCCTAGGAGCTGCTCGGCGCCCATTTGGTCGAGGATGGTTCGGGAGTCCACCCGGCTGGACACCTGAAAAGCGATACGGGTGGGAATATTGGCCTTGATCAACCCGGTGATCACATCCACCGAGGGGCGCTGGGTGGCCAGGATCAGGTGAATGCCCGAGGCCCGGGCCTTCTGGGCCAGGCGGGCAATGAGTTCCTCCACTTTCTTGCCGACGATCATCATCATGTCGGCCAGTTCGTCGATGACCACCACGATATAGGGTAGCGGCTCCAGGGCCGGGGGCGGCGTCCCCTCCACATGCTCCTCGGCTTTCCACAGGGGGTCGATGATCGGCTCTCCCGTCTCCTGAGCCTCGGTCACCCGCTTGTTGAAACCGAGGATATTGCGCACCTTGAGGGCCGCCATCAGTCGGTAGCGACGCTCCATCTCCGCCACGCACCAGCGCAGGGCGTTGGCGGCCTCTTTCATATCGGTGACCACCGGAGCCAGCAGGTGGGGAACGCCCTCGTAGATGGACAACTCCAGCATTTTGGGGTCCACCAGGATCAGCCGCACCTCCTCGGGACCGGTCTTGTAGAGCATGGACAGGAGCATGGCGTTGATGGCCACGGATTTGCCGGAGCCGGTGGTGCCGGCCACCAGCAGATGGGGCATCTTGGCCAGATTGGCCACCACCGGGTTACCGCCGATGTCCTTGCCCAGGGCCAGGGTCAGGGGCGAAGAGGAACGAGTGTAGACCGGCGCGCCCAGCACTTCTGACAGATACACCACCTCCCGATTGCGGTTGGGGATCTCCAGGCCCACGACGGATTTTCCGGGAATGATGTCCACCACTCGCACGCTGATTACCGACAGCCCCCGGGCCAGGTCCCGGGATAGATTGCTGATCTGGCTGACCTTCACCCCGGGGGCCGGCTCCAGCTCGAAGCGGGTAATCACCGGCCCCGGCTCTACCGCCACCACCCGCACCTCGATGCCGAAATGCTGGAGTTGCACCTCCACCTGCCGGGACATGGTTTCCAGATCCTCGGCGGAGTAGCCGGTTTGCTCGACTTTCACCGGGTCCAGCAGGGCCAAAGGTGGACGCGCTTCTACTCCGGTGGGCCGGGGCTTGGGCCGGGAGGTTGTCGGCGCGGCGACCGGGGCCGGGGCCGGGGCCGGGGCCGGAGACGGCTTTTCCGAATCCCAGGGCGCGTCCAGACCGAAGTCCAGCTCCGGCTCCGGCTCCGGCTCCGGCGCTGCCCGCATCCCGCGCAGTTCCAGGTCCGGCTCCGGGGCCTCCCGAGTGGCGACCATGGGTTCTAAATCCATGACCGGGGGCGACCGGCGAATAGCCAGCACCCTGGGCGCGGAGGATTCTTCCACCATGGGCGGCTCGGGGGGTTCAGGCGGCTCGGGCGGCGGCTGATGCCGAGCCACGGACGGAGGCTTCGCCGTCCTATCTTCGGGTTCATCCTCGCGACGGTCGGCCAGCCAACCGCTGACGCCCTTCGCCGCCCGGCCCAGCAGGGTGGTCAGGTCCAGGGTCAGCTTGCCCACCAGGTCCAGCAGGCCCAGCCAGGACAGCCCGGTGGCCAGGGTGACGCCGGCCAGAAACAGGGCCAGCAGGAATAGAGTGCCGCCCACGAAGCTGAAAGCGCCCACCAGACTGCTACCGGCGATATCTCCGAGAATGCCTCCCGCCGAACCGGTCAGATAGCCCGCCGGGACGCCCAGATGCAGGGAGGCCAGGCCGCAGCCGGCAAATAACGTAACCAGGACGCCAATGGAACGAAACACCACGGTTTCGGCATCCAGTTCACTGATGGCGCCGCGACGGAACAGCGTCCAGCCGGCCAAAAGCAGCCCAATGGGCAAAAAATAAGATAAAAAACCAATAAAATACAGGGCAATATCAGCGAACCAAGCGCCGCTCACCCCACCCAGATTATGAACTTTCCCCATCGGCCCGGTATGGGTCCAGGCCGGGTCCCGGGGATCGAAACTGAAGAGGGACAGCAGCAGATACAGCGCCACCACCGACAACAACAGAAAGCTGCTCTCCTGCAAGCCATATTTGACATGGCGCAGTATGTCGATACGGGTGCCGGGGTCGGGTTTTTTACGTGCCTGTGCCAAACAACGAGTCCTGTTGGTAAATGGCGGTCGCTCCGCCCGGTAATTGAACATTGTCCCATTCCTACCCGTTCAGGTGAAGCGCCAGCCGACTTTACCCAGGATCGAGGTTTCCCGTATCCTGTTTTGCATGACGCTGTTACCGGCGGCCCTTGCCAGCAGCCAACCCCGCCGGCTCGGTGTTTATGGTCCAGCCGTCCAAGCCCCTAGCACTCCACGCCCCATGCAAACCCAAATTCTCCAGTCCCTGGACGCTGTGCCCGCCCCCCAGTGGAACGCCCTGGCAAGGGACGGCAACCCCTTTCTGAGCCATGCGTTCCTGTCCGCCCTGGAACGTCATCACTGCGTGGGTCCGCGCAGCGGCTGGCTGCCCCGCTTCGTGGTCTGCCGGGATCGGGGCGGCCGCCTGCTGGGGGCCGCGCCCCTGTACGTCAAGACCAATTCCTACGGAGAGTTTGTCTTTGACTGGGGCTGGGCGGAGGCTTATCGCCGCCATGGCCTGGAGTACTATCCCAAGCTGGTGGCCGCCGTACCCTACACCCCGGCCACCGGCCAGCGGCTGCTATTGGCGCCAGGCGTGGACGGCGCCGTGGCCCGGGCCATCGTGGACCATGCCCTGGAGGAGGCCCGTGAACAGGGGTTTTCCTCTCTGCACTGGCTATTCACCACCGAGCAGGACATGGCTGTCCTGGGGCAGGCCGGGCTGCTGACCCGGCTGGGTTGCCAGTTCCACTGGACCAACCGGGGGTATCGGGACTTCGAAGATTTTCTGGAGACCCTGACCTCCAAAAAACGCAAAAACATCAAACGGGAGCGGCAAAGCGTAGCGAAGGCGGGGCTGGAATTACGGCTGCTGCACGGCCCGGAGATCAGCGAGTCCCAGTGGCGGGTGTTCCACGGCTTCTACTGTGACACCTTTCGGCGGCTGGGGGGCTTCCCCACCCTGACCCTGCCTTTCTTTCGGGAGATCGCCCACACCCTAGGCGAGCGGGTGGTGCTGGTGCTGGCCCTGGATCGGGGACGGGAGGTGGCCGGGGCGCTCAGTTTCCGAAGCGACACCAGCTTATATGGCCGCCACTGGGGCTGTCTTGCCGATTACGACGGGCTGCACTTCGAAGCCTGCTACTACCAGGGCATCGACTACTGCATCCGCCAGGGCTTGTGCCGCTTCGAACCGGGCGCCCAGGGGGAGCATAAAGTGAGCCGGGGGTTTCTGCCCACCCTCACCCAGTCCGCCCATTGGCTGGCCCACCCCGCTTTCAGCGCCGCAGTAGCGGATTTCCTAGATCAAGAAACCCCCGCCGTGTGGGACTATGCCAGGGAACTGGAGACCCATACCCCCTATCGAAGCGGTCCCCGCGCCACCCACCCCGACCAATGGCTGGCCTGCCCCCCGGAGGCCACGGACGCCCCATGATCCACCTGCCCTGGCTCGACCCCCACGACGACCGCCAACCCTTCCCGCCCACGGCAACGGCCCTGCGGGACCCGGACGGGCTGCTGGCGGCGGGCGGCAATCTAGCCCCCGAACGGCTGCTCCGGGCCTATCGCCAGGGCATCTTCCCCTGGTACTCCCCGGGTCAACCTATCCTTTGGTGGTCGCCCGACCCTCGCATGGTGCTGTTTCCCGCCGAACTGAAAATTTCCCGGAGCCTACGCAAGACCCTCAAAAAAGGCTGTTTTTCAATTACCATGGATAGCATGTTCGAAACTGTCCTGACCAAAGCTGCGGAACCCCGGGGGGATCAAGCAGGCACCTGGATCACCCCGGAGATGCGCCAAGCCTATCTGCGTCTGCACCGGCTAGGCTGGGCGCACTCCGTGGAAACCTGGCGGGGCGGGGAACTGGTGGGCGGTCTCTACGGGGTCGCCATTGGCCGGGTGTTCTATGGGGAATCCATGTTCAGCCGGGCCAGCGACGCCTCTAAGGCCGCCCTGGTGGCCCTGGCAGCGCAGTTACTGGACTGGAAGTTCGCCCTGATCGACTGCCAGATGCGCACCGCTCACCTGACCAGCCTGGGCGCCCGGGAACTGCCTCGGGACGAATTCCTGAAGCGCTTGGAACGGTTTTGTCCCTTGCCCGGTCGGCCCGGTCCTTGGTGTTTGGACCCCCGCTTTAGAAGCGGCGCAGCAGCGCTGCTCTCGCCCTGGACGGAGGATTGAACCGTGGGCGCCCATCAAGACCGGCTTAAGACCTTACGGCTGTTTCTGACCGTGGAACATACGTGCAGCTATCTGCCCAGGCGGCGGGCCTGCAACCTGGTGGCCGACCCTCTGGCCATGGACAATGAACTCTACACCCAGTTGGCGCGGCTGGGGTTTCGGCGTAGCGGCGAACATGTCTACCGCCCCCACTGCGCCGGCTGCCATGAATGCCTGTCCCTACGTATTCCGGTGGCTGGGTTCCGGCCCAACCGCTCACAACGGCGGGTGTGGAGCCGCAACGCCGATCTGGAAGTCCGGCCCTTAAAACCTCAGTTTGATCTGGAGCATTACCGGCTCTATGAGCGTTACCTGCACGCCCGCCACCCAGGGGGCGGCATGGACGATTGCAGCCCCGAGTCCTATTTGTCTTTCCTGACCTCCCGCTGGAGCGATACCCGGCTCTTCGAGTTTCGCCACAAGGACCGACTGCTGGCGGTAGCCGTGGCGGACCAATTGGATGACAGCCTGTCGGCGGTCTATACCTTCTACGAACCCGACGAGTCAAGCCGCAGCCTGGGCACCTATGGGGTACTCTGGCAAGTGGCCAAGGCCCGGCGCCTGGGCCTGGCCTGGGTCTATCTGGGCTATTGGGTGCGGGACTGCGCGAAGATGGCCTATAAAGACAAATTCAGACCGGCGGAGGTGTTTCTGGGGGGCCGCTGGCTGGAGTTGGGCGCTGACGGCCGGGTCGGCATTCAAGGCCCCTAAGGGATACCCTACGGGGGCCGCTGGGCAAGTCCGCCTATCTCAGCCGCCCTCCCCCGCCTCCCGATGCTGGCGCAACGCCTGGGCCTTGGCGTACTGCTCCCGCAAATACCCCATTTGTTCTTCCAGGGCCGTCCGGGCGGCGACCGGGTCCCGATCCCGCAGGGCTTCGTATAGGCGCTGGTGTTGGGTCACGATCCGTTCCCGCTGGCGCAGCCGGAACACGATCATATTGGCCACCGGTTGCAGGGCCTCGATCACCGCGAACATGACGAACTGCAACACCGGGTTGCCGGTGGCGTCCACCAAAGCCCGGTGAAAGCGCACGTCGGAGGCGCAGAAGGCCACATCGGACAACTCGGGCCGACGCTGTTCCTCTAGCTCCCGAGCCATGCTCGCCAGGTGTTCCTCCCCGCGCCGCTCCACGGCCAGGGCGCAGCACAGCAGTTCCAACTCTCGGCGGGCCTCGGTGATCGCATCGAGATCGAACTCCCCCAACGTCACCAGCAGGGTGGTGGCGCTGGTCAGGGCCGAGCGGACTTCCTCCTGGGAGGGGCGCTTGATGAAGTTTCCGCCGGTGGGGCCGCGCTGGGAGCGGATCAGGTTCTGGGCGGCCAGCCGCTTCAAAGCCTCGCGGATGGTGGGCCGGGACACGGAGAACCGCTCCGCCAGTTCCTCCTCGGTGGGCAGCCGCTCGTCCACCTTCAACCGCCCCTGGACGATGGCCTCCCGAATGTTCTCGGCGATCTGCTTGGCCAGGCTTTGGGTCACCAGCCCTTCGAAATTGATTGCCATGTCTCGCCTATCCCCTACATTCCCGAATGTAGGGGACTTTAACATAATTCCACTTATTGGTTATTTCGTTTGACAAATTAACAAAACAACCCTACCCGGACCGGGGTTACACGCGGGCTTAAGTCCGGCGCCCTTGCTCAGGGGCGAGCGCGACATCGGCCAGAGTGGAGTTGGGCCCCTCCGCGACCCGTTTGATAACGCTGAAGTTGCCATTGGTCTCCAAAATCACCGCCCCCGCCTCGCTCAAGTCACCGATGCCTTCGGAGCGCAAGGCGGCAAGGATCTCGCTCTTGGGCACCCGACAGCGGTCCATGGCCTCTTCTAACAACCGACCCTGGTATAGCAGCAGGGTGGGACTCGCTTTAATCCAGTTCTGGAAGCTCTGGGATTTCACCGCCAGCCAGGTGATGAGTAGTTGCAGAACGATCAGCAACCCAAAGCCCAACACCACCTGGGCCAGGGAGGTCTGTTTGGTGAGCAGGGCGCTGGCCAGCATTGAGCCGAAGGCGATGGTAACCACCATATCGAAAGCGTTCCATTTGGATAGGGTGCGCTTGCCGGAGACGCGCAGCAGAACAATCAGGGCCAGATAGGCCAGGACGCCTACAATCAGGGTATGGTTAAGGCTGGACCAGCCATCAAAAAACATGTTGCCTCCTGGGCACATTGCCCGCTTTGGACGAGTATAGGAAGGGTATGACGCCCGTTAGGTCGGAACCTCAGCGACGGCGCGATCCGGCCGATTCCAACCGGCGGGCATTGGCCGTGGCTCTGGCGTGAAACGGCGACAGTCCTTGTTGGGCAACCTTCATGCCTGTCACCCATAAGGCCAGGCCCGTCTCGCCACTCTTGCCCAGCGCCTCCCAATAACACCACTGGGCGGCGGTCAGTTCCTGGACAGTGCGGGCGGTGGCCAACCCGGCGCTGGCGGCCAGCAGTTGCCCCTGGGCCTGGGCCAGTAGAGTGGATTGGCGGCTGAGAACGTTCCAGCTCCCCCACATGGCCTGGGTCGAATCCCAGGTCGCCTCCATCTTTTCGCTGCCCATACGGAAAATTTCACGACGTTCCCGGGCCGTGGGCTTGTCCCCGACCCCGGCCAGCATATTCAGGCGGTGGCTAACGGTCTGGGTGGCGGCCAGCGCCAGTTCGGCGCAGGTGGTGGCCAGCGCCCAGCACGGCAGCCAGGCGTCAAATGGGGTGACTGTACTTTTACTTGTGTGGGCCATGTTCGTCTCCTGGATCAGGTGGGAATGGCGGGATCGGAAATGGAAACGTGCTGCGCGGACCAGCGCCCAGGACAGACCTCGGCCTCGGCCGCCCCATGGCGAATTTGCCGACAAGCGCCCACAGGCAACTGCTGGGCGTGCAGGACCAGGCTGGCGCCCAGGGCCGGAGTCTGGAAATCCAGGGCCGCCGCCACTCCCAGCGGGTTCAGGGCGGCCTCGCAGGGCAGATAGACCGCCGCCCCCCCCACGCCTGTATCACTGGCGGGTTGGCCGTAGACAGTACCCACGGCTCCCACAGCGCAGACCACCGTTTGCAGCTCGATGGCCCTAGCGCGGGCGCAACCGAACACCCGGTAGTAGCCCGACAGGCCATCGGTTTTTGCCGGCGCCAGGATCAGATCCAGGTCCAGACTGGCCAGCCTGGCCCATAGCGCAGTGGCCTCGGTGTCCAGGCAAATGACTATCGCCACCCGCAGTCCCAGCCAGTCGATGACGTTGACCTGGCTGCCAGGAGTAAACAGCCACGCCTGGGGGTCCTGTTCTGCGGGCGTCAGAAACAGCTTATCCTGGGTATAGGCCCGCCCATCGGGCAGCACCAGCCAGGCCCGGTTGGCGACATTGCCGCTTTCCAGGGTCCAAGGGAAGGTCCCGGCCAGTAGCGCAAGGCCATGGTGAACCGCCAAGGCCCGTAGTCCGGGCAAAGCCTCCTTGGTCATGTCCGCCAGCCAGGGCAGTTGGCGGTTGGCCGCCAGTCCCGGCGGGGCGAAGCCCAGCCACTGGATACAGGACAGTTCCGGCAGCATCAGCAACTGGGAACCGGCGGCCCTGGCCTCGGCCAGCCGGGCGCCCACCAGGTCCAGCCAGGCCGCAAGACTGACGGCGGGGGTCTCCAGGTTGGCAGCCCACAAGGAAACCGATAGGGTGGAAGGTGGTGTATTCATCGTGTTTCTCCGCGAGAGACCCCGTCCATCAGGGCGGGGAGGGATAGCGGGCACGCCATAGGCGTGCTGTCTTGTGTCGCCTT
>CAZQXD010000066.1:0-24072 GCA_964597315.1 uncultured Candidatus Competibacteraceae bacterium
TGGTTGCCGCCTGAGAAGTTGGAAGCCTCGCCCGTCAGGGCGGGGAGCAGTCACCTGTACGGGCTTTCAGGAGTGAGGTCCGCGAGGCCGGGGTCGGAATTCCAGCGTTATGGCGCTTCAGGGCGCGGTGTCGCCAGGTGTTGGCCGACCTGGACTCGGGCTTCGGGGCGCAGCGCCGGGTTCCATGCCACCGCTCCTGGGCCGAACAGCACAATGACCGTGGAACCCATGTTGAATCGGCCCATCTCCGAGCCTCGCTCCAGGCTCACCGCATCCGAACCATGACTGGGATATGTCCAGCGCCGCACCCGAGTTGTAGCGTGCGGGGTGATGGCGCCAGCCCAGACGGTCTCCATAGAACCCACGTTGATAGCCCCCACCAAGATCAGGGCCATGGGACCCAGCGCCGTGTCAAACAGGGTGACCACTCGCTCGTTACGGGCGAACAGCCCAGGCACCACCCGAGTGGTGAGGGGGGAAACGCTGAATAATTTACCTGGAATATGCACCATTTCGGTCAGCCGCCCGGCTAGAGGCATATGGATGCGGTGATAGTCCCTGGGGGACAAGTACAGGGTGGCGAAAGCCCCATTCAAAAACGGCTGGGCGCGGTCCGGCTCCCCCCCGAGCAAGGCGGTCAGGGAAAAGCTTCGGCCCTTGGCTTGAAATACCGTATCCGCGTCGATGTTCCCGGCCTGGCTGACAAAGCCATCCACGGGACAGCAGGGTATGGTCTCACCGGGGATCAGAGGCCGCGCATCATGTCGTATCGCTCGGGTGAAGAAAGCATTGAAGGTGGCGTACTGTCCAGGATCCGGCTCCTGGGCTTCGGACATATCCACCTGAAAATGGCGGATAAAAGCCCGAATCAGCCGGTTTCGCAGCCACGGGGTTTCCAGTCGGGTCAGCCAATAGGCCCAGTTGCTGATCAGGCGCTGAGGATACAGGTACTGGGGCAGGGTGCGTAGCCGGTCCCCCAGGCTGGGGGTGCTGGGGTCCGTGGATAAGGGGGGGGCGGGTCGGTTAGTCATGGTGCGAAAACGGGCCTCAAGCGCCGGAAGTGGAACGGTACTGGTCGAGAATTTTGGCGAAATCTCTGGCCAGGGTATCGGGATCGTGAGCGGTGAACACCGCATGCAACCGGCCTTGGGGGTCCACCAGGATCACCGCCGAGGAATGATCGACGGGGTAGTCCTCGGTCTCGGGATTGTCCGGCACCCGATACATCACGCCCACCTGCCGGGCCAGGTGGCTGAGTTGTTCGTCGCTGCCTGTGGCGCCCTGGAAGTCAGGATGAAAATAACTGGCGTAGTCTCCCAGACGGGCCGGGGTGTCCCGGCGGGGGTCCACGGAGATCAGCCAGTATTCGGTATCAGCGTCTAGCCCTTGCTGTTGCAGTTGCCGCTCCAGGCCGGCCAGGTCGGCCAAGGTAGTGGGGCAGACATCCGGGCAATAGGTATAGCCGAAGTAAAGAAAGCTCCATCGGTCCTTGAACCGCTCGGGTCCGAAGGGCCGGCCGTCCTGGTCCAATAGGGTGAAATCCTCAATCGGTTGAGGCTCGGGCAGCAGGATACCGGCGATTTCTAGGGGCGGAGCAGCGGGCTGGTGAGTGATTAACTGCCCCAGCCACAGGCCAGCTCCCAAGGCCAGGGCGCTAATCAGGACCAGAGGGATAAGGGATCCGCGGGTCATCGGTGTTTCCATCAACATTTAACGGGCCGGTGAGTGTACCCCAAAGCCGGACGAGGGTGGCAGCGGCCCGCCGCCGTTGTATTATGCGGGCTTTGCCACTGCCCTCCCATGCCAAACATGTCATCTCACGATTCCGTCGCCGCGCAACTCTCCCGTATCCGGGATTTCATCCGCTGGGGCGCGTCCCGTATGCATGAGGCCGGACTGCATTTCGGCCACGGTACCAGCGACGCCCTTGATGAAGCCGTCGCGCTGGTGCTGCATGCCCTGCATCTGCCCCCTGATCTACACTCGGATTACTTCGATGCCGTGCTTCTGCCGGAGGAGAAAGACAAGGTGCTGGCCTTGCTTCGCCGTCGCGTGGAGGAGCGCATTCCCGCTGCCTATCTGATGAATCGGACCTGGTTCATGGGGTTGGAATTCTACGTGGATTCGCGGGTGCTGGTGCCCCGCTCGCCCCTGGCTGAAGGCATCGAACAGCGCTTCAGCCCCTGGGTGAAGCCGGATCGGGTGCAGCGAATTCTTGATTTGTGTACCGGCAGCGGTTGTATCGGCATCGCTTGCGCCTACGCTTTTCTGGATGCCGACGTGGACATGACCGATATTTCCGAGGATGCCCTGGCGGTGGCCCAGCACAATATCGAAGCTCACGGCCTGGAGGGCCGGGTGCGGGCGGTTCGCTCGGATCTGTTTCGGGACTTGGCCGGACAGCGCTATGACCTGATTGTCAGCAACCCCCCCTATGTGGGTCGGGAGGAACTGGAATCCCTGCCCCCGGAATACCGCCACGAACCGGCCCTAGGCCTAGCGTCGGGGGAGCAGGGACTGGACGCCGTGCTGGAGATTCTCCATCAGGCCGGGGATCATCTGACCGACGCGGGGGTGCTGGTGGTGGAAGTGGGAAACACTCAGGAGTTGCTAATGGAAGCGTTGCCGGAAGCCCCGTTTACTTGGCTGGAGTTCCAGCGGGGTGGGCAGGGGGTGTTTCTGCTGACCCGGGAGCAGTTACGGGAAGCCGGGCAGTGGCTGTATCAAGAGTGGGAATGAACCGCCCTATCGCCTTTTCACGGCTGTCTAGCCGCTTCTAGCCGCTGTTCGGTCTAATCATTCATTGAATCAGGACGAAGTCATGTCATGCCCTCCGAACTGAATTTCAAGTCACCACCCTCCACCGGGACGCCCCAGCCTCCAAAAGCACTGGCCGTGAATCTACAAGCCCGAATGTTGGCCGAAGCGGTGCGTTTGCACGAACATTCCCGGGGCGAGCTGCTGGATGATCCCGCCGCAGAGGCCGCAGCCCGGCAGGCTGGCGGCGATCTGGAGCAACGTATCGTTTCCCGGGCCAATACTTTGGCGCTGGCTCCCGACCTGGCTCAGGCTCTGCGCCAGTTACGGGGGGCGGTGCTGGTGGTGTTGGCCATCGCCTTGCTGCTGGCTGTGGTTGGTGGCGCGGCGACCGCCCGGGCGGCCTTGGGTAACTCCGGTGAAGCGAACTTCTTTTGGGTGCTGGGGGGGATTCTCGGGGTGCATTGCCTGACCCTGCTGGCTTGGCTGGGGTTGATGCTGGTCCGGCCTGGCGCCCTGGCCGGAGGGTCTCTGGGTGGGGTGGTATTCAGCCTCGGCCAGCGAATCAGCCAACGGCTGCATGAGGGACCGGTCCAGCTCGCTGCCGTGCGGGCGGTGGCGTCGGTATTCTCTCAGGGTTTTGTGGGACGCTGGACCCTTAGTGCCATCAGCCACGCCTTATGGCTGGGCTTTCTGTTAGGCAGCCTGGTCATGGTCCTTTTGGTGCTTAGCACCCATCAGTTCACGTTTGTCTGGGAAACCACCATTCTCTCGGAGCGCAGTTATGTCCCTTTGACCCGAGGTATCGCCAGTTTGCCGGAATTCCTAGGGTTCACCACCCCGGATATCGGTCAGATCCGAGCCAGCCGGGGCGGGTTGCCGGAAGCGGCTTCGGCTGGGATCGGGGAGGCTTGGGCCGGACTGCTGGTGGGGGCCGTGGTCGTTTATGGACTGTTGCCGCGCCTCGTGCTGCTGGTGCTGTCGGTGGGGCTGGCGCGCCGGTCCGCCCGGCGGTTTCGCTTGGATATCAGCCTGCCCGGGTTCGCCCGTCTGGAATCGCGATTAATGCCCACGGCCACCAATCTCGGTGTGGTGGATGCCGAGCCGGACCCTGTTCCATTCGACGCAGGCGCTGTGGCCGGGATAGCGCCGCGGCGCAGCCGTGGCCACGGGCCGGTGGCGGTGTTGGGTCTGGAACTGGATGTTCCCGCCGCCAATTGGCCGCCGACACTAGCGGGAATAGAGTGGCTGGACCTGGGCATGGTGGACTCCCGTGATGACCGCCGCCGGGTCAAGGAGCAACTGGCAACGGCCCTGACGCCGCCCCGGCTGATTGCCGTGGTCTGCTCCGCCCTGAACACCCCCGATCGGGGGGTGCGGGCTTTTATCACCGACCTGGAGCGTCATTCCGATGCCCCGGTGGCGCTGATCGTCAGCGACGGCCAGCGGCTTCGGGAGCGTAGTTCCGCCGAGGAAGCCACCCAACGTCTGGCGGACTGGCATACCCTTGCCGCCGAAGCGGGGATTGACGAGGCGTGGGTGGGTGATGTGGATCTCGCGCACCTGACGGACATCAGCCGCGCCCGGCTAGGACGCTTGTTAGGGGCAGCCAAAGGCGTCGAGCCAATCCCGGCCCGGCGGATCGAGCGAGCCTTCGAGCTGATCGGCGAGCACGCGGCCCGCTGGTCCGGGCCGCCGGGGCAAGCCCAGCAAGCGGAGTTGCACAGGCTCATCGCCCGCTTGTACCAAAGTCATGATGGCCATCGGGATTGGCAGGCCCTGCTGGGAGCGCGCCTTGAGGACGGCGGCGCTAGCCTGGCCGACCAACTCCAGGGTGGCGCCCGGCGAATGACCGAACTGCTGCCGCGACGACTACGCCTGAAGCCCCGCTGGTTGGCCGCCGGCGCCACGGCCGGGGCCTTGGGTTGCGTGGCCGCCGCCACCCTGGTGTCGCCAGCGGCCATCGCATCCCTGCCGTTATGGGCTGGGCTGGGTTCGGTGTTGACAGCGGTTCTGCCTGACCGGAGCAACCCGACCGGGACGGCGACTGAGGAGCCGGTGACCACGGATTTGGGCCAGGGGGTCGGGGCCGCCGCCCTGTTCGCCGTGCTGCTGGAACTCCAGGGGCGGGACGAAGCCGCCATTACCCGGATCATAGACCAGGTGGCGGGCGACGATGTGCCCGTCATGGAAGATGCCGGGGCCGTCCGCCGCTGGCTGGATGATCTGCGCCACCGGTTGGACCTGGCCCTATCCCAGGAGGGTAGCCTATGAGCAAGCCGGTTCTCAAAGTGGCCGTGGTGGGCCATACCAATACCGGTAAAACCTCGCTGCTGCGAACCCTCACCCGGGACGCCACCTTCGGGGAAATCTCCAACCGGCCATCCACTACCCGCCATGTGGAGGGTACCGCCTTGCTGGTTGACGGCCAGCCTGTCGTGGAGTTATTCGACACCCCAGGATTAGAGGATTCCATCGGATTGCTGGATCATCTGGACAGCCTGCGTCAGGATCGCCATGCCGATCCCATCGACTTGATTCTTCAGTTCTTGGACAGCCCTGCGGCGACCGGGGAGTTCGAGCAAGAGGCCAAAGCCCTACGCCAGGTCATGGCCGGCGATTTGGTGCTCTATGTGATCGACGCTCGGGACCGGGTGTTGGGCAAACATCGGGATGAACTAGAGATTCTAGGCCGCTGCGCCAGGCCGGTGGTGCCGGTGCTCAACTTCGTGGCCAGCCCCGAGGCCAAGACCGCCCAATGGCGGGACCATCTGGCCCGGGTCAATATGCACGCAGTGGTGGAGTTCGATACCGTGGTTTTGGATGAGCGGGGGGAGCGGCGGCTGTTCGAAAAGATGCAGACGCTGCTGGACCACTTCCATGGCACCCTGGAGGCGGTGATCCGGGAACACAAGGAGCAGCGGGAACGGTTGCGGCGGGCCGCTGCCGAGTTGCTGGCCGATCTGTTGATCGACGCCGCCGCCCTGGTGATAACGGCTTCCGAAGATGAGGTCCAGGGAGGCGATGCGGTGGAACACCTCAAACAAAGGGTGCGGCGCCGGGAACAACAATGTGTTGAGGGTCTGTTGGAGATTTTCCGGTTCCGGGCCGATGACTATGCCGGTGATGACCTACCCATTAGCGAGGGTCAATGGGGTTCGGACCTGTTCAGTGTGGCCGCCCTCAAGGAATTTGGCATCCGCGCTGGTGGCGCTGCGGCGGCCGGGGGCATGGCCGGGCTGGCTGTGGATGCCCTGCTAGGGGGCGCCAGCCTGGGGGCCGGGGCGGCAATGGGGGCCACTCTGGGCGCTTTATGGAGTACGGCACAGGGTCAGGGGCGAAAGTTGGCCGATTGGTTGCGAGGGTATACGGAACTGCGGGTCAACGACGCCACTTTGCGGCTGCTGGCGGTGCGTCAGATTGAGTTGGTTCGGGCTTTGCAGCGGCGCGGTCACGCCAGCCAGAACAAAATTCGGGTTGCCCCCCAGGAGGATGCCGCCATCAAAACTTGGGTAAAGGGGGAGTTGCCGGCGGTGATTGCCGAGGCCAGGCTCAATCCCGAATGGTCAAGGCTTAACGGGGAGTTGCCCCTTGAGCCGGATGGGGAACGTTTGGCTGCTCAGGAAAGTCTGTCCACCCTGTTCCAAGATGCGTTTTTGAGGGACAAAAGCTGAGGCGGGAACTTCAACGCTGCCGCTGAGTACTAATTACTGTGACTCCCCCCTTGATGGTGTAGTTTGCCGGAGCTTGAGGCTCCGGTTTTTTTTCGCCCAGCCCCAACGCAAGCGGGCGGGGTAACAGGAACCCCGCCCGCCGGTTATCAAGGGTTGTTATGCCTGAGCTGTGGCGGCCCGCTGCTGCAGGGCTTCAGCGAAGTTGCGGTCTTCTTCGATAATGGTCTCGGGAGAGAACCGCACCAGAAGAGCGCAGAAAGAGCAGGCAATGACCGCCAGGCCCAGCAGCAACAGCCCTTCCTGATAGCTCAGGGACTCGGACTTGAACAGGAACCCGGCCATCACCGCTCCGGCGTTGCCGCCCGCGCCGACGATGCCGGCCACGGCGCCCAGGGCTTTTTTATTGACAAACGGCACGATACCGAAGGTGGCGCCCTCTGACATCTGCACGAACAGGGAGAACAGCACCATGGTGGATACGGCCATGATCAGCACGTTCATCTGGGAGAACAGTACCAGGGCGCAACCCTCCAGGAACAGCACCGCGAACAAGAAATACACCCGGCCCTTGAGTCCAGATTTTTGGGCGAACATATCAGAGAAGATTCCGCCGAGGCTGCGGGCGAAGATGTTCATCAGTCCGAACAGACCGGCGATCAGGCCCGCAGTTTGGAGGTCTAGGGTGAACTTGTCGAAATAGTAGATGGCGGCGATATTATTGATCGTCAGTTCTACGCCGAAGCAGGCGGCGTAGACGAAGAACAAGGCCCACACCCGGTAGTCTTTGGCGGCGGCTATGAAGGTGCCGGAGGCGCTGCGCTCGGCTTTGGCAAGGGGCAGCTTGCCCTGGGCGCGCAGCTCGTCATAGTTGCCGTCGGGGCAGTCGGTGGTGAACTTCCAGTAGAAAAGCCCCGCCAGCAGCAGCACCATGCCGGGAACGATCATGGCGATCCGCCAGCCGGCGGCCTCGGAGACGCCGAACATCATCACCGCCGCGAACACCAAGGGCATGACCATCTGAGTGACGCCGCCGCCGAGGTTGCCCCAGCCGGCGGTGGTGGCGTTGGCGGTGCCTACCACGTTAGGGGCGAACATCACCGAGGTTTGGTACTGGGTGATGACGAAAGAGGCCCCGATGGCGCCGATAGCCAGGCGGAACAGCAGAAAACTTTCGTAGCTGTCGGCCAGACCGATGCACATCACCGGTATCGAGCCTAGCACCAGCAGCCAGGTATAGGTCTTGCGGGGGCCGAACTTATCGCATAAGGGACCGATCAGCAGCCGCACCAAAATAGTGATGGCCACCGAAGCAATGATAGTGTTGCCGATCTCGGCCTTGGTCAGCCCCAGGTCTTCCCGGACCACCGCCATCAGCGGGGCGATGCCGAACCAGCCAAAAAAGCAGAGAAAGAAAGACAGCCAAGTCAGATGGAAGGTGCGCATCTGAATGGTTTTTAGGCTGAATAAATTGATGCGTGATGCCTTGTTTTGGACTTCCACGGTTTTGCTCCTTTAAGTTGAATAAAAAAATTATGAATTCGGGCAAAAAAAACGTCCGAACCCAGCCTGGAGGCAGGATCGGACGTCGTTGTCTTGTGCGGGTCTTCGCTAACCCTGATTTCGAGTGCCTACACTCGCCTTTGAGTGAAGAGCACGGGGTGCAATGCGTTATGAAGGGTTATGCAACTCTTGGGCCATTTTTGTATTTATGGGTAACTATATCAATATAAATGACTTTTTTTCAGCCCAAGCGATAAGCTTGTCATCTTTGATATTGCGGCGCACCATTTTTGGGAGTGTAGCGGGGGAGGGCGCACCACAACGATACCCCCACCGCAGCTTAGAAAATTCTGCGGCGAGGAAAGTGACGGATTTTGTCGATTGCAAAGCCTGGGTGCAGGCATTCCCGAGCCGTGCGGCAGAGATGGCTCCATGGGTAGGACACGGCATACTGGCCGATGCGCCCCATGGCGTCGGCCACGCCTTGATGGTCCTCGGCGAGATAAAAAGCAACGGCGAAATACCCTGCCACAGCCGGTTCCAAGACCCCTGAATGGTAGTCCGGGGAGCCAAACAGCCGTAGCCAGGCGGCCCGTAACTCGGCGCTCACTTGGGGCGCCAGAATACCGGTATTCGCCGACTCGACCCCGTTGCTGAACACCTCCATGGCCCAGCGTTCCACGTGGGCCTGGGCGATCAAGGCATGAATCAGGGAGCCGGGGGCGGCCTGGTCAGAAAGGCGTCGGGCAAAGGAGAACAGTTCATTGTCGCTGCCCTCGGGGCGTCGGTATAAGGCGATCAGCAGATTACTATGGCCTTGAAAATGGTCGGTGTCTCGCCGGGTAAGCGACTTAAAGCGCTGCTTGAGTTCGGTTTGGGAACAGCCTAGGGCGCCGCCGGAGGCAATAAGCCAGGCGTGGGGTTCGGGGTTTTTGGGCGCCAGTTCTGCGGCTTTGCGGAGGTCCTCCTCGGCCTGCTCCAGGCGCTTGAAGAAGGTGTGCATGGCCAACATGCCCTGGGGTTGCCTGAATCCGGGTTGGTGCGCCTGGAAAGCCCAACTGATGGAATGAGCGCCGCGCACCATCCATGACTCGGGCAAATGCGAGGCATACCATACCCAGCCGTCCAGCCATTCCGGGCGTCCTGGCCAATCGGCCAGAGCGGCAATGACCAAGCCGTAGCGCCGGGGGTGCGCTTCGCGCAAGCGTTCCATCAGACGCTGAAGCCGATAATAGTGGTGAAATCTGAGCAGCGCCCGCGCCTCCCGGGCATCTTCCAGGCCCAGCCACTCGTTGACCTCGGTGTAGGTGCCGACACCCAAAGTGCTGACCACCCGATACAGACTGTCGCGCAGTAGGTGAACGCTCATGATTTTTCTCAATTGCTCAGATACGCCATCCCGAACGTGGCGGGGTGACTCACTGTGCGGGGCGGGGCAAAAAAACTCAAGGGCGGCGGCAGCCGCCACGGGGTCGGCTCAGCCCAACAACTCCATCACCGTAATCACATTTTGGGCCACCTCGGCGAGTCGTTGATTGCGGTCCATGGCCATCTTGCGCAGGGCCTGATAAGCCTGTTCCTCGCTCATGCTCCGATGGGACATCAGCAATCCCTTGGCCTTTTCGATCACCTTGCGCTCGGCCAGCTTGCCGCGGGTTTCGTCCAGTTCCTGGCGCAGGGCCTGAAACTCCCGGAACCGGACAATGGCCACCTCCACGATGGACTTCAGGCGGCCGGGATTGACCTCGTCCACCAGATAAGCGCTCACCCCGGCGCGGATGGCCTCCTGAGTGGTGGCGGCGTCGCTGTGTTCGGCGAACATGATGATGGGCTTGGGTTGGTCGCGGTCGATGGAGCGCAGGTGCTCCAGGGTGTCTCGATCCGGGGAATGCAGATCGATAAGAATCATGTCCGGGCGCAGTTCCCGCACCTGGGCGAGAAGATCCGAATGGCTGTTCAGAACCGCCACCACCTGATGTCCTGCATCCTGTAGGGCTTGCTCTAGGATAGCGGCTCGCCCGCGTGATTTATCGACGAGTATGATGCGCAATCGTTCCATGGATGATGTTCTGGGAAGTGGCTTGTCTAATCAACAATAAGCAATAATCAAGCCGAACCTGTCCGGTAGCGGCTACCTTATTCACCGTATTGGTATGATGCTGATTTATATTTATTTTTACGAGAAGAGCAGCGCTTGGGGCAAAATTAGGCCACGGCATGGCACCCCAGGATAGCCCTGACTGGCGTACGATGGTGCAAGCCATGGCGCCGGACTCCGGCGGTGTCGGGTTTCAGTCCGGCTCAGCCGCTGGCAATGGTTTTGCGAACAATGCCGATGGCGGCGCGCACATCCTCCAGCACATCGTCCAGTGTTCTGGGCAAGATCGCCACCTTGCCCCTATCGGCCTGCTGGCGTTGGGCCTGCTCGAAGCGTTGGCGGATGGACTCTAGCCCCGGCGTTTCCTGGAAGTTTTGGTACGACAGGATCATCTCGAAGTCGATGAGATCCACGCCGCCATCGGCGCAGACCGCCCCATACAGTAATCTGTTTCGCCATACTCTCAACTCCGGTGGATAGGTTCTGGACGGTTTGTTCACTGTACTTCCCTATCACATCACGGGCTTGATTGCTTAGGGGGTTGGCGGTTCGATAGCAGGGGCGGAATGAAGAAGGGTTTAGACTAAAATAGCCTAAGCCCTTCTTTTGTTTCCTTTGGGCACTAATTTTAGTTAGATTTCAAAGTTTTTGTGGCCTATCGCTAACCCTTTAATCTGCTTGCGCTGCAAAGCAAAAAGCCGGTCGAGCGAACTCGAACCGGCTTTTTTGATATTTGGCTCCCCGAGACGGACTCGAACCGCCGACCCGGTGATTAACAGTCACCTGCTCTACCAACTGAGCTATCGGGGATTAGTTGAGACCGCGTATGGTACTGATGGCGTGAATGACCGTCAATAGCCTAGGCAGGTATTGGCGGTGTCAGGGGGAGTTGCAGTCGATATCGTCAAAATCCTCGGTGCCGTTGCGGACCCGGCCCGTTCTAGAAACAACCACTTGCAGACGGACTCTGTGGCCCTTGGCGCAGACGCTGAAGGTGGTGTTATCGGCCGAGCCGTCGGGCTGGAAGTCAAGGCTTGTGTCGTTGAAGGTTCCGCTGGTTCGAATCTTGGCGTAGTCATCGATGGCGTCGACCATGCGCAACAACTCATCGGTCTGGAAAGCGCCGTCGTCATTGCCGTCGGCCCATACCAGCCAGCCCTCATTCCAATTACGGGTATTGTTGACATTGCCCCTGCAATCGAGCCGGTTTGGACGTTTGGGACAAACCGACACCTGCTGGTTGCGGGTGATGGCTTCGCTGCGGGCGTAGTTGAGGGAGCGGAACAAGTCATCCCGCACGCCGCGAACCCGGTTGGTCTGGTACATCTGGTCGAAGACCGGGATCGCCAGGGTGGTGACTAGGGCCAGCACCGCTACGGTGATCATCAATTCCAGGAGAGTAAAACCCCGTATGTCCCTGGGCCGTGGCCCTGTCCGGTGAAGGGGAAGAAGGGTGTTTGTCCGTTTCCAGTCCATAGCCATCTTCCAAAATCATCCTGTGCAAATGTCCGTTATGAACCGCCGCAGCCCCCCGGCGGGCTGCGGCGGGGGCTCGCTCAGCGGTTCAGCACCCGAGCGATACGCTCCAGGGCCTTTTCCAGATTGTCCATGCTGGTGGCGAAGGACAAGCGCTGGCAGCCCTCGATGCCGAAGGCGGAGCCGGGCACCAGGGCCACGCCGCCTTCCACCAGCAGATACTCGGCCAGGTCGATGTCGTTGTTGATGCCGTCCATGCGGTCGATGACCTGCTGGAAATCAGCGAAAACGTAAAATGTGCCGTCCCCTTCGATGGCCCGCACCCCGTCCAGGGCGTTGAAGGCGCCCACCACGTAATCATGGCGCTGCTTGAAGGCTTTCAGCATCTCCCCTATGCAGCTCTGATCCCCCTCCAGGGCCGCCTGGGCTGCCACCTGGGAGATGGAGGCGGGATTGGAGGTGCTCTGGGACTGGATCTTTTTCATGGCCTTGATGAGGTCGGCGGGGCCGCCGGCGTAACCGATCCGCCAGCCGGTCATGCTGTAGGCTTTGGATACGCCGTTGAGTACGATGGTCCGGTCGTGGAGATCCGGGCAGGCGTTGAGAATATTTACGAAAGGCTCAGCGGTCCACAGGATATGTTCGTACATATCATCGGTGGCGATAAGCACTTGGGGGTGGCGGCGCAGCACCTCCCCCAGGGCCGCCAGTTCGTCCTGAGTATAGGCTACCCCGCTGGGGTTGGAGGGGCTGTTGATGACAAACAGCCGGGTGTGGGGGGTGAGGGCCGCTTCCAGTTGCTCGGGGCTGATCTTGAAACGCTGGTCGATACCGGCCTCCACGATCACTGGCTTGGCGTCGGCCAGTAACACCATATCTGGATAGGAGACCCAATACGGGGCGGGGATGATCACCTCATCGCCGGCATTGAGCAGGGCCTGGGCCAGATTGAAAAAGCTCTGCTTGCCCCCCACCGATACCAAAATCTGTTCCGGGGTATAGTCCAGGCCGTTGTCTCGCTTGAACTTGGCGATGACGGCTTTTTTCAGGCCCGGGGTGCCGTCCACGGCGGTGTACTTGGTGAAGCCTTCATGGATGGCCTTGATGGCGGCCTCCTTGATGAACTCCGGTGTGTCGAAGTCCGGTTCCCCGGCGCCTAGGCCGATGACGTCCTTGCCGGCGGCCTTGAGTTCGGCGGCTCGGGCGGTAACGGCCAGGGTAGGGGAGGGCTTGACCCGCTGTACGCGATCGGAAAGTTGAATCTTCACGGAGTCTCCTGCCAGTCTGGGGGGAAGTTGAACACAACGCTGGGGGCGTTTGTCCTATGATAGTTGATCCGCCAAGTTCCTTGAAACGTCCATGAGCAACCTATTTCAGATCACCACCCAGTATCGCCCCGCTGGGGACCAGCCCGAGGCTATCCGCAGCCTCGTGGAGGGGCTGAACGACGGCCTGTCCCATCAGACCCTGTTGGGCGTGACCGGCTCCGGTAAGACTTTTACTGTGGCCAATGTCATCCAGACCGCGCAGCGCCCGGCGCTGATCCTAGCTCCCAACAAGACCCTGGCCGCCCAACTCTACGGGGAGATGCGGGAGTTCTTCCCCCAGAATGCCGTGGAGTACTTCGTTTCCTATTACGACTACTATCAGCCGGAAGCCTATGTACCGGCCTCGGACACCTTTATCGAAAAGGACGCCTCCGTGAACGAGCACATCGAGCAGATGCGCCTGTCCGCCACCAAGGCCATCCTGGAGCGCCCGGACACCATTATCGTGGCCACGGTATCGGCCATCTACGGCCTGGGCGATCCCAACGCCTATATGCAGATGATTCTGCATCTGGTGCGGGGCGAGCGGGTGGATCAGCGGGCCGTGCTGCGCCGGTTGGCGGAGCTGCAATACACCCGCAACGACCTGGACCTGGTGCGAGGCGCCTACCGGGTGCGGGGGGAGGTCATCGACATCCACCCGGCGGAGTCGGAACGGGAGGCGGTAAGGGTGGAGTTGTTCGACGACGAAATCGAGTCCCTGAGCTACTTCGACCCCCTTACCGGGGAGACCCTCCGGCGGGTGCCGCGCCTGACCGTCTATCCCAAGACCCATTACGTCACCCCCCGGGAGCAGATGCTCAAGGCCATAGACGCCATTCGTGACGAACTGCGTGTTCGCCTGGAGGAACTCTACGCCGAGAATCAATTATTGGAAGCCCAGCGTTTGGAGCAGCGCACCCGCTTCGACCTGGAGATGATGCAGGAGCTGGGCTACTGCGGCGGCATCGAGAACTACTCCCGGCATCTGTCTGGCCGGGCCGCCGGGGAGCCGCCGCCTACCCTGCTGGATTATCTGCCCCCCAACGCCCTGGTGTTCATCGACGAGTCCCATGTTACCGTTCCCCAACTCGGGGGTATGTACCGGGGCGACCGCTCCCGCAAGCAAACCCTGGTGGAGTACGGCTTCCGGCTACCCTCGGCCCTGGACAACCGGCCCTTGCGCTTTGATGAGTTCGAGCGCCTGGCCACCCAGGTGATCTTCGTCTCCGCCACCCCCGGTCCCTACGAACAACAGCACGCCGGGGCGGTGGCCGACCAGGTGGTGCGGCCCACGGGGCTGCTGGACCCGGAACTGGAAGTGCGCCCGGCCCTCACCCAGGTGGACGACTTGCTGTCCGAAGCCAACGCCCGTATCGCCGCAGGGGAGCGGGTGCTGGTGACCACCCTCACCAAGCGCATGGCCGAGGATCTGACCGAATATCTGGCCGACAGTGGAATACGGGTGCGCTATCTGCATTCGGACATCGACACCGTGGAGCGGGTGGAAATCATCCGGGACCTACGGCTCGGGGAGTTCGACGTGCTGGTGGGCATTAATCTGTTGCGGGAGGGCCTGGATATGCCGGAGGTGTCCCTGGTGGCCATCCTGGACGCCGACAAGGAGGGCTTTCTGCGCTCCGCCCGTTCCCTGATTCAGACCATCGGCCGGGCCGCCCGCAACGTCAACGGCAAGGCTATCCTCTACGCTGACAGATTCACCGACGCTATGGGCCAGGCCATAGACGAGACCGAGCGCCGCCGCGCCAAGCAGCAGGCGTATAACGCGGCCAACGGCATTACCCCCCAGACCATCCGCAAGCGGGTGGCCGACATTATGGAAGGGGCTTATGCCCAGACCCCGCCAGCGCCCAAACAGTACGCCAAAGTGGCCGAAGCCACCGAACACTATGCTCGGGAAACCCCCGAGGCTTTGGTCAAGCGAATCAAGAAACTGGAAAAAAAAATGTACGAACATGCCCGCAACCTGGAGTTCGAGGAAGCGGCCCGGTTGCGAGACGAGATTCAGCATATCCAAGAATATGGGTTGGGGATGCCCCAGGCCAGGGTGGGGTGAGAGGCCAAGAAAATGGCTCTGGCCTCTTGCCAAGCCCCGAACCGATCACGTAATATTCGCGGCTCTAACGATTTAGGCGCGTAGCTCAGCTGGTTAGAGCACCACCTTGACATGGTGGGGGTCGTTGGTTCGAGTCCAATCGCGCCTACCAAGATACCCCAGAGGGCGTGCCGCTCCTTCCAAAAGAAGGTCTTTGCGACACGCCCTCTATATTTTCGTCCGTCTGGTGAACAGGAAACGCAAATGCCGGTAATTACGCTCCCCGATGGCAGTCAGCGCAGCTTTGATCGCCCTGTGAGCGTCCGGGACGTGGCCGCCCATATCGGCCCCGGCCTGGCCAAGAGCGCCTTGGCGGGCAAGGTGGGCGATGGCCTGGTAGATACGGCCTTCGTCATCGAACAGGACACCGAACTGGCCATCGTTACTCCCCGGGACGACCAGGGACTAGAGATCATTCGCCACTCCACCGCCCATCTCCTGGCCCATGCGGTCAAGCAGCTTTATCCCAACGCCCAGGTCACCATTGGCCCGGTCATCGACAACGGTTTTTATTACGATTTCGCCTTTGAACGGGCCTTCACTCCCGAGGATTTGCAAGCCATTGAGGCTCGCATGGAAGAACTTGCCAAGCAGGATATTCCCGTGGAGCGCTCGGAAATGCCCCGAGACCAGGCGGTGGCCTACTTCCGGGACATGGGCGAGGAATACAAAGCCCGGATCATCGCCGATATTCCCGCCGGGGAGACGATTTCCCTGTATCGCCAAGGCGATTTCATCGACCTGTGCCGGGGTCCCCATGTGCCCTCCACCGGCAAGCTCCAGGCTTTTAGGCTCACCAAGGTGGCCGGGGCCTACTGGCGAGGGGATTCCAAAAACGAAATGCTGCAACGGATCTACGGCACGGCCTGGCCCGACAAAAAGCAGCTCAAAGCCTATCTGCATCGCCTGGAAGAAGCCGAGAAGCGGGACCACCGGCGCATCGGCAAGGCGCTGGATTTATTCCACGTCCAGGAGGAATCCCCGGGCATGGTGTTCTGGCACGACAACGGCTGGATTATCAACACCGTGGTCCGGGACTACATCCGCCGCGCCCTGCGCCGCCAGGGCTACCAGGAAGTCAACACCCCGCAACTGGTGGACCGTTCCCTATGGGAACGCTCCGGGCATTGGGAGAAGTTCGGTTCCGAGATGTTCAGCACCCACTCGGAAAACCGCGACTACGCGGTCAAGCCCATGAACTGCCCCTGCCATGTCCAGATCTATAACCATGGCCTGAAGAGCTATCGGGACTTGCCCCTGCGCATGGCCGAGTTCGGCTCCTGTCACCGCAACGAACCCTCCGGCACCCTGCACGGGCTGATGCGGGTGCGCGGCTTCACCCAAGACGACGCCCATATCTTCTGCACCGAAGACCAGATTCAGTCCGAGGTGTCGGCGTTCATCGACCTGGTGTTCCAGGTTTACGCCGACTTCGGTTTCGAGGATATCCTGGTGGCCCTGAGCACCCGTCCCGAGAAGCGCATCGGCGCCGACGAGATTTGGGACAAGGCCGAGCAGGCCCTGGCGGAGGCCCTCAAGAACAAGGGTTTGGAATTTCGTGTCCAGCCGGGGGAGGGCGCCTTTTACGGTCCAAAGATCGAATTCTCTCTGCGGGACTGCCTGGACCGGGTTTGGCAGTGCGGCACCATGCAAGTGGATTTCTCCACACCCGGACGCCTGGGCGCCGAGTACGTGGCCGAGGACGGCAGTCGTAAGCCCCCAGTGATGTTGCATCGGGCCATCCTGGGTTCACTGGAGCGGTTTATCGGGGTGCTGATTGAGCATTATGCCGGCATCATGCCCACTTGGCTGGCGCCGGTCCAGGCGGTGGTCATCAATATCACCGACCACCAGGCCAGCTATGTTCGTGATCTGGAAAAATCCCTGTTACACCAGGACTTCCGGGTCCGGGCGGACTTGAGAAACGAAAAGATCGGTTTTAAAATCCGGGAGCATACCCTCGCGCGCGTACCGTATCTCCTGGTGGTGGGAGACCGGGAGATGGAATCCCATACCGTGTCCGTGCGCACGCGAGCCGGCAAGGATCTGGGCAGCATGAGCCTCCCTGATCTAACTGAATTACTCAGGGCCGACATCGCCAACCATGGTCGTCCCGTTTCGGAGGAATAAACCATCGCTGCTAATGAAGACACTCGGCTCAACGACGAGATCACTGCCCGTGAAGTGCGGTTGATCGGTCAGGACGGTGAACAAATCGGAGTGGTATCCCTGCTCAGGGCCAAACAAATCGCCGAGGAGGCGGAACTGGACCTGGTAGAAGTGTCACCCACCGCCAAGCCGCCGGTCTGCCGAATCATGAACTTCGGCAAGTACAAGTTCGAGCAGAGTAAAAAGCAACAAGAAGCCAGAAAGAAGCAAAAACAAATTCAGGTCAAGGAAGTAAAATTCCGTCCAGGTACGGATGAAGGGGATTATCAGGTCAAACTGCGCAACCTGGTACGTTTCCTGTCTGATGGTGACAAGGCCAAGGTAACCCTACGGTTCCGGGGTCGGGAGATGGCTCACCAGGAGCTGGGGCTGCAACTGCTGCAACGGGTCGAGAAAGACCTGGAAGAATACGGCGGCGTGGAGCAGCGACCCAAAATGGAAGGTCGGCAGATGATCATGATCGTCGCCCCTAAAAAATAGCCCATCCCCATGGACCCAGGGCCATGGGCCTTGTTGTAATTCATCATAATGCGAAGTGGATAAATCACATGCCCAAACTGAAAACCAATCGCGGCGCGGCCAAACGGTTCAGCCGCACGGGGTCCGGCAAATTCAAGCGATCCCAGTCCCATCGTCGGCACATCCTGACCAAGAAGGACACCAAGCGTAAGCGCCACCTGCGGGAACCCGCCATGGTTCATGCCGCCGACGCCAAGATGGTGAGCCGGATGCTGCCTTACTCGTAACTGTGCGGATCGTTTAGAGGTTTATTGTCATGCCCCGAGTCAAACGTGGCGTTACCGCCCACGCTCGTCATAAAAAAGTCCTGGATAAAGCCAAAGGCTATTACGGCGCCCGCAGCCGGGTGTACCGGGTTGCTAAGCAGGCCGTCATTAAGGCTGGCCAGTACGCTTACCGGGATCGTCGTCAAAAGAAACGCCAGTTCCGCGCTCTGTGGATCGTTCGTATCAACGCAGCGGCCCGGGAATGCGACCTGTCCTATAGTCGGCTTATCGACGGCCTGCACAAGGCGTCCGTTGAGGTTGACCGCAAAGTGCTGGCCGATCTGGCGGTGTTCGACAAGCCCGCTTTTGCCGCCCTGGCGGAACAAGCCAAGGCCGCTCTCGGAACCACAGCCTAAAGCCCGTCGGCGGCCTTGACGCCTGCCGATGCGTTTTTCGGAAGGGGAAAGGCTTTACGACCTTTCCCCTTTTTTTGTTTCAATGCTTACGGAGTATCACCCCGTGGAAGAGTTGGCGGAACTCGTGCGTAAAGCCGAGACCGAACTGTCCGGCGCCGATGACCTGGCCGGATTGGACCGGCTACGGGTCCATTATCTGGGCAAAAAAGGCGTGTTTACGGAACGCCTGAAGCAACTGGGTCGACTGCCCGCCGAGCAACGGCCTCAGGCCGGAGCGGCCATCAACCAGGCGAAAGAACGGGTTCAAAGCGTCATGGAAACCCGCAAATCCCTATTGGAGACGGCCAGCCTCAATAATCGACTGGCCCGGGAGGCCATCGACGTGACCTTGCCCGGGCGTGGCCAGGCTCCGGGCGGCTCGCACCCCATCACCCGGACCCTAGAACGTATTGAAGCCTTTTTTACCGGAATCGGCTTTACGGTGGCCGAAGGACCGGAGATCGAGGACGATTTCCATAATTTCGAGGCGCTGAACATCCCGGCCCATCATCCGGCTAGGGCCATGCACGACACCTTTTACTTCGATGCCAACACGGTGCTGCGCACCCACACCTCCAATGTGCAGATTCGCACTATGGAGACCCAGGCGCCGCCGCTGCGTATCATCGCCCCCGGGCGGGTCTACCGCTGTGACTCGGATCAGACCCACTCCCCCATGTTCCATCAGGTGGAAGGCTTGTTGGTGGATGAGGATGTCAGCTTCGCCGACCTGAAGGGCATTCTGGATGAGTTCCTGCGCAATTTTTTCGAGCGGGAACTGACTCTCCGCTTCCGGCCGTCTTATTTTCCGTTTACCGAGCCTTCCGCCGAGGTGGATGTGCTGGGCGACAACGGTTGGCTGGAAGTGCTGGGCTGCGGCATGGTCCACCCGGCGGTATTCGGCCACGTGGGCATTGATAGCGAGCGGTACACCGGCTATGCCTTTGGCATGGGGGTAGAGCGGCTGGCCATGCTCCGCTATGGGGTTAACGACTTGCGGCTGTTCTTCGACAACGATCTGCGCTTTTTGGAACAATTCCGCTGAGCAGTTGCAAGGTGCCTTTGCCAT
This sequence comes from uncultured Candidatus Competibacteraceae bacterium, assembly GCA_964597315.1. Lineage (GTDB taxonomy): Bacteria > Pseudomonadota > Gammaproteobacteria > Competibacterales > Competibacteraceae > CAZQXD01. Next base: position 19,347 of record CAZQXD010000066.1, read on the forward strand.
CCTAGGAGACGGCGGGACGATGAAGAGGTCTGGAAATGAAAATTAGCGAATCCTGGCTTCGGGAATGGGTCAAGCCCGGCGTTACAACCGAAGCCTTGGTGGAACAACTGACCCTGGCGGGGCTGGAAGTGGACGATGTTTACCCTGCCGCCCCTGCTTTTCAGGGGGTGGTGGTGGGTCGGGTGGTCTCGGTCAGCCCCCATCCAGACGCTGATCGGCTGCGGGTCTGTAGCGTGGATGTGGGTGGCGCCGAGCCGCTTCAGATCGTCTGTGGCGCGCCCAATGTCTTTGAGGGCATGCATGCGCCCACGGCTGTGGTGGGTGCGGTGCTGCCTGGTGATTTCAAGATCAAACGCTCCAAACTGCGAGGCGTGGAATCCCAGGGTATGCTCTGCTCCGCGAAGGAATTGGGGTTATCCGACGATGCCGCTGGATTACTGGCTCTGCCCCACGATAGCCCTCTCGGGCGGGACCTACGAGACTATCTCGCCCTCGATGACACTATCATCGACGTGGATTTGACCCCCAACCGGGGCGATTGTCTGGGCCTGGTTGGGGTAGCCAGGGAGGTGGGGGTGCTAAACCGCTGTGACCTCAGCCCGATACCCGTTGATCCCGTGACGCCGGACCTGGACGCCACGTTTCCGGTGCGTCTGGAGACCCCTGCCGACTGTCCACGTTACGTGGGCCGGGTGATCCGGGGCGTCAATCCCCAAGCCGAAACACCCCTGTGGATGCGGGAGCGGCTGCGTCGGGTCGGGTTGCGCAGCCTGGGTCCCCTGGTGGATGTCACCAACTACGTGATGCTGGAACTGGGCCAGCCCATGCACGCCTTTGACTTGGGCAAACTCCAGGGCGGTATAGTGGTGCGCCGGGGACAAACCGGGGAACGGCTGGAGTTACTGAATGGCGCCACCGTGGACCTGAACGAGGATATTCTGGTGATCGCCGATCAGGCCGGTCCCCTGGCCTTGGCCGGCATCATGGGCGGCGAGACCAGCGCCGTGGGCGACGATACTTGTGATGTTTTCCTGGAGAGCGCCTTCTTCACCCCCACCAGCATTGCCGGTCGCGCCCGTCGTTTTGGCCTGCACACCGATTCATCTCACCGCTTCGAGCGGGGCGTTGACCCGGAGTTGCAGGTCCGGGCCGCCGAGCGGGCCACCCGGCTGTTGCTAGATATCGCCGGCGGTCGACCCGGGCCGGTGTTGGATGTGGCGATGCGCGAACATCTGCCCGCTAAGCAGGCTGTTCGTCTGCGCCCGGCGCGCTTGCACAAACTGCTGGGACTGGAGATCGCCCCTACCACGGTAGTGGAAATTCTCCAGCGCTTGGGCATGGCCGTGGCCGAGGAGGGTCAGGATTGGTTGGTGGCGCCCCCCAGTTTTCGCTTCGATATTACCCTTGAGGCGGACTTGATCGAGGAGGTTGGGCGGGTTCACGGCTACGATAAAGTGCCTAGCAACCGGCCCCTGACCCGCCTGGATATGGCATTCCGGCCCGAGTCCGAAGTACGCCAGGCTCGACTACGCAATATCCTGGTGCAGCGGGGTTTCCATGAGGCCATCACCTTTAGTTTCGTGGAGCAGGGCGCCCAGCGGGCTATGGACCCGGAGGGTGATCCGATCCCCCTCGCCAACCCCATATCCAGCGATCTGGCGGTGATGCGCACCACCCTATTGCCCGGCTTGCTGAAGGCTTTGGGATATAACCAGAAACGCCAGCAGGCTCGGGTACGACTGTTTGAATCCGGCTTGGGTTTTATCCGGGAGGGTAGTGACCTGCGCCAAGACCCACGGATCGCCGCCGTGGCCTGTGGTTTGGCGCTGCCAGAGCAATGGGGCGCGGCCACCCGGGCCATGGATTTCTATGATCTCAAGGCCGACGTGGAGACGCTGATTGCCGCCACCGCCGATGGGGATGCTTTCCAGTTTGTTGCCGACCGTCATCCGGCCCTGCACCCCGGACAAAGCGCCCGCATTGACCGGGACGGCCACCCGGTGGGCTGGATCGGCGCACTACACCCAATGGTAGCGAGACGCCTGGATTTGGAAGGCGATGTGTTCTTGTTCGAGCTGATGTTGACCGAATTAAGCCGTGGCCGGGTGCCCCGGTACGCGGAGCTATCCAAGTTCCCCATCATCCGTCGCGACTTGGCGCTAGTAGTGGATGAAACCGTGACCGCGCGGTCCATGACCCAGGCCATCCGCGCTGCCGGAGGTGACTGGCTGCGGGAAATTCACGTTTTCGATGTCTACCGGGGCAAGGGCATCGAAGAGGGTCAGAAAAGTTTGGCTTTTGGCTTGATTTTACAGGATTTTTCACGCACTCTTACGGATGAGGATGTGGATGGAATTATTAGGGAAGTCATCGTGAAACTCGAAAAAGAATTCGGCGCAACGCTCAGGGTGTAGACGTATGGCATTAACCAAAGCCGACATGGCTGAACAGTTATTCGATGAGCTGGGTATCAACAAGCGGGAAGCGAAGGAGCTGGTTGAGCTTTTCTTCGAAGAGATTCGAGCCGCTTTGCAAAGAGGCGACCAGGTCAAGTTATCCGGTTTCGGCAACTTTGATCTACGCGACAAAAACCAGCGTCCCGGTCGCAATCCCAAGACTGGCGAGGAAATTCCCATCACCGCCCGGCGGGTAGTGACGTTCCGCCCTGGGCAGAAGCTCAAAGCCCGGGTCGAGGAGTATGGGGGCGAGGAGCCTCGCTCCGCTGAACGTGTGTCGGGTGGGGGTTGAGCTAGGGCGGAAGGGTTTGACAAACCAAGCCCTTCGGGTAAACTACGCGCTCTTTGCAGCGGCTTATCCGCTCAAGATTTCGGGGCGTAGCGCAGCCTGGTAGCGCACCTGCATGGGGTGCAGGTGGTCGGAGGTTCGAATCCTCTCGCCCCGACCAAAAAAGCAAAAAACAGCGGATTAGACTAAATTCTAACCGCTGTTTTTTTTGTGCTTTCTGCGGATGCAAAATTTCAGTTAATTGCCCGTAAATGACATCAATTGACCGCAGTTGTTTTCTGCAATCCCGCCATTATTGCAGCTGTCTCCCTCTGCATGTTACGTAGCGTATATTGGGCATACCTCGCACTGGCGTTGTCACGTAACACGATGGTCGGCGGAAACGGCGTTAAATCCGGATTGAGCAACTCCTGGCCATAGTGACTGAGTAACAGGTTTGCGGTCTGAAAAACTTCGGTGCAGATGTCTTTATGAATCACCGCATCCATACGGCCATGGGTGAGTAACCTATAAGAATTGTCGTTTAGCTCGTAACCGATAAACACGATGTGTTCGCTGCCACCGAATTCGGCAATTGCATCGGCGATGCCTTTATTGCCACCAGTGACGATATAGATACAAGGGGTGTTCGTCGCGTTCTTCTTGACAGCGGCAGGGGGCGCTGGCGACGAGAATCCCATTGCCTTTACGGTTGCCGATAAAGCGACCCATAAGGTAGTCGGCGACCGCCGCTTGTTGAATCAGCGCTTGGGCGAGCGAACAAGGCTTGGCGCTGGATCAGCGGAACTGGATGTGTGGGTAGGCTTGGACGACGCTTCCTTTAATTCGTTGAGGGCTTGGCCTACGATCAGACTGGCCGAGTGTAGAAACAAACAAGCCATTGCCAGAGCGACGACCAGATCCGGCCAGGCGCTGCCGGTCCAAGCGACGATGCCTGCGGCGGCGATAACGGCAAGATTGCTGATAGCATCATTGCGGCTGCATAGCCACACGGAACGGACATTGGCATCGCCAGTACGAAACCGGTAAAGAATCAGTACACTAGCAAGATTAGCGGCGAGCGCCAGCAACCCGACAACGCTCATCACCAGGGCGTGCGGCGCGCCGAGGACCAGCATCTGGTACAACGTCGAAGCTAGCACCCAAAGCCCCATCACCAAAAGACTGACCCCCTTAAGCAGCGCGGTTCGCGCCCGCCACACCAAGGCTTGGCCGATCACCGCCAGGCTAAGTCCATAGGTCAGTGTGTCGCCGAGAAAATCCAAGGCATCGGCTTGCAAGGCTTGCGAGCCGACCGCTACCCCGGCGCCCATCTCAATCATGAACAGTGTTGCGTTGATCGCGATCACCCACACCAGCGCCTGGCGATAGGCTCGGGAGATACCCTCAAAGCGCACTTGGCTCGAACAGCCACAGTTACTCATCGTGAAACTCCTATTGGAAAATTCAGGTCTATAGCATAAAACCTACAATGGCTAGAGGTTCAAGGAGTTTTTTATGGCTACAGAATTATCCATCGGCCAACTGGCCAATGCCAGCGGCTGTAAGGTGCAAACCATCCGCTACTATGAGCAGATCGGCCTACTGGCGGCGCCGACGCGCACCACCGGCGGGCAGCGGCGATACCTGCCCCCTGAAGTCGGTCGGCTGCGTTTTATCCGGCATAGTCGGGCGTTGGGATTCTCTCTGGAGGCAATTCGAGAACTACTCAGTCTAACCGAGCAACCTTCGCATTCGTGTGCCGAAGCCGACCGTATCGCGCGCTATCAACTCGTCCAGATTGAGCAGCGAATTGCGCAGTTACAAACGCTACGCCAAGAGCTAAAGCGCATGATCGAACAGTGTGCAGGCGGTCAAATTGCCGACTGCAGAGTCATTGAAGTGCTGGCCGATCACGATAAATGTTTATCAGATGCCCACTGCTAGATTGACCTGGTGCGCGGCAAGCCCCGCCGTTCAGGGCGGGGAAGGATAGCGCGCG
>CAZQXD010000067.1:0-23307 GCA_964597315.1 uncultured Candidatus Competibacteraceae bacterium
TGACGTCCTCTCCGTCCACCCGGATGGGGTCATTGGATCGGTTTCGCAGCGCCACATGCAGCACCGCTCGGTCCTCGGTGGTGTTGATCCGCTCGCCACGGAACATGGCCGCACGGCGTTGTTCCACCTCCCTGCTCCGGGCCAGCGCCAGCAGCAGATCCAACGTCTCGGCGGTGATCCGGTTCTTGGAGTAGTCCAGCAGAATCTCCCCCGCCTTAAGGGAGAAGGTATCGAAACGCTCCGGGTCTTGGGAGAATAGCTCGCGCAGGGTGACATCCCCCATGGCCTGGCGGTGGGCTGCCAGCGCTTGCCATTCAGTGGTCTGGGTCAGTTTTGACATTGTGCTCTTGGTCTCCTATGAGATTCAGGACAGGGTCATGGGAAAAAATTCAAACGTTCAGTGCTTAGTGGCGCAGCTCCCCGATGACCGACCGGTACGGCCCGAATACTTTGGCGATACCGATGAAGGCCGGATTGCCAGCCTGGATGACTAGGGTGGGGATAGTCTTCAGATAATTGCTAAAGCGGCCCTTGGCCTCGAAACGGTCGCGAAACGGCGAAGCATCGAAATACCCCCCCAGTCGCGGCACGATGCCGCCGCCGATATACACGCCGCCGGTGGCCCCCAGGATCAGGGCCAAGTTGCCAGCGGCGCTGCCCAACAGGGCGCAAAAGGTCGCTAGGGCCTCGGCGCACACCGGGTCGTCCCCGGCCTGTCCCCGTCGGGAGATTTCCGCCGGGGACAGGCTTTCAGGCTCCCGGTCCTCCAGCAGGCTGATGGCCTGGTGCAGATTCTGCAGGCCCATGCCGGATACCAGCCGTTCCATGGAGACATGCTCGAAGCGCCGCCAGGTGACCTGGAGGATCTCCACTTCCCGCTCGGTGGCGGGGCTTAGGGTGCAATGCCCTCCTTCCCCTTGCAGGGGAATCCAGCGGTCCCCGGCATGGATCAGCCCCGAAACCCCTAGGCCGGTGCCCGGCCCCAGCACCCCGATAGGGCCATGCTTCACGGCCTTGCCCCCTCCCACCTGACGCAAATCGGCGGAATTCAGCCAAGGCAGGGACATGGCCAGGGCGGTAAAGTCGTTGATGATCAGGAACTGCTCCAGGCCCAGCCGCCGACGAGTCTCCTCGATGGAGAACTCCCAGCTATGGTTGGTCATCTTGACCCAGTCGCCGGTGATGGGGTTGGCGATGGCGATGGCCGCCTCCCGGGGCCGCTCCCCCCCTACCCGGGACAGATAATCCTCGATGGCCGAGACGATATCAGGGTAGTCGGCGCCGGGCAGCACTTGCTCATCCCGGGGTGCGCCATCCCCCGTCAGCAGGGCGAAGCGGGCATTGGTGCCGCCAATGTCGGCAATCAGGCGAATCGATTCAGGGTGACCAGTAGACATGAACGGGAACCTCATTTTGTTGAAGTACGGCACGTACCGGAAACTCTTCCACCGGCCCAGTCGCGGCGGCCTGTTGATACACCCGCCATTTACCGTCGCCGACCATATGCAGCACGATCCGCCGACTCTCCAACAGAGCCGAGAGGGTCAGACTCATACGGGCATGGGGTACGGTGACCGGGTCCACGGCCATGCAAGGGGTCGTTGTGCTGGTCAAGGCAGCCTGCAGTTGGGGGGCCTGAGGAAACAGCGAGGCGGTATGGCCGTCGTCCCCCATACCCAGAATCACCACGTCAAAGGGCCTTGGCAGGGCGGCCAGCGCCTGGGCGCAATCGGCCTCGCCGGCCTCGGGTGTGGCCGCAGAGTTCTTAAGGGGCACGAAGCGGGCGGCGCTGGCCGGTCCCTGTAATAAATGTTGGCGCACCAGGGCCTCATTGCTGTCCTTGTGGTCCGGGGTCACCCAACGCTCGTCGGCCAGGGTAATCCAGATTTCCGACCAGGGCAGGGACCGTTGGGCCAGTTCGTGGAACAAAGGTAGCGGGGTACGCCCCCCCGAGACCACCAAAACAGCGGAGCCGCGGCTGGCCACAGCCGCCCCGAGGGTCTCGGCGATGGCGTCCGCCAGATGCTGATTCAGTACCTCGGGTGCATCGAAACGGTGTTCTTGAAGTGGCATGGAGTCTCCTCGAATCAAGCCATGAACCGCAATAGTCCGACACAATCCCGCCTGAGTCCCTCGCGGCGGCGACTGGCGGCAATGTCGTTCTGTCAGTCTTGAGTCTAGGCCATGGCCATGGGATTGATGGGCCGCGATCAAATTTGCGGTCTTGTTAGTATCAAAAGTAGCATGTCGCCAACATCCCTGCGCCTACATTTCCTGGCCCGCCCCCCAACCCCTAGGTTTTCACCATTTGTTATCTACACTATTACCTCAACAGATCGCACCCGAGAGCCACACCGAGACCTTCTACATGTCCGATACCCTACCCATCGACCAGAGCTTCCTGGATCAGCTTTTAGAAAAGCTCAATAAAGGGCCTTTGAAAAAACTCACCCGCCTGGAGCGGGAGATCTTCAAGGTGCGCTATCAGCTCACGATGCCAGATGTGCTGCGGCCCTTGGAACTGCTCTATAGCGACCGCCCGGACCTGGCCGAGCATCTGGAAAAACTCCTGGAGGTGGTGGCCCAAGGTTATGCCGGTCGCCCGGAGGAACTCAGGCTTTTGGACCTGCGTCGGGCTGCCCAGCCGGACTGGTTCCAGCAGCCGGACAGGGTCGGCTATGTGTGTTACGTGGACCGCTTTAACGGCCAATTGGAGAACATCGCCGAAAAAATCCCCTACCTGAAAGAACTGGGGGTCACCTATCTACACCTGATGCCGCTCCTGAAACCCCGCCCCGGAGCCAACGACGGGGGCTATGCCGTGCTTGACTACCGGGAGACCAACCCCCGTTTTGGAACCATGGGGGACCTGGCGGAGCTGGCCGGGCAGTTACGCCAGCACGACATCAGCCTGTGCATCGACCTGGTCTGCAACCACACCGCCAAGGACCACGACTGGGCCAGAAAGGCCGCCGCTGGCGAGCCGGTCTATCAGGACTATTATCTGATGTTCCCGGACCGGCTGATCCCGGACCAGTACGAGGCAAGCCTGCCGGAGGTATTCCCGGACTTCGCCCCGGGCAATTTCACCTGGTACGAGGACTGCAAGCGCTGGGTCTGGACCACCTTCAATGAATACCAGTGGGACCTGAATTATAAAAACCCGGCAGTACTCCGGGAGATGCTGGACATCATGCTGTTCCTGGCCAATCAGGGGGTGGAGGTACTGCGCCTGGACGCCGTGGCCTTTATGTGGAAACGCATGGGCACCGACTGCCAGAACCAACCCGAGGCCCACGCCATACTGCAAGCCTTCCGGGCCTTGACCCGGATCGCCGCCCCGGGGCTGATCTTCAAGGCCGAGGCCATCGTCTCCCCGGACAAGCTGATCCATTATCTGGGCCGGGGCCGGGCCACGGGCCGGGAGTGCGAGCTGGCCTACCACAATGTGTTCATGGTGCTGCTGTGGAGCGCCCTGGCCGAACGGCGGGTCACCCTGCTCACCCACGCCCTACAACAATTCCCCGATAATCCGGCCTCCAGCGCCTGGAACACCTACGCACGTTGCCATGACGATATCGGCTGGGCGATCCGCGACGAGGACGCCGCTGGCATCGGTCTCGACGGCTTTGGCCACCGGGCCTTTCTGAGCGATTTCTATAGCGGTATCTTCCCCGACAGCTTCGCCCGGGGTTCGACGTTTCAGTACAACCCCAAGACCGGCGACCGGCGGATCAGCGGCAGCCTGGCCTCCCTGGCCGGCTTGGAGGCGGCCCTGGAGAACGATGATCCCGCGGCCCTGGAACTGGCGGTACGGCGGATTCTGTTGCTCCATAACCTGATCTTCGCCTTCGGGGGCATTCCGCTTGTGTACATGGGCGACGAACTGGGCCTGCTCAACGACCACGGCTACCTGGACGACCCGGACCTGGCCGACGACAACCGCTGGATGCACCGCCCCGCCATGGTCTGGGACAAAGCCGAGGAACGCCACGACCGGGGCACCGTCACCGGGCGCATCTTCCAGGGCCTAACCCGGTTGATCCATGCCCGCAAGAACACTTTCGAGCTTCACGCCCAGGCCCGCTCCACCCCGGTGTGGACCCATAGCGACCAGGTCTTCGGCCTGCTCCGGGACAGCGCCCGGGGACGGCTTTTGGTGCTGGCCAACATGACCGAGCATGGCCAGAGCGTACCCCGCTCCCGGATGCACGAACTGGGGTTCCACGATGCCTTGGTGGACCGGCTGGACAACACCACCCTGGACGGCTGGTCGGATGTGCATTTAGAACCGTATCAGGTGCTGTGGCTGGAGCGGGCCAGGCAGTAACGCGCCCCTCCGCCAGTCCGGCGGTGGTTCAGCAAGACCCGTCCCGTCCCAGGGGCGGGTCTTGGCCCATCGACAGGCCCGAAAACTCGCTGATGTCGGCTATGGGCCGACCGCACCAGAAACCTTGCACCTGGTCACAGCCGGCTTCGCACATGAATTCCCACTGCGCGGCCGTTTCCACCCCTTCGGCGATGACTGTGAGCTGGAGGCTGCGCCCTAGGGCAATCACCGCCCTGGCGATGGCCGCATCGTTGCCATCCACGGGAATATCACGGACGAAGGACTGGTCGATCTTGAGCTTGTCCACCGGCAGGCGCTTTAAATAGCTCAGGGAGGAATACCCGGTGCCGAAATCATCAATGGCCAGGGTTATCCCCAGGTCGCGCAAGTTGCCCAGACTGCTGATGGTGTCCTGAACATGACGCATCAGAAAATTCTCGCTGATTTCCAATTCCAGGCATCGAGGGTCCATGCCGGTATCGTTCAGCACCCGGCGCACCAGCCTGAGCAGCCGGTCACCCACGAGCTGCGCGCCGGACACGTTGACAGCGGCGCCCAGATTCAGTCCCGCTTGCCGCCAGGTCTGACTGTGGCGACAAGCGGTATGCAGCACCCACTCATCAATGGGCAAAATCAGCCCGCACTCCTCAGCCAGGTGGATGAACTGGTTTGGCGGCACGAGGCCCCGCTGGGGGTGGCGCCAGCGGATCAGGGCTTCCACGGCCACCACCTGGCCGCTTTTCAGGTCCACCTGTGGTTGATAATGGAGTACGAACTCCTCCCGCTCCAACGCCCGGCGCAGGCTGGTCTCTAGGCTGAAGCGCTCCACCGCCGCAGCGGTCAAGGCCCGGGTGTAGTAGCGGTAGGTATTGCGCCCCTGCTCCTTGGCCTGATACATCGCCGCTTCGGCGTTGCGCAGCAGGGTGGTGCAGTCGTCGCCGTCGTCTGGAAACAAGCCAATGCCGATACTCGCTGAAATAAAGACTTCGTGACCCTGCACCCGATAGGGCTGGCACAGATTCTCTAGCAGGGACTCCGCCACCGGCGTCGCGTCTCGGAGTCCCCGCCGCCCCTCCAATAACAGCACAAACTCGTCCCCCCCCAATCTGGCCACGGTTATCTGGCCGGGCAGTTCAACCGGCAAGCGCCGCGCCACCTCCCGCAGTAACTGATCGCCCGCCGGGTGGCCCAGGGTATCGTTGAGGTTCTTGAAGCGATCCAGGTCTAAAAACAATAAGAAGATCCGGGACTCCTGGCGCCGGGCATGGGTCATGGCCTGTTCTAGCCGGGTCAGCAGCAATTGCCGGTTGGGCAATCCCGTGAGGTGATCGTGGTGGGCGAGTCGTTGCAACCGGGCCTGGGTCTCCTTGATGGCGGAGATATCGGTAAACACTGTGACATAGTTCACCACCCGCCCCTCGGCGTCACGCACTACGCTGACGCTCTGCCATACCGGATGGGTCTCGCCATTATTGCGCCGGTACCAGAGTTCCCCCTGCCAGTGACCCCGGTCCCGCAGGGTCCGCCATAAGTCCTGATAAAAGAGCGGACTCTGTTGATGGGATTGCAGCAATCGCGGGCTGCGACCCAAAATTTCGGATTCACCATAGCCGGTGATGGCGCTGAAGGCCGGATTGACCGCGATGATAACGCTACGCACATCGGTAATCATGATGCCTTCTGCGGTATTCTCGTAGACGCTGGTGGCCTGCCGCAGCCGTTCCTCACTTTGGCGCAGTTCCACCTCCACCTGGCGGCGCTGGGCGACTTCCTCGGCTAGGGACTGTGCTCGGTGTTCCAGGTCCGCAGTCAGCCGGCGTTGGCGGACCAGTATCACCGCCACCAGCACCGACGCCACCAAAGCCAGGGACAAGGCCAGCAGATGGTAGACCATCAAGGTATCCAAAAACGGGATTTCAGCGCCACCGGCCTGGACCGACGAAGGCGGCCCGATACCTGCCGTCCACGGGATAGGGCTAGTGGCATGAACTCAGCACCCTGCTACCGAAATAGCTAAGCGCCCATGCGGGACCATAGCCCGCAGTGGGGTATCGGTGTCGATACAGTACGATAGGGTTAATCAGCGGTTCGGCACCTTGGACAGGCGGCCTAACCCTGGCCAATGTTCCGACAAGCGCTTAAAAGAATACAACACCTCTGGCCCGGCACCAGAATTGTTTTCCCCATTGTCCGCTATAACCACCGCCCCACCCTGGGTGGCGTGGTTTGTGGCGTGTCGGGCCGACAAATCCCGGCCAGGGACGCCTTTGCACAGTTTCGAGTCAGCAGCGGCAAGAGACCATATACAAGTTTTGCACAACAAAAAGTCATTGATAACCATCAAATACTCTCAAAAGCACCATTTGTATAATATATTATCTGTACAAATTATTGACAATAATTAAAATTAGGACGACCATATACCTCGAAACTTGTACAAACAGTTTCAAACCAAACTTTGTGTTACAGGAGTCGTCATCATGAGTTCCACCACCAAAGACCTCAGTATCCTTAAGGCCGCCCTGCTGCCCGCCGCCCTGCTGGCCGTCGTGGCCGCCGCGATCCTGCTGATCGCCCAAGGTGTTTCCACCGCCACCGCCATGGAGAAAAACACCGACCCGGAGAGCCAGGACATTGTCGATATCGCCGTGGGGGCTGAAGACTTCTCCACCCTGGTGACAGCCCTGCAAGCCGCTGGACTGGTGGAAACCCTGAAGGGGGAGGGTCCGTTCACGGTATTCGCCCCCACCAACGCCGCCTTCGCCAAGCTGGATCAAGACACCCTGAACGGCCTGCTCAAGGATAAGGACGCTTTGACCAAAGTGCTTACCTACCATGTTGTGCCCGGCAAAGTGATGGCCGCCGATGTGGTCGGGCTGGACTCCGCCCAGACGATCCAGGGCCAGTCCATGAAAATCGACACCAGTAATGGCGTCAAAGTGGACCATGCCAAGGTCATCAAGACCGACATCGTGGCCAGCAACGGCGTGATTCACGTCATCGACACCGTGATCATGCCCAACTAAAGCCAGCCGAGGCTGGCCCCGGCGACACGCCGGGGCCGGACCCAACCCGAGGGGATACCATCATGCGCCTGCCCTATCAACCCACTGATTTAGTCCGCCCGGTCGTAGCGATCATGGTGTGCATAAGCGCCAGCCTGCTCCTAAACGCCAAGGCAATGTCCGAAGAGGCCATGCCGGCGCCAATGCCGCCCGCGACCTTAGCCCAACCCCAGGCAAATTGGGAAACCCCCAGCCTGGCGCATCGGCTGACCTATCGCGAACTTAAAGAGCGCCTCCAGCCCCATTCGAGTAGGCCCATGGTTCAGGCTTCCAGGACCGACCAGGGCCTGTCCATCCACTGAAACTGTTCATACGAACACCGACCTGTCCCCACGGGAGAACGACCATGCAGCAGCTTAAAGTGATCAATGACCTAGCCAGCATCGATCCCGGCGAAGTCGCTCACTACACCGCCCTGGCCGATACCTGGTGGGATCGGGAAGGCCCTTTCTGGCCGCTGCATGTGCTCAACGAACTGCGGGTCGCCTACCTCCGGGACAGGCTCTGCGAGTATTTCCATCGGGACGCTTCCAGGGACCAACCCCTAAAGGGCCTGCGGATTCTGGACATCGGTTGCGGCGGGGGCATTCTCAGCGAATCCATGGCCCGCCTGGGCGCCCAGGTTCATGGAATCGACGTTGTCGAGCGCAATATTATTATCGCCGCTCGCCATGCACGACAAAGCGATCTGGACATTCATTACCAACTGATCACCGCTGAAAGATTGTCCAAACAGCAGGTCGCCTACGACACCGTCCTCAATATGGAGGTGGTGGAACATGTGGCCGACCTGCCGGGCTTTCTGAACGCTTGCGCGGATCTGGTCCAGCCCCAGGGCCTGATGTGCGTTGCCACCCTCAATCGCAACCCCCTGTCGTGGCTGTTCGCCATCGTGGGCGCGGAATACCTGTTTCGTCTGCTACCCAAAGGCACGCATCAATGGCGGCGGTTCAGAAAGCCCCAGGAGATTTCAAAGTATCTGGCCCAAAAGGACATGCGGGTGATGGCGGGCACAGGGGTGCGGGTCAATCCCCTGACGCGGCGCATGGCGCTCATCGACTCCCTGGCCGTGAACTATATGCTGGTAGCCCAAAAGCAGAGCGGGCAAATATATGGCGACCAACAGACTCGATCCGGGGATGCCCGGCCTGGATGCTGCGGCAATCCGTCATCTGCTTGAGCGGGTGATAGGCAACGCTTTCGAATCCATTTTGAAAAAACGGCTTGGATGCTGGGCAGTATGCTTGGACAAACACATTTTTTCGAAGCCGCCTCGAACCCATTCCTGGGTATACTTTGCTTGGCGCGGATACGGCATCGAAGAGGGGGCCCTCTAGGGGAGATTGCCTTGCGTTTTTGATAAGGCCGAATTGATCGGCCAACGCAGGCCAGCATGAGGCGCGGCGCCAACTCCGGCCACGCTCGCCGCCAGTCAATTTAATTCCCCGCTCAGGTCCGTCCATGCCTAAAGAATTCCCCGAAACTGCGGATATGGGCGGCATGGATTCCAACACTCTCTTTCCAGGACCGGTGCTGACTCGCCGACTACGTAGCGCGGCGACGGCGCTTGTGCAACGTCTTGCCGGGACGCCCCCCAAGCCGGACCCGCCAGCCGAGACCCTTCGCCTTGCCCAGCAACCTCTCCCCAGCGCGCCGCCAAACCCGAACCCAGACCCTGCCCCACCCCGGAACGAGCGTTTCGCGGCCCTGTTCGAGTCCGCTCCCCAGGCCATGCTGGTGCTGGACGGCCAAGGTCTGGTGCGGGAGTTCAACCAGGCCGCCGCAAGGATATTCGGCTATCCGCCGGAAACGGTGCTGGGCCGTCACTTCCGGGCGCTGCTGCCGCCCTGTCTTGGGTCCGAGGGTGAAGCCATAGTCCGGGATCTGCCCCATTCCCAAAACCCTGGCGCTACAGCCCGGGAATTGACTGGTTTACGCCTCGACGGTGGAACCTTTCCCATGGAATTGTCCATTCATCCGGTGGAGTTTCAGGAACTGGATTTTTTTGTGGGCGTGGTCACCGACCTGACCGAGCGCAAACGCGCCGAATCCCGGCTGCGCAGCAGCGAGGACTTCAACATCACCATGCTGGAAACCGCCATCGACGGGGTGGTGGTGATGGACCACGAAGGCATTGTCCGGGAGTTCAACCCGGCGGCCGAACGGTTGTTTGGTTGGGAACGCCGACAGCTCATCGGCCGGTCCATGGCCGCGCACCTTATCCCCCCTCGACTGAGGGAGCGCCACCAGCAAGCCATGAACCGCTACTTGGAGGGCAAGGGCGGTCGGCTGCTCAACCATCCCATCGAGATGGAGGCCCTACGGGCCGATGGCTCCACGCTGGCCATCGAGTTGGCCATCACCACGATCACTCAGCATGGCCGCCCCCTGTTCGTGGCTTACTGTCGGGATAATTCCGAACACAAGCGCCACGAGAGGGAACTGCGCCAGACCAAGGAACATGCCGAAGCCGCAAACCGAGCCAAGTCGGAATTTTTGGCGGCCATGAGCCATGAGATTCGCACCCCCCTCAATGCCATTCTCGGCACACTCAACCTGTTGTTGGATACCCGTCTCGACGACGAGCAGCGCAATTTCGCCGAAACCGCCCACGAGTCGGGAAAATCCCTGCTCACCATCATCAACGACATCCTAGACTTTTCCAAGATCGAAGCTGGTCGTTTAGACTTGGAAGAAACCGAGTTCGAGGTGGTGCGGGTGGTGGAAAGCGTCGTCGAACTATTAGCGCCCCGGGCACACGCCAAGCATATCGAAATCAGCACCCGGTTGGAGCCGGATGTACCCGCCCGACTGCGCGCTGACGCGGGGCGGTTGCGGCAAGTGTTATTCAATCTGGCCGGCAACGCCGTTAAATTCACCCGTAAGGGCGGGGTGTCGGTGAGCGTCAGCCTGGCCGCCGACGGCCCAGAACAGGTGCTGCTCCAGGTGGAGGTGGCCGATACCGGCATCGGCATCCCCCAGGCCGCCCAGGACCGGCTGTTCGAGAAATTCTCCCAAACCGATCCCTCCCACGCCCGTCGCTATGGAGGTTCGGGGCTGGGGCTGGCCATCTCTCGCAGCCTGGTGGAGATGATGGGGGGACAGATCGGTTTCACCAGCCTGGTCAGCCAAGGCAGTACTTTCTGGTTTACTTTGAGCTGCGCCCGGGTGGTCGAATCCTCACCCCCGCCGCGCATTCAACCGGCGCTGCTGGCTGGGCTGCGCGTGCTGATCGTTGAGGAAAACTCGGTCAGTCGGCGGACCCATTTACGGCAATTACGCAGTTGGGGGATACAAGCCACCGCCGTGGCCAATGGCACGGCTGCCCTGGCCGCCCTGGGCGATGCTCGGGAGGAAGAAGCCGAATACGCCACGGTCTTGCTCGATCAATGGCTGCCTGATATGAGCGGAGAAGAACTGGGCCTCGCCATTCTGAACAACCCGAAGTTGAACAAGGTTCGACTGATTCTGCTAGCCACCATGGGCACACCCTCCATAAACGCCCGGGTCAATAAACTGGGCTTTCATGCCGCCCTGATTAAACCCATCCGCCAAGTCAGTCTGTTCCGTTGGTTGGGCGCGGTCAACGGGCTGGTGGAACCCGAGGAGCTGGAAAGCTTGGACGACGTAGTCAGCGATTTGCCGCCCCCCCCTTCCAAGGCCCGACGCGGTCGGGTGCTGCTGGTGGAAGACAGCCATGCCAACCAAGTGGTGGCCACCGCCATGCTCCGCAAAGCCGGGTATCAGGTCGATGTGGCCGGGGATGGCATGGAGGCGGTACAGGCGGTACGTAACCTGCCCTTCGATCTGGTGCTGATGGATCTGGCCATGCCGGAGATGGACGGCTTCGAGGCCACCGCCGAGATTCGCCACTTTACCGGTCCCGAGCGCCAGGTGCCGATCATTGCCATGACCGCCAACGCCATGCCCGGCGACCGGGAACGTTGCCTGGCTGCGGGCATGAACGACTACCTCACCAAGCCCATCGACCGCGCCCAGATGCTGGCTGTCCTGGACCGTTGGCTAGGGGAGAGCGAGCCTGAAGACGCCGCCGAACCTGAGTCCGCGCCCAAAGCCAAGGCCGACCCAGCCTCCGCCTTGGTCCCGGAGACAGACGAGGAACAGGACAGGATTCTGGACCTGAACACTCTGGAGCAACTGGCCGCCGACACCGATGACTCCCTGCTAGGCCGGGTGGTGGGCATTTTTATCGGCGAGACTCGCGACCGGCTGCGTGCTATCCATACCGCCCTGAACACAGGCGATTGGGTGCGCTTACAACGAGAGGCCCATACCCTGAAAAGCGGCGCCGGTACCTTTGGCGCCCAGCAACTCCATACCCATGCCCGCCGCCTGGATGAAGCCTGCCGGGCCGAAGACCTAGCGACCGTCGCCGCCCTGGCGGAGGATCTCGACGGTATCGCTGCATCTGCACTTGAGGCTCTATCCCGGCGTTTCTGCTGAGGGAAAGTCCGAGAAAATCACCATACCAGGCCGCTTCCACGGCGGCTTCACCTGCAAGTGCTGCCCAACAGCGTCCCCCTCAATACCCCCTGAAACTCCGCCCCTCTCGGGAGCTGGCCCGAGTATTGCTCCTATTGCCACGTAAAAGCCCTGGAGCCGCCGAAACAACGGCATAGGCCCAGTTTCGACCCCCTCCATCGCAGATTGAAACGCAATATGAGGAAAACCTTGATGCTGGCCAGCAGTGATTCGACCCCGCCAGCCCTGCGGCGCCTAAGCGAGGCCTGCCAACGCGCCATGCGCGCCCAGCGCCTGGCGTCACCCCTGCAAGAGGCCCTGCTGCTGGCCCTGGAGGAAATCACCCGTCTGATTTTGGCTCAAGCAAGCCCGAGACCGAAACGCTTCATCGTCGAGTTGTCCCAAGAAAATGGCCATTGGCTGCTCGACGTACGGTATGAGGGCGGTCCCCTGGACGATCCTATAGTGATCCGCACCACGGGTGGTTCACCCTTGTCCAGACGACTGCTGGACTACTTCGCCGAAACCCGCTTCACCAGCGGCAACGGCGTCACCCCAAACTGCCTGGGGATCAAGCTGCCGGAACATCAGGCCCGGCCACGCATCGCCGTGGTGGATGATGACCTCAGCCAACGTCAATTGATTGAGATGTATCTGCATCCCTACTACGAAGTCTTGAGTTTCGCCGATGCCGACACAGCCTTGTCGGCCCTGGAAACCGAACCTGTGGATCTGTTGATCTCCGATATCAATATGCCGGAAATGGATGGACTCGCGTTCCGCAAACGCCTGGCGGAACACTCCGAAACCGATCTGCTGCCATTTATTTTCATCACCGCCAATGACGACGACACCCTGCTGGATCAGGCCGGGGATTTGGGGGTGGACGATTATCTGCTCAAGCCGGTACGCAAGCGCCAGCTCTTGGCGTCCATCCGCCGGGCGCTCAGCCGTAGCCAAAAGATTCGTGAGCGGCTGGGCGATCTTTTCAGCCGTGATTTGGCGGCCATCCCGCGCCCCGAACTTCCCGCTCAATTGGGCCGCTTCCGATGCGCCCTGCGCACCCGCGCCGCCAGCGCCGGGGGTGGGGATCTGTTGGTGCATGGGGGCGATGCCCACACCACTAGTCTGATTTTGGCTGGTGTGACCGGCCAGGACCCCCGCGCCAGGTATCTCCACGCCGGTTATCTCAGCGGCCTAATCCGCGCCCTGCCCGCCACCTCCGGCCCCGCCGGGACCCTGGCCCAGCTATCCAAAGCCGTGGAGACGGACCCGATTCTACACGCCACGCTAACCACCTGTCTGTGTGTCTGGTTACATGAGGATGGCCAGGTGCGGGTGGCTGGTGCCGATCATCCCCCACCGCTGCTGGTGAGCGCTACCGGCACGATGTTTTTAGATACCAAAGGTCCGCCTCCGGGCGTGCTAAGAGCAGCCGAATACACCGAAACCCGCCCTCACCTGGGGCCGGGACGGCGGCTGCTCTTATATACCGGTGGTCTGCTGGACGGCAATGACCCTCTCGCTCGGGAGCATCTGCGCCTAGCCGCCCGGGAGACCGCCAGCTATTCCCTGGACACCGCAGCCGACCACATCATGGGTTTTGCCGATACGTTGGGCCGGGTTGGCGACGCCACGCTGGTGTTGCTGGAAGATACCGGCGCCTACCCATAGGCTGTTCCCACGAGACGGGAACACCGGCCCGTCCCCACCCCTTCCTATTCACGACAACGGCAGGCCGGCTCCACGCTCACCGGCCTCGCCACCCTGTTCTCAAGCCGCCTTCCACCCTGCCGATAGACTGGGAAAGCCCCACCTCAGACTCACCAGAAAGCACCCTAACCATGTCCAGCGCCGAGCATAAACTGGAAAGCAGACCGCCCATGTCAGGAACCACATCCGCCGAGACGACGCCAGCCGCCGCCCGGAAAACCCGGGTACTGCTCATTGAGGACAGCCAGTCCCTGGCCCAGATTTACATGGAGTATTTACGCCGGGAACCCTGCCAGGTACTCCATGCCGCCACCGGCGCCGAGGCGCTGGAGCTTATTGAGCGGAAGCCTCCCCACGCCGTGCTGCTGGATCTGAATCTGCCGGACATGAACGGCATGTCCATCCTCAACCACATCACCAGCCAGGGTCTGCCCACTGCGGTGGTCATCATCACCGCCCATGGCTCCATCGACTTGGCGGTGGACGCCATGCGTAGCGGCGCTTTTGATTTTCTGGTCAAGCCCTTCAACGCCAGTCGCCTGACCGTCACCCTACGCAACGCCTTGGAAAAACAGCGCCTGACCCGGATCGTGGATACCTTGCGAGACGAAGCCATGGACGGCTATTGCGGCTTCGTGGGCAATTCCCTGGCCATGCAGGCGGTGTATCGAATTATCGACAGCGCCGCCCCCAGCAAGGCCACGGTGTTCATCACCGGGGAATCCGGCACCGGCAAGGAGATTTGCGCCGAGGCCATTCACCGTCAAAGCCCCCGCCGGGAGGGGCCGTTTATCCCCCTGAACTGCGCCGCCATCCCCCGCGACCTGATGGAGAGTGAAATCTTCGGCCATATCAAAGGCGCCTTTACCGGCGCTACCAGCGAGCGCAAGGGCGCGGCGGCCCTGGCCGATGGCGGAACGCTGTTTTTAGACGAAATCTGCGAAATGGATCTGGAGCTACAGACCAAGCTGTTGCGCTTCGTGCAGACCGGCGCTTTTCAACCGGTGGGGGGCAGTAAGGTGGAGAAAGTGGATGTGCGCTTCGTCTGCGCCACCAACCGAGACCCTGTGCTGGAGGTGGAGGAGAACCGCTTCCGAGAGGACTTGTACTACCGATTGCACGTTATCCCCATCCATCTGCCGCCACTGCGGGAACGGGACAGCGACATTTTGGCCATTGCCACCCGGTTTCTGACCGATTACGCCGCCGAGGAAGGCAAACCCTTTAAACGCTTCTCCCCAGAGACCCAGACCATCCTGTTGGACTACGATTGGCCGGGCAATGTCCGCCAATTGCAAAATATAGTGCGAAATATTGTGGTCCTGAACAACGCCGAGCTGGTTATCCCGGCCATGCTCCCCCCGCCCATAAACCAGCGCACCCCGACCCAGCACCGCCAAAATCCGGCTCCCCTGCCCTTCGAGTCCAGCGCCGCGACGCCCCCGCCGACGTCCATTGCGACGCCGACCGAGGGGCAGCGTTTCCAGTCTTTGCAGCAAATCGAACGGGAAGCCATCGAATCGGCCATTGCCCAATGTGACGGCAATATTCCCAAGGCTGCCGCCATGCTGGATATCAGCGCCTCGACGATCTATCGCAAACGCCAATCCTGGGCGGACCAGGCCGACTAAGCGCCCCCGAACGGACACCGGAGGAAATTGATAGACGGCTTAGCCCATCACCCCACTACCCCGAAACTCCACTTCGGCGCACTCCCGAAAAATACGTTTGGCGCAGATGGCGCAGCGGTCGAAATCCAGCCGCTGGAAAATATGCCGAATGGCCTGCTCCTTGCTGACGAAGATATTTTCCCGGCCAATGGCATCATCGTAGCCCCCCCGTTTCAGCACCTCGGCCACGGTATCTTTCAGGTTGCACAGGTACAGTCCGCCCCCTTGCTGGCGTAGCCGCCGGGCTTCATGGGTCAGCATTTCGGCGCCGGCCACGTCAATAAAATTCATGCTGTTGCCCAGGACCAGCACATGCCGCCACTCGGAACCCCGGTCGGTGAGGGCGTGGAGGGCGCTTTGCACATGATCCACTGCCCCGAAGAACAGAGAACCGTCTAGCCGGATGATCTTCAGTTGCGGGCACTCCGGCAGGCGTCTTTTCATGGCCTCGTGAAGGGTGCGCTTGGGGGTTTTCTGGTTGGGCGCCAGACCCAGAATCCGGGGTTGCGAGGTCCGCTTGAGATACAGCACCAAAGACAGCAGCACGCCAGCGTAGATGGCAAACTCCAGGTCCAGAAACAAGGTGGACAATAGGGTGACCAGCATCACCGTGCTTTCTTGCTTGCTGGTCCGCCAGATCAGGCGAATGTGATGGAAATCCACCAGATTCCAAGCCACCAGCATAATCAATCCAGCCATGGCCGGCAGGGGCAACCAGGCGGTCAGCGGCGCCAAAAACAACAGGAACAAAGCCACCAGCAGGGAGGCGAAGATTGCGGACAGTGGCGTTTTGGCGCCGCTATCGTAATTGATCCCGGAGCGGGTAAAGGACCCGGAGCCGGCATAACAGGAAAAAAAACTGCCCACCATATTGGACAGACCCTGGCCGATGAACTCCTGATTGCCGTCGATACGCTGATGGGAGCGAGTGGCGATGGCCCGGGCGATAGACACCGCCTCGATCAATCCCAGAATGGCCACCGCCAACATACCGGGGGCCAGTTGCCGGAGGGCGCCGATAGACAGTTCCGGCGCTGACAAGGGCGGCAACTGGGCCGGCAGCGCCCCCACCATGGGCACCCCCCGGGCCGGACCATCCAGCAGGGCGCAGACCAAGGAGCCGCCCATCAAAGCCAACAGCATGAACGGCCAATGCGGTCGGTATTGGCGTACCACCAGGGCAATCAGCAAAGTGGCGGTGGCGATGGCGAAACTCACCGGATTGGTTTGGTTCAATACCTGAACAAAATGCCCCAGCGTTATTAGAAAAGGCTCATCCGCGCCAAGGTCGAGGGTGAAATAATGGCGTAGCTGGCTGCTGGCGATCAGTAGCGCGGCGCCCGCCGTAAAGCCAATCACCACCGTATGGGAGACAAAATTAACCAGCACCCCCATCCGCGCCAGCCCCAGGGCAAGCTGAAACAACCCCGTCATCAGGGTCAGGGTCAGCACCAAGGAGAGGTATTCGGGACTGCCTGGAGTCGCCAGGGGGCTGACCACCCCCAGCACTACGATGGAAATAGCCGTGGTAGGGCCGGAGACCAAATGCCAGGAAGACCCGAACAAGGCCGCCACCACTGGCGCCACGATGGCGGTATACAGTCCGTACTCCGGCGGCAGACCAGCGATCAAGGCGAAGGCCACGCCCTGGGGCAGCACCACCACCGCCCCGGTCAGGCCCGCTAGCAGGTCGTCCCGCAGACTTTTGCGGGTGATTCTGCGCCTCCAGGCCAAAAAGGGTAGAACTTTTTGCCAAGGGCTATGGCGTCTCTGACTGCGTTTTGCGGCGGGCACTGGCGCTCCCTTGTGGGATCGGCGGGTGAAAAAATCTGCTGCTCGTGATCCAACCGTTGGGAGAGAAAAGTTGTTCTACACTGATGATTTGGGGCAGCGATTATCCACACAAGAGCCAAGGGATTGTTAATCGCGTTTTCAAGCCAGCCCCAATCCGGCGCTACGGGCCAGCGGCCCTTTACCGCAACCACGCCACAGTGGCCGCGACGCCGACTGTCTATTGTCTATCAGTATTCGCGGCTTTGTATATTACCCGCCATCGGTGCGCCATGCACAATCAGCCCTTCCCTACCGTCAAGGCAAAATTATAATGGCATCGAGAATTATTGACCGAATTTATCAAGAGTTCACAAAAATCTAAAAAAACGCTAGAATAAAGCGGTTTTTTGCAGTGCAAAACTGCATCGGTTCCCGGGCTCTTCGGAACCCCAAGGAACCTGAGCTTCCCGAACCGGCCGCTCCCGGGCGGCGACACAAGAATGAGGGGGTTGTTACGTGTTAGACGAATACCGTAAGCATGTTGAGGAACGCGCCGCCGAGGGCATCCCGCCCAAGCCGCTTACTGCCGAGCAAGTCGCCGCCCTGGTAGAACTGCTGAAAAATCCGCCAGCCGGCGAACAGGACACCCTACTGGATCTGATTACCAACCGGGTGCCCCCCGGCGTCGATCAGGCCGCCTACGTCAAAGCCGCCTTCCTGGCCGATGTGGCCAAGGGCGTGACCTCCACGCCGTTGATCGACCGCAAGCGGGCCACCGAATTGCTGGGCACCATGCTGGGCGGTTACAACATCCAGCCCTTGGTGGACCTGCTGGATGACCAGGAACTGGCGCCCACCGCCACCAAGGCCCTGTCCCACACCTTGTTGATGTTCGACGCCTTCCACGACGTGCAGGAAAAAGCCGATGCCGGCAACGCCCACGCCAAACAGGTGATGCAATCCTGGGCCGACGCCGAGTGGTTCACCTCCAAACCGGAGCTGGCCGAGAAAATCACCGTCACGGTATTCAAAGTCCCCGGCGAAACCAACACCGATGACCTATCCCCCGCCCCCGACGCCTGGTCTCGGCCGGATATTCCCCTCCATGCCAACGCCATGCTAAAAATGGATCGGGAGGGCATCGAACCCGACGACTCCGGCAACATCGGTCCCATCAAGCAGTTGGCGGCCTTGAAGGAAAAAGGCTTCCCCCTGGTCTATGTGGGCGACGTGGTAGGCACCGGCTCCTCCCGTAAGTCGGCCACCAACTCCGTACTCTGGCATATGGGCGATGACATCCTCTATGTGCCCAACAAGCGGGCCGGTGGTTTCTGCGTAGGCGGCAAGATCGCCCCGATCTTCTTCAACACCATGGAAGACGCCGGCGCCCTGCCCCTGGAATGCGACGTCTCCAAGATGAAAACGGGCGATGTGATCGACATCTACCCCTACGAGGGGGTGATCAAGGGCCACGATAACGGCGAGGAACTGTCCCGCCTCGAACTGAGAAGCCAGGTGCTGCTGGATGAGGTACGGGCCGGGGGCCGCATCCCCTTGATTATTGGCCGGGGTCTGACCGACAAGGCCCGGGAAGTCCTTGGCTTGGAACCCTCCACCGTGTTCCGTCGCCCTGAGCCTCCCGCCGCCGACACCGGCAAGGGCTACACCCTGGCCCAGAAGATGGTGGGCCGCGCTTGCGGCGTCGATGGCATCCGTCCCGGCACCTATTGCGAGCCGAAGATGACCACCGTCGGCTCCCAGGACACCACCGGTCCCATGACCCGGGACGAACTCAAAGACCTGGCCTGCCTGGGTTTCTCCGCCGATCTGACCATGCAGTCTTTCTGTCACACGGCGGCCTACCCCAAGCCGGTGGATGTGGAAACCCATCACACCCTGCCGGACTTTATGGCCTCTCGGGGCGGCGTGTCCCTGCGCCCGGGTGACGGCATCATCCACTCCTGGCTAAACCGCATGTTGACCCCCGATACCGTGGGCACCGGCGGCGACTCCCATACTCGCTTCCCCCTGGGCATTTCTTTCCCGGCCGGCTCCGGTCTGGTGGCTTTCGCCGCCGCCACTGGCGTCATGCCCCTGGACATGCCCGAATCGGTGCTGGTGCGTTTCAAAGGCCAGATGCAGCCGGGCATCACGCTGCGGGATCTGGTCAACGCCATCCCCTACGCGGCCATTCAACGCGGCCTGCTGACGGTGGCCAAGGAGGGTAAGAAGAACGTCTTCTCCGGTCGCGTCCTGGAAATCGAGGGATTGCCGGATCTGAAGGTGGAGCAAGCCTTCGAGCTGTCCGACGCCTCCGCCGAGCGTTCTGCGGCTGGTTGCACGGTGCGCCTCAATCAGGAACCGATCATCGAGTACCTGAACTCCAACATCACCCTGCTCAAGTGGATGATCGCCAACGGCTACCAGGATGCCCGTACCATTGAGCGGCGCATCAAGGCCATGGAAGCCTGGCTGGCCGATCCCCAGCTCATGACGCCGGACGCCGACGCCGAGTACTTCGAGGTCATTGAAATCGACCTGGCCGAGATTAAGGAGCCTCTGCTGGCTTGCCCCAACGACCCGGACGACGTGAAACCCCTATCCGAGGTTCAGGGCACCCAGATTGACGAGGTGTTCATCGGTTCTTGCATGACCAACATCGGCCACTATCGGGCCGCTGGCAAGCTCTTGGACGGTAAGCATGACATCCCGGTGCGGTTGTGGATCTCCCCGCCCACTAAGATGGATCAGAATATGCTGACCGCCGAGGGCTATTACGGCATCTTTGGCCGCTCCGGCGCTCGTATGGAAATGCCCGGCTGCTCTTTGTGCATGGGCAACCAAGCCCGGGTCCGGGACGGGGCGACGGTGGTTTCCACCTCCACCCGTAACTTCCCCAACCGCTTGGGCAAGGGCGCTAATGTGTATCTGAGTTCGGCGGAGCTGGCGGCGGTCAGCGCCATGCTGGGGCGGATTCCTAATCAGGACGAGTACATGGAGGTCATGAATAAGCTGGGGTCCATGTCCGACGAGGTCTACCGGTATATGAACTTCGACCAGATCGAGGAGTACCGGAAAGTAGCCGACTCGGTACAGCCGGTATCGGCGGCCTGATCGGGCTGAACTGATGGGATGAAGTTATCCAACCCCGCCGGGAGACTGGCGGGGTTTTTGGTTGGCGGGGCGGCATTCCCAGAGAAGAATGCTATAGTTGGACGTGGAACTCAAAGCAATAGGTCCGCGAGACGAGGGTGTCAGGACATGGAGTATTTCCCTTTTTGGTTATTATCAGCCCGTAGCCCGTAGGGCGGGTCAAGCGCAGCGACCCGCCTTCCGTGTTCCAAACCAAAACTACCCACCCTAACCAATGACCCACTACCTCCGCGCCCTCGTCCCCGGCGCCACCTGTTTATTCATGAGACTGTGAAATCAAATGAATTACAGCATGCCGACCAGGAAATATGACACCTATTGCGACAAGCAGATGAGGCTTCATACTACGCAGTATCGGCATTTCAGTTAAACCAGATGAATAATAAAAATCGAAATATTGCAATCGATAGAAATATGATCATATTCCCTCTATGCATGAATTAAAATTTTTAAAGGATTAAATTATGAAAGAATTTAATAAAATTTATAGTTTATTACTCTCGATAATGGTGTGCTTTATAGTGGTTTCATGTGGAGGTGGAGGTGGAGGTGATGGTGAGGATAGTGCTAAAAATGAGGGCAGTAATAATGTAGTTACTATTACTCAAAACAATCTTCATCAGTATTCGACTGGTGAGTTCATTATTTATGAATTTTCTCTTTCTAGAGAAAGTAATAGCGGTAAGACGAGCCTTGTTGGTGATTTAAAGCAAACGTTTTTTATTACATCAGATAATAGTGATTCCAAAAATATTTCTGCTTCATTGGAATTAACACCCGAAGGAGAAACCCCCGCTGTCGAAAGACAAAACTTAATCCAACATAAAAATGGAAGCATAATATCAGTTATTGATAATATAGTTCAGGGAGATTATCCAACTATAATACACTCTCCTCTTGGGGTTGGGGTATCGTGGTCTGGTCAGTATACAGTTGGTGGAATTGGGTTATATCTTAATAGTACTAGAACTATATCAAGGCAATATGCTGTTACTGGCGTTGAGGTAGTGCAAACCCCCTACGGAAAATTTGAAGCTTATAAGATCCAGTACATTATAACTGGAAATCCCGAGTTTGATGATTATCAAGAATCAGGGACCGATTGGGTTCATCCGAAAATTGGCGTTATAAAATCAGAATCTAATGTCACATATAGAATTAACGTTGTAGGAGGAGGATTGGTAAGAAACACTTTTATAGTTGAATTGTCTGGAACAAATATTTCTTTCTAGGTGTCTCCCGGATGATTCCATATCTAAAAGGAGCTATCCTCTGTTTCAGGCACACTAGCTGTTGCAGATGATCATCGACGAAGGCCCTGTATGAACATCAACCTGCATAAGAACGCCACCGCCATGCCCAAGATCCGCCAAGCCATTCAGCCCGTAGGGCGGGTCGAGCGCAGCGACCCGCCTTCCGTGTTATAGCCCTTGTTCAGCCCGTAGTCCGTAGGATTCCAAACCGAAACCATCCCCCAAACCAATGCCCCACTACCTCCGCGCCCACATCCCCGGCGCCACCTATTTCTTCACCGTGGCCCTGCTCGAACGACACCGCCCCCTACTGGTGAATCATATTGATACCCTGCGCATGGCATTTCGCACCATTCGCAACAAATATCCGTTTCGCATCGACGCCATAGTGGTTCTCCCCGACCATCTGCATTGCATCTGGACCCTGCCGCCGGACGATGCCGATTTCTCCACCCGCTGGCGACTTATCAAGGCTCTTTTCGCCCACACTATTCCACCCGGCGAACGGTTGTCGGAACGGCGTATCCGCAAGGGAGAACGGGGTATCTGGCAACGGCGGTTCTGGGAGCATGTCATTCGGAACGAACGGGATTTCGAAGCCCATGTGGACTATATCCACTACAATCCCGTCAAACATGGCTGGGCTCGCCGGGCGGCGGAGTGGCCCTATTCCAGCTTTTCGCGCTTCGTGGAGCGGGGGATGTATTCCGCGGATTGGGCCGCGCCGGAGCGGGTGCGGAGGCTCAGCCTGGAATGAGCATCCGGAAGGCGGGTCGCTGCGCTTGACCCGCCCTACGGGCTACGGACTGAGTTCGGCGGAGTTGGCGGCGGTCAGCGCCATGCTGGGGCGGATTCCCAATCAGGACGAATACATGGAGGTCATGAACAAACTAGGCTCCATGTCGGACGAGGTCTACCGGTATATGAACTTCGACCAGATCGAGGAATACCGGAAAGTGGCCGACTCGGTACAGTCGGCATCGGCGGCCTGATCGGGCCGGACTGATGGGATGATGTAACGAAACCCCGCCAAGTGACTGGCGGGGTTTTTGGTTGGCGGGGCGGTATGTTGGCCCATAGCCCCGCCCTCCCCTTTGGCGCCTACTGACGTCCCTGAATTGATTGCTGGGGATGCGGGACCACGCCACGGCTGGCTAGGACAGCGACCCTACCCTGAGCCAGGGTCCCACACCGATGTTTTGACCCTTTTTTTTCGGACTTTTTTTAGCCCATAAGAATCAATGGGTTAAAAATGGGCTAAAATTTTGGGTTAAAGTGGTGTAAATGCGGTAAGTTCTTTGATAACTAGGATGTTTTCCAGTAGTATCTCTAGTTCACTGCCGGATAGGCAGCTCAGAAATATCCAATTCAAGATATGGTGGGTCAAGTTCAAGTTCACTGCCGGATAGGCAGCTCAGAAATAGAAAATCTTGAAGGGGAAGGATGGACACTGGTTCACTGCCGGATAGGCAGCTCAGAAATAGGACTGGATGCCTACTCGTTAGTGGCTTGGGTTCACTGCCGGATAGGCAGCTCAGAAATCATCGCGCCCCTGGACACCGGGGGCGCTAGTGTTCACTGCCGGATAGGCAGCTCAGAAACGCAAGAAGGTGACGCCACGCATCCTGCTCGAGTTCACTGCCGGATAGGCAGCTCAGAAAAGAACTGTGGCTATCAGCACGACAAGGGCACCGTTCACTGCCGGATAGGCAGCTCAGAAAACGCCGGACAGCGCGGATCGAAAGTACAGCCTCGTTCACTGCCGGATAGGCAGCTCAGAAATGTCCATCTCGCGTCGATGCGCGGCCTTGTCTGTTCACTGCCGGATAGGCAGCTCAGAAAAGCAGCGCATCCCCAGCCGCAGCACT
>CAZQXD010000068.1:0-2068 GCA_964597315.1 uncultured Candidatus Competibacteraceae bacterium
GGCCCTGCCCACCTATCCCTTCCAGCGCCGCCGCTACTGGATCGACCCGCCGGGGTCCGAAGCCGCCCCCACCCGCTCCCAGGGGCCACGGGCGGCCCTAGAGGACTGGACCTATCTGCCCTATTGGAAGCCCGCTCCAGCCCCGGTCGGGGACGCCCCGGAGGGGCCTTGGCTGCTGATCTCGGATCGGGACAAACTGGGGGAGCGGCTGGCGGCGGCCCTTGTGCAACAGGGTCTGAGCGTGGTCACGGCCCGTCCTGGGGCGGCGTTCGCCCCCCTGTGCGAAGGGGCCTTCCAGTACGATCCCGACCGACCGGAGGACTACCGGGCGCTGCTAGCGGACCCGGTGGTGGCCAGGGCCCGGCGGCTGGTGTATTGCGTCACCGGTCCCATCGAGCCGTACCCCGAGGCCGGTTTTCTGCGCCTGCTGTATTTGCTCCAGGCGGTTGATCCGACCACGGCCCGGGGCCTGACGGTGATTACCCGGGGCGCTTCGGATGGGGGCAACGGCGCCGTGGCCCGGCCCGCCTCGGCCACCGTGTGGGGGGCGCTGGCGGCCCTACCCCAGGAATACCCGGATTTGAACTGTCGGGCCATTGACCTGGACCCGGACCCCACCGGGGACCCGGACCCAGGGTTGCTGCTCTCGGAATCAAGCGCCGGGGAGCCGCCCCTGGCAGCCTGGCGGGGCGGGCGGCGCTGGCTGCCCACTTTCGAGGCGGCCCGGTTGCCCAAGGCCGCCGCTCCCCACCCTCGGCTGCGCTCCCAAGGCCATTATCTGCTCACCGGCGGGCTAGGGGGCATCGGCCTGAGCCTGGCCCGGCGGCTGGCGGAGACGGTTCAGGCCCGGCTGACCCTGGTGGGCCGGTCCCCGTTTCCGCCCCGGACGCGTTGGGACGACCCGGACCTGGACTCCGGGCTGGCGGCCAAGGTGGCCCGGCTGCGGGAGTTGGAATCCCTGGGCGGTCAGGTCCTGGTACTCCAGGCGGATGTTTCCGACCCATCCCGGCTTGCCGCCGCCCTGGAAACCGCCGAGGCCCAGTTCGGCCCGGTACATGGGGTGATCCACGCCGCCGGGGTGGCTGGAGGCGGGGTGCTGGCCCACAAGACCGCAGACCAGGCCCGGCGGGTGCTGGTCCCCAAGGTGCGTGGCGCCCTGGCCCTGGATGCCGTCTGCGGAGACCGGCGCTTGGATTTCATGGTTTTATGCTCGTCTCTGTCGACCTTGCTGGGGGGCTATGGCCAGACCGACTACTGCGCCGCCAACGCTTTTCTGGACGCATTCGCCGCCTGGCGCGACGCTCAGGGCCGACCCACCCTGGCCATCGCCTGGGACAGTTGGCGGCGGGTGGGCATGGCCGCGGACACCCCGGTCCCCGAGACCCTGGGCCGGTTGCGGGACCAGGGGCTGGAGACAGAGGGCCTGGAGCCGGAGGACGGGGCGGAGTTGCTGTTACGGGTGCTGGCCGCCGGTCAGCCCCGGGTGCTGGTGTCCACCCACGATCTCCACGACCGCTACCGGCGCCGTCATCGGTCCCTGACCGAGGCCCTGGAGGAATTGAGCCAGAGCGAACCGGACTCCACCCGCCATCCCCGACCGGCCCTGAGCGCGCCGTTCACGCCCCCAGCCGGGCCTCTGGAGACCCTGCTGTGCCGGTTATGGGAAGACCACCTGGGCTTTCAGGGCTTGGGAACCGACGATGACTGGTTCGAGCTGGGGGGGGATTCCCTCAAGGGGCTGGGACTGGTCAACGCCTTGCAAGACCAGCTTGGGGAAACCGTCCATGTGGCGGCCCTGTTTGAAGCTCCCAGCGTGACGCGGCTGACCGGTTATCTGCGGGCGCATTATCCCCTGGCTGCGGCCCGGCTGGACGGCGCGGCCACGGACCACGCGACCCCGGCCCCAGCGCTCACCGCAGCCGACCTGGAGGCGCTACGCCAGCGGCTGCCCCGGCGGGTCTCGGACCCGGTCTCGGACCCGGTCTCGGACCCGGCCCCGGCGGAGAAAAATCCCCCAGCGGTGTTTCTGTTGGCCCCGCCCCGCACCGGCTCCACCCTGCTGCGGGTG
>CAZQXD010000068.1:2168-23289 GCA_964597315.1 uncultured Candidatus Competibacteraceae bacterium
TGGCCGAGCGCCGGGCCGCCACAGCTGATCCTTCCCTGCTGGACGGCCCGGCCCTGGCCTACCGACAACTCACGAACAGCGACGCCGAGACGGCCCGGGCCTGGCTGGCCGAGCGGGAGGCCGAGAATCTATCCACCCTGGCCCTGTTCCGGGAGTTGCAAGCCCTGGCGGGAGAACGGCGGCTGGTGGATAAGTCCCCGGATACGGTCTATGACCTGGCGGTGCTGGAACGGGCCGAGGCGGCCTTCGAGCAACCCCGCTATCTGTTCTTGTCCCGCCATCCCTACGGCATGATCCATTCCTACGAGGAGGCCCGCATGGACTTGCTGCTGCCCGACGCCGAACGCCGGACCCTGCCCTGGACCCGTCGGCAACTGGCGGAACTGCTGTGGCTTAACGGCTATGACAATCTACGGGCCTTCGCCAGAACCCTTCCCGAGGAACGACGGCTGTGGCTGCGCTTTGAAGACCTGGTAAGCCGTCCCCGAGAGGTCATGGATGACGTTTGCCGGTTTTTGGAACTGGACTTTCACGAGGCCCTGCTGACCCCCTACGCCGACCCTCGGCAACGCATGACCGGCGGTCTTAGGGAGGGCGCCCGGCCCCTGGGGGATCTCAAATTCCACCAACGCCAGGCCATCGAGCCTGGGGCGGCACAGGCATGGCGGCAGACCTACCGGGAGGATTTTCTGGGAGAGCCGACCCGCGCCCTGGCGGCGGAGCTGGGTTATGGCCTGATCGGCGACGCCAATCCAGAGGCCCAAGTGGCGGCCTTATCCGATAGGGAGGTGGAAGCGGCCCTGGCGGCGCTGCTGGGTGGGGAGTGGGCGCGATCATGAGTGGGCGGTCGGTGGGCGGTCTGGCCCTGTGTCTATGCCTGCTGCTATCGAGCCTGCCGAGCGCCGCCGCCCCGGCCATTCCCCCGGAGGTGCTGTCGGCCATGGAACCGGCGGTGGTGGGGGGACAGCGTCCCCGGATCGTCCACCTGCAACGGCAGTCACTGTTCCAGTTGCGGGAACAACCCCACCCAGACGCCGATCTGGTGTCCCTGGACCTGGACCCGGCGGTGTTGAGTTCCACCGAGCTGGAGGTGCTGCGGCACTGGCTGGCCAAGGGCCTGCTGCCGGTGCTGCTGCACGGAGAAGCCATCGAACGCTTCGCTTCCTTGTTCGGGCTGATCCCGGGACAGCGCCTGGACGAACTGGCGGGGTATCGCCTCCATCCGCCCCTGAGCCATGACTGCGAGCGGGTGACTTTTGGGTCCGAGGTGGGGTTCTTTCAGCGTCATTTCTACTTTGAGGTCCCGCCCCCTGGACTGCTGTCCCTGGCCGAGGATTTCCAGGGGCGTAGCGTCTGCGGCAAGTTCGAACACGGCAAGACCACGGTGTTTTTCTGCAATGCCATGAACGGCCCGGACGCCCCTCGCTGCACCCTCAATTTCCGTCACTGGGTGCTGGACTTCCACGTGCCTGCCAGCGCCACCACCTTGAAAGCCCACCCATGAGCGATGCCCTGTCTCACCTAAACCCCACCGAAAAACGCGCCCTGCTGGCCCGGCTGCTGCGAGAGCGGGAGTCGCCCTGCCCGGCCTCTTTCGGCCAGCAACGGCTGTGGTTTCTGGAGCAACTGGAGGGGGGCGGGTTGTACAACATGACCGCCCTACAGCGGCTGCGGGGTCCCCTACGGCCCGAGACGCTCCACGCCTGCCTGAAGGCCATCGCCCAACGCCATGGGGTCTTGCGAAGCCGACTGGTGGAGCGGGATGGCCAGGTCTGGCAGGAAACCGAGCCGGACCCGGAAATCCTCCTGCCGGTGGAGGACTTGTCCCCCCTATCCCCGGCGCGCCAGGCCGAGCGGGTGGCGGAATTGGCGGATCAAGAACAGCGCCTGCCCTTCGACCTGGGCCGAGCGCCCCTGTTCCGCTGCCGCTTGCTGCGCTTGGGGGAGCATGACCATCGCTGGTTGCTCACCGTACACCATGCCGTGTCTGACGGCTGGTCCCTGGGGGTGTTTCTGCGGGAACTGGCGGCCCTGTATCCGGCCCTGGCGGCGGGCCGCCCCCCGAGCCTGCCGCCCCTGGCCTTGGGCTATGCCGATTACGCCCGGCAACAGCGCCAGACCCTGCAAGGGCCGGAACTGGAGCGCCTGGCAGGCTGGTGGCGGGAACACTTGGCCGCCGCCCCGGCCTTGCTGGAACTGCCCGCAGACCGGCCCCGGCCGCCCCGCTCCAGCGGACTTGGGGGCGTGGTGTGCCGGACCTTGGACCCGGCCCTGACCGGCCCGCTCAAGACCCTGGCCCGGCAGTCGGGGACCAGCCTGTTCATGGTGGGGCTGGCGGCCTTCGGGGTGTTGCTGCATCGTTTGACCGGCCTTAACGATCTGGTGGTGGGCAGCCCGGTGGCCAATCGCCCCCGGGCCGAGTTGGAACCCTTGATCGGCTTTTTCGTCAACACCCTGGCCCTGCGCCTGGACCTGTCCGGTGACCCGGATTTCCGCACTCTGCTGGCCCGGGTCCGGGCCACGGCCCTGGGGGCGTTTGCCCATCAGGAGCTGCCCTTCGAAAAACTGGTGGACGAGCTGCAAATCAAGCGGGATCTGAGCCGTAATCCGGTGTTTCAGGTGATGTTCGCCTGGCAACGCCCGCCCCGACTGGAATTGGCCCTGGGGGATGTGACCCTGGAATTACTGCCCTTGGCGCGGCGGGTGGCCAAATTCGATCTGGCCGTGGACGTGTGGGAGGACGGGCCGGTCCTGGGGAGCGCCTGGGAGTATAGCCGGGACTTGTTCGAGTCCATCAGCGTGGAACGGCTGGCGGCCCGTTTCGAACGACTGCTGGGGGCGGCGGTGGCGAACCCGGATCAAGCCCTATCCCGGCTGCCCCTGCTGGATGGGGCGGAGCGGCGCCATGTTCTGGCTGACTGGCCTTCGGAAACGCTCCCGGCGCCGGCCACGGTGTTGGACTTGTTCGCCGCCGATCCCCGGACCACGGCCATGGAGGACGAGGAACGATCCCTCTCCCATGGGGAGCTGGATGCCCGAACCACCGCCCTGGCCCGGCGGCTGCGGGGCCTGGGGGTGGGTCCAGAAACCCGGATCGGCCTGTGCGCCGAGCGGTCCCTGGATCAGCTTCTGGCCCTGCTGGCCATTCTCAAGGCCGGGGGGGCTTATCTGCCCCTGGACCCGGCCTGGCCCGCCACCCGCATGGCCCAGGTGCTGGCCGACGCCGGGGCGACGCTGTTGCTCACCCAACCCTCCCTGCTCGCCGCCCTGCCCACCGGCCCGGCCCGGGTGCTGACCTTGGAGAGCCTGGATGCCCTGCCCGACCCCGGTGGTCCCCTGCCCGCCCCCCATCCGGGGCAACTGGCCTATGTCATCTACACCTCCGGTTCCACCGGTCGGCCCAAGGGGGTGATGGTCTCCCACGCCGCCTTGGCCGGGTTCACCCGCGCCGCCCTGGAGCGCTACGGCATCCGCCGGGATGACCGAGTATTGCAGTTCGCCTCCCTGTCCTTCGACGCCGCCGCCGAGGAAATCTTCCCCACCCTGGCCGCCGGGGCCACCCTAGTGCTGCGGGACGAGGTGATGCTGGCGGACCTACCAGCCTTTCTGAAGGGCTGCCGGGAACGGCGGCTGACGGTGCTGGACCTGCCCACCGCCTTCTGGCACCGGTTGAGCGCCCATCTGGAGCGATCCGGGACAGCCCTGCCCGCATCCCTACGCCTGGTCATCATCGGCGGCGAGGCTGCCCTACCCCAGCGCCTAGCCCAGTGGCATAGCGCCCCCCGACCGGTTCTGCTCAACACCTACGGACCCACCGAAACCACGGTGGCCCTCACCTGCCGGGACTGTTCCCGACCCCTGCCGGACCTGACCACGACGCCCATTGGCCGCCCCTTCGGCCAGGCCCGGGCCGCAGTGCTGGACCGGCATCTGCAACCCCTGCCCCCCGGCGTGGCTGGGGAACTGTGCCTGGGCGGCCCCACCCTGGCCCGGGGTTATCTGGGTCGACCCGCCCTGACTGCCGAGCGTTTCCAGCCCGATCCCTTCGCCACCGAAGCCGGCGCTCGGTTGTACCGCAGCGGCGACCGCGCCCGGCGCCGAGCCGACGGCGATTTGGAGGTCCTGGGCCGCTTGGACCGGCAGCTCAAGCTCCGGGGTTTCCGGGTGGAGCCGGGGGAGATCGAGGCGGTGCTGGCCGCTCACCCCCAGGTGCGGGAGGCGGTGGCGGCGGTGCGGGAGCAGGCCGGGGAACCGGTTCTGGTCGCCTATGCGACGACTGGGGGCGATCCGGCCCCGGACGCCTCGGCGTTGCGGGCCTATCTCAAGGACCGTCTGCCCCATTATCTACTGCCCGCCCAGATGCTGCTGCTGGCTGAACTGCCCCTGGCCACTACCGGCAAGGTGGACCGGAACGCCCTGCCCGAGCCGGTCCCGACCGCCCCTGGGGCCGCCGCCCCCCGCAACCCTGGAGAACACACCCTGGCGACCATTTGGGCCGAGGTACTGGGCCTGGAACGGGTGGGCATCCACGATAATTTCTTCGAACTGGGAGGCGATTCCATCCTGGCCATCCAAGTGGTATCCCGGGCGGGCCGGGCCGGGCTGCGGCTCAGCTCCCGGCAGCTTTTCCAACACCAGACCGTGGCCGAACTGGCGACTGTGGCCGCCGCCGCCGCCCCTCCCCAAAGCGAGGCGGTGGAACCCACCGGGCCGCTGCCCTTGACCCCCATTCAACAGTGGTTTTTCCAGCGGGATTTGCCGGACTGGAGCTGGTTCAATCAGTCCCTCCTGCTCAAGACCGCCCCGGACCTGGACCCGGCCCGGCTGGAGCAGGCCCTGGCGGCCCTGGTGGCTACCCACGCCGCCTGGCGGCTGAGGTTCCGCCGGGAGGGGGCGGGCTGGATTCAGCAGGTGGCGGATCGGGAGGACAACCCCTTTTTCGAGACCGTGGACCTGACCGGACTGGAGGCCGACGACCAGCGCCGCCGCCTGGAAGCCCATTGCGCCAGGCTGCAAACCACCCTGGACCCGGAACGGGGACCGCTGTTGCGGGTCGCCTGGTTCAACCGGGGACCGGAGCGGTCGGGTCGGCTATTGCTGGCGGCCCATCATCTGGCGGTGGACGGGGTGTCCTGGCGGATTCTGCTGGAGGATATGGTGGCCGCCTATGGGGGGGACCGGCAAGCCCCGCCGCCCCCAGCCCTGTCCTGGGGCCGCTGGACGGAGTTGCTGGCGGCCCATGCCCGCACCCCGGAACTGGCGGATCAGATTGGATTCTGGGAGCAACAGGCCCAGCCGGTTGCGACCCTGCCCCTGGACTACCCCGTCGCTCCCGAAACCAGCACCATTGGCTCCACGGCCCAGGTGGCCCGGCAGTGGAGCGCCGAGGATACCCGGCGCTTGCTGACCGCCCCCGGAACACGCATCCAGGAACTGCTGCTGGCGGCCCTGGCCCTGGCTCTGAGCCGCTGGAGCGGCGAGTCGGCCCTGCGGGTGCTGCTGGAAGGCCATGGCCGGGAGGAGCTGGAACCGGACCTGGATTTATCCCGGACCGTGGGCTGGTTTACCACCCTGTATCCCTTGCGCCTGGAGATCCCGGACCCCACCGACTCCGGGGACGCCCTGGACAGGGTGCGCCGGGCCTTGGGGGCGCTCCCGGGCAACGGCCTGGGCTATGGGCTGTTGCGCTATCACCACCCGGACCCGGCAATCCGTTGCCGCCTGACCGGCGCCGGTGAGCCGGAACTGTCCTTTAATTATTTGGGTCGCTTCGACGCCAAGCACGCCCACCCCCTACTGGGACCCGCCCCGGAGTCCCTGGGGCCGGTTCACGATCCCCGGGAGCGGCGGGAACAGCTTATCGAGGTCAACGGCCTGGTGGCGGATGGCCGCCTACGCCTGGAATGGACGTACAGCCGGGCGCTGCACCGGGAAGATAGCATCGAGGATCTGGCCCAAGCCTACGCCGACGCCCTGGTCGCGTTGCTGGACCGGGGCCAGAGCGCGACGGTCTCTGGGACCGGCCTGAAGCGGGCCGATCTGGCGCGGCTGTCCCGCAAGCTGGGCGGGGGGCGGTGAGGTTTTGAGCCTGCCGCCTTCCCCCCGCGCCGACAAGGCCACCCGGCCTTTTTCGGCTTTTAAGGAGCTTGTACAGCATGTCCATTTTTGACGATCTGGAATCCGAAGTTCGCTATTACTGCCGCCATTTCCCGACAGTCTTCGAAAGCGCCGCCAACGCCGTGCTGACTGATACGGAGGGCCGCTCCTATCTGGACTTTCTGGCCGGAGCCGGGGCCTTGAACTATGGCCATAATCCGCCGGCCCTGGTGGCGGCGGTGATGGACTACTTGCGGGCCGGGGGCGTGGTCCATTCCCTGGACCTGCATACCCGCGCCAAGGGGGATTTTCTGGAACGGCTGGAGGATATCATCCTGGCCCCCCGGGGGTTGCGCTACAAAGTGCAGTTCACCGGTCCCACCGGCGCCAATGCCGTGGAGGCGGCCCTGAAGCTGGCCCGGCTGGTCACTGGCCGGACCAACGTGGTGGCCTTCACCAACGCCTTTCATGGCATGAGCCTGGGGGCGCTGGCGGCCACCGGGGGGCGGACCCGACGGGCCGGGGCCGGGCTGCCCCTGGAGCAGGTGACGCGGCTGCCCTACGAGGGCTATCCGGGGGGCGACGGGCTGGGGTTTCTGGGGGCGGCCCTGGACGATCCGGGCAGCGGTCTGGACCTCCCGGCGGCGGTGATCGTGGAAACCCTCCAGGCCGAGGGGGGACTCAACACCGCTAGCCCGGAGTGGCTACGCCGCCTGGAACGGCTCTGCCGAACCCACGGCATGCTGTTGATCGTAGACGATATTCAGGCCGGCTGCGGGCGCACTGGGCCGTTTTTCAGCTTCGAACCGGCGGGGCTGACGCCGGACCTGGTATGCCTGTCCAAATCCATTGGCGGCCTGGGGCTGCCCTTGTCCCTGTTGCTGATCCGCCCGGAACTGGACCGCTGGCGGCCTGGCCAGCATAACGGCACCTTCCGGGGCCACAACCTGGCCTTCGTGGCCGGGGCGCGGGCGCTGGAACAGTTCTGGCGGACCCCGGATTTCCAAGCCCGCACCGAGGCCCTGGGGGAGCGGCTGGCGGCGCGGTTGGGGGAACTGGCCGCCGCTCACCCAGGCCTCGACCCCCAGGTGCGGGGCCGGGGCCTGCTGCGGGGTTTGCGCCTGACGCCCCCGGAACTGGCCGCCGAGGTGGCCGCCGCCGCTTATCGCCGGGGCCTGCTCCTGGAGACCTGCGGCCCCCGGGACGAGATCATCAAGGTGATGCCGCCCCTGACCATCGAATCCGAGTTGCTGGAAGTCGGGCTAGACCGCTTGGCCGATGCCTTGGCCGACACCCTGAACCCGTTATCCGCCGCTGCCCAATAAGGAGAAACGCCCATGTCCGATACCCTTCCCGTCCGCCACCTGACCGAACTGCCCGAAGCGGATTTCGTCCGGGATTATTACCGGGGCAATCGCCCCCTGGTGATTCGCGGCGCCGTGAACCACTGGCCCGCCTTGCGCCGCTGGAACCGGGACTATTTCGAGTCCCTGCTGGGAGAGCGGGTGGTGCCGGTGGATTACAGCCACGACGGCTTTATGACCTATACCGCCCTGGGCAAGGAGCGCAACACCGGCCGGGCCGAAATGGGCTTTCTCCAGGCAGCGGCGGAAATTCACGATCCGGCTGGTCGGCGCTGTTATCTGCGTAATGTGTCGGTGCCCAAGCTGTTTCCTGAACTGCTGGCCGATTTCGACCCCCCGGCCCTGATCGGCGACCCGGAGCGCATCACCATGAATCATTTCTGGTATGGGGGGTCCGGCTGCGTCACCGCCCTGCACTTCGACTGGACCAGTAATTTCCTGGCCCAGGTGAAAGGACGCAAGCAGGTGACCTTGTTTTCTCCCGATCAGACGCCTTATCTCTACCCCGCCGGGGACGGTCCCACGGACTGGATCGACCTTCGGGAACACAGTTTGTTAGACATAGAACACCCGGACTACGACCGGTTTCCCCTGTTTCGCGAGGCCCGCCCCCTGAGCGGGGTGCTGGAGCCGGGAGATATGCTCTGGCTGCCCCCCAACTGGTGGCACCAGATGAAGGCCCTGGAGGTGTCCATCTCTCTGAATTTCTGGTGGACGCCCCATCTGGACCAAGTGTTGTTCATGGATGACCTGGTGACCAAAATGCCCGACGCCTATGCCGCAGGGGTGTTGGAGGAGTTTTTATGGAACGGTACCGAGACCCGGGATTTTTCGGGACTGATCCACATGGCCGAGCGCGCCCGGGAATTGGGCCTAGGCTGGGCGGCCACGCTGATCGCCGCCGCAGCCCTGGAGCAGGACTTGCGCCAACGCTGCCAGGGGGCCGGCGTGGAGGAACCCGGCGGGGCGGGGACGCAGCGCATGGAGGAGCTGAACGCGGCCTTGGCGGCGGCTGGCGAAGCGGGCGCGGTCAACCCGGAGCTGCTGGCGGAATGGCGCGGACTGGTGGAGCGGGCCATGGGGATGGACGCCGACAAGGTGGATGAGCGGGAGGTGGCGACCATGGTCCAGGGGGTGCGGGAGGCGCTGGGGCGCTGAAGCCGGGGTGGGTCATTCCCTTGCGCGGTAGCTCAGTCTTGCCCCCAAGGCAATGCGCGATAGAAGGCTTCTACCGAGGCATAGACCTCGTCAACCTGATACCTCCAGGGATGGGAATGTGGGTATCAATTTCGCACATCAGAAACCATTGAAACAAAACCCTAGCAAAACGACATCCCCCTGAAGCCCCTTGGCGGCAGACTAAAGAGCAGGATCACCCGGGGCCATGGCCGGTTCCCGACGCCTGTTCACCTTCAAACCGTTGCCCCAGGGGGCGGGAGAATGCCATGGTCATGATGGTCGAGGAAGATATTTCGTTTTATCCCTATTTGGCCCAGTTCGTCAAAAACCATATCTGCAAGCTGCCCCAGAAAAAACCCCAGGTCTTCGCCAAGTTCATGGATTTCGGCCAATTGACCCCGGCGGCGGCCAAGCGGGCCTTGACTTGGGATATGCTGCCGGTGTTGAAAGTCACCCCATTAAGACCCGGGCTGTACGGTATCTACGACCCTGGCAAGGCTCGGGAAGTCGTATTCGTCAATACCACCATCGCCTTGCAGTTCGAAAGTTTCAACAGTCAGGGACCGGCCGGAGGCATACAGGGCCTGCCTGGGGAGCTGGACCATATCATCGTGGATGCCCATTTGCTGGTGGAATCGAAGATTCTCCATGAGATGGTGCATTGGGGGGATTTCACGGCCGACGATCAGCACCATTCCTTCGAGGCCGGACGGGCTTTCGAAAAAAAGGTCTACGGTCGCTATCTGACCAATGAGACGCTGCGCCTGAAAGACTGGATGGGGCATGGCTATATCGGTTGGGACGACAATAACCGGCCCTATTGAGCCGCCCTAGCCGGCGCAGCGGGGTTGGCGCAGACAGACCTTCAGGAGCGCCGCGGCCAGGGTGCGAACGCCACCATCCTGGTCGGACAGGGCCTGCTGGAGCAGGGGCCGGGCGTTGGGGCGCCTTCGATGGCCAACATGCGTTATCGTCAGATCAGGCCCAGTAGGAATCGCAGACCCTGTTCCACACGGCCCAGTTCCTCCACCGTGATTACCGTTAGGGGACCGTCGGCCAAGCGCTGGCGATCCAGGGTGCGCGGCTGGTCTACCATAATCTGGCAGTCCTGGCGTAGCCGGTCACGGGCGGGAATCCCTATCCGCAGCCGTTGCAGGGCGGGGCGGACCTGGGTGGTCAGCGGCAGCACCACCAGGGTAGGCAGCCCGGCAGCCGTCAGGGCATCCTCCTGGAGGATCAGGACTGGGCGAATCTTGCCGACTTCCGCGCCCCGATTGGGATTGAGATTGCCGGTCCAGACTTCACCCCGCCTCACACCTTCTCCGCCCTTTCCAGCGCTTCGGTCTCGGCTGCGGCGAAGTCCGCCGCCAGTTCCGTCAGCTCACCCCGGTCCAGTGCAGCCGCCTCGGCCTGGAATTCCTCCAGTAGGCGCGCCCGCTCCCGTCGCGCCAGATAATCCTCCAGCGCCTCGCGCAGCAGTTGCGAGCGGGAGCGCTGGGATAGGGACAGTTCCTTCTCCAGCCG
This sequence comes from uncultured Candidatus Competibacteraceae bacterium, assembly GCA_964597315.1. GTDB lineage: Bacteria > Pseudomonadota > Gammaproteobacteria > Competibacterales > Competibacteraceae > CAZQXD01. The sequence continues at coordinate 12,332 of CAZQXD010000068.1, forward strand.
CTGGACCAGGGTAGAGGGCAGGCGCAGAGAAATGGTTTCCATCAGGACTCCTCGTGTAACACAATATGCAATACAAATGTAGCACATCCGCTTGGGACAAGCCCTTGCAGCGTAAGGGTGCATTGAGTGAGCCTTTCTAGCCGGCGCAGCGGGGTTGGCGCAGGCACACCTTCAGGAGCGCGGCGGCCAGGGTGCGAACCCCACCATCCTGGTCGGACAGGGCCTGCTGGAGCAGTGGCCGGGCGTTGGCGTGGGAGCGGGCGCCTTCGATGGCCAGCATGCGGATGGAGGGTTCGGGGTCCTGGAGCGCCAGCCAGGCATAGCGCAAGCCCTCGCCGCCGCCCCGTTTGATCAAGGTCTGGATGGCATAGGTCTTGACGTTGATGTCCCGGGCCGACACGGCGTCCCAAAGGGCCGAGACGACCATATGTTCATCCACCTTGCCGTTGTTGGCCAACTCCGAGAGGCCGTAAATCCGGGTCGCTGGATCCTCGGCGTAGGCCATTTGGACGAAGCTGTTCATGGCTTTCCAGCCAGTCCGGGCAGTCACCCCCTGCCGCGATTGGGGAAGAATCCAGGCTCGGGCGGGAAACGACAGTACCAGGGGGGTGGTGACCGGGCCGGGATAATACAGGACGAAACTCGTCCCGGAACCGAACATCCGCCTGAACGCCTGTTTGACGGGTAGATCCCGAAACGATAGGGTCACCGGCCCGGGCAAAGGGGTAGCCACAATCAACATGCCGGTCCGGCGCTGGATTTCATGGATGAGCGCGCCGCCCTGCACCTGGCGAGCTTCGATGCTCAACAGACCCAGCCTGCCACTGACCGACAACTCCCCTGGGGATTGGGTTTCCGAGGCGATTGATGGCACTGCCAAAAGCCCACAAAACAGGCAGCACAAAACCCGACGTGACCCTGGCCTGAACAGCCCGATCAGGACCAGCGCGAAGATTCGGTTCATGGTCGATGGCCTAGATGTGGTCTTCCTGACGGATTGTGACAATCCCTTGCCTTAAATTATAGCTAGCGGTCCCGGAGTCGCTGGTACAGCTCGGTCAAGGTTTCAAGCAAGCGTTCCTTTTCCTCTTCGGAGATCGCCTCATCCCGCAGTTGTTCGGTAATCGCCTTGGCCTCCTTGCGCTCCTCGGCGGACATTTTTTTCAGCAACCGCTTGTTCTCCGCCTGGCTGGCCTTGGCCTTGGCCTTGGCGCCGTCCAATACTGTTTTCCATTCTTGTTGGGAAAGGTCCTCGGGCCGCTGTCCGGCGCTGAACAGCGTCACGCAGGACCAACCGACGGTTTCGGTGAGTAACACAGTGGTGGCGGCGTTGGCCCAGTTGCCGATACCCGGCAGCCAGAACAGCAGCTTGCCGGTCAGATAAGGGGCGGCGTAATAGGCCAGGCACTGGCTGACGATCTGCTTGGCGTTCACGTCCTCCACCTGATACAGCTTGCCCAGCCGATGGATCATGTAGAAGGTCAGTCCCGACACCAGCATGGTATCCCCAACGGCGGTGTTGGCCAGGGTAAAGGCAACCCCGCCGTTGGTCACGGCGAAAGCGTGGATCAGCACACCCGGTTCGCTGATCTTCAATGGTTTTCTCCTGTTTGCTGCCTGTGTAGCCCCTCGCTGAACGGCGCTAGTACAGCCAAAATAACACCATCAGCAATGCCAACAGGATGGCAATGGCCGCAGGCCACCCTATAAAAGATGAGGCTTCCCCAGAGGTCCGAAACAGACCGGTCACTGGTTCCCGGGTCAGGGTATCGGACGGCGACTGGCCCGGCGCCGGAGGCAGGAACGGCGAGGGTTCGGTCGACCGCTTGCCCGCTTCTTCGAAAACAAACCGCAGTTCGTCGAAGGCCAGCTCGTCCCCGGCCTTCAAGGCCACGATGCGAATCTGTCGGCCATTGACGAACGTGCCATTGGACGCATTCAAGTCCTTGAGAATCACCGCCTCGCCGTTAACCTCCAGGACGGCGTGGTGGCGGGAGACACCCGGATCGTCCAAGACGATATCACACTCCTCCCGCCGCCCCACCACAGTCTGGGACTTGAGGGGAAACACCTTACCGGCGGTGTTCCCGGACAAACCCCGCAGGCAATACTTGGACACCGCGCGATGCACCAGGGTGGTCTGATCCTTGGACGGGCTGTGGGTAGTATCCATGGCGTGGCTTCACGACTAGGGTTCTGGGTTGCTGGCTGTCCGGCCCTGGCCGTCGCCGGATATGGGCATAATCCTACACCATGGCCACCTAGCTTGCCTCAACCACTCGCCCGCAATTCCCTGGCCATGCGCACCGCCGTTTCCAAGCCGTCGTAATAGCCGGGCAAGCGCTGCCGCTCCAGAAAACCCAGGCGGCGATAAAAGGCGACAGCGCCGCGATTGGCGGCGCGCACTTCCAGATACATCGTGGCGATGCCCGCCACCCGGGCGGATTTTTCCAGCCACTCCAGCATTCCCCGGCCAATGCCGATGCGGCGATAGGTCGGGTCCACCGCCAACAGCAGCAAATGGGCCTCCTCCCAGCCAAAATGCATGATGGCGAAACCCGCCAGCCGCTGATACAGCCGGGCGCAAAGCACCACGCTATCGGGGTTGCGCAGCTCTCGCGCCACCCGGGCCGGAGTCCAGCGCCAACTCAGACCCTGCTCGATCTGACCCCGGGATGACTGGGCGATGGCCATGGCGTCGGCCATCCGTCCTAGCTGAAACTGGCACTGGACGGCCATGGCTAGAGGGCCTCGAATACCCCTGCCGCGCCCATGCCGGTGCCGATGCACATGGTAATCATGCCGTATTTCCCGCCCCGGCGGCGCAGGCCATGGGCCAGGGTGGCCATGCGGATGGCGCCGGTGGCCCCCAGAGGGTGACCCAGGGCGATGGCGCCCCCCAGGGGATTGATCCGCGCCGGGTCCAGGTCCAGGTCCCGGATCACCGCCAGGCTCTGGGCGGCGAAGGCTTCGTTCAGCTCGATCCAATCCAGATCGGCGGTGGTCAGGCCCACCCGCTTCAACACCCGGGGAATGGCTTCCTTGGGTCCGATGCCCATGATCTCCGGGGGCACGCCGGCCACGGCATAACCCACGAACCGGGCCAGGGGCTGGAGATTCAGGGACTTGACCATGCGCTCGCTCATCAGCACCGCCGCCCCGGCCCCGTCGCTCATCTGGGAGCTGTTGCCGGCGGTGACCGTGCCCCGGGCCGCGAACACCGGCCTCAGCTTGGCCAGGCCCTCCAGGCTGGTGCCCGGACGCGGTCCCTCGTCCGTATCCATCACCCGCTCCCGGAGCTGTATCCCGGTATTGTCCGGGGCGGGGCTGCGGGAGCGCACTGTATAAGGCAGGATCTCGTCCTGGAACTGGCCCTGCTGGATGGCTTGCAGGGCTTTATGGTGGGACTCGGCGGCGAAGCGGTCCTGGTCCTCCCGGGACACTTGCCAGCGCTCGGCGACTTTTTCGGCGGTCAGCCCCATGCCGAAGGCCACGCCTCGCAACCGGGCGTCGGCCACCACCTCGGGGTTGATGGCGGGCTTATGGCCCATCATGGGCACCAGGCTCATGGACTCGGCGCCCCCGGCGATCATTACCTCGGCCTCTCCTAGACGGATGCGGTCGGCGGCCAGGGCGATGGTCTGCACCCCCGAAGAACAGAAGCGGTTGACGGTCATGCCTGGCACCGTGTCCGGCAGCCCGGCTAGCAGCAGGCCGGTGCGGGCCACGTTCAGGCCCTGCTCGGCCTCGGGCATGGCGCAGCCCACGATCACATCGTCGATAGTGTTGAGATCCAGCCCTGGGCAGCGATCCACGGCGCCGCGGATAACGTGGGCCAGCAGGTCGTCGGGCCGGGTGTGGCGGAAAGCGCCCCGAACCTTGCCCACCGCCGTGCGCACGGCGGCGACGATATAGGCATCCTGAATTTGTTTGCTCATGGGCGTCTCCGTCAGTTACGCAGGGGCTTGCCGGTCTTGAGGGTATGGGCGATGCGGGCCTGGGTTTTCTCGTTCAGGGCCAGGTCCACCAAGGCGTCCCGCTCCAGTTTCAAAAGCCAGTCCTCGCTCACCTCGCTGCCCGGGTCCACATCGCCGCCGCCCAGGGCCTCGGCCAGGCGGCTGGCCACGAAATAGTCGTACTCGGTAATGAACCCCCCTTCCGCCATATTGATGAGCATCATCTTGAGATTGGCGATGCCGTCCCGGCCAATCACCCGGATGGGCCGGGGCAGGGGCGCGCGATAACCCGCTTCCGCCAAGGCCAAAGCCTGGGCCTTGGCCACGTACAGGAGCTCATGGGGGTTCATGACGATGGGGTCCGCGTCCCGCAAAAAGCCCAAGCGGCGGGCCTCCTCGGCGCTTTTGGCCACCACGGCCTTGGCCACGGTCTCGAAGTGGCGGCGCAGATACGGGAAGATATCCCCCTCCCCGGCGGCCAGGGCGGCGCGGCGGGCTAGCTCCTTGCTGCCGCCGCCGGCGGGGATCAACCCCACCCCCAGTTCCACTAAGCCGATATAGCTCTCCAGGGCCGCCACCACCCGGTCACAGTGGAGCAGAAACTCGCAGCCGCCTCCCAAGGCCATGCCTTGGACTGCGGCCACCACCGGAATCGGCGCCTGGCGCAGGGCCAGGGCGGTGTCCTGGAAGCGACTCACCGCTTGCTCCAGGGCAGCCCGGTCCCCGGCCTGGACCACCGGGGCCAGCTTCTGGAGATTGGCCCCCAGGCTGAACGGCGGCTCCGGGTGCCAGATCACCAGCCCCCGGAAATCCCGGACCGCCCGCTCCAGGGCCTGGTTCACCCCCGCCAGCACGTCGTCGCCGATCACATGCTGCTTGGACTTGAAACTCAGCACCGCGATGGCGTCGCCCCCGTGCCACAGCCGGACGGCGTCGGTTTCCAGGACCGTGGTTCCCAGGTCTGGGCGGGTCTCCCCCAACACGGTTTCCGGGAACAACTGGCGCTGATAGACGGGCAAATGGGAGCGGGCCTTGTAGGTCCGGTCCGCCGCCGACCAGGAGCCTTTGGAGGTATGAACAGCCTTGATCTCCCCCACCCAGTCGGGCAGGGGCGCATCGCTCAGGGCCTCGCCGGCCTGGATGTCCTCATTGATCCACTGGGTCACCTGCCGCCAGCCTGCGGCCTGCCAGATTTCCAACGGTCCCCGCCGCCAGCCGAACCCCCAGCGCACCGCCAGGTCTAGATCCCGGGCGTTGTCGGCGATCTCCTCGAGCAGATAGGCGGCGTAGTGGAACACGTCCCGGTGGATGGCCCACAAAAACCGGGCCTGGGGATGGTCGCTGGCCCGCAAGGCGGCGAACTGCTCGGCCGGGTCGCGGATGGCCAGTATCTCCCCCACTGCCGGGTCCACCTGGGGGGCCATGGGTCGGTACTCGCCACTGGCCAGGTCCAGCACCTGGATGGTCTTGCCCTGCTTGCGGTAAATGCCGGCTCCGGTTTTCTGGCCCAGGGCGCCGGCGGCAATGAGTTTCTCCAGCCAGTCCGGCAAGCGCAGCCGCGCTTGCCAGGGGTCGTCGGCCAGTACTTCCCGGGAGCCGTTGACCACATGGCCCAGGGTGTCCAGGCCCACCACGTCGGCGGTGCGGTAGGTGGCGCTCTTGGGTCGGCCAATGGCCGGGCCGGTCAGGGCGTCCACCTCGTCCAAGGCCATACCGAATTGCTGGGTATGGTGCATGGCGGCCACCATGGAGAACACCCCGATGCGGTTGGCGATAAAGTTGGGGGTGTCCTTGGCCCGGACCACGCCCTTACCCAAGGTGGACACCAGAAACGTCTCCAGGCGGTCCACCACCCCAGGGTCGGTATGCTGGGAGGGGATCAGTTCCACCAAGTGCATATACCGGGGCGGATTGAAAAAATGCACTCCGCAGAAACGATGCCGCAGACCCTCGGGCAGGGCTTCGGCCATACGATCGACACTCAGCCCTGAACTATTGGTGGCCAACACCGCGCGCTTGCCCAGATAAGGGGCGATGCGGGCGAACAGGCCGGTCTTGAGATCCATGCGCTCAGCGATGGCCTCGATCACCAGATCGCAATCCCCCAGCCGCTCCAGATGCTGTTCGTAATTGGCCGGGATCAGTAGTTGCAACCGGTCCCGACTGGCCAAGGGTTTGGGGTCCAGCTTGGCCAGCCGGGACAGGGCCTGGGTGGCCACGGCGCTGGGGTCGCCCTCCTTGGGCGGCAGGTCGTACAGCAGCACCTCCATCTCGGCGTTGGCCAGATGGGCGGCGATTTGCGCTCCCATTACCCCGGCCCCCAGCACTGCTGCCCGGCGCGGATAGGTTCCCATACTCATTGGCTAAATCCTCGGTTTCGACTCAATAGGAATAACTCACCGACACGCCGATGATATCCACCTCCCCTTCGTATTCGCCGGTCAGCCGGTCCAGCAGCGCATTGCCGCCCCCCAAATCGGCGATAGGCAAGGTGTTGTCCAGGCGCACGTCCTCCACGAACAAATGGGCATAGCCCACATCGACGCTGAGTCGGTCGTTGGGATGGTAGCTAAAACCCAGGGCCACCCACTTGCGGTCAGCGTCGGGAATGCGCGGCGTGCGCAACTCGTCGCTGGGCACCGGGGAATCGTCAAAGGCCACCCCACCCCGGAAGGTCCAGGCGGCGTTGGGTTGGTATTGAACCCCGAGATTGAAGGCCCATTGGTTGCCCCACTGCTCCGGGGTCACATCGTCGGTGCCGTCGGCGAAGTCGATACGCAGTTCCTCAAAGCGGCTCCAGCGGGTCCAGCGGGCGCCGACCAGCACCGACCACTGGGGATTAAGCTGGTGGAAGGCGGAAAACCATAAGGTTTCCGGCAGTTCCACGTCCAGCTTGGCGCCGACGACGCCATTACGGGCCGCCGCTGGACCTAGCAGGCCGGATAGGGTGCGGTCCCCCTCCAGGTTTTGTTCCACCGAGGAGCGGTAGGACAAGCCGAAACGGGTATTGTCGTTGGGTTGGAACATCACCCCGAGATTGAAACCCAGGCTCCAGTCGTCCCCCTCCACATCCACGAATCCGTCGGGTACTCCCGTCCCCTGGAACACGGCCCGGTTTAGCTTGCCCTCGATGTATTGCACGCTGACGCCGCCGCCCACAGTCCATTGTTTATTGAACTGATAAGCCACGGCAGGGTTGAAGTCGATGGTTTTGACTTCGGATTCCACGGCGTGATAGCGGCCTACCCAGTTCCTGGCATACTCGGTGCTCAAACCGAAGGGGGCGGTCAGGCCCACCCCCAACACCAGTTCTGGACTGAGGCGACGGATGTAATACCCCCCAGGCACCAGGGCGCTGGTGCCGCCGTTGTCGGTGCCCTGAGTCACGGTGGGGGGGGCCAAGGGCGCGCCGGTGGCGGCATTGACGGGAATTTTCGTGGAGGCGCCCATGAACTCCGCCCCTACGTCGATATAGGTCAAGTGGGCGGTAGCCCGGCTGTCCGGGATCAGGGCCATTTCCGCTGGATTGAAAAACACCGCCGAGGCATCGTCGCCGGCGGCGCTGAAACCGGCAAAAGCCCGGCCAAGGCCGGTGACGCTTTGTTCGGTAAGCTGAAAACCCGCGCCCTGGACCTGACTGGCGGCCAGCGCCCCGACGATTCCCATCCACACCATGGCACCGCGAAATTGGAATTGTTGCATTCTCGTTCTCCCTTTGGGTTCCCCATACGAATCATTGCCCGGCGATGGTGTCCGCCGACCGCCGGGAGCCGACATTGCTGCGTCCGTGACCAATCCAGTAAGGCACGGTAGGCGTCATGCCTACCCGGCCTGGGCTACCGCCGGTTTTGGCAGGGTCCGGTCCTGGCGGTAGGCGCCGGTCAGGGCCTCGGCGGAAAAATCGTCCACCCGAATGACCTTCAGGGTGGCCTCCTCGGCCTCCCGCAGGGTTCGGGCATCGGCCTCGCCGATCAGCCCAGCCGCCACCGCATCTTCCAGGCTGCCCTGGTGGCCGACCTTAACCAATTGCGCTTCCACGGCCTCGGCGGCCAGCACCTTATCCAGAGCGTAGTCCACTATGCCGCTAACATCGTCCGGCCCCTTACCCATGTAGATGCCGCTGGTCAGCCGGTCCCGGGCCTCGGAGGGGGTCAGCAGCAACTCGGCGCAACGCTGGCCCAGGGCGTCGCTGGGGAGACGGCGGCGGCGACCCAAGGGTAGCACCACCCGGCGCAACAGCCAGGCCAAGCCCCGCTTGGGGAAGTTGTCCAGGATCGCGTCGAAGCGTTGCTGCACCGTGTACAACCCTTGCTGGCAGGCATGCTCGACCAGGGGCCAGTCTGCGGCCGGACGGCCATCGTCCTCGTAACGCTTGAGTACGCAACTCAGAAGATACAACTCGCTCAGCACATCCCCGAAGCGAGCCGATAGGGACTCCTTGCGCTTGAGTTCTCCCCCCAGGGTCAGCATGGCCATGTCCGCCAGCAAGGCGAAGCTGGCGGCGTCCCGGCTGATCTGCTGAAAGTACTTCGTGGTGGGACCGGTATCCCGGGCGGCGGCGAACACCCCGCCGGTGAGGTTATGCCACAGCGCCCGACCGGCGTTGCCCAGGGTGAACCCAATGTGCCCGAACAGGGCCTTGTCAAAGTCCTCCAGAGCCTGTTGGGGGTCGGTTTTGGCCACGGCCAGCATCTCATCCAATACGTAGGGATGAGCGCGGATCGCCCCCTGGCCGAAGATAATCATGCTCCGGGTGAGGATGTTCGCCCCTTCCACGGTGATGCCTATGGGTATGGAGTGATAGCCTGGAGCCAGGTAATTGCTGGGGCCTTCGCAAATCGCCTTACCCCCATGCACGTCCATGGCGTCGTTGACGCTCTGGCGCATCCGCTCGGTGGCGTGGTATTTGAGGATGGCCGACAACACCGCCGGCTTGGCGCCTTGGTCCACGGCCGCGCAGGTGATTTGGCGGGCGGCGTCCAGCACATAGGCGTTGACAGCGATTCGGGCCAGGGCCTCTTGCACCCCTTCAAACTGGCCCACCGGCACCCGAAACTGCTTACGCACCCGGGCATAGGCCCCGGTCACCCGAGCGCAAAACCGAGTGGCGCCGGTACTCTGGGATGGTAGGGAGATGGAGCGCCCGGCGGCCAGAGCCTCCATCAGCATCCGCCAGCCCTGGCCCACCCGCTCCTGGCCACCGATCACCCAGTCCATGGGCACGAAGACATCCCGGCCCTGGTTGGGTCCGTTCTGGAACGCCTGCATGGATGGCCAGTGGCGGCGGCCGATCTCCACCCCCGGGGTATCGGTGGGGATCAGGGCCAAGGTGATGCCCAGATCCTCTTGGTCTCCCAGCAGGTGATCGGGATCGGTAAGCTTGAAGGCCACCCCCAGCACCGTGGCCACCGGCCCCAGGGTGATATAGCGTTTCTCCCAATTGACCCGCATTCCCAGGGTGCGCTTGCCCTGATGGTTTTCATAACACACCACGCCGATGTCGCGCATGGCGGCGGCGTCGGAACCCGCATACGTCCCGGTCAGGGCGAAGGCCGGCAGTTCCTCACCCCGGGCCAGCCGGGGCAGATAGTGGTTTTTCTGATCCTCGGTGCCATAGTGAAGCAACAGCTCCGCCGGGCCCAGGGAGTTGGGGACCATGACGCTGACCCCGGCGCTGACGCTGCGGGTGGAGATTTTCGTGACGACTGCGGAATGTCCTAGGGCGGAGAACTCCAGACCACCGTAACGCTTGGGAATGATCATCCCCAGAAAGCCTTGGTCTTTGATGTAGGCCCAGACCTCCGGGGGCAGGTCCCGCAGCTCATGGGTGATTTTCCAATCGTCGAGCATGGCGCAGAGTTCGTCCACCGGGCCGTCCATGAACGCCTGTTCCTCGGCGCTCAGCCTCGGCGGGGGCATATCCAACAGCTTGCCCCATTTCGGGCGGCCGGAGAACAGTTCCGCGTCCCACCACACGGTGCCGGCCTCCAGGGCTTCCCGCTCGGTGTCGGACATGGGCGGCAGCACCTTGCGGTACCAGTTCAGCAGCGGCGCGCTGATGAATTTACGCCGCAGGGGGGTCAGTAGCCCGATCATGAAAAACCTCCTTGGGGTTGCCGGTCCGGCACGGCGCCGGCCGGTTGAGTGTCATAGTGAGTGATCGATGGGCCTAGGCCCGGACCCGCCGTTCCGCCCCGGCGGTCTGGCCGGGCCAGGGGGCTTCCAGGCCGGCGCTCAGAAACGGCAGCAGGCGGCTGAGCAGTCTTTCGGTATCCGCCGGATCGTCCAGGCGACAGTTGCTGATCAGCTTCATCATATCGGTGCCCGCCATGGTGTATGACAGCACACCCAGCACAAAATGCAGTCGCCAGTACAGCTCCTCCCGGGGCAGCCAGGGCAGGGCCAGGGCTAGGGCGTTTTTGTAGCGGTCCAGGGTTTCCACATACAGGCCGTGGATAAACTCCCGCAGCGGCTCCGAGGATTCAGCATACATCCGCCCCAGCAGCCGGGCGAAGCGCTCCCCGCCCCGGGCCGGGTCGGCGCAAACCGCCAGGGTGGGGACGATAAAAGCCTCCAGAATCGCCCCCACCGTCGGCTGCCCGCCCCCAGCTTCCAGGGCCGCCAGCCGCGCCAGCCGGTCCCGGTTCAGGGGCTCGATGCGCCGGGCATAAACCTCCCTAAGCAACTGATCCTTGGAGCCAAAATGGTAGTTGACAGCCGCCAGGTTAGCCCCGGCCGCCGTGGTAATAGCCCGTAGCGAGGTATTGGCGAAGCCCTGCTCGGCGAACAGGGCTTCGGCGGCATCGAGGATGCGTTCGCGGGTATCTTCCTGCATGATGAGGCTCATTCAAACGTATGTTTGAATCATATGTTTGAATAAACTGCTTGTCAAGCCTCGCTTTGTCGGAAGACTGTCCGGGAGGCTATAGTTGGCAAAATCCGAATACTCTGTGACTGCTCCCCGCCCTGACGGGCGAGGCTTCCAACTTCTCAGGCGGCAAC
>CAZQXD010000069.1:0-22058 GCA_964597315.1 uncultured Candidatus Competibacteraceae bacterium
CAGCTGCGGAAAAGATCAAGAATTTCAAATGTTAACTATTTTCGGGACCCACAGGGAAGTCGCCGATTTGGCCGGCCGCTACCAGGACATCATCATCGATGCCGGCGGCCGGGACTCGGTGGAACTGCGTTCGGGGCTGACCATTGTCGAGAAAGCGATCATTCCCATCCAGCCCTCCCAGTTCGACCTGTTCACCTTGGACACCATGAACCAGTTGGTGGAAACCGCCCAGGACTTCAATGAACACCTGTGGGCCGGGGTGCTGATTAACCGGGCCTCCACCAACGCGGGCGTCAAATCCGTCGCCGACGCCCAGAGCTTCGTGGCGGAACTGCCCAACCTTATTATGATGTCCTCGGTGATCCGGGAGCGTATCGTCTTCCAACATGCCTCGGCTCAAGGGCAATGTGTGGTCGAATACGATATCGAACGCTCTCGGGCCTTACCGGATTATCGGCGCAAGGCCTATCGATCCAAGGCCGTAGCCGAGCTTGCGGCACTCTACGAGGAGATTTTTGAGATCAGACCCGAGATAGAAGGGCTTGGGGAGATCCTCTGACAGGAGAAACCGCACATGGCATTTAAGCATCGCAAAAACCCCGAAGATCTGGAAGCCTTCATCGAGGGTGCCGGAGTACAGACCTCCTCAGGTCAGCCGCAAGCGGAGAAGCATCCGGAGGACTCCGAAGGGACTCCAATTTTGCTGACGGTCACCGGCCGCTTGGACCGGCTGCGCGGCTGCACACGCCCTCTCCTGTTTCATCCTCTGGCCGAACTGGATCAGGAAATCCAGCAAATATGCAGGGGGTCGAAGCCCTTGGTCTACAATTACCTGGCACGGCTGGGACTGGAGCAGCTCAAGCGCGAGGGCAAGCTGCGTATCGTTAACATCGACCGGGATCACATCGAGGAATAGCGACCAGAACTGCAGTCAATCGTCTCCCAATTGACTATGAACACCGAGCACTGGATCCGGGTGCGCTGGGAGAGCCGAACCCGCTACTACGAGGTTCATCTCCATCAGGATCTGTGGGGCCAGTGGATTCTGACCCGGACCTGGGGTGGCAAGGGCAGCCAGCGGGGCAGGATCCGCCACCAGCCCTGTTCCAGTCGCCAGGAGGGGGAGCGACAACTGGAGTCCATCGGTCGTCGGCGGGAGAGGCATGGCTATAAAAGGGTGCTGGATACAACAGTGCAAGACAGCCGTCCATTGAAGTAAAATACTGTCGAACCCGAGCAGCCAGCATCGAACCGCCAGTGGGCGGTGTTAGGGATTTCTATGATATCGCGCAGGCCGAAACGGTCATCAGCTTGCAAAAAACCAAGATCATCCGCCTACGAGGGCTCTGGTGTTTCAATTGCAATCCTAAAGCTAAACATGCATGGCTAGAGTCGACGCAATACGACAAAGAATTGATTGGCACGCTAGAAACGGTGGCTTTTCGAATAATTTTCGACCGCTTCTCAATGGTCATTGCTTAGCTGTCACTCCGCCAGATTTCTTCTTGAGCAACGAAGAATGGAGCACCAATTTCGATGGCCGAGGCCCCTTGACTCTGAAAAAAGACATCTTCTAAAGAACGTTGTCCTGCTCGGATACGATGCCGATAGACAGTGGCTTGGCAACGACATCACTTCGTCAACAGATGAAGTTGTTACCACTTGGAATAGTCCGTGGAAATGGGATGTATCGGACATAGTCGCATACATCGAGAGTGTCATTCTTGAGTACGAAGATTATTGCAACACCGGTCCAGTTAAGCTCTAACAATGCGTCGCAGGTAACTTATAGACCGTTGCGCGTGCCAGCCGCATCTGAACGCGAAAGTTGGACCGAAGCCTTAAGAGTTCCTTCGAGACGAGGTGTCTGGCAAGGCTGCTCAATATACAGATGACAAAAATCTGATTTGCTTACGACCCAATGCCATCCTCTCCAGCAAAAACGGTAGGACAACGAATCTACCTTCATGTGGAAATTACATTCCTGGAACCCAGTCTGGAATACCGCCTCCGGGAAGCGGAACGACTGGCGGGGGTCCATCGCGGTCGGCACTTCAATCTCATCCGTCTCGACCAGGACGGCTCTCGGATCGCCCTGCTCCACTACCCGAACTTTTTTGATGATCCTTTCCCTACCTTGCGGGAAAGCTGGCTGCTGGACACCGAAACCGGCCAGGTGAGCTACCGTACCTACGCCCAGTCCCCCAATCCTCCAATCCTGCACCGCAAAGAACTGCTGCTGCCCGAGGACCATCCTCGCCGGGCCCAGTATGCGGCTCTGACGGAGGCTGCGGAGGCCATTGGCCTGTTCGATCAACCTACCCGCATCGGCTATCTCCGCCAGTGGCTGGTTCTGGTGCGGGAGAAGGGCTACTGCATCGACGGCCACAGCTTGGTGCCCCTGGGTAACGATATCAGTAACACCGTCAGCCAAGAGCCGGCGGCCCTGCACGCCGACTGGCAGGCGGCCCGGCAGCTGACGGCCCTAGTGCGCTACGGTTTTTCCGCTCCGATCCAGTCCCTGGCCCGTTACGGCTTCCTCGACGGGCGCTTTACGATCTTTGACTATGGCTGCGGACGGGGTAACGATGTCCGGGGGCTGACGGAAAATGGCCTGTCGGCCGCCGGGTGGGATCCCTACTACGCACCGTACAGCACCATCCAAGAGGCGGATATCGTCAACTTGGGCTTCGTGATCAACGTCATTGAGGATCTGGACGAACGGCTGGAAGCTCTGGCTCGGGCCTGGTTTCTGGCCGACAAACTGCTGGTGGTGGCGGTAATGCTGGCCAATCAAAACGACGTGCGGGGGCAGCGGTTCAGGGATGGGGTACTAACCCAGCGGGGCACCTTCCAAAAGTACTACACCCAGGCGGAGATCAAGACTTTCGTCGGGCAGGCCCTGCGTGAAGAGCCGATCCCAGTAGCACCAGGAGTGCTGTACGTCTTCCGAGACAAGGACGCCGAGCAACGCTTTCTGGTGGATCGCTACCGCAGCCGTCGCAATTTGCTGCGAAGTCCCTCATACCGAGAACGGCCCGTTCGGGACCGACTTGTTCGGGAGCGGCGGGACCGGACTGCCGAGAAATACGCTCAGTACCAGCAGCCCCTGGACAACCTCTGGCAGCTATGGCTGACCTTGGGGCGCGCTCCCGATAAGGCTGAGGTTCAGAATCGGGTGACTTTGACTGAAGGGTTTGGGTCCCTGAGCAAGGCATTACGCTTCATTAAGTCTAGACATGATGAGGCAGAGGAAACCATCGAGGCGGCCTGCGCCGCTCGTATAAAGGATCTGACCGTCTACTTTGCTCTCACCCAGCTAGAACGTCGCAAGCCCTACCGGCACCTGGAGGTCGGTCTGCAACGGGATATCAGGGCGTTCTTCGGTGACTACAAGGAAGCGCTGGCGGCGGCCCGGGACTTGCTATTTCGAATTGCCGATGTGGCCGCCATCGAGGCCGCCTGTATGGAGGCGGCGGAAAATGGTCTGGGCTGGCTGGAACCTGGCCAATCCCTCCAACTCCATGTCAACCTGGTGGAGCAGTTACCACCCCTGCTGCGGGTCTATGTGGGCTGCGCGGCACTGCTCTACGGGGACTACCGCCATGCCGACCTGATCAAGCTCCATATCCAGTCTGGCAAGGTCAGCTTGCTACGCTATGACGACTTCGAGGGCCAGCCGCTGCCTCGGATGGTAGAGCGGGTCAAGATCAAACTCCGGGAGCAGGACATCGACTACTTTGCCTATGGCGAAGAGTACCCAGCACCCTACCTGTACGACAAGTCCCGCTATATCGACGAGGAATTCCCCCACTACCCGGAGCAATTGGCTTTCGAGGAAGCCCTGCAGAGACTGGAACTGGACCTATCCGGCTATGGCCCACCACCGGAGCGGTTTGAAACCCTACTGGCCAGCAGGCGCCGGAACGTCGAAGGCTTTGAACTGGTTCCGTCCCGGAATATTCCGGACCTGGATACCCCCTGCGGTCAATTTCTGACCTTTCGGCAGCTGATCGAGTGCGGCGAAACTCAGTCTGAGACGGGATTGGCAAATCTGCCCCGCCAACTTGAATCCTACAATTCTTTGTTTGAGCTGGCCGACCGGGTGCTGGACCCGGTCATCGACTACTTCGGGATGATTCGGCTGACCTACGGTTTTTGCTCCCCGGAACTGGCCAGGAAGATTCCTGGCCGAATTGACCCGAAGCGGGATCAGCATGCCGCCCATGAGCTCAACCAACGGGGCAAGTTGGTGTGTGAGCGACTAGGAGCAGCAGTGGATTTTATAGTGGACGATGAGGATATGTTGGAGGTAGCCCAATGGTTGGTGGACAATACTCCCTTCGACCGGCTCTACTTCTATGGCAGCGATCTGCCTGTCCATGTCAGCTACGGGCCCGATCACAGCCGACAGATCGTGCGGATGCGACTTACCACCCGGGGAACCCTATGTCCTCGGGTGATGAACCGCGAGGATTTCTTGGCACTAGCCCGCATCGCTCACGGATGACTTTTGGGGCCGGTTCGGAGCGCCGTGGCAAGCTTTGTTTACAGGGTTTGTTTTCGACACCGCGTTTTCTCGTGGTCAAAGCGGCCGGATAGGCGGAAATCTCACTGTCTGGGCCGGACATTTTTTGGGGTATCGAAGCTATTTTCGCGCGCAGAGCGCAACAAGCCCTGGAGTACCGGAGTACCCCATCGGAAAGACCTTGCAGGGCCCCGCGCAGCCGCTACGTGGCGGGGGCGTACGGTGGCCAGTGGCGGAGGTTCGCCAGCACGCGGGCGAACAGCCCTGCGTAGGGATAGCCTTCGGACAACGACAGCCAGACCCGGCGTACGGAGATAGTCACGCGGGCACCGATTTTGAGTAGCTTCAAGCGGATGGTATCGCTCTGGGCGCGGGCCAACTCGGTGCCCTTCAGGCCCAGGCGGCGTAGGGCGCTCACCAGCACATAAGCGAACGAGGCGAAGTAGAGTCGGATCTGATTGGCGCGAAACGTGGCCGAGCTGGTGCGATCGGCAAACAGGGCCAACTGTTGTTCCTTGATGCGATTCTCCATATCGCCTCGGGCGCAGTAAAGCTGCTCGTAGAGGGTTTGCGCATCGGCCTCCTGGCGCGGCAGGCTGGTGACCACGAAGCGTGGATTGGCACCCTTGGCAAGGTGCTCTGCTTTGCCGATGACCCGCCGCGGCTGGCTCCAACTGGTGCGCGTTTGATAGGCGAATTCCTCAAACACCCGGGTAGCCTGCCCGCTGCGTGCGTAGCCGTCTCGGGCCTGCGCCAGGGCCGCCCCGAGCCGACGCTTGAGGCGATCGTTTTTTGCCAGCCCGAGCACATAGTGCACGCCCTCAGCCTCGCACCAGGCCATGATCGGCTCGCGACAAAAGCCCGAATCGCTGCGGATTACGATCTCGGTGTCCGGCCAGCGGGCACGGATCTGGCCAACGATGCGCTCCAGTTCCTCCACGCTGCCCTCGCAAGCGTCGATGTTCGCGGGCCGAAGCCGGGCACACAGCAAATGATCGCCACAGAAGATGTACAGCGGCAAGTAATAGTAGTGGCGGTAGTAACCATGAAAAAAGCGCCCTTCCTGGCGGCCGTGCACGGGATCGTCGGTGGCGTCCAGATCCAGCCAGATGCGCTTCGGGGGCGTTGCATGTGCCTCCAGAAACAGCTCCGTCAACAGCCGGTCCATGCCCTTGGGATCGGCCACGATCTTTTTGTAACGATGCGTGGCATCGGCCTGTGCCGGGGTCAGCTCCAGGCGGTTGAGCGTACTCGAACTGGCCAGTGCTTTGCCCCGATCCTTGGCACTGATCCGATCCCCGCCGCTGGGGTCGGCTTTGCCCACCAGTACCGCCAATAACGGATCGGCGCGTAGCTGGTCATGATCGTTGAGATCTTCGTAGCCCAGGGCAATGCCCAGCACCCGCTGGGCGACCAACTCCTCGACGCGGTGCTCGATCGCTTCGGGATTGCGGTGATCGGTGAATTGCTGCGCCAAGCGCCGAAGGATCCCGGTACGCTGCTCGACTTCCCGCAACAGCACGCCGCCGCCGTCCGAGCTGATCATTCCGCCGTCGAATTTCGCCACCACGGCGCGCCGTCCTAGGCCGTGAAATTCCAGCTGTTCTCGGGTACACTCTGTCATCGGAAGGCCGTCCTCTTGTTAGCGCATAACTGATTGATTGCACAACTGTTATGCCAGAGATGACGGCCTTTTTCTACCCCCCTGGTGAGCGATGCGGGCTAGTTGCTTGAAAACAGGGATTGCAGGATGCAACAATTCAAATTGACGGATTACCTAATATCTCTGAATATCTAGGCAATCCGAACAGCAACTCACATCACAATAATTAATATTGAATTAATAGGTTATTATTGGAAACCACCTCGCTACCTTGAAAGCATCCCCTCACTGTAAAAGGCGAATTCTTCCGGCAACGGCATCCCAATTAATTGTCGGCGTTAAATGGCACCAGCTGATCCGTACACAGCTACTCGCTTCATCATCATCCATACCCATAGCCTTTAAGACATGGCTCGGTGTGTAGCTGCTGGAGGTGCAGGCCGACCCGTTGGAGATGGCTATCAAATCTTTCAGGGCCACCATCAGTGCCTCAGAGTCCAACGCAGGGAAGGCAAGATTGATTACATGATCCATCACCATGGTTTGTTCACCGACCAACCTCGGATCAAACTCGGCCAAGGCTTGAACAGCATTTTCACGTATACGCCGACAGTATTCTCGGCGCTTGGTGTTGTCCCGGACCGCCACTTCCGCCGCCTTACCCAGTGCCGCAATCAAGGCGACAGGCAATGTTCCTGGTCGAAGTCCACGCTCCTGTCCCCCTCCGTAGGCGAGAGGACGTAGCGGTGGCCGATCATAACCACGCCGCCGCATGACGAGGGCACCAATACCCTTAGGTGCATAGAGTTTATGACCGCTGATGCTGATCAGGTCAATGCGAGGGTTGCATAGCGGTTCAAGTTCCTTGCCAAAACCCTGGGCTGCATCAGTATGGAAGTAGGCTGGATGGTCTTGTAGGACCTCGGCTACGGCGTCCCGGGGCTGGCGTACCCCCGTCTCGTTGTTGGCCTGCATGATGGACACCAGTAATGTTTCGGGGCGAATGGCTGCTTTGAGGACCTCCAGTCCCACAAAGCCTCCAGCCGTGACCGGCAGACGGGTGACCTGGAATCCTCGCCGCTCCAGAGCCTCAAAGGGTTCCAGAACGGCCTTATGTTCGATGGCGGTGGTGATGATGTGCCGTTTGTCCTGGGCTTCTCCGGCAGCCGCCAGGCCCAGGATGGCCAGGTTGTTGCTCTCGGTGGCTCCGCTGGTGAAGACCACCTCGTCCCGGCGGGCGGAGACCACGGCGGCCACCTGGTCCCGGGCCTTCTGGACGGCCTGTTTGGCCCGGGCTCCGAAGCCGTGGGTCCGGCTGCCTTCGTTGCCGTACTCCTCGGCCAGGTAGTGGAACAGTACCTCCCTGACCTCGGGGTCCAGGGGGGTGGTAGCGTTGCAGTCCAGGTAGATCGGTTCCATAGGGCGGTAAACTTGAGAGGTGTACGTTATATTTTGATCTAGGAATTGACGAACATGCAATAAAAAGGTAGAACAATGCGCTCTTTTTTCATCCTCCTGGACGGCCGCTTCGCCATACTATGGAAATTCAGCCCACCCTTGCCTTCCCCGTCATCCGGGGCCTTCAGGCCCGTAGGGAGTACTATGTGGCCATGTGGACCCTGCGGATGTTACGGCAGATTTCCATCTTCGACGAAGACGAACTTCCCCCGGAACTGCGAGCCCAGCGGATCCTGAACAAGGCCCGCATCCCTGAGATCGCCGGCTACATGTTGGACAATCCCGACGACTATGTCTTTTCGGCCTTGACGGTGTCCATCGACTCAGAGGTACAGTTCGAGCCGCTGCCAGGTCAGGACAAACTGGGGCTACTGCGAGTGCCTATGGAGGCCCGCTTCATCATCAACGACGGGCAGCATCGGCGGGCGGCGATCATCGAAGCCTTGGTGCAGCACCCGGAGTTGGCCCATGAGACCATCGCGGTGGTGTTCTTCCTGGATATCGGGCTGGAGCGGTGTCAGCAGATGTTTGCTGATCTCAACCGCCACGCCATCCGTCCCAGTCGATCCCTGGGGCTGTTGTACGACCATCGCAACAACAAGGCCCGACTGGCCAAGCTGGTGGTGATGAAGTCCGAGGTATTCCGAGACATCGTCGATATGGAAAAATCCTCCCTGGCTAAGCGCTCCCGCAAGCTGTTTACCCTGTCGGCCTTCTACAACGCCTGTGCCGATCTGGTGGAGGGGATGGCCACCGGGGATCTGAACACCGATGCGGACCTGGCCCGGGGCTATTGGGAAGCGGTGGCCGAGGAGTTTCCCACCTGGAGGCAGGTACTGGAGGGCAGACTGCCCGCCAGTGAGGTGCGAGAGGGTTTTATCCATTCCCACGGTATCGCCCTACAGGCCCTGGGTAAAGCGGGCAATTCTCTGATCCGGCAGCACTCCCAGAACTGGCGTCAGCGGTTGGCGGGGCTGAGAGATATCGACTGGTCTCGCAACAATGCCCGATTGTGGGAAGGCAGGGCGACGATCGGGGGAAAGGTGTCTAAGGTGACTACCAACGTGATTCTGACCACCAATGTCATCAAGCAGGCCCTATCGCTACCTTTGAACGAGGAGCAACAGAAGGCGGAAGACGCCTACCTGGCAGGGCAGTGAGGTCACCAAGAGATGACAGCCGAGAAAGAGTTTATGACTTCCGACAAGCAACCCGCCCAAACTCGGTTGGCCTTGGAGGGTGATCCGCAGCCGAAGCCAGTCAAGTTTGCGCCCCGTCGCACCTCGGCCTTTGAGGAGGTAGGCTTTAGGGCTGCTGTCGAGGCCCTACATGAGGAGATTCGGGCGCTCTATGTAGCCGATGATGTGCCCTGGATTATTGGCTATTCTGGGGGTAAGGATTCGACCGCGACCCTGCAATTGGTATGGGAGGCGGTGGTCGGTTTGCCGGTGGAGCAACGCCGTAAACCGGTGCATGTGATTTCGACTGATACCTTGGTTGAGAATCCTATTGTGGCGGCTTGGGTTTCTCACTCTCTTGATGTAATGAGGCAAAAATCAGCAGAACAAAATTTACCGGTTGAGCCACGCTTACTTCGTCCAAGAATAGAAGAATCTTTTTGGGTCAACTTGATTGGTCGCGGCTATCCTGCCCCCAGGCCAAAGCTTCGTTGGTGTACTGAGCGGCTGAAAATACGTCCTTCCAATCGCTTTATCAGCAGCGTTGTCACTAAAAATGGTGAGGCAATTCTTTGCCTAGGGGCTCGAAAGGCGGAAAGTACCGCAAGGGCAAAAGTACTTGAAAAAAACTCTCGCTTCCGAGTGCGAGACCGAATAAGCCCGAGTAGCCTTTTGCCAGGCTGCATGATTTACACTCCGGTTGAAACCTGGACAAATGACGATGTTTGGTTATATCTGAATAGTCGAAAAAACCCCTGGGGAATTAGTAACAAAGAATTAATGGGCATGTATGCAGGTGCATCCCCAGATGGCGAATGCCCACTTGTGGTAGATGACTCGACACCAAGTTGTGGTGACTCAAGATTTGGCTGCTGGGTTTGCACATTGGTCGAAAAAGACAAATCTATGTCAGCCATGATCCAAAACGATGTCGAAAAAGAGTGGATGACACCTCTTTTGGACTTACGTAATGCCCTGGATTTTAGAAGTAATGCTTCTGATTCGAAAGAATCAAACGATCATCATCTGCGCGACTTTAGGCGCATGAATGGCAGTATAAATGTAATGTCGGATGGTAGACCAGTACCTGGGCCTTATACACAAAAAGCTCGTGCTGAATGGTTGACCAAATTACTCGAAGCTCAAACTTACATTCGACGGACTGGACCCAGTGGCGTAAAGAATCTTGAGTTAATTAGCCTAGATGAACTGCAAGAAATACGCCGCATCTGGGTCATGGACAAGCATGAGATAGAAGATTTGTTGCCCCGTTTATATAAAGCAGCTACTGGAAGCGATTATCCAGGACAACCTTTAGATGATAACTTGGTTTTGGGTTCAAAAGACATGCAGGAGCTTGAAGAAATTTGTCAAGCTGATCGTTTACATTATGAACTGACACGGGAACTTCTTAGTTTGACCCGCCAGCAACGTTCATCTGCCCGGCGTGCTGGTTTGTTTGATCAATTAGAAAGAACTTTTAAACGTCATTTTTTTGATGATAAAGAGGATGCGGTTAATCGTGCCCAAATACGTGCTGTTGAACGCAAGAACACAGAGCAATTAAACATGGAGCATAAGTTAGATCCCAAAGTGGTCGGTGACCTGTTGAATCAGCGGAAAATCAAATAATGATATTAGATTATATTGCACTTGAAAATTTTGGGGTGTATGGCGGCCTTCAAGAAGCGACGTTGACAACCGATCCAGAAAAACCGATTGTTTTATTCGGAGGCATGAATGGTGGTGGAAAAACCACTTTACTAGATGCAATTCAATTGGCCTTTTACGGTTCCAAGGCTCGTATTTCTAATCGCGGAAAAATGAATTACAAGGATTATTTGCGTCAGTCTATTCACCAAGGTGTTGATCCTAGTGAGGGAGCCAGAATTAAAATTCATTTTCGTCGTATTGTGCAAGGTGAAGTTAAGAGTTTTGAAATACAGCGTGATTGGCGAGAGGGCGCAAAGGGCATTGAAGAAAAAGTCAATGTCTGGTGTGATGGTAAATTTGATCAGATTTTTGCTGATCATTGGGAAGAAGTAATTGATTCATACCTTCCAAGCAGCATTGCCCATCTATTCTTTTTCGATGGAGAGCAAATTAAAGAATTAGCAGAAGGGACCCATGTTGCCGAGATACTCGGAACGGCCGTCAATTCCTTGTTAGGTTTAGACTTAGTAGATCGACTTGAATCTGATTTAAAAGTCTTTGAAAGACGAAAGAAAACAGAGACCTTAGACAATGATGCATTAGAAAAGCTATCTAAGATACAACAAGAAATTGCAATAATTGATTCTAAGCAAGAAACAATAGCCAACACAGAAGGAGCGTTAATAAACGAAGCAGGCCGGTTAAGCAAAAAAATACGTGAGAAAGAAGAAGAGTTTAGAAGAGAAGGAGGTGAATTTTTTCAAAAAAAAGAGGAAACACAAAAAAAGCTTTCCGAAATAAGAAACCATAAATCAAAACTGGAAGCTAATTTTCGCGAATTGATCGCTGGACCTTTGCCGTTACAAATGATTAGACATTTATTGAACGATCTTCAGCGTCAAGTTTTCAAAGAAAATGAAATACGTCGAGCTAAGGCAATGCTTGATGCATTAGCGGAACGGGATCAAAAAATCCTCGATTTCCTTGAGGCCGAATCTTTGACTAAGGATTCTATCAAAAAAGTAGATTTGCTATTGACAAAGGACAGAAAAAAAAGAACCGATCTGGCAAAGCAACCATTGTTACTGGAAGCCGAGGAGGGTTTGGCTGTAAAGATATCTCATTTACAAAACGAAATACTGCCTTCAGCGCACCAAACTGCTGAAGCATATATTAGACTTATTGAATTACAAGAAGAAGGAATTTTTAGATTAGAAACAGACTTGGGTCGAATACCTCCTGCTGATCGGATTGCTGAACTCCAAAACGAATTAAATAAAATAACTAATTCACATAAGTCTAAGCTAGTTGAAATAGAACAAATTGCAATTAAAAAGCAGGCATTGCAAAGAGAACGTATTTCTGCTGAAAAGAACTATGAAAAAATGAGTGCGCAAAACATGGAAACTCGTTTCTCAGAGGATGATCGCCAGCGCATATTGAAACATTCCCGCCGCGTCCGGGAAACGTTGGACAATTTCCGTATAAAAGTTATCCAACGACATACTGAGAAGATAGAGGCATTGATGCTAGAGTCTTTTTGTAAACTTCTACGTAAATCAAGGCTTATAACTGGTCTGAGCATTAAACCAAAAACTTTTAAAACCACACTTTTAGGTAAAGACGGATATGAACTACCGATTGATCGTTTATCAGCAGGAGAAAGGCAGTTATTATCAACTTCCATGCTATGGGGTTTAGCTAGAGCATCCGGTCGGCCTGTGCCCATGGTAATAGACACTCCACTTGGGCGGCTTGACTCCTCTCACCGCCGACATTTAGTTGAAAGATATTTTCCTTCAGCTTCTCACCAGGTAATTCTATTATCTACTGATGAGGAAATTGTCGGTCAAGCATATGAGGCTTTAAAGCCATTCATTACTAGGACTTATTTGTTGACTCATAGCGAAGAAAACAGTACAACCAGTATTGAACATGGGTATTTTCCTCAGTATGAAACTGCCAGTTGAAACAATACGAATTAGCAAGCAGGGTAAGGACCAGCTTTCTAAGCTAAGAAAGCAGACAGGCATTGAGAACTGGAATATTCTGTGCCGGTGGGCTTTTTGTGTGTCTTTAAAAGAGCCTTCGTTACCCACTGAATTTTCTCAAAAAATGGAAGGTGGTGTAGAAATAACTTGGAAAGTTTTTGCCGGAGAATACAGCGATATTTATGCTTCCTTAATATGGCTTAGGGCACGTAATGACGGTTTTCCTTTGACTTCAGAAGGAGTTGCAAACTGTCTACGGACCCACCTGCATAGAGGTTTAAGCTATTTAGCATCAGGTAATGAATCAAAAACACTCTCTTTTATGGTCTCAAAATGGTTAGAGATCAAAACCTGATCAAAATCAAATCATTGTATATCTAGTCAATTATCTGAGCTAACACGTATCATATGTTAACTCAAATAAGTTTGTGATTTTTTGATGCAGGTTTATTGGAAAATATAAATTCAGTATTCTGGCAATTGCGGATGCTTGTAATTTTGGATTTTTTACAAGCAAATCGTAGTCTTCCTTCAACAAACCACCTCTTGCATTAGTTTCAAACAGAGAGGTTCTGGTCGGGTCAGTATTGCTTTTCCTAATCATAAGCTTCCCCTCCCACTCCACAACAGCTAATTTATCGTTTTGAAGCCTCCAGAATGGATATTGAGTGCTAAAATTCGTTGTTTCTGGACTAATAATTGATATGGCTTTCTGCAAAATCTTATCGACTTGTGAAAAATCCTGTAAGCGATGTCTCTTGTGCTGAGCAGAAGAAATGCAATATAACAAATAAAGTGGCTTATGTGGCGATACACAGCCGCCTTTTTTATAGACAGAAATATTGTCTATTCTTTCAAGAAAATCATTCCGGGCTTCCATTTTTATCTCAAATTAAATTATCAAGATCAGGTACCGGCACTTCTGATTGTGTCACCTCTAGAAGAAGAGATGTGATTTCTTCCAAGGGAACAGCGGAGTTTTTTAATCTACCCTGTATTATGAATAGACCTTCGTTGGCATATTCTTCAAAAGCAGATATAAGTATCTCTTGATTATCAGAGGTATTCTTTAGAATCTCACTATTTTCAGTTTCTGATATCGAAATCAAATACAAGAAGCCTCGCCACCCAGGGGCACTAAAGTAATTCTCCGGTAATGCTTTGCCTCCATCTGATTTTCTAATTGGCCGACGTTTTCCTTGCTGGGTTCCCAATGCAGCGGCAAAAAGAAGAAGCCGCCAAATCTCACTAAATATCGCGGAAGTACCCGACGTAAGGAATTTAACCAGTTCCTCGTGTTGAACGTCTCGATGTATTCGCCTCATAGTTTAAGCTCTCTGATTTCTGTATACTCATCAAATTCCGAAGGGAAAAACTGCTGTATTTCCTGACCATTGACAAACAAATTTTTATTGGCTCGATTGGGAATGGTAGGACCATGATAGGCCAGATAGTAACGCTTACCGACTCGATCGGATTTATTGAGGGCCTTTTCTACCTGGCCGTCGTATTGCTCTGGACTAACCAGGAGCATGACTTGGGGCGCCAGTTCTGGAATATATTTCGCCACACCCTGGCGAAACATGCTCAGGGAGCCAAAGGGCGAGTCGATCACCACTGGATAAGCAGACCCGTCCAGTCCTTTAAGGATCGTTGGAATATCGGCACGACGGCTGGCCAGGGATACCAGGCTGGCGATAAACACCAGTGAGGTCACCGTCCGTTGTCCGGTACTCAAAGCCGCATCGATTTCGGTGATGTTGTCCTCCCCACTCCCGACCTTTTTGCGAATCCTCAGAGTGTAGTCATCAGTCAACTCGGCCCAGTAGTCCCGGTCGATGATCATTCGAAAGTGCCGATCAATCTCGCCATTCAATAAAGGGCGTAAGGCTTTGGTTTCGGCCTTCAAAATCTCGTCCAGCAGGCCAATACATTTCTCCACGGCATTGACCCGCCGTTGGGCACGAGCCGCTGCCTCTTCCTTGTCCTCGAACTGTCGAATCTGATCCTCCAGAGCTTTAAGGTCCTGCCGGGTGCTGTCGATCTTGTTTTCTAGCCCGCCCTGCCGGGACAGTTGATTGTCCCGATCAAGCTGGAGCCTATGGCGGTGCTGCTCTAGCTGCTGAACCTCTTCATCCTTCTTGTCCCCCAGTTGCTGATGAATTTCGTTGATCTCCTCCTCCCGGTTGCGAATCTCCCGCCTCAACTCCAGCCGGTCGGTATTCAACTTCCGCAGCCGCTGCTGGGTCTGGGCTACAGCCCCTTGCAGCAGGCCAATGGCGTGATCCAAGGCCCCTACGGCATTGTTGAACTCCTGATCTCCGGCAAAGGTCAGTAGCCGCTCCACCGCTGCCCGCTCCTGGGAACCCTCCACCAAAGTGCGGGTACAGATGCAAATCCGATGGTCCAGCAACTCCTCGATAAAGGTGTTGAGTACCCGGGCCGGAATCTTGTTTTCACCGCGTAGCCGACCCACGATAGCCCGACCCCGGGTCACCAACTCCGGGGTAAACAGGGTATAGCCATCCTCGGAGACCAACTTGGCCAACTGTTGGGTAACTTCCGTCAACCGGCGTTGATGATCCTGCTTTTCATTGGTCAAGCGGATGCGCTTGTTCTGGAGCTCATGGGCCTCTCGATTAGCGGCCAGTTTGTTATCGACGCTCTCCAGTTCCCTACCCAGGGCCGCAAGGTTCTGCTGAAACTGACGCCGCTGATCCTCCAGAGTCTGAATCTCCGCCTCCAGGGCCGACTGACGATCCAGCAGAACACGCTTTTCATCGGAGGTGGCCTCCTTCTGCTCTCCTCTGAGCCTGCCCCGGACACTAGAATTCTTGAGATCGTCGATGGTGGTCTGCAACAGCTTCAGACCCAGCATCTGGTGGATGGCTTCGGTCACTTGGCCGCTGTTGCGCTCCATTGCCAGATAGTTGATCCGTTCGCCGTTGAAAAATAGAAAGCGGCGGATGCCATCGGGAATGATGGCCTGGATACGCTGCTGGGGGCGTTCCTGCTTGAAGGTCTGCCCGTCCTGCATCACCTCCAGGGTGACGGTGGTGCGCCGAGGGTCAAGCTGTTGCTGGGCTAGGGTCAGGCAGCGGGTCAGGATGTAGCGATTCTCGTCGTGCCTAAAGGTCAGTTTCACCGTGGCCATCAAACTTTCGGGGTCCCGGGCCTGATGGGCCAAACCCTCGTGCAGGATTAGATCGGGCTTTTCGAAATCCTCTTCCAGCCCATCATCCCCCATTAGGCCGCCTCGGCCGTAGAGACACCACAGCAGCGCTTTAAGCAGGGTGGTCTTACCGAAACCGTTTTCCGCATGAATCAAGGTGACGTTACGCTGGCGCAGGTCTGAAAAGACGATCTCCTGCCGACCTCTGAACTGACGGAAGTTTTCCATGATCAACCGCTCCAGGATCATTTGATTGCCTGCCGAATATGGTCATAAATCCGTTGATGAATCTCATTGCGCCGTTTCAGGTGCATGACCTCCCGTTCCTCCTTGAGGATGGAACGTATTAAATCCTGATACTCCATTGGAGCACTTTTGAAGATCTGCTGAGCATCGGTCAGCTTCTTATTGGGTTTTGCGTGATCGCTCATAGAACTTGCCAGGTTACGCTCAGGTGTTGTCCCTATCGAAAACTAGATTTGATCCGTGTCATCGTCGTTATCGCCCTCGTCGTCCTTGGAACCGTTGTTGTTGCTATCGAACAGTCCATCGGAAGCTTTGGGCTGAAGTATGGCGGCGATGTTCTGACGATGGACGTCGATCTTGCCCCCAAACCAATAGCATCTCCCCTGGGCCTGGCTTTCCACAACATCGTCGATGGCCTTTTTTCGAGCCTGTTTGGTTTGCTGGGACTCAGAGAGTCGCCGGATAGTAGGGTCTTTGAGATTCTGTTTGCGCTGTTCCTCCACCAGCAGCTTGAGATAGGTCTGGCGACTGCTCTGGAAGAAAGCCTGGGCCTTAGTCAGGTCGATACCGGCCGCCTCAAGGAGGGAGTAGTTGGTCTCGATCAACAGTAGTTCCAGCCAGAAATAGCGGAAAGAGTTTGCCAAGGTTGGATCCAACCTTGGCAGTTCATTCCAGGGCCTGAAACCATTGAGGTCGGACTTTTTGAGCAAGCACAGGCGGCGATCCCGACTCTGGACAGGACCGGTGGTCAGGGCCTGATTGATGGCTGCAGCGACAGTCTGGGCGATGGCGAAGGGATCTCGATCCGGGGCGGCGACCCGATGGATGGAGGCCCAGGTCAAGACCAAGCCGACCTGGGCCGCATAGGTAATCAGCCCCTGGTAGAGTCGGTCGCAGTCTTCCAGGTCTTTGTCTTTGCTGCTCTTGAGATAGACCTCGCAGCGACGGCGCCGAAAGCGGTCTCGCTGTTCGCTGTCGAGGATCGTCCAGGCATGGCTGATGTCCGATCGAGCCGGGAGCGGCTGGAGGTTGTCCAAGGCTTCTTGCTTCTGCTCCTGCCACAGCTTATGACCATCCTCAATAGTCCAGAACATTCCCACCCCTTCAAACAGGGCATCCTTTGCCAGAGTCTGAATGTTATCCGATACCGTCCAGTTATTGTAGCGATCCCTCAGGGCTGTCAAATGGGCTTTATAGGGCTCTACCTCGCTCAGAAGATAGAGAATTCCCTGGCCCCAGCGGCTGTAGAAGGCGTCTAATAACTTCTTATGCTGTTTGACATCGTCCAGAGGGAAGTACCCATTACCCAACGCTTCCCGTTCCAAGCGACGTTCCCCGTCATGAAACTCCTTGGAGAATAGATCATCCACCTGCAACTGCTTACGCATGTATTTGTTCATCTCCTTCCAATTGGGTTTCCCGGAAGGCGGCGGCAGGGGCTTGTCGATGATCTTGTCGGGGCCAAAGACGACCCGTTTAACGGCGTCTTTGAGGATTTCCAGATTGGTCACTACATTCCAGCGGCGCGGAGTAGTCACGTTGGAGTTTGGATTATCGTACTCCACCCCAAACAGGGGGAAGCGGTCCTGCCACTGTTCATCCTGGCGCAGGCGATTGAGCAGTTCCCGGGCAAAGATGTTTTCCAGTTCCGTGTCGCTCAACAGCACCAGGCGAGCCTCGCTGGGAGGCTTGGCGGTGTTATTGACATCCACAAACAGTTTTCGGGCGGCTCGATGAGGCAGGGTACGGGTTCCCTGATTGGTGTCGGGAAACCAGCAGATGGTGACCGGCAGTTCAACATGAGACAGGTCTACGGGCAGCCCCTGCTTTTTGGCCTCCTGAATTCCCTTGCGAACATGTTCCTCGTAGAAGGGCTGATAGCGTGCGCCGTTATTAGCCGACTTCCAGGAGTTGGTGATGGTGCGCTCGATGGCCAGTAGCGACATGGCCCGATGTTGACCATCCATGATGACCAGTTTGGCGGCATCGGGATTCCAACGTAGCACCGCCAGAGGGAACGAGGTGGGCTGACCGTTGTCATCGACCAGATACTGGATACGGCAGGAGTCGCCATGGGTGTCCATCCGAAAGGTAAGCCCATATTGATGGTCCCTCTCAATGGACTCCTGGGGCGGCTCAAAATGCTTCAGGGGCTTCTGCTGGTGGTCAAAGGGCAGCAACACCGCCACCACCGGCGGATAAAAGCCCGGTAGGGACTTGCTAGGGGGATTGAGGATATAGGGTATCAGCTTGGTGGCGATACGATGATCGTCCAGATCCCGCTGCAGGAGTTGGTTAAAATCCATGCCCTTGATATCCAGGGCCTCACGGGCCGGTACCAAAGCCTGGGTCAACTGAGAGTGAGTGGAGCCATCTCCGCCGACTTTGGCCTTGGTCTGAAGGTAGCAGACCTGCCCGGCGGGGGTGGTGAAACTACCATAAATCCCATCGATGACGTGATTAAAATGCTGCTGCTTGACAAAATTTCCAAGAGAGAGTCCAGAGGGCTTGCTGTTATCGGTCATGTCCTTAACGTCTTCCAAGAATAGGCGTGGCCCAACGGTTAAATAGCCACTCCGAAGAGGTGAGAAGGGCTGCCAGTTCCCCTTCGGACAGGGACTGACACAGGGAATCGGTAATCGATAAGGTTACGCAGTAGAGGTCGTCAGGAGAAAAACCGAGCTTGACGGCCCGTTGAGCAAAGTTGGCGGGTTGTTCCAGGCGGTCGATGATATCTGGATTTTCGAGATAGCGTTCCCGCCAGTCCAGAAATTCCCTTTTGTGCTGTTTAAGCCGGTCTCGCAGGCTCTGCTTCACGGCCTTACCAAGGTACAGGGGCGTCTGGAACAGGGGAACCCCCAGGGTCAGCAGTTCAACCAAAGCCCCCCGGCCAGCATCCCCGGCGATGATCGTCTCGATCTCTTTGGGAAAAATCCTACCGGCCGCATTGTTTGAATCGGTCTCAAGGACAGTATCTGCCAGGGTGTCCTTGAGAGTGCCTCGCCAAAGTGTCGAGAAGTTGGCTATGGCCTGAATATCCAATGGTTGACGACCGAATTTCAGGGAATGCTGGCGCAGGGCCTTTTGCAACAGTTGGCAGGCTCTGGTGTCATCGCCTACATACTGGGAATGCCAATCAGCCCGGCCGACATTGAACTTCCCATACCAGACGTAAAGCCCCGGTTGGTCTATGGCGGTCTGGACATCCTGGATATTG
The DNA here is from genome assembly GCA_964597315.1 of uncultured Candidatus Competibacteraceae bacterium. GTDB lineage: Bacteria > Pseudomonadota > Gammaproteobacteria > Competibacterales > Competibacteraceae > CAZQXD01. The sequence continues at coordinate 19,047 of CAZQXD010000069.1, forward strand.
ATCGGGGTGCTGATCCGAAACGGCTCCATGGCTACCCTGCCAGCAGGTTGTATTTCAACCTTAGCTCCCTCAACGAGTAGAGGGCTTCAGCACCGTTCTCGGCGACACGGCAGAATTCCGTAATTCGGTTAAGTTCTCGTTTAAAGAAGGCTCTTTCCATATTGAAACTGTGGTCGTTGTAATCTCCGTCACCATCGGGGGGGACGACGAAAAAATCATAGATATCGGCGTATTGTTTGCCAGGGGCGTTGCGTAACAGCCGACCCCGCCGTTGGATAAACTGCCTTGGGTTAGTGGAACTGGCCAGCAAAAATCCCATCCTCAGGTCCGGTAAATCGATTCCCTCATCAAGACAGCGGATGGCCACCACCCCATCCAGAAAACCACTGGCCAAGTCCCGCAGAATTTCTTGTCGCTCCTGGGGCTTTTCCCGGTAGGTGAAGTTGCGGATCCGCAGGCCATGCTCCTCCCCCAACAACCGGGCTACCGCCCGAATCTGTCGGGCCTCGTTCTGGGTGATAGCGTCGGCGGTGCTACCGTCGCCGCAGTAGAACAGGGCCTTATGAGGTGGTTGCGGTAGGGACTCAATGGTCTGACTCAAGGCTGTCTGTTTATTGGCAGCCCCTCCCAGCAGCCTAGCCCTTTTGATCAACAGCCGCAGGGCCGCCTGATCAAGTTCTGCTTCGCGCTTATCTTCAGGAAAGAACCGGGCCAGCTTGGCGCTCAAATCCCAGTAAGCGGCGGCTTCTTGATCCGTCAGCGTTACCGGCACCGGGTGGTAACGATAACCGCATAGCCGGCCGTCGGCAATGGCCTGCATCAAGGGGTATTCGTAGATGATGCCGCCGAAGTAATCCAACACCGCCGCCGTACCGGTCGGGTCATAGTGGCGCTCCGGGGTGGCCGACAGACCTAGTCGCAGTTCAATCTCCTCCGGTAGGGCTTCTCTAGCCTGAATGGCTCCCAAGTTGTGGACTTCGTCGGCAATCAGCAAATGGTGGATGGTTCTTGCTGCCACCCGAGGCCGTAGATGGGCCTGGAAGCCGTCGCTGATAAAGGTGGCGTGGGTGGTGACGATGGCGTGTACTGAATACAGTCCCAGGTCCACTCGCTGGTAGCCTTCTTCCAAAGCCTGCTGCCAGCGACCTCGCCCTTCAAAACAGGCGACGGGCTTCAGGCCAAAGGCCGCCATCTCCCCGATCCACTGCTGACAGAGGTTGATAAAGGGGCAAACCACCAGCAATACCAAGGGGTGATTTCTATCCGCTACCCTGGCAGCCAAGGTCAGGGCTGTCAAAGTCTTGCCCGAGCCGGTGGCCATGGCTAAGATGCCCTTACCCCTGGTCTGGCTCCAGGCCCGGATGGCATCGACCTGATAGGGGCGCAATTCAAAACCTGGCGGTGGGGCAAACGATTGCCGGAGGGGTCTGGGTTCTTCGATCCGAGTTGGTTTCAGGCCCGGCGGCGGCTGATCAGGGTTGCGAAATCGGGCCAGCAGTTCTGCCCCAGCCTCACTGAATTCGATCACTCGCAGGCCAGGGGTGGCGTCTTCCCAGAGGGATTGGAAATGGTCGATTTCCTCCTGGACCCGGCCTTCCGGGTCGAGCCAGGAGCGAAAAACCTTGATGCTCTCGAAATTTTCCAGCAAACCTCCAGCCGTCTCGTTGGATGATCCCGCAAATGAGACGTGATGGCCTCGGTCATCGCTAAAAATGCCGATCTTTTCGTGAAACAGCCCCCTGCCAAAGCCACCGGTGGAATCCAGTCTTAAGGCCAGCTTGATCTCCAGCAGGCCGGTGGCCGCCAGCCAGGCCAGAGCATTGAGCCGGTCTTTTACCAAGGCATCCTCCAGATCGGCGAGATTCCGAGCCACGATGGCACGGAGAGCCTTGGCGGGGTAAGTCACCGCCTGCTGCAGGGCAGCTACGTCGTCGGGATCCAGATAGGGGGAAACCACCAATTGCATTGTGCCCTGACGGGCTGCCAGACTCGCTACCCCACGTGCCGCTAGGGCCAGTCCCATGCTGGTGAAATAGCCGGCGGCCCGGCGGTAGTGAGTACAAGTCTGGAGGCATGGTTCGAAAAAGTCTCGTACCAATTCATCACGACCTGTGCGATAGGACAGACGCAATGGTATTTCTGTAAGGCTCCTCACCAAGCTGCTCCCAAACTGGTGTCAATGTATTGCATTTAAAATTTATTTTGGTTTTTGTTAATACTAATTAAGAGTTACGCAGGGGTGTAACCAGACTTCCGCAGCGGTGAGGTAGGTAAGAGAGTGGGTTCCCCTGCCCCTGAAAGAGGGGCTTGAGTATGATGAAGTTGCGAACCCACACCCCCCGAGGAACCCACCGATGCCGATCGTCCACCAAGTTTCGTCACAAAGCAAGTCCGACTGTCTCGACGAGGTGCTGGGCCAGATGCGCGACTTCGTCCGGCAAGTGGCCGAACACAGGCAGTGTGTCTATGAGGTGGGGAAGCGGCTGTTCCAATGGCTGTTGCAGTTAGGGTTGCTGCTGCTCAAGGAGTACTTTTTGCGTCTGGGCAGCGGCGACGAAGGCGAACAGGTCGAGGTGGACGGGCTGGGGCGGGTGAAGCGCTCGGCGCGGCTCTAGCCACGGTCCCATCAGTCGCACCGGCTCCCGGGGGCGGTTTTCAATCTGGGCGGCGCCGCTCACCTTGATGACATCCTCGCCGCGGTGGCGGTGGAGACCGGAATCCCGGTCCAGCGGCGCACCTCGCCGACGATGCGCCGGGCAAAGGCATCCAGCCCCCGGTCCGGTAGGCCGGCCAGATCCAGCCAGGCTTCGTCGATGGAATAGACCTCCAAGGCCGGGGTGAAGCGACCCAGCACCTGCATCACCCGCTCGGACAGGTCCCCGTAGAGGGCATAGTTGCTGGAGACCACCACCGCCTGGTGCTGGCGCAACAGGTCGCGGACCTGGCAATACGGCGCCTGTGGGTCCCGAAAACTTACGTTAGCAATGTTTTTATGATGTTGCACTAATGAGC
>CAZQXD010000070.1:0-21530 GCA_964597315.1 uncultured Candidatus Competibacteraceae bacterium
ATTGGTGAGCGGCTGCTGCATGTTGTTCCGGCGTCCCATACTGGACCGGGCCGGAGGATTTTCGTTGGCGTTTTTTCTGTATTTCGAGGACTTCGATCTAAGTTTGCGGGTAGGGCGGTTGGCCCGAGCCGTCTACGTCCCGGCCATGCGCATCGTCCATTTTGGTGGCCACGCGGCCCGCAAGGGGCGACGCCATGTGCGGCTGTTCGCGGCCGGGGCGGCCACCTTCTACGGTCGTCATGGTTGGCGCTGGCTATAAGCCGTTAGCTGTCTGGCAGCCGCCACCAGCGGATTCGATATTCTGGATTCAGGGTATGTCGTGGATAGCAATGTGAAGGTGTAGAGGACCGTGAACGGCATTGTCGATCCGGGGTGGTATCAAAGCCGCCGGGTGCTGGTAACCGGGGGTACGGGGTTTATTGGCCGTCGGGTGGTGGCCCGGCTGCTTGATCGGGGGGTACGGGTTGGGGTGCTGGCGCGGCCAGGATCAGACATCCCCGACGATTGGCTCATCAGGGGTGTCGATCTGCGGCAAGGCGACCTGGAAGACCCCCCTAGTCTGGTCGCCGCCTGTCAGGGCTGGGAAATCGTGTTGCATGCCGCAGGCTTCGCCCATGCATGGGATACCGGCGACGGCGCCCGGCACTGGCGGGTCAACGCCCAGGGCACCCGTAACCTGGTAACCGCCGCCGTGGCCGCCGGCGTGTCCCGGCTGGTGCATCTGAGCAGCATCAAGGCTATGGGGGCGGGTGGGGATCGCTGCCTGGACGAGAACTGGACGGCGCCCCCGGATAGCGCCTACGGTCGCGCCAAACTGGCTGCCGAGGCGGCGGTATCGCGGGCCGGCTCGCGACACGGATTGCATGCGGTCAACCTGCGCCCGGCCTTGGTCTATGGACCGGGCGCTAAGGGCAACTTGGCGCGACTGGTGAGCGCGGTGCGCCGGGGCCGGTTCCCGCCGCTGCCCGAAGTGGGCAACCGCCGCTCCTTGGTGCATGTGGAGGACGTGACCCGGGCCATGTTGCTGGCGGCCTGTCATCCGGCGGCCGCCGGAGGGACCTATATCGTCACCGACGGCCAGCCTTATTCCACTCGGGAGCTGTATCTGCTGATTCGTCGCGCCCTGGGTCGACCGGAACCCACGTGGACAGTACCGGTATGGATGCTACGTCGACTGGCTCGCGCCGGGGACATGGCGGCCCGGGTCGGCTGGCGCCCCGGGTTTGACAGCGTTGCCTTGGAGAGTCTGCTGGGCTGGGCGTGCTATTGCTCGGATCGGGTCCGCCGGGAGTTGGGGTTCCAGCCCACTCGCACGCTTTACCAGGCCATGGCCGAGCTGGTTCGGTCTCCCGGGGAGGCCCGGTGATCAACTTGGCGGCGGCGCTCGTGGCCCTGCTTACGGCCCTGTGCCTGACCCGCTGGCTGTGCGCTGCCTCCCCAACCCTGGGCCTGGTGGATCTGCCCAATGAGCGTTCCCTGCACCATACCCCTACGCCCCGCGGCGGCGGTCTGGGCCTGTTGGGGGGAGTGGCGGTGGGTGGGCTGATGACTGGGGCGCTGGGTCTGGGGTCCGGTCCCTGGGTGTCTCTGGCCCTCGGAACGGCGCTGCTGGCCGGGGTGGGCCTATGGGATGACCGGTTTGGTATGCATCCCTTGTGGCGGTTGTTGGTCCATGGGATCGCTGCCGCCGGGCTGGTGGCGGCGGGTCTGGCGCTCCAGGAACTATCCCTACCGGGTCTGGGCTGGCAGCCGGTGGCGCCAGTGACTGTTGTTTTGTCGATACTGTTTGTTGTCTGGATGATTAATCTTTACAATTTCATGGACGGCATGGACGGCTTCGCCGGTGGCATGGCGGTGTTCGGTTTTATCACCCTAGGTTTGCTAGGGCTGAGAGCCGGTCACCCGGGGATCGGCGGCGGCGGTTTGCTGGTGGCTGCTGCGGCGTTAGGGTTTCTACGTTATAACTTTCCACCGGCGCGGATTTTTCTGGGGGATGCCGGTTCCGCCTCGTTGGGATTCCTGGCTGCCGGATTCGGCCTGTGGGCGGAGCGGGATGGGGTTTGTCCGTTGTGGGTGACGGTATTGGCGTTCTCGCCCTTTGTGGTGGATGCCACCGTCACCCTGGGGCGGCGGCTATGGCGGGGAGAGGCAATCTGGCGCGCCCATCGTAGTCATTATTATCAGCGGCTGGTGCTGTGCGGATGGGGACATCGGCGCACGGTCCTAGCAGAATACGCCCTTATGCTGGCATGCGGCATTTCAGCCTGGCAGGCCGTGACCCTGTCCCCGGTGGGGCAGTGGGGCCTGATCGGGGCTTGGGTCGCGGCCTATGGGGTACTGATGAGTTGGGTGGATCGCCATTGTGGGCCGCCATGAGAGACCTAACGGCATGAAGAACCTGTTCTACAAGTTGCGCAATCGCACGGCAGCCTTCGTGCATGATCTACTGATGATCCCCGCCGCCTGGCTGGGGGCTTGGTGGCTGCTGTTCGATCTGGCTCCTATTCCCGACGCCTGGCTACAACGGGCCTTGGTCCTGCTGCCGGGGTTGATGGTCGTCTATGCGGCCAGTTTCTACCGCTTTGGCCTGTATCGGGGGGTCTGGCGGTTCGCCTCTATGCACGATTTTATGCGCATTTTCAAGGCGGTGCTGGCGGCCACCCTGGTGTGCTGGTTGCTGATCTCGTTCTTCACCCTGACCGGCCTGCTCGGCGGCATCCCCCGCACCACTCTGGTGCTGCACGCCCTGCTGCTGCTGGTGCTATTGGGGGCGCCCCGGTTCTGCTACCGCTGGTTCAAGGAGCACGCCCTGGCGTACCATCCGGGAACCCGGGTGTTGATCGTGGGCGCCGGTCAGGCGGGGGAGATGCTAGTGCGGGATCTGCTGCGAGACCCTCGGCAGACCTATCAGCCCATCCTGTTCGTGGACGATAATCCCTATAAACAAGGCACCGAGGTCCAGGGTGTACGGGTCATCGCCCCTTGCGCCGCCATCCCTGAGGTGGTCAATCGGTTTCAGATCGATCTGATCTTCATCGCCATCCCTTCGGCCACCACCGAGACCGTGCGCCGGATCGTGGCCATTTGCGAGGTTAGCGGTAAACCCTTCCGCACCCTGCCTCGCTGGCAAGATTTGGCCGGTCAGGCCATCGCCAAGGAACTGCGGGATGTGTCCATCGAGGATCTGCTGGGCCGGGAGCCGGTATCCTTGGACTGGCGGCCGATCCGCGACAAACTCACCGGCAAGACGGTACTCATCAGTGGTGGGGGAGGATCTATCGGGTCGGAGTTGTGTCGGCAGGTGGCCAGCCTCAAGCCAGCGTGCCTGATTATCCTAGAGCGTAGCGAGTACAACCTCTACCAGATCGACATGGAACTGCGGGCCGCGTTTCCGGGCCTGGCGTTGCGCGCTCATCTGGCCGATATCTGCGACGAAGCGGCCGTCAACCAACTGCTGGGCCGCTACCGGCCCGATGTGGTATTTCACGCCGCCGCCTATAAACATGTGCCCTTGCTGGAATCCCAGGCCAGGGAAGCCCTGCGCAACAATCTGTTTGGCACCCAGTACCTGGCCCGGGCCGCCGACCGCCATGGTTGCCGAACCTTTGTGCTGATCTCTACCGATAAAGCCGTCAACCCCACCAATGTGATGGGGGGCAGCAAGCGGCTGGCGGAGATCTACTGCCAGAACCTGGATCGCCGCTCCCGCACCCGTTTCGTCACCGTGCGCTTCGGCAATGTGCTGGACTCCGCTGGCAGCGTAGTGCCGCTGTTCCGTCGGCAAATCGCCGCCGGCGAGCCGGTAACCGTCACCCATCCAGAGGTGTGCCGCTATTTCATGACCATTCCCGAGGCCAGCCAGTTGATCATGCAGGCTGGCGCCGTGGGGGAGGGGGGTGAAATCTACGTGTTGGATATGGGTGAACCCATCAATATCCGCTATCTGGCCGAGCAGATGATTCTGCTCAGCGGCAAGGTGCCGGGCGAAGATGTGGTTATCCGCTACACTGGCCTGCGGCCTGGCGAGAAGCTCCATGAGGAACTGTTTCACGCCGAGGAGAACTTGATTTCCACACCCTACTCCAAGCTGTTGCTAGCCCAGCATCCTAACGTGGACGGGGCGCGTTTCGTGGAGTCTTTGGACATCTTGCGCAAAGCTTGCGAGCGTTACGATGAACGGCTGATCGAGACCATGACCGCCAGGCTGTTGGCGGAGTGCCGGAATACCGTTGAGCCGACCCTGAGCGCGGCTCATGGCTAGCGGGGGCGCTGTGACCGTGAGGCGCTTTCGGGGCCGCAGTTCTTAACGCCGTGGCGGGACACCGCTGCCACGGCTTCGGAACATTCAATCCTCGGTCGCCTTGGCGACCGGCCGTCGCCCCGTTAGGGCGGGGCGGATGCGCACCGTCTTGACCCGGTTGTCGGCGATTCGCACGATCTCTACCGGATGGTCGGCCAACAGCAGGCTAGTGCCCGGTTCGGGGATGGTTTCCAGGTATTCCATAATCAGCCCATTAAGGGTCTTGGGACCGTCGATGGGCAACTGCCAGTTCAAGGAACGGTTGAGGCTGCGGACCGTGGCCCCTCCATCCACCAGATAGCTGCCATCGGCTTGGGGGGTGATATGGCGGTTCACCGCCAAAGGGTCGGTGGTGAACTCGCCGACAATCTCCTCAAGAATATCCTCTAGGGTCACCAGACCCAGCAGATCCCCGTACTCGTCCACCACCAGGCCGCTGCGTCGGCGTTCCTTCTGGAAGTTCAGCAACTGGGTATTGAGAGGGGTGCCCTCGGGGATGAAATAGGGTTCGCGGATAAGCGCTTCCAGATCCTGGCGCTGGAAATCCTGCTTGCGCGTCATCAGGTTCAGCATTTTGCGCAAATGCAGAAAACCCACCACCTGATCGATGCTGCCCCGGTAGACCAGCAGCCGGGTGTACTGACTGCGGGTAAGCTGTTCCAGGATCTTGTCCCAATCGTCTTCCAGGTCGATACCCTCCAGTTCGTTGCGGGGCACCATGATGTCCTCCACGCTCACCGCCTCTAGATCCAGGATGCTGAGCAGCATGTTCAGATGGCGCTTGGGGATCATCACTCCGGCTTCCATCACCACCGTGCGCAGTTCCTCGGGGCTGAGTGCCTGTTGGGAGGGGTCCACGTCGGTTACCCCCAGGGGCTTGAGCAACTGATTGGCTATCCCGTTGACGGCCCACACCAGAGGATAAAAGGCGACCAGCAGTGGTCCCAACACCGCAGAGGCCGGAAAGGCGATACGCTCTGGATGCAGGGCCGCTAGGGTCTTGGGGGCCACTTCAGCGAAGATCAGCACCACTAGGGTCAGCACCACAGCCGCCACTGGGATACCGAGTTCCCCCAGCAGGCGGATGGCAATCACCGTGGCCAGGGAAGAGGCCAGGATGTTGACGAAGTTATTGCCCAGCAGGATCAGCCCGATCAGCCGGTCTGGCCGGGCCAGCAGTCGGCTGGCCCGCAGGGCGCCTTTATGGCCGGTCTTGGCCAGATGGCGCATCCGGTAGCGGTTGAGGGTCATCAACCCGGTTTCAGAGCTAGAAAAAAACCCCGAACAGACGATCAGGGCGGCCAGCGCGATGAACAGGGCGCTTAAGGGGATATCGTTCAAGGACCCGTGCCTCGTTATGTCATGGCTGGGGATTAGCGGCGCAGCACCAGTTCCAAGACCAGTTTACTGCCGAAATAGGCCAGCGCCAGTACCGTGAACCCAAACAGGGTCCAGCGGATGGTCTTGCGGCCACGCCAGCCAAAGCGAAATCGGCCCCAAAGCAGGGTGCCGAACACCCCCCAGGCCGCCAGGGACAGCACGGTCTTATGGACCAGGTGCTGGGCAAAAATGTCTTCAAGGAATAAAAACCCGCTCAGCAAGGCCAGGCTCAGCGTCACGAAACCCGCCCCGATCATCTGAAACAGCAGCGTCTCCATGGTCACCAGGGGCGGCATCCCTCGGGGTAGACCGCTCAGTTGCCGACTACGCAGACGGTGATCCTGAATGGCTAGCAAGATGGCCTGCACCGCCGCCAGGGTCAGCAGCGAATAAGCCAGAATGGATATCAGGATATGCAACTCCAGGGGCCACTGGCTGGCATCCTCGATGATCCTCCGGGAGGGAAACATCAGAGCCAACATAAGCGTGAGTGCGGAGAAGGGCAGCAGCACCACCCCCAGGTTCTCTACCGGGCGCAGGCTGGCAACGGCCAGCAGCAGTACAGCTATCAACCAGCCGGTGAAGGAGAGGGCATTGAAAAATCCAAGGTTCAAGCCCTGGGGCAAATGAACGGTCTGCAACAGCACGATGCCGTGCAGAAAGGCGGCGCCCAGTCCTAGGGCCAACAGGCCGGACTTGCCCACCGGCGCGTTCGGAGGGCTACCGTGGGACATTCGCCTGCCTAAAAGGCCGCCGGTGAACAGGTAGACAAGGGCGGCCAGTGCGCTGAGAAGTGTGCTGAGCATGGCTACCATGGGTTCTGATCCTGGTGGCGATGATGGCATATCCAGGCCAGAGCTTGAAGCCCGCCGACCCGCTGGACGGAGTTTTACCGTTATACTGAGAACTTTCGCCGGGATCGATCCAGCCTGGCCCCTGTTTTACCCTTTCCAACGGTATCCGCACCATGTTCGAAAATCTGAGTGAACGCCTCTTAGGGACCATCAAAAATCTGCGTGGCCAGGGCCGCCTCACCGAGGACAACATCAAAGACGCCCTGCGCGAAGTGCGCATGGCGCTGTTGGAAGCCGATGTGGCGCTGCCGGTAGTCCGGGAGTTTATCGACCGGATCAAGGCGCGGGCCGTGGGCCAGGAGGTGATGCAAAGCCTCACTCCGGGGCAAGTGCTGGTTAAGATCGTCCATGATGAACTGGTCAAGCTCATGGGCGAGGCCAATGAAGAACTGGACCTGCGCGCCCAGCCTCCAGCGGTGGTGTTGATGGCCGGTTTGCAGGGTTCTGGCAAGACCACCAGCACTGCCAAGCTGGCCCGTTGGCTCAAGGACTCCCGCCACAAAAAAGTCATGGTGGTGAGCTGTGACGTCTACCGGCCCGCCGCCATCGCCCAGCTTCAGACCCTGGCCGGAGAAGTAGGGGTGGAGTTCTTCCCCAGTCAGACCGACCAGGGTCCGGTGGACATCGCCCGTCTGGCATTGGCTGCCGCCAAGCGTCAGTTCATGGATGTGCTGCTGGTGGATACCGCCGGTCGGTTGCATGTCGACCAGACCATGATGGACGAGGTTAAAGCCTTGCACGCCGCCATTGACCCGGTGGAAACCCTGTTTGTGGTGGACAGCATGACCGGCCAGGATGCCGCCAACACCGCCAAGGCGTTTCATGAGGCCCTGCCCCTGAGCGGTGTGGTGCTTACCAAGGCCGACGGTGATGCCCGGGGCGGGGCAGCCCTCTCCATCCGCCAGCTTACCGGCAAGCCCATCAAGTTTCTGGGCGTGGGGGAGAAAACCACCGCCCTAGAGCCTTTCCATCCCGACCGGCTAGCCTCCCGAATCCTGGGCATGGGCGATGTGCTGAGTCTAGTGGAGGATGTCCAGGCCAAGGTGGACAAGGACAAGGCCCTGCAACTGGCCGAGAAAGTCAAGAAAGGCAAGGGTTTCGATCTGGGAGACTTCCGGGATCAGATGCAGCAGATGATGAGCATGGGCGGCCTGTCCAGTCTGATGGAAAAACTCCCCGGCGTCTCCGGCCTGCCCCAGGCCGTCAAGCAGCAGGCCTCCGACAAGGAGGTCAAACGACTGGTGGCCATCATCAATTCCATGACCCCCCAGGAGCGGCGCTTTCCCGACATAATCAAAGGCTCCCGCAAGCGGCGCATCGCCGCCGGTTCCGGCACTCAGGTTCAGGATGTCAACCGGTTGCTCAAGCAGTTCTCTCAAATGCATAAAATGATGAAGAAAATGAAGGGCGGCGGCATGGCCAAACTGATGCGCGGCCTCAAGGGGCGATTGCCCATGGGCGGGGGAATGCCTCCCTTCGGGTGAGAAAAAACCCGGCTGGGACTTCACATTTCGCGATTTTCGAGTAGAATCCTCGGTTTGTTTTCGGTGGCCCCTTCAGGGGCCTTTGTGTCTGAACAGAACCCAGGACACCTTAGTCGATGGTAACCATACGCCTGTCTCGTGGCGGCGCCAAGAAGCGCCCCTTTTATCATGTGGTCGTGACCGACAGCCGCAATACTCGTGACGGCCGCTACATTGAGCGTGTCGGCTACTTCAACCCCATCGCCAGCGGCGGCGAGTCCCGCTTGGTGCTCAATCAGGAGCGTTTGGAGCATTGGATATCCCAGGGCGCCCAGACTTCTGTTCGGGTCTCCAGCTTGATCAAGCAGTTCAGAAAGACTCAGGCCGCCGCCTGAATTCGGAGCGCCAGGGCATGGCCGTCGGCGACTGGGTGGTACTCGGCCGAGTGACCGGACTGTATGGGGTACACGGCTGGCTGAAGATATTTTCCCATACCCAGCCCCGGGATGGGATTCTTGACTACCGACCCCTGTACTTTAGCATCCGTGACGAGTGGCGCCAGCTAGAGCTTGAGGACGGTCGCGCCCATGGTAAAGGTGTGGTGTTCAAAGTCGCCGGCTACGACGGTCGGGATGGGGCGCTGGCCCTGTTGGGCAGCGACATCGCCATACGCCGGGAACAGCTACCCAAGCCGGTCCCAGGGGAGTACTACTGGTCCGATCTGCAAGGGTTGCGGGTGCTGACCGTGGACGGCGCCGATCTCGGTGTGGTGGATCATCTGCTGGAAACCGGCGCCAATGATGTGCTGGTCGTGGAGGGGGATCGCCAGCGCCTGTTGCCGTTTCTGCAAGGGGATGTGATCAAGTCCATCGACCTGGTGGCTGGGACGATGCGGGTGGACTGGGACCCGGAGTTCTGAGGCGCTGGTGCGCATCGACGTCGTAACGCTGTTTCCAGAAATGCTGACCTCCCTGACCGCCGGTGGGGTGACCGGTCGGGCTTTGGATCGGGGTTTGTTGGCGCTGCATACCTGGAACCCCCGGGACTACACCCATGACCGGCACCGCACCGTGGACGACCGGCCCTATGGGGGTGGGCCGGGAATGCTGATGAAGGTCCAGCCCCTTCGTGATGCTCTGGGTGCTGCTCGGGAGGCGGATGCCATCCCGGGTCGGGTGCTGTATATGAGTCCCCAGGGCCGGTTATTGGATCAGGCGGCGGTGGGAGAACTGGCCGGCTGGCCACGGCTGATACTGCTGGCCGGTCGCTACGAGGGTATCGACGAGCGGTTGATCGAAGCCGAAGTGGACGAGGAGTGGTCCATCGGCGATTACGTGCTGAGTGGCGGCGAGTTGGCGGCCATGGTGCTGATTGACGCCATCGCTCGGTTATTGCCGGGAACCCTGAACGCCGTCGAGTCGGCCGAACAGGATTCGTTTATGAACGGGCTACTGGACTGCCCCCATTACACTAGGCCCGAGGAAATCGACGGTCGGCGGGTGCCGCCGGTGCTGCTAAGCGGCGACCATGGGGCTATCGCGCGCTGGCGCGAGCGGCAGGCCCTGGGGCGTACTTGGCTGCGCCGTCCCGATGTGTTGGCCCGGGCGCGGCTGAATACACGACAACAGGCTTTGCTGGATGACTTCATCCGCGATTATCAAGAGCAAACCCAGGGTTCCGCAGGGCGGGGCCTGGCAGACGAACAGGGGAACACGTCATGAGTAATATCATTCAACAACTTGAACAGGAACAAATGACCCGGGAGATCCCGCCCTTTTCGCCGGGGGACACAGTGGTGGTGCAGGTGAAAGTGAAGGAAGGCGCCCGGGAACGTCTCCAGGCTTTCGAAGGCGTGGTGATCGCCAAGCGCAACCGGGGCCTGAATTCCTCCTTTACGGTGCGTAAGATGTCCCACGGCGAAGGGGTAGAGCGGGTTTTCCAAACCTATAGCCCCAGCATTGCCGAAATCCGTCTGAAGCGCCGTGGCGATGTGCGTCGGGCTAAGCTCTATTATCTACGTGGGCTGGAGGGCAAGGCCGCCCGGATCAAGGAAAAACTTTAACCGCCGTCCCGGCTTTGCGGTTATTAGACGGGCGGTTCCCGCGCTGGGGCCGCCCGTTTTATTTTTTTAGAGGAACAGAAGATGACGATGGACCCCCTAGACTTGCTGGAACCGGTCAAGTCCCTGGCCATGGCGGCGGGCGCCGAGATCATGGCCATTTACGCCACGGCGTTCTCCGTCCAAAAAAAAGACGATGCCAGCCCCCTGACCGCCGCTGATCTGGCGTCCCATCGGACCCTCGTGGCCGGACTTGAAAATCTCACCCCTTCTATTCCGGTGTTGTCCGAGGAATCCGCACATATCGCCTACGCCGAGCGCGGTCGCTGGCGCCGGTTCTGGCTGCTGGACCCCTTGGACGGCACCAAGGAGTTTATCAAGCGCAACGGCGAGTTCACGGTGAATATCGCCCTGATTGATGGCCATCAGCCGGTGCTGGGCGTGGTGTCGGCTCCGGCCATGAATCTCTGTTATTACGGGGCCGTGGGCCGAGGCGCCTGGCGTCAGCAAGGCGCCGAGCCCCCCCAGTCCATCGCCGTGGCCGCGCCGACCCCGGATCGACCGGCGCGGGTGGTGGGCAGCCGTTCCCACGCCGGCGATTCCCTGCAAGCCTTTTTGGACAGAGTGGGTAGCCATGAACTGCTGCCCATGGGAAGTTCCCTAAAATTTTGCCTGGTGGCCGAGGGCAAGGCCGACATCTACCCGCGCCTGGGACCTACCTCCGAGTGGGATACCGCTGCGGCCCAGTGCGTCGTGGAGCAAGCCGGTGGCCAGGTCGTCACCACGGATGGACGGCGGCTGGCCTACAACACCAAAGACTCCTTGCTCAACCCGCACTTTCTGGTGCTGGGCGGCGGCGGGCGGGATTGGTTGGCCTGTTTGCCCGATAACGGCTAAAACCGCGCCTCCGGGCTTGAAATTTCCATCGCCGCCCCTATCTGCAATCCAGAGTTCATACAGAGGAGCACCGAGTACGATGACCGTTGAAGCGCACCAGGAAAAGCTGGAATTTCAGGCCGAAGTCCAGCAACTGCTGCAACTGATGATCCATTCGCTGTACTCCAACAAAGAGATCTTCCTGCGCGAACTGATTTCCAACGCCTCGGACGCCTGCGATAAGCTGCGCTTCGAGGCCCTGACCGATGACGCCCTCTACGAGCAGGACCCGGAACTCAAGATTCGTGTCGAGTTCGACAAGGAGGCCAGGACCATTACCGTGTCCGACAACGGCATCGGCATGGACCGCCAGGAGGTGGTGGACAATATCGGCACCATCGCTCGATCCGGCACCCGGCGGTTTTTTCAGTCCTTGACCGGGGACCAGGCCAAGGACGCCCATCTGATCGGCCAGTTCGGGGTCGGTTTCTATTCCAGTTTCATCATCGCCGACAAGGTAACTCTGCTGACCCGCCGCGCCGGGCAGGGATCGGAGCATGGCGTGCGCTGGGAGTCCCAGGGCGAGGGGAGTTACACGCTGGAAACCGTGGAACGGCCCGAGCGGGGCGTCACCGTGATCTTGCATTTGCGGGAAGGTGAGGACGAACTGCTCAATGAATGGCGACTGCGTTCCATCATCACCAAATACTCCGACCACATCACTTTGCCGGTGATCATGACGGTGGAGAAGCCCGGCGAGGAGGAAGGCCAGCCCCCTACCGTGGCCGAGGAAGTCGTCAACCGGGCTTCAGCTTTGTGGACCCGGCCCAAGTCCGATATCAAGGACGAGGAATACCGGGAATTTTACAAGCATGTGGCCCATGACTTCGAGGACCCCCTGGCCTGGACCCACAACCGGGTGGAAGGCAAGCTGGAGTACACTTCGCTGCTGTTTATCCCCGGTCGGGCGCCTTTCGATCTCTGGGACCGGAACCAGGGCCATGGGGTCAAGCTCTACGTGCAACGGGTGTTCATCATGGAGGATGCCGAGCATCTGATGCCCCGCTACCTGCGCTTCGTGCGCGGTGTGATCGACTCCAATGACCTGCCCCTGAACGTCTCCCGGGAAATTCTACAAGGCAGCAAGGTACTGGACAGCATCCGCGGCGGCTCGGTTAAGAAGGTGCTGGGGCTGCTGGAGTACATGGCCAAGGAGCAGCCGGAGGACTATGCCAAGTTCTGGAAGGAATTTGGTCAGGTACTCAAGGAAGGCCCGGGGGAAGACTTCGCCAACCGCGAGCAGATCGCTGGTCTGCTGCGCTTCGCCTCTACCCATGCCGACAGCCCGGAGCAGAACGTATCCTTGGCCGACTACCTGGGCCGGATGCGAGAGGGGCAGGACACGATCTACTATCTGGTGGCCGACGGCTTTGCCGCCGCCCAGCATAGTCCGCACCTGGAGATCTTCCGCAAGAAGGGCATCGAGGTGCTATTGCTTTCGGATCGGGTGGATGAGTGGCTGATGGCCCATCTCAGCGACTTTCAGGGTAAGGCCCTGCAATCGGTGGCCAAGGGCGCCCTGGATATGGACAAGATCGCCTCCGAAGAGGAAAAACAAGAACAACAAAAAACCGCCGACGAGTTCAAGGAGTTGCTGGCCCAGGTACAGAAAGCCTTGGACGATAAGGTCAAGGAGGTACGCCTGTCCACCCGACTCACCGATTCCCCGGCCTGCGTGGTGGTGGATGACAACGCCCTGAGTCCCCATCTGGAGCGGCTGCTTAAAGAGGCCGGCCAGTCGGTGCCGGGCAGTAAGCCATATCTGGAGCTTAATCCCGGTCATCCCCTGGTGACCCGCCTTAAGGATATGGAGCCTGGAGAGCGCCTTCAGGATTGGAGTCATTTGCTGTTCGAGCAGGCGGTGTTGGCCGAGGGGGGGCAGTTGCACGACCCGGCCAGCTTCGTGCGGCGTCTCAATGGCCTGTTGTTGACCCTGGCCTGATCGGTGGTGGTGGCCGCCCGCCGGTGCTAAGCTTGCCGACGGGTGCGCCCTATCCCGAATCCTGCTGGTAAGCGTCCATGTCCGACAACCCGTTCTGGCGTCGTAAATCCCTGGCTGCCATGAGCCTGGAAGAGTGGGAATCTCTATGTGATGGTTGTGGTCGCTGCTGTCTGCACAAGCTGGAAGACGCCGACAGTGGCGAGCTGTTTGATACCAACGTGGCCTGTCGGCTGCTGGACCATCAGAGCTGCCGTTGCCGCCGCTACCAAGAACGACGGCAACAGGTGCCGGATTGCATTGCCCTAACTTCCGACAACGTCGCCGATTTCCAATGGTTGCCCCGGACCTGCGCCTATCGGCGGCTGGCCGAAGGTAAGGATTTGCCCGCCTGGCACCCGCTGGTGTCCGGGGACACCGAGTCGGTGCATCGGGCCGGGGTGTCGGTGCGGGGACGGGTGGTGTGCGAGCGCCGGGTTCGGGATCTGGAGTCTCATATCGTCCAGTGGCCGGAACCGGGCTGAGCCTAAAGGATGCTGCCCCATGTGCGAGCTACTGGGCATGAGCGCCAATGTTCCCACCGACATCTGTTTTAGCTTCACTGGACTGATGCAGCGAGGCGGCGGTACTGGGCCGCACCGAGACGGCTGGGGAATCGCCTTCTACGAAGGCAAGGGCTGTCGGGCCTTTCATGACCCCAGGCCCAGCACCCACTCTGAAATCGCCCGGCTAGTGAGCCACTACTCCATCAAAAGCCGCATCGTCATCAGCCATATCCGCCAGGCCAACCGCGGCCGGGTTTGTCTGGAAAACACTCACCCTTTCAGCCGGGAACTCTGGGGCCGCCACTGGGTGTTCGCCCACAATGGCGAGCTCAAGGGCGTCAAGCGGCTGCCATTAAGCTTTTATCGACCGGTGGGCAGCACGGACAGCGAATATGCTTTCTGCTGGATGCTGGACCGGATTCGGGAACGGTTCCCGACGCCTCCCCGCCACCCTCGGGCGCTCTGGCGCTTGGTGGGACAGTTGGCCACGGAGTTGGACCATCGGGGGATTTTCAACTTTCTGCTGAGCGATGCCCGACACTTGTATGCCTATTGCAGCACCCAATTGGCCTGGTTGACCCGGCGGGCGCCGTTTGGTAAAGCCCAGTTATCGGATTTGGACGTCACGGTGGATTTCAGCGCCGAAACCACCCCCGATGATATCGTTACCGTGATTGTGACCCGACCCTTGACCGCCAACGAGGACTGGAACCGCATGGCGCCGGGCAATCTCGAAGTATTTGCCGGCGGCCTGCCCATGATCGGGACGGCCTCGCGCAATCCCGCCAGGCGTGAAGGGGCGGGCTAATGGGAGCGAGGCATGGCGAAGCAGCGAAACGGAGGACAACACCATGGCGGTAGCCGTGATCGGCGCCGGAATAGCGGGAGTGGCCTGTGCCCTGGAATTGGGAGCCGCTGGAGTGGAGGCGCGGCTGTTCGACAAGGGCCGTGGTCTGGGGGGGCGCCTGTCCACCCGGCGCGCCGAACCCTGGCATTTCGACCATGGCGCCCAGTATTTCACCGTTCGGGACCCGGTGTTCACCACCCGGGTGGCCCAGTGGCTGGAGGACGGCGTGGTGCGGCCCTGGGCGGGGCGGCTGGTGGTGCTACGGTCCGGCACCGTGGAATTGATCAAAGACCGGGAGACTCGCTATGTGGGCGTGCCCGGCATGAACGCTATGGTCCGCCACGCCGCCCGGGATTTGGACCTGCGGGTCAGTGTCCAGGTCGCCCCCCCGGAGTGGGGCGCCGGGGCTTGGCATTTACGCACCGTCGGCGGCGCTTCCCTGGGACTGTTCCAGCAAGTGGTGGTAGCCGTGCCAGCGCCCCAGGCCGCGCCGTTGCTGGCCGCTTCCCCGATGTTGGCGGCGCGGGTCGCGGTCGTGCCCATGGCCTGCTGCTGGAGCGTGATGCTGGGATTTGCAAAACCCCTGGCAGTCTTGCCTTTCGACGGCGGGTTTGTTCATGACTCGCCCCTGGCCTGGGTGGCCCGGAATAACAGCAAGCCCGGTCGACCGGAGGCTGAAGCCTGGGTATTGCAGGCATCTCGGCGCTGGTCGGAGCGGCATCTAGACTCCCCGGGGGAGGGCGTCGCCGCCGAGTTGCTGACGGCCTTCCAAGAGGCCAGCGGTCATCGGCTGCCCAAACCGGTCAGCCGCGCCACCCATCGTTGGCGGTATGCCGCCGCCGCCCAGCCGTTGGGAGAGGCTGCTCTTTACGACCCCGAGTTAGGCATCGGTGTCTGTGGGGATTGGTGTTTGGGGGAGCGCATTGAGGATGCCTGGCGCAGTGGTCGGGCCTTGGCCGCCAAACTGCTGGAAGGGCGAAGGGGCGGGCCAGATCGGACGGATGATCAAATACATCGCCTATCAACCTAGACCCAAACCCTTTTGAGCGCGGACGGCTGGGCGGTGGGCAATACCAATGTAGACCGCCGCGACCGGGGCAGGTTGTTCCCGAGATTATTGAAACCTGCTGCGGCCATGGACAGTGTACTTGCTGTAATCCCACGGTCGGGTTAGGCTTTGCCGGCCCTATCGGAAATCAACCGGCACAACGGGCCGGTCAGGCAAACGGTCGTGGCTGGTTTTTTCTGGGTTACGGTCTGTTCAGGGGCTTTTGAACAGCCGCCAGGGAGCATTTAGTGACTGCGTGCCCGAGGGTCAGAGCGATACGTGTATCAAGAACCACCACCGCGGAGCGCGCCCCGCACAACCCTATGACGATGCCCCCTCCAGAAAACAGTAATGCGCAGCAGGCGCCTTTTGAACTCAAGGGCAGTTTGTTCACCCTGACTGTTCTGCACCTACGCCGTCCCGATCTCAAGATCATGGATCGGATGCTAGGCGAGAAGGTCAGGCAGGCGCCCGGATTTTTCACCAACGCCCCGGCGATTATCGACCTTGACACGCTGGAAGATCCTCAAGCGACGGTGGATTTCGCTGGACTATACGATTTGCTGCGCCGACGGGGCATCATTCCGGTCGGGGTGCGCAACGGCCTTCCAGAACAACAGTCGGCGGCGGTGTTGGCGGGATTGCCCGTTATGCTGGAGGGCCGTAGCCATCTAGAACCCCGCAAGTCTGAGTCCGGCAAGGCCGAAGTCGTGCGCGCCACCAAGCTGGTCACCCAGCCGGTACGCTCGGGACAGCAGGTTTACGCTTCCGATGGCGATCTGATTCTATTGGGCGCCATCAGTCCCGGGGCCGAGGTGCTGGCCGACGGCAATATCCATATTTATGGCCGCCTCCAAGGACGTGCCCTGGCCGGCGCCAAGGGAGATTCCCAGGCCCGGATTTTCTGCCAGCAATTGGAGGCGCAATTGGTTTCCATCGCCGGACACTGGCGGGTCATCGAGGATCTGGATGCCTCCGCCCGCGGCCAACCGGTGCAAATCTACCTGGCGGACGACCGCCTGATCATCGAACCCCTGTTGCGACAAGAGGGTGGCCCCTCGCGGGGTCGGGGAGGATAATAATTTGGCCAGAATCATCGTCGTCACCTCCGGCAAGGGGGGGGTCGGCAAGACCACCACCAGCGCCAGTTTCGCCACCGGGCTTGCCCTGCGTGGATTTAAGACCGTTGTCGTGGATTTCGACGTGGGTCTGCGCAACCTGGACCTGATCATGGGTTGCGAGCGTCGGGTAGTCTACGATTTCGTCAATGTCATTAATGCCGAAGCCAGCCTCAATCAAGCGCTAATCAAGGATAAGCGGGTCGAGAATCTCTATATTCTTCCCGCCTCCCAGACTCGGGACAAGGACGCCCTCACCCCCGAAGGGGTAGAGCGGGTGCTGAACGAATTGCAAAAAAACTTTGACTATATCGTCTGCGACTCCCCCGCCGGTATCGAACGGGGCGCCCATATGGCCCTGTATTTCGCCGACGACGCCTTGATCGTCACCAATCCCGAAGTGTCCTCGGTGCGGGACTCGGATCGTATGCTGGGTATTCTATCCAGCAAGTCCCGGCGGGCCGAACAGGGGGAGGAGCCGGTCAAGGAGCATTTGATTTTGGCCCGTTACTCGGCGGAGCGGGTGACCCGGGGCGATATGCTCAGCGTCGATGATGTGCTGGAGATTCTAGGCATTCCCCTGCTCGGAGTGATTCCAGAGTCCTCGGCGGTATTGCAATCCTCCAACTCCGGGGTGCCGGTGATTTTGGAAGACGACAGCGATGCCGGGAAGGCGTACAGCGATATGATCGCCCGGTTCCTGGGCGAGGAACTGCCCCACCGGTTCCTTACCGCCGAGAAAAAAGGCTTTTTCAAGCGTCTGTTCAGGAACTGAGCCATGGGCCTGTTCGATTATTTCCGCGCCACCCGGCGCCCCAACACCGCCTCTGTAGCCAAGGAACGCCTACAGATTATCGTCGCCCATGAGCGGGGCAACCGCCAGCACAACCCCAGTTACCTACCAGCCCTGAAGCGGGAGCTGTTGGGCGTGGTTCGCAAGTACGTGGCCGTGGAGCAGGATCAAATCAAAGTCCATCTGGATAGGGACGGAGATTACGAAGTGCTGGAGCTGAACATCCTGCTGCCCGACGACGACGAAACTCAACGCTAATCCCATGGAGGACCGCGATAACCGGGTCCGATTGGACAAGTGGCTGTGGGCGGCGCGGTTTTTCAAGACTCGCGGCCTGGCCGCCGAAGCTGTGGCCGGAGGTAAGGTTCATGTAAACGGCGAGCGGGCCAAGCCCTCCCGCGCCCTGCATCCGGGGGATACTCTGGTCATCCGCCGGGGCTTTGATGAGTACACCGTGGTGGCGCGGGTCCTGTCTGGGCGCCGTGGCCCCGCCAGGGAGGCGGTGTTGCTCTATGAGGAAACCGAAACCAGCCGACAACAGCGGGAGGAACAAGCCGCCCGCCGCCGGGCCATGGCCGTCTCCGCCCCCCAGCCGCCACCGCGGCGGCCCAACAAGCGCGACCGGCGCCACATCATTCGATTTATCAAAAAAGACCCCCCTTGAACCGCCCGAGAAGTTCCGGCTCGTCGTGGATGCCATTAGCGAACCGGTGGACCGTCTCCAACGCCCCACCGCGCTCCACCATCAGCAACTACACTGTGAAAACAACAACGTTAATTTTTTAAAGACAAAACCGTGACAGCGGCCTGTCCAGAGGGGAAACGCGCCGTCTCAAGCGGCGTCATGCCCACCCCCGCCGACGTTCCGATACTGGATGCCGCCTCGCCCAGGCGTTGGTGGGCGGGTGGCCATAGCAACCCGACCAAGAGGTCCGTCATGAGCAGCGACAAGTACAGCGACCTAGACCCCCAAGAAACCAAAGAATGGTTGGACGCCCTGGATGCCGTCATTGAACGGGAGGGTTCGGAACGCGCCCACTATCTACTGGAAAGGCTTCTGGACCAGACCCGCAATTACGGGGTTATTCCCTATAGCGCCAATACCCCCTACCTGAACACCATTCCCCCGGAGCTGGAGGAGTACACCCCCGGCGATCCGGCTTTGGAGTGGCGGATTCGCTCCATCATCCGCTGGAACGCCATGGCCATGGTGGTCAAGGCCAACCGGGCGGCCTCGGAACTGGGAGGCCATATCGCTAGCTTCGCCTCCAGCGCCACTCTTTACGATGTGGGCTTCAACCATTTCTGGCATGCTCCCAGCGACCAGCATGGGGGCGATATGGTGTTCTTCCAGGGCCATTCCGCCCCCGGCATCTACGCCAGGGCTTTTTTGGAGGGACGGATCAGCGAGGACCAGCTCAACCATTTCCGCCAGGAGGTGAATGGCAAGGGCCTGAGTTCCTATCCCCATCCCTGGCTGATGCGGGAGTTCTGGCAGTTCCCCACCGTCTCCATGGGCCTGGGACCGATCATGGCCATCTACCAGGCCCGGTTCATGAAATATCTCCATGATCGGGGTCTGGTCGATACCGCCAACCGCAAGGTCTGGGCCTTCATGGGCGACGGCGAGATGGACGAGCCTGAGTCCCAGGGGGCCATCTCCCTGGCCGCCCGGGAGAATCTGGACAACCTGATCTTTGTCATCAACTGTAATCTACAACGCCTGGACGGCCCAGTGCGGGGTAATGGCAAGATCATTCAAGAACTGGAAGCCAATTTCCGGGGCGCCGGCTGGAACGTCATCAAGGTGGTGTGGGGGTCCTACTGGGACCCGCTGCTGGCGGCGGACAGCAAGGGCCTGTTGCGCAAGCGCATGGAGGAATGCGTGGACGGGGAATACCAGGCTTTCAAGGCCAAGGGCGGCGCCTTCACCCGCGAGCACTTCTTTGGCAAGTACCCGGAACTCAAGGACATGGTGTCCCATCTCTCGGATGATGACATCTGGCGCCTGAATCGGGGCGGTCATGACCCCCACAAGGTCTACGCCGCCTATGCCGCAGCCGTCAAGCACACCGGCCAACCCACCCTGATCCTGGCCAAGACCGTCAAGGGCTACGGCATGGGCGAGGCCGGCGAGGGCCAGAACATCACCCACTCCCAGAAAAAAATGGGCCACAAGGCCTTGGCGGAGTTTCGGGATCGGTTCCAGATTCCCATCAGCGACGAGCAGTTGGACGAGGCGCCTTTCTACAAGCCCGCCGATGACTCCCCGGAGATGAGCTATCTCCACGAACGGCGCCAGGCCCTGGGGGGCTATCTGCCCCAGAGGCGCACCCAGGCTCCGGCCCTTGAGACGCCGGATATCAAGGTGTTCGAAGCGTTATTGGGGGACTCCGGGAGCCGGGAGTTGTCCACCACCATGGCGTTTGTTCGGGCACTGACCGCCCTGACTCGGGACAAGCAAATCGGCAAGCACGTCGTCCCCATCGTGGCCGACGAAGCCCGCACCTTCGGCATGGAAGGTATGTTCCGGCAATTGGGGATTTATTCCACTCAAGGCCAGTTGTATCAGCCCGAGGATGCCGACCAGTTGATGTTTTATAAGGAGGACAAAAAAGGCCAGATTCTCCAGGAGGGCATCAACGAAGCCGGGGCCATGTCCTCGTGGATTGCTGCGGCCACAGCCTATACCAATCACGGCATCAATATGGTGCCGTTCTATATCTATTATTCCATGTTCGGCTTCCAGCGCATCGGCGATCTGGCTTGGGCGGCGGGGGACATGCAGGCCCGGGGCTTTCTGATCGGCGGCACTTCGGGGCGCACCACCCTGGCCGGGGAAGGGCTCCAGCACCAGGACGGTCACACCCAACTGTTCGCGGCCTTTATCCCCAACTGCGTGTCCTACGACCCCACTTTCGCCTACGAACTGGTAGTGATCCTCCAAGACGGCCTACGCCGTATGTACAAGGAGCAGGAAAGCGTTTTCTACTACATCACCACGTTAAACGAGAACTACCACCAGCCGGCCATGCCGGACGGCGCCCGGGAGGGCATTCTCCGGGGTATGTATCTGTTCCGGGAAGGCGGCAAGGCCGAGGCCAAGGTGCAGCTCATGGGTTGCGGTAGCATTCTGCGGGAGGTGATCGCCGCCGCCGAGCTACTGAAGGACGATTGGGGCGTGGAGGCGGATATCTGGGCCACCCCGGGCATCAATCCCCTGCGCCGGGAGGCTCTGGATGCCCAGCGCTGGAATCTGCTGCATCCCGAGGCAGACCCCCGGACCCCCTATGTGACCCGCTGTTTGGCCGACCGGGACGGGCCGGTAATTGCCGCCACCGACTATATGCGGCTTTATGCCGACCAGTTGCGGTCGTTCATCCCCAAGCCCTACACGGTGCTAGGCACCGACGGCTACGGACGTAGCGACACCCGCGCCCAGCTCCGGCATTTCTTCGAGGTTAATCGCTACTGGGTGACCGTGGCCGCCCTCAAAACCCTGGCTGAGGAAGGCGCGCTGCCCGTCGCCAAGGTCGGTGAGGCCATCGGCAAATACCGTCTCGATCCAGACAAACCCAACCCCACGACGGTGTAGGCCCTATCCATCAAAGGCCGGTGGCGGAGCGCCGCCGGTGGTTACTCGACAGTGTGGAGGATGCTCTGTGGCGACAAAAACAATCCACTTGCCGGATATCGGCGATTTCAAGGACGTGGACGTTATCGAAGTGCTGGTCAAACCGGGCGATACCATCAAGCCCGAGGATTCCCTGATCGCCCTGGAATCCGACAAAGCCACCATGGATATTCCCTCTCCCGAGGGAGGTACGGTCAAGGCCATCAAGGTCAAGGTGGGGGACAAGATCAACCCAGGGGAACCGATTCTGTTGTTGGAAACGGAAGAGGAGGCCCCGGCCCCCGCGAAACCCCCCACCCCGGAAGCCGTCGCACCGACTCGCAAGGCCCCCCCCGTGACGCCTGCCCCAACAGTGGATGAGGCGGCCTTTTCCAAGGTTCACGCCAGCCCCTCGGTGCGCCGTTTCGCCCGGGAACTAGGGGTAGACCTGGGCAAGGTGTCAGGCAGTGGTCGCAAGGGTCGCATCACCCAGAACGACGTGCAAAGCTTCGTCAAGCAGGCCCTGAGCGCCACCCCGTCGGCGACCCCGGCGGCCCCGGCGGGGGGTGCGGGGATTCCCGCCATCCCGGCTCAGGATTTTTCCAAGTTCGGCCCGGTCGAGGACAAACCCCTGT
>CAZQXD010000071.1:0-20615 GCA_964597315.1 uncultured Candidatus Competibacteraceae bacterium
GGCGGTGACCGCCCGCCATGAGGCGTTCATGGAGCGGGGTGATGTGCGCATCGCTAGCCCCCGCCGGACCACGGACAAAGACGTCCAGGTGTTCGTCCGCCTCGAAACCCACAAGGAAAAGTCCGAGGTTTGAACCCCTGCGGCCGGCGGTGATCCCGCCGGTCGCTGCTGTCGACCCCTGGAAACCCTCAATCCTCTCCCGGCCGCCAAGTCCCTTCCAGCACGTTTTCCAATAGACGAACGATGTCTCCGGGCGCAAAGGGCTTCTCGATGACGGGCCGCTGGCAATGGGCCAGAAATTCTTCGGTCCCCGTGCCCAGGGTATCGCCAGTGATGAGTATCAGCCGCTCCAGCAGTTCCGGGCGGATTTGCGCAAGCCGCCGGTACAAGCCCGGCCCATCCAGATCGGGCATTTTCAAGTCACTGATAATCAGTTCGAAGTTCCCGTCCTCCAGCCGCTCCAGCGCCTCGTTGCCGCTAGCGGCCAGGACTACGGCGTACTCCTCCCGTTCCAGAATCTCCCGCAACAATTCGGCGATCTCCGCCTCGTCGTCCACCACCAGCACCCGCCGCCCCCGGCCCCGGGCCTGCTTGGGTGTGGCGCTAGCTGCGGCCGGGACGTTAAGGGGCGACTCCACGGGCAGCAGAATCACGAACCGGGCGCCGGTGTCCGTTTGCTCCTGGAGGTATATTCGGCCACCGTGGGAGGTCACCACCCCATGGCTAAAGGACAGCCCGATGCCGGTGCCCACCCCGGTGGGCTTGCTGGTATAGAAAGGCTCGAAGATGCGTGGGCGGATCTCTGGGGGGATGCCCGGGCCGGTGTCAGTGAAGGTCAGCCGCACCGAATTGGTATCGGCCAGATACCGGCTGGTGATCTCCAGCCGCCGGGGTTCGGGCGTCTCCTCCAGGGCCTGGCGGGCGTTGACCAGCAAATTGGTGAATACCTGGGTGAGTTGGTCGGCGTCCACGGACAATTCCGGCAGCTCCGGGTCCAGGTCCATGACCACCTCCACGTTGGCGGTGCGCAGACCGTAGTCCACCATCTCCACGGCGTTCTCGATCAGGGTGTTGAGGTGTACCTGGGCGCGCTGGGGGGGCTGCTGGCGGGCCACGGCCAGGAAAGTTTTCACGATCCGGGCGCAACGTTCCGCAGCCTGGCGGATTTTACCCAGGCGGTCGCGCAGGGCGTCGTTCTCGGCTTGGTTTTCCAGCATGATGGAGCGGCCCACCACCACCGACAGGGGGTTGTTCAGTTCATGGGCCACTCCGGCCAGCAGCGACCCCAGGGCCGATAACTTCTCGCTTTGATGCAGAGCCTCCCGTTGCCGGGAGATTTCCTGTTCCGCCAGCTTGAGCCGGGTGATGTCGGCGCGCACGAACACCATGCCCCCCTCGGCGGTGGGGTGGTAGCTGCTCAGCAGCCAGCGGCCGTCCTTGAGATGCACCTCCAGGGATTCGCCCCCTGGCAGCGGCGGGAAATGATCGGGCAGACGGGTCTCCTCGGGGGGGCGGCCATCAACGGTTTCGATCAGTGGCCAGGCCCGCTGGTACAGCGCGGTGGCGGTGGCGCCCTTAAGGCTGTCCGCCGGGACGCCGAACAGGTCGGCGAATGACTGGTTGCAGTTCACCAGCCGTTCCTGGGCGTCGTAAATGGCGAAGCCATCGGGCAGGCTCTCGATGGCGTCTTGGAACAATTGCAGCCAGCGTTGGCGTTCCTGCTCGGCGTGGCGGTGTTCGGTAATGTCAATGTCCACGGTGACAATATGCGTGACCTCCCCGCTCGGCCCCAGCAGCGGTACCTTGGTGGCCCAGACAGTGACTGTCTGGTCGTTCTGGTCCTGATGCTGAAATTCGTAAAAGGGGCTGGGCTTGCCGGTATCCAGCACTTTGCGGTCCTCCACGTCCACCAGTTGATGGATGTGGGGGGGGAATAATTCCTGGCTGGTGCGCCCCAAAAACCCATTCCGGCCCAGGTCCCAGTGTTCCAGAAATTGGCGATTGACCATCCGGTAGCGTAACTGCCGATCCTTGACGTGGATCATGGCCGGCACCGCGTCCATCACCGCTTCCAGCAGATGGCGGTTTTCGTCGGCCCGGCGGCGGGCTTCCAGAGCTTCGGTAATATCGGTATAGGTGCTGACGAAGCCCCCTTCGGGCACCGGGCGGCGGCGGATTTCAATCAGCCGACCGTCATGGAGGCGGGTCTGCACGGTGCTGGACTCCCCAGGACGAAAACTGTCTCGCAAGGGGTCCAGAAGCGCCGTCCGCTCGGCCCGGGTATAGCCCTGATGGTTGACCTGTAGACGGGGCAGTTCCTGGATAGAGAGACCCGGACGAACCAGATGCTCGGGCAGGCTCATAATCTCGGTAAAGCGCCGGTTCCAGGCCACCAGTTGCAAGTCAGCGTCCACCAGGGTGATGCCGTCGGACATGTTATCCAAAGCGGCCCGCAGCACCACCGCTTGGCGACCCAGTTCCGCCTCCCGGGCCTCCAGTTCCTGGTTACGCTGGGCCAGGTCGGCCACCAAGGCCCGCAGGGCGCGGCGGGTTTCTTCGAAGCTGCGCCCCAGTTCGCCCAATTCGTCGCCCCGGTTCCAGGCCAGGGGATGGTCCAAGGCCCCGGCGGCCAGCACCCGGGCCTGGCTCACCAGCCGTTGCAGTGGTCCCAGCACCTTGAAGCGCAGCAGGGCAAAAATGATGATCATGCCGGTGAAGAATTGCAGCAGGCCGCTGACGGCGATTTCCAGCCACTGATCGGCCAACCGGGAGGCCAGTTGGCCCGTATCCATGGTCACCCGCACCTGGCCAATGCTCTCCCCATCGCGCAGCACGGAACGCTCTAGAATCCGCTCCTTGCCCAGCCGCCGCTCGGGGGCGCTGGCGCCCAGAAAGTCCGGCGCCAGGGGGGAGGCCACTTCGATGGTGGTGATGCGTGGGTCCAGCATCAGGGCGTCGATCAGCGGCTCACCGGCCTCGGGGCGTATCTCCCACAAGGGAATCTGCATGCCCAGGGCCAGCACCTCCAGAATCCGTCTGTGGTCGTCCTCCAGCCGGGCCAATAGCGCCGCCCGTTGCTCGGTCAGATGCAGCCAGGCGGCGGCCCCCAGGGGCAGGGCCAGGCCCACGGATAGGGCCAGGGTCAAGGTCAGCGGCAAACTGAGATTGTCCACATACGCCCTGAGTCGGGTTAACAATACAGGCATGGTCGAGTACCCCATGAGCGCCCCAACGGGCGCGAAACAAGAGAAACAATAAGCAAAGCGCGGGACATTCTCCAGAAATAGGCCAAGTCTAAAGTGGAAATCCAGAGACCGGAAAGATTCCGACCCCTAATTCACAATCAGTATGGCCAGGAGGTGAGCGCCATGTACAAGCCCATGAACGAAACACAATTGCGCCGTGAGAACCGGCTGTATATGGGTACTGGCGGAGTCAGCCGGGGCAATCGTCGGCAGGGGTTTCGGCCAGCGTTTTGGGACAGTGACAGTGGCGAGGTGCGTCCGGCCTGTTTCGGGGACGGTTCCCCGGCGCCCATGCATGTGCTAGACGGCCTGCCCCCAGCCTGGGTGATCGACCGCCTGCCCTCGGGGCGGGTGGTGGCGGTCAAGCCCTCGGTGGTGGCGGGCTTTGTGCGAGGCGGCCGGTTCTATACCCGGGCTCAAGCGGCGGCGGCGGTGACTTGTGGCTGAAACAATTGAAACCCGCCAAGAAACGGTCTGGAAACAGATTTTGGCTAGTCTATGGACTTACTTCCGCCGCCTGCCACCGGAGGGCCGGTTGGCGCGGGCGTCTGCTCTCCACGGCGGTTTGCCAGCGACCATTGGACGCGCCATGTCCCAATACCCGACCACCCCGGACCCCTTGCTACGGGGCTTGGTCATGATTACTCGCCATCGGAACCGGCCCCTGAGCGAGGCGGATATTTGCGCCGCCTGTGATGCGCCGACCCAGCGGCTGACCGTGGACACCCTGCGCCAAGTCGCCGGGCGATTGGGCTATAGAGTGGCCCTGATTACCCTGGCCCCCGACAAGCTGCGAGAACTACCGGTGCCCTTTATCGCCTTGCCCAGAGACTTGGACCAGCCGCCGGTGGTGGTGGCGGGGCGCTGGGATGGCGCTTTCAGTGTCTGGAATCCCCTCAATGACGAAACCCGGTTGGTGGTCAACGAGGCCCTGCTGGCCCGTAGCGACCGGATCTTACTGGTGCGGCCTCTGAACAACGCCGGTCGTGGCCCCGAGTGGCGGCTGTGGATCGGTTTGCGCAAATGGCTGGTCCGGCTGGTCCGGCGGGTCCGTAGGCGGGCCCCGACAGTCTAGGGCGTCTTGCGCTCTCCCCAGGCCGCCTCAAGTCGCTTGAAGTAGCCCTCGATAATACCCTTGAACACCCCTTCGGTGGCCAGTTTTTCCACGATCCAAGAAAACCGGGGCGCTGCTTCGGCCCAGGGGGAACGCCGGGATAGGGCGAAGTACACCGGCAGTTCATAGTCGTGCCGGTAGTGGGCTTTTTCGAAGCGGTCGGCGAAACCATGCACGGCAATCAGATAATCGGCTTGGGTCTCGGTGCTGATAAAGGCGTCGATCCGGCCGTGTTCCAGCTTGCGGAAATTGTATAAATCCTCGCTCACGTCCTCCTTGTAGATCGCCGGATCGGTGTCGAATCGCTCGAAATAGCGGACCCCCGCCTGCACCCCGATCCGCAGGCCGTGCAGGTCTTCATGACGACGAATATGCCGTCCCTCGCCTTTGCGCAAATAAAACACCTTGGCGGAGTGGGTTTTATAGGGTGGGTCGATAAACACCAGATACTGCTCCCGTTCCGGGGTGCGCAGAATCCCGCTGATCAAATCGGCCCTACCTTGGCGCAGCAATTCCAGGCAGCGTTTCCAGGGGAAGGCTTGATAGTCCGGCTCCAGGTTCGCGCCGTAGGCGGTGTTGAAAGCAGCCAGCACTGCTTCCAGCAGTCGGTTGTCGATGCCTTCGGGACTGACCGTCCTGCTCTGGGTGTCCACGACTTTCCAAGGCGGATAGGGGTCCATGGGCACCACCACGGTCTCAGTCCGGCCTGGCGCGGCCCGGCCTGGCGCGGCCCGGTCTGGCGCGGCCCAGCCAGGGATGGCCAATAGCAGAAACAGGACCAGGAGCGCGGCGGCGAGTGGTTGGCTGGGCCTCGCATTCGCGCCACCCGGGGGGGATAAAACAACCATGTGACCGACCTCTTGGGAGGGAGTCAGTAGCGTGGAACGTCCACCCGAAACAATACCGAAACCGGACAGACAACATCAAAGGCGTCAGCGGGATTATACAGAAACATCGGCTCGGTAATCTGCTTACCCAGAAGGACCAAAGCGTTCCACCACGGGAATGGTTCTCCAATCAAGAGGGTAAGCGCGATGCAACGTATCAGTATTTTTATCTATGGTGTCGTGGCCTATGGAGTGTTCTTTGCCACATTTCTATATGCCATCGGCTTTGTCGGCAATTTCGGCGTTCCCAAGTCCATCGATTCGGCCCCCCAGGTCCCCCTGGGCCAGGCGCTGCTGATCAATACTCTGCTGCTGGGCGTGTTCGCTGTCCAGCACAGTCTCATGGCCCGGCCGGCCTTCAAACGCTGGTGGACCCGGATCGTGCCCGAACCCGCAGAACGCAGCACGTATGTGTTGTTTTCTAGCCTGGCGCTGATTCTGTTATTTGTCTATTGGCAGCCTATGGGCGGGGTGATCTGGAGCGTGGAGCAGCCGGTGGGTCGGGCCGTACTCTATGCCTTGTTCGCCTTTGGCTGGGGCCTGGTGCTGGTGTCCACGTTTTTGATCAACCACTTTGATCTGTTCGGACTGCGCCAGGTGTGGCTGCATCTGCGCGGTCGGGACTACGAGTCCTTGCGTTTCGTTACCCCCTGGTTATACCGGCTGGTCCGCCACCCTCTGTATGTGGGCTGGTTCTTCGCTTTCTGGGCGACCCCTGATATGACCTTCACCCATCTGGTGTTCGCCGTGGCCACCACCTTGTACATTTTGATCGCCATCCAGTTGGAAGAGCGGGACCTGCTGCGCTTCCACGGTAAGGACTATGCCGATTACCGCCGACAGGTGCCCATGCTGCTGCCTCGGGTATTCAAGAAGGGTGAACGATTTTTCGCCCCCACAGCCCATTCGGAATAAAGTCGCTCCATGCGGGACAGGGTCGCCATGTCCTCGGCAGGGGCGGAAGAATTTTCGCCCCTAGGCCGTTTCCAGCAGTTCCCGCGCCAGGGTGAACAGTTCCCCCGGCTCCACCGGTTTGTGGAGTAGGGCGCGGACCCCGGCCTCTCGGGTTTGCTGCTCCGTGAGGCTATCGCTATAGCCAGTGTAGATGATCACCGGCAGGCCCGGGCGTAACGCTAACAGCCGCCGGGCCAGGTCGAAGCCGGTGAGCCTAGGCATGATCTGATCGGTGATCACCAGATCAAAGTGGCCGGGGTCGGCGCTCACGGTGGCCAGGGCTTGGGGACCGCTGTTTTTGAGGGTGACTTCAAGGCCCCAACTGGTCAATAGTTCGGCCATGAAATCCCCCACCATCTCATCGTCATCCACCACCAGCACCCGCCCCGATAGGGCGCTGCGGGGTTTGGATTCCTGAGTAGAGACCGATGGCGGCGGGGCGCTGTCCTCGGCGTTTTCCCGGAACACTGCGCCTCGGCCTGGGGCGCTATCCACCAGGATATGGCCCCCATGCTCATGGACGATGCCATGGACCATGGACAGGCCCATGCCGCTGCCCTTACCGGCGCCCTTGGTGGTGTAAAAAGGCTCGAACATGCGCTCGGAAACGTCCGCTGGAATGCCGGGGCCGCTGTCTTCCACCGCCAGTTCCACGTAGACCCCTTGCACCGGCTGGCGGCAGGAGGCGCATGGTTCGTCCAGCCCTCGGCGATGGCGCAGGCTGACGCCCAGGCTGCCCATGCCGGCCATGGCGTCCCGGGCGTTGAGGCAGAGATTCATGAGAATCTGCTCCACCTGCACCGGATTGAGCCGCACTTTGGGCAGGTCAGGGGCTAGGGTGGTGTGGAACTCAACGGTGGTCGGCAGGGTGGAGCGTAGCAGGGTGACGGACTCCCTGACCAAGGGCGGCAGCGCCAGCACCCGGGGTTCGCAGCGTTGGCCGCGGCTGAAGATCAGCATTTGCCGGATCAGCTCCTTGGCCCGCTGGCTGGAGCGTTGGGTGCGTTGCAGGTAGCGGACCAAGGTGTCGTCTTCCAGTTGCCCGGCCCGTTCCAGGGCCATGGCCAGATAGCCGGTGACGCCGGTAAGGATATTGTTGAAGTCATGGGCGATGCCGCCGGTGAGATGGCCGATGGCCTCCATTTTCTGGGATTGGCGAAGCTGGGCCTCCAGTTGCGCCCGTTCCCGTTCGGCCTGTTTGCGTCCGCTAATATCCCGGACCACCGATAGCAAATGGGGCGCACCCCGGTAATGCATGGGCACCCCATGCACTTCCACGTCCACCGCCACCCCGTCGGCGTGCAGGGAACGGGCCTCGGCGTGAAAAGGCTGATCACTTTGCAGGGTGGACAAAAACATCTCGAAGGCATCCCGGGAGTCAGGATGAATAAAGCGGCGCGGGTCCATACGCATCAAGGCATCCCGCCCATAGCCATGAATCCGGCAGAAAGCCGGGTTGGCGTCCACAATCTTGCCCTCGGCGCTCCAGAGGGCCAGGCCATCCACCGAGGCATTGAACACGGCCCGGTATTGTTCCTCGCTGGCGCGCAAAGCATCCTCGGCTTGCCGTCGCTCCAGCTCGGCGGCGGCCCGGGCGGCGAATATTTTCAGCACCGACTCAATCAGGGCCGGGTCGGTCATCTCTCGGTTGTCGATAATGACAATCAGCCCCAGGGGCCGGTTGTCGGCGTCGAACAAGGGGTAGGCGGCATAACTCTGGATGGCCAGTTGCTGCATTAATTCATCCCCTGGAAACAACTCCAGAACGCCGGAGGGATAGCATTGAAACCGTCGGCCCACGACGCTGGCGCAGGGGGTGCCGGCCAGTTCATAACACTCGTTGGGTATACACCGCCCGGCGCAATGGATGGCCAGGGTCTGGATATGCTCCCCGTCGGCAGTCAGTTCCCCCACGAAGGCGCAGATGGCCCCCAGACTGTCGGCCAGATGCCG
This sequence comes from uncultured Candidatus Competibacteraceae bacterium, assembly GCA_964597315.1. Taxonomy (GTDB): domain Bacteria; phylum Pseudomonadota; class Gammaproteobacteria; order Competibacterales; family Competibacteraceae; genus CAZQXD01. Next base: position 8,154 of record CAZQXD010000071.1, read on the forward strand.
CGCCAGGTCCTGGAACACCTCCTCCCCGGAGGCGCTGGACACTCCCAGGGCGGCGTTGCGTAGGGCTTCCTCGGCGCGCTTGCGGTGGCTAATGTCCGTGGAGATGCCGCAGACCGCGTAGACCTGGCCCGCAGCATCGAACAGGGGGAATTTCTGGGACAGAAAAGTATAAGGGCGACCGTCGAACTCGACGTTTTCCTCGAACTCAATGGGTTGGCGCCGAGACAGCACCAGGGCGTCGTTATGACCAAGGTTGGCGGCGATGGCCTCGCCGAACAGTTCCACATCGGTGTGGCCCAGGATATCTGCCTCGCGGCGGTGGCTCAGGCGCTGGTAATAGCGGTTGGCCAGCAAATGGCGGCCAGCGGTGTCCTTGACGTAGACCACGGCGGTGGTGTTGTCGAGAATCTGCTGCAAACGGGTCTCGCTGTCGCGCAGGGCGTCCTCGGCCCGGTGCAGGGCGGTCAGATCCTTGATCCGCGCCCGCAACCGGTCGGCGTCCCCGGGAATGGCTTCCAGGGCCAGCAGCAGGTCCAGGGGTTGGCCGTCTCCACCCAGTAGGCGCCATTCGAAGGACTGGGGCAGACCGGCCCGGGCCGCTGCCAGCCGCTGGGCCAGGACCGGTGTGGAGGGGGCGCCATCGGACTGCTGGGGCGGCGCCAGGCTTCCCAGAGACTGGCCAAGCAGCGCCTCCCGGGGCCGGTCCAGAAGCCGACAGGCCGCGTCGCTGCACGACTCCAGGATGTCGTTGTTCAACGTCAGTAGGACCTCGGTAGTCGACTGAGGCCAGGAGTCCGGGACGTGATCCGGAGTGCGGTTCATGGGACGGGCCTTGAGGCGGATGGCGGCGGTATTACTTTGATAAACATAGCACCGACTACTGGCGGCGGCGACGTCGGGAGCGGCGGAAACAATTGTAACTAAATGGCCGTATTGGGAAATCCACTAGAAACCAGGCCGCCCTAATCTGCACTCATGATGAGCAGAGGAGGGTAGGTGATGCAAACCGTAGCCAATACCAATGTGTTATCCCTGGGCCTGACTGAAGAGTCGGCGCCGAAGCCGCGCCGGCGGCGGGTCTTGAGGCGGATGGTCGTGGCCCTGCGCCGTTGGGTCCGGGCCGTGCGCTACCGCCGCCTGGAGAAGCAGACGTACCGGGCGCTTATGGAGCTGGATGACTGGCAGTTGCGGGATATTGGCCTTAGCCGCAGCGATCTGATGGCCGTGGCCCGGGGGACTTTTCAGGGGCGCCGCTAATATTAGTCGTGACTGGGCACGAACATATACCCCGCCCCCCGGATGGTCTTGATGGCCTGGGGTTTGGCGGGGTCTTCCTCGATTTTGCGGCGCAGCCGGGTAACGCGGATATCGATGCTGCGATCAAAGGGTTCCCAGTCTCGGTTATGGGCCAGGTTTAGGAGTTGGTCACGGGACAACACCCGGTTGGGATGGGTGGCGAAGGCTTGGAGCAGGTCGAATTCCATGCTGGTGAGGGGGATTTCCTGGCCGTCGCCGTCGAAGAGCTGGTGGGACTCCAGATTGAGGATGCAGCGTCCGAAGCGGATGCCCTGGAGGGTGTCGGCGGCGGTGGTGGTGGCGGCCTGCCCGCCGGTCAGTCGACGCAGCACGCTTTTCACTCGGGCCAGCAGTTCCCTGGGGTCGAAGGGCTTGGTGACATAATCGTCGGCGCCCACCTCCAGCCCCACTACCCGGTCCACCACATCCCCCATGGCGGTGAGCATGATGATGCCCACCCGATGATGCTCTCGCAGGTAGCGGGCCAGGGTCAGCCCGTCCTCGCCAGGCATTTTCACATCCAGCAGCACCAGATCAAAGCTGTTCACCTCCAGGGCCTGGCGCATAGCGCCGCCGCCGTCGGCGATGGTCACCTGAAAACCCTGGTCGCTTAGGTATTCCGCCACCATCTCCCGTAACTCGGCTTCGTCGTCCACTACCAGAATGCGGTTGTTGTCGGTCATGGCCGGTCTGCCTGTCTAGTACCGTTGCCTGATGAGTAGTTTAGCCCCTTCCGGGGTCCCTGCCTTACTTCTGCCGCCGACTCAGAAACACCAGCCGCTCGAACAGATGCACGTCCTGTTCGTTCTTGAGCAGCGCCCCGTGCAGGGGCGGGATCAGCTTGCGCTGGTCCTTGGCCCGGAGGGCCTCGGCGGGGATGTCCTCGGCCACCAGTAGTTTGATCCAATCCAGCAGTTCCGAAGTGGAGGGTTTTTTCTTCAGGCCCGGAATCTCCCGCAGGCCAAAGAAAACTTCCAGGGCCTCGGCCAGCAGGTGTTTCTTGAGGTCCGGGAAGTGTACCCCGACAATCTCGGTCATGGTGTCCCGGTCTGGGAAGCGGATGTAGTGGAAGAAGCAGCGGCGCAGGAAGGCGTCCGGCAGTTCTTTTTCATTGTTGCTGGTGATGATGATGATGGGCCGCTGCCGGGCCTTTATCACCTGTTGGGTCTCGTAGACGTGGAACTCCATGCGGTCCAGTTCCAGCAGCAGGTCGTTGGGGAATTCAATATCCGCCTTGTCGATCTCGTCGATCAGCAGCACCGGCTGGCGCTCGGACTCGAAGGCGTCCCAGAGCTTGCCCTTGACGATGTAGTTGCCGATGTCATGCACCTTGGGGTCCCCCAGTTGGGAGTCCCGCAGCCGGGCCACGGCGTCGTATTCGTATAGCCCCTGGCGGGCCTTGGTGGTGGACTTGATATGCCACTGGATCAGGGTTCGGTCCAGCGCCCGGGCCACTTCCTCGGCGAGCAGGGTCTTGCCGGTGCCAGGCTCGCCCTTGATGAGCAGCGGTCGGCCTAGGGTGATGGCGGCGTTGACCGCCAGGTTCAAGTCGGCGGTGGCCACATAGGTGCTGGTTCCAGAAAAACGCTGATCGGTCATGGGGACTCTCTAGGCTGACGGCCCGGCTATTCTAGCCCAGCCACTGCCGCCATGCAGCCGTGCCGGGGTCGATCCCTAACGCGGTCGTGGCAGCTATAGTTATGACGTCAATTTTCCCACAAGGAGCCACCCATGATTTTGGCCACCCCCCGCAATCTTGCCGCCCTGCTGCTGCTGTGTCTGTCCGGTTTAGCCGGCGCCGCTACGGCCCAAACCGTTGAGCTGCTCTGGTATGGCCAGGCGGCGTTTCGCATCGCTACTCCCGGCGGCAAGGTGGTGCTTGTCGACCCCTTCATCACCCGCAATCCCGCCACCCCCGCAGCCCTCAAGGATCTGGCCAAGCTGGGCAGGGTGGACCTGATCCTGGTTACCCACGGCCACGGAGACCACTGGGGCGATACTGTGGAGATCGCCAGTCAAACCGGCGCCCCGGTGGGGCTCAACGCCGACCTGGGCAATACCGTCAAGGCCCTGGGCTTGCTGCCCGGAGAGCAGTTGATCCGCTTCAACAAGAGCGGCTCCATCACCGTGGCCGGGATCAAGGTCACCATGGTTCGGGCCGAACACAGCAGCACCCTGGTCCACACCGATGACACCGGCGTCGAGACCGTCCACCCCGGGGGCGAGCCGGCGGGCTATATCATCGAGCTGGAAAACGGTTTCAAGATTTACCATGCCGGGGACACCGGAGTGTTCGGGGATATGCAGTTCATCGGCGAGTTCTATCGCCCGGACCTGGCCTTGCTGCCCATCGGCGGGCATTTCACCATGGACCCGGCCCACGCCGCCGATGCGCTGCGCTATCTGCTGAAAACCCGGCGGGTGATCCCCATGCATTACGGCACCTTCCCTATACTCAAGGGCACCCCCGAGGCGTTCAAGGAGGCCCTGGGCCAGTCCCCGATAGAGGTGATCGTGATGAACCCCGGCGAGCGCAAGCGTTTCTGAGTCCCGTGAAGACCATTTACAGCCCTGAGCATCGCCTTCAGCAGGGTCGAGGCGAACTCAACGACGGCCAGCTCATGCCCTGCTTCGAAAAGCCGGAGCGGGCCGAGCTGGTGCTTGCCCGGGTGCGGGACCAGGCCCTGGGGGAGGTGCTTCCGCCCCGAACGTTTGGTCGCGCCCCCCTGGCCCGGGTCCACGCCGATAATTACCTGAGCTTTCTGGAAACCGCTTGGGACGCCTGGGTAGCCGAGCATGGGGATGCCCACGATGCCCTGCCCCTGATCTGGCCGGTGCGGGGTTTCCGGTCCATCGAACCGGAGAATATCGACGGCAAGTTGTCCTATTTTTCCTGCGACGCCGGCACCCCCATCACCGCAGGCACCTGGCGGGCGGCCACCGCGTCGGCCAACGTGGCCCTCACCAGCCAGGCCCTGGTGGCCGAAGGCGAACGGGGGGTGTTCGCCCTATGCCGCCCACCCGGCCACCACGCCGCCGCCGATTATTGCGGCGGCTATTGTTTCCTCAATAACGCCGCCATCGCTGCCCAAGCATTCCGGGACGCCGGGGCGGCCCGGGTGGCGGTGCTGGACGTGGACTACCACCACGGCAACGGCACCCAGAGTATCTTCTACCGGCGCCGGGATATACTGACCCTGTCCCTGCACAGCGACCCGGCCCACGAGTTCCCCTATTTCCTGGGCCATGCCGACGAGCCGGGAGAGGGAGAGGGAGAGGGCTTCAACGTCAATTACCCTCTGCCCTGGGGCACCGATTACGACCGTTGGTCGGCGGCCCTGGAGGATGCCTGTGGGCGCCTCGCCGAATACGCCCCCGAAGCCCTGGTGGTGGCTCTGGGGGTGGACACCTTCAAGGGCGATCCCATTTCCCGGTTTCAACTGGATAGTGACGATTACCCCAGGATCGGCGAGCGTATCGCCCGGCTGGGCCTGCCCACCCTGTTCGTAATGGAAGGGGGCTATGCGGTGGAATCCATCGGCGTCAATGCGGTGAATGTGCTGACAGGTTTCGACGGCCGCTGAAATAATTGAAACAGGGCGGCGTCAGCACCGCCGTGAAGAGGCAGCAGACAGGGGAGGCCAAGGCCGAGCCCGATTAGGACCTACGGGAAGCCGTCCGGCTGGAAACAGTTTTATCTGGGCACGTGAACTAACGAACAGGAATGTCTTGAAAGATAAGATTAAAAACTATCTGGGAAACAAGCCATGAGAGCAATTGAATTATTTGCTGGCGCTGGCGGCTTGGGTATGGGTATAAGCCGCTCCGGTTTCGAAACTGCGGCTGTCATCGAATGGGACCGCTATTGCTGCGACACCATTCGGGAAAATCAGGTCCGAGGCTTGTTCCCCGTGACCCAGTGGCCACTCACCGAGGGCGACGTTCGAGCGTTTGACTTCCGGCCCTTCGCAGGCCGTGTCGATCTGGTGTCGGGTGGTCCACCCTGCCAACCCTTCTCGCTTGGGGGAAAACACCGCGCCCATGCCGATGCCCGTGATATGTTCCCCGAGGCTGTCCGTTCCGTGCGCGAAATTCAGCCGCGGGCCTTCCTCTTCGAGAACGTTAAGGGTCTTACCCGGACAACCTTTGCCAGCTACTTTGAGTACATCCGTTTACAACTTTCCTATCCAGAGATCATTGGCAACCCAGGCGAGAACTGGACGAACCACCTGGCGCGGCTTGAGCGACATCATACTCAGGGCGGTACCATGGACCTTCAATACCGCCTTGTGACCCGTGTTCTCAACGCTGCGGATTACGGCGTCCCGCAGCGGAGGGAGCGGGTGTTTTTCGTCGGGTTCCGTTCCGATTTGGATATTGAATGGGCATTTCCCGATCCTACTCATTCACGGGACGCGCTACTCTGGGAACAAGGTCGGTCCGGGGAGTACTGGGAACGTCATGAAGTACCTTCCTTGGAGAGAATCGTGCCAGAGCGGGTCAAGGCAAGAATCAGAACCTTGGCCCAAAAACCATATTTTTTACCATGGCGAACGATTCGGGATGCCATCTCCGATCTACCCGACCCCGAGCGAAATCCGGCCAAGGCGGCTCAATATTTCAATCACCGCTTCCAGCCTGGCGCACGGAGTTATCCTGGTCACACCGGAAGCCCGCTTGATGAACCGGCTAAGACCCTGAAGGCAGGCGTTCACGGTGTGCCCGGCGGGGAAAACATGCTGCTGAGGCCGGACGGTTCCCTACGCTATTTCACCGTGAGGGAAAGCGCCCGTCTGCAAGTGTTCCCCGACAACTTCCTGTTTCATGGATCATGGACGGAAACCATGCGTCAGCTTGGCAATGCCGTCCCCGTTGGATTGGCCGAGATAGTAGCCTCCGATATCCGTCGGCATTTGGAGCAACGGCATTGAGCAAGCCGACACCATACAATCCATTGGATAAGATGAATTTAGGTGAAAGCGTTGCCAAGGCGATGCTGAAACAGCCCGTTGCCTTTCTGTCGGATACCGGCGACCTACGTGGAGCAGGCGTTTACGCCATCTACTATACTGGACCGTTTCCGGTCTACAGACCCATAGCCGAGCAGAATCGAGACGGAGCGTTCCAGCAACCCATCTATGTTGGAAAGGCCATACCAAAAGGAGGACGGAAAGGCGGGATTAGCACCGACGCGGGCAAAGGAACGGCATTGCGGGACCGGCTTCGGCAACACGCCGCCTCCATTGAGCAAGCCGAAAATCTGGACTTGGCAGATTTCAGCTATCGTTGCCTTGTGGTTGACGATATTTGGATTCCACTGGGCGAGAACATGCTTATTGAGACTTTCCGCCCGGTCTGGAATATCATTATCGATGGTTTCGGCAACAAGGCTCCCGGTCGCCGCAGAGCAACGCAGTACCGTTCCTCTTGGGATATCCTGCATCCGGGCAGGGATTTCTCAAAGTATCTGGCCGATAGTGAATTAACCCCAGAGGATATCGCGCGCAAATTGGAGGCTTACCTGGCGGGACAGACCGTTCCTTTGATTCCAGATCAGGATGTTGAAAACAGAGACGAAAAATAAAATAATTTATTCTTCTCATCGATTGCTTGTCTGAGGATCTTAAACCAATATCTCATTGCAACCCCATCATTCGGACTTTGTTCCAGCCGATCCTATTCAAGAAAATAATAGATCGCGTCTCCGATTTTCTTTTCCGAGGCATCTCGATTGCGAGATCGAAAATCTTCAAAGTCTTGCAACAATTTTCTGCCGAAATTATCTCTCTCAAGAGTCGTGTTGGAACTCCATAGTGTTGCATCATGAACAACTATGGTTGGTTTTAGGGAAAGAAAATGTAGCGTGTTTTTTTTGAAGGTCTTTATTATGACAGTGCCAAATTTACGCGGTGGAGTCCAGCGGCGTCAATGCGGTGAATGTGCTGACAGGTTTCGACGGCCGCTGAAATAATTGAAACCTTGAAATCCCCTCGGGACATGGTCTGGAAACAGCAAACCGCTACAATAGCCGCCGTTGACGATACCAGGCCAGGCGTGGAGAGAAGGGATGCTACGCCGCCGCCTTAGGGGTCGGTTGTTTCCGCGCCGACCGTCCAATAACCCATCCCCTGGAGTGTCCGTTATGAAAACCCCCGCCGCGACGCCCTATGGGCTGTTGTGGGTGTTGCCGATCGTGCTGACCGGCTGCATCGGCCAGGCCGACGAGACCGCGCCCATGGCCTTTCCGCCGCCCCCGGTGACCACCATCACCGTGCGCGCTCAGGATTTGCCGGTGGAGCGGGAATATCTAGGCCGCGCCAAAGGTTCCCGGGAGGTGGAGATCCGGCCCCGGGTCGGGGGCATCATCGAGCAGCGGTTGTATGTCGAGGGCAGCCGGGTAGAGGCCGGGGCGCTGCTGTTTCAGCTCGATGCCAAGCCCTATGCGGTCCAGGTGGCCGCCGCCGAGGCCGAACTGGCCCGCTCCCAGGCCCGCATAGCCCAGACCGAGCGAGAGCTGAAACGGCTCAAGCCCCTGGAAAAGCAGCGCGTCGCCAGCCCCAAGGACATGGACGACGCCCGTTCCGAATACGAACTGGCCGCTGCCGCCGTCATGGCTGCCGAGGCCCGGCTGCAAGAGGCCCGCCTACAACTGGGCTATACCCAGGTGACCGCCCCCATCGCCGGGTTCACGGGTCTGGCCGAAAAAGTGGAAGGGGCGCTGGTGTCCGCCGGCGACGACCGGCTAACGGTACTCACCCAGACCGACCCCATGGATGTGTACTTCGCCATCTCCGAGAACGAACTGCTGGCTCGCCAGCAGGCCCTGGCGGAGGGCCGCCTGCGTAGCCCCGCCGACGCCGATCTGGACATCAAAGTTCGCCTGGCCGATGGCCGGGTGCTGGAGCGGGTGGGTCGCCTCAATTTCAACGATGCCCGCATGAACCCGGACACCGGCGCCGTGACCCTGCGGGCGCGGCTTCCCAACCCGGACGGCTTGCTCAAATCCGGCCAGTTCGTGCGGGTGATCGTCAGCGGCGCGGTCCATCCCGGCGCCCTCACCGTGCCCCAGAAGGCCGTGCTGGAGGGTCCCCAGGGCAAGTTCGTCTACGTGGTGGGGGAGGACGGCAACGGCGCTCCGGTGGCGGAGTCGCGCCCGGTGGACGTGGGGGAGTGGCACGGCCAAGGCGCGGTCGACCGTGACTGGGTGATCCGTGACGGCCTGGTGGCCGGAGACCGGGTCATCGTTGATAACCTGATCAAACTCGGCCCGGGCGCCCCGGTGCAGCCGGCGCCGGCCACGGCCGCCGCCGTCGAGCCTGGTCGGCCCCAAGGCTAAATCCACGAGGAAACAAGGCCATGTTCTCCCGGTTTTTTATTGACCGTCCCATTTTCGCCACGGTGCTGTCCCTGTTTATCGTCATCGCCGGTTTGGCCGCCATGGGCGGCCTGCCCGTGGCCCAGTACCCGGAAATCGCCCCGCCGGTGGTGACGGTGCGGGCCATCTATCCGGGGGCTTCGGCCCAGGTCCTGGAGCAGACCGTGGCCGCCCCCCTGGAGAACCAGATCAACGGCGTGGAGGACATGCTCTATATGAGTTCCACCTCCACTTCCAACGGGGTGGTGGAGATCCAGGTGACGTTCCAGATCGGCGCCGACGTGGACAAGGCGGCCCTGAACGTCAACAACCGGGTCAAGCAGGCCGAGACCCGGCTGCCCGAGGAGGTGCGCCGCCAGGGGGTAACGGTGGAGAAAGGCTCCTCGTCGTTTTTGCAAGTCATTGCCTTTTCCTCCCCGGATGGCCGCCTGGACGATCTGGCCATTTCCAATTACGTGACCCTGAATGTCCTGGACCGCCTCAAGCGGGTTCCCGGCACCACCAATGTGCAGATTTTCGGCGCCAAGGACTACGCCATGCGTATCTGGCTCAAGCCCGACCGGCTGACCCGGCTGGGCCTGACCACCGACGACGTGGCCCGGGCGATCCGGGAGCAGAACGCCCAATTCGCCCCCGGCAAGGTGGGCCAGCCCCCGGTGGGGGACGGCCAGCAACTGGTCTATACCATCACCACCCAGGGCCGCCTGGCCGACGCCGAGGCGTTCCGGCGCATCGTGGTGCGGGCCGAGGCGGACGGCGCCCTGGTGCGCCTGGAGGACGTGGCCGAAGTGGAGCTGGGGTCCAAGGATTACGAATTCCGGGGCCGGGTCAACGGCGAACCGGCCACCCTGGTGGGGATTTTCCTGCAACCGGGGGCCAACGCCCTATCCGTGGCCGATGAGGTCAACGGCATCATGGCCGAACTGGCCACCCGCTTTCCCCAGGGGCTGCGCCAGGCCGTGGTCTTCGACACCACCAACTTCGTGAAAGTCTCCATCCGGGAGGTGGTCAAGACCCTGGGCGAGGCCATGTTATTGGTGTTCGCCGTGGTGTTCGTGTTCTTGCAGAACTGGCGGGCCACCCTGATCCCCAGCCTGGCCGTGCCCGTGTCCCTGATCGGCACTTTCGCCGGCCTGCATCTGCTGGGCTATTCCATCAATACCCTGACCCTGTTCGGCATGGTGCTGGCCATCGGCATTGTGGTGGACGACGCCATCGTGGTGCTGGAAAACGTCGAGCGGATCATGCACGAGCAGGGCAAGCCCCCCCGGGAGGCGGCCATCCAGGCCATGGGCGAGGTCACCGGGCCGGTGATCGCCATTGTCCTGGTGCTTACCGCCGTGTTCGTGCCCATCGCCTTTCTGGGCGGCCTGGCCGGGGAGCTATACCGCCAGTTCGCCATCACCATCGCCATCGCCGTGGTGCTGTCCGGGGTGGTGGCCCTGACCCTGACACCGGCCTTGTGCGCCCTGATCCTCAAGCCCGAGCATAAAAACCCCGCCCGGGTGTTCCAGTGGTTCAACGCCGGGTTTGGCTGGGTCACCCGTCGCTATGGCCAGGGGGTGGGCTGGATGCTGCGGCACTCGGCTCTAGGTCTGCTGCTGTTCTTGGCCATGGTGGCGGCCACTGCGGGCCTGTGGAAACTCACCCCCGGCTCCCTGGTTCCAGACGAGGACCAGGGCTATTACATCGTCTCGGTGCTGTTACCGGACGGGGCCACCCTGGACCGCACCGACGCCGTGGTCGCGGACGTGGTGGAGGCGATCCGCTCCAACCCCGCCAATGCTTATGCCATCGCCTTCACCGGCTTTGATTTTCTGGGCGGCGGTTTCAAGAATAGCGCCGCGACCATTTTCGTAACCCAGACCCACTGGGATGAGCGCCCGGTGGACACCCAGAGCCTGGTGGGGGAGTTATTCATGAAAACCGCTTCCATCCGCGAGGCCCTGGTGCTGGCCTTTAACCCGCCGCCCATTTTCGGCCTGGGCAACGCCGGGGGCTTCGAGCTGTATATCCAGAACCGGGGCGAGGGGGGCGCCGGTCGCCTGCAAGAGGTCAGTCAGCAGTTTCTGGCCAAGGCCAATCAAGACCCTTTGTTGATGAACGTGGCCACTTTCTGGCGGGCTGGCACGCCCCAGCTCTATGTGGACGTGGACCGGGAGAAGGCCAAGGCCCTGGGGGTGAGCCTGGACGCCGCCTTCACCACCCTGTCGGCCACCCTGGGTAGCTACTACGTGAATGATTTCAACAAATACGGCCGCACCTGGCAGGTGCTGATGTCGGCCCATCCCCGCTACAAGACCCGCCCCGAGGATATCGGCGATCTCTACGTGCGCTCCGAGCGAGGCGGCATGGTGCCCTTGTCGGCCTTCGCCACGGTGCGCTTCACCGCCGGTCCCGATACCCAGGACCGCTTTAACAACCTGCCGGCCGTAAAGATTTTCGGTAGCGGCCAGCCGGGAGTGTCCTCCGGGCAGGCCATCGCCCGGGTGGAGCAGCTCATGGCCGAGACCCTGCCCGCCGATTTCAGCTACGACTGGAGCGGGGCCTCGTTTCAGGAGCAGAACTCCCAGGGTTCCAGCGGTCTGGCCCTGGGCCTGGCCGCAGTCATGGTGTTTCTGATCCTGGCCGCCCAGTACGAACGCTGGTCCCTGCCCCTGGCGGTGTTGCTGGCCATGCCCTTCGGCACCTTCGGGGCGCTGGTGGCGGTGTGGCTGCGGGACATGACCAACGACGTGTATTTCCAGATCGGCCTGGTCACCCTGCTGGGCCTGGCCGCCAAGAACGCCATCCTGATCGTGGAGTTCGCCACCCTGCGCCGCCAACAGGGCCTGGCGATTCAGGACGCCGCCCTGGAAGCCGCCCGGCTGCGCTTTAGGCCGATCCTGATGACCTCCCTGGCCTTTATTCTGGGGGTAGCGCCCCTGGCCTTCTCCACCGGCGCCGGGGCCGGGGCGCGGCATTCCGTGGGCACCGGGGTGATGGGGGGGATGCTGGCGGCGACCTTCTTGGCGATATTTTTCGTGCCCCTGTTCTTCAAGCTGGTGGCCGGGAGGCAGGCGCGGCGGGAGGCGGCCGAGGCGGCGCGAGTTGCTCCGGTGGAGTCTTGAGGCAGCAATTCCCGCTTTAAGCTGCTGATTGCGACTCAGAGCGCCTGACAGGCCCAGCAGAATCGAACGAACAAACCCCACCGGTCCGCACGCGAAGCGGTAGCCCAAAGCCCCAATTCATCAACCTTACCCAACGCTCAAGCACCTCGACCGAACGGTCGTACGCCCTCTGGCGACGGCTATGACGTATCCGGCGCCAGCACCCCACCGGCAAAATCCTGGGCGATCGACTGCCACACCGTGGGCCAGTCGGGTACGTAAAAATCCAGCACCCGGGCCCGTAACCGTTCCCACAACGAGGTGCGCGAACGAAACCGTGCCCGTGCGGCTTGAAATAATCGACAGCTCAGTTCCTGGACCTGATCGACCAGAAACGCCAACATCATCAACAGCGCCAGCACACTGGACAAGTGCTGCTGGCCATGGCCGTAGTTGTGCTCCAGCGCATAACCTTGGTTCTTGAGCGTATTGAACGTTTCATTTTCCACTTTCCAGCGGCATCGCCCTCCTCGCATGATCGGTTCCACGGTCTGGGGGTTGAGTTCGAGATCGGTCACCCAACTGAAGACGGTTTGCCGACCCTTACGGATCATCCAGTACTCCAGGACGTTCACCCGCAACTCTGGATGTGCCTTTCCGGTAAGCATGCTTGAAATCAAGGAAAAATGGCCGTTGAGGTGA
>CAZQXD010000072.1:0-20166 GCA_964597315.1 uncultured Candidatus Competibacteraceae bacterium
ACAGGGGTTTGTCCTCGACCGGGCCGAACTTGGAAAAATCCTGAGCCGGGATGGCTGGAATCCCCGCGCCCCCCGCCGGAGCGCCGCCCGCCGGGGCAGAAGCGGCTTTGGGCGCGCCACCCTTGAGGAAACCGGCCACATCGTCCTTGGTGATCCGGCCTTTATGGCCGCTGCCCGGCACTTGGCGCAGGTCCACTCCCTGCTCACGGGCGATGCGCCGCACCGAGGGGCTGGCATGGACGCGGCTGAAGTCGGGTGCGGCGCCGGCTGGGGCGGCGGCGGCGGCCGGGGCGCTGGCCGGGCTAGCCGCTGCTCCGGCGGCGGGTGCGGCAGTCGGCGCCGGGGAGGCGGCTCCGCCTTCTCCGGTTTCCAGCAGCAGAATCAGCGAGCCTTCGGAAACCGTATCCCCCACCTTGACTTTCAGCTCCTTGACCGTGCCGGCCTTGGGAGCGGGCACGTCCATGGACGCCTTATCGGATTCTAGGGTGACCAGGGCGTCCTCGGCCTTGACCGTGTCGCCGGGCTTGACCAGCACCTCGATAACAGGCACGCCCTGGAAGTCGCCGATATCCGGCACTTTGATTTCCTCGACGCCACCACCACCACCACCGGCGGCGGGAGCCGGAGCGGCGGGCGCGGCGGCGGGCGCTTCGGCGTCGGCTCCGCCGGTCTCCAGGGTGCCGATCACCGTACCCTCGGAAACCTTGTCTCCAAGCTTGACGGTGAGTGTCTTGACGGTTCCCTCCTCGGGGGCGGGAATGTCCATGGAGGCTTTATCGGACTCCAGGGTCAGCAGCGGGTCTTCGGCCTTGACCGCGTCGCCGGGCTTGACCAGCACTTCAATGATTTCCACGTCTTTAAAGTCGCCGATGTCCGGCACCTTGATGTCTTTAATGGCCACTAGAGTTGTCCTCCGGCTCAGGCGTACAGGGGGTTGGTCTTGTCAGCGTCGATATCGTATTTGGCGATAGCCTCCACGACTTTGGCCGGTTTGACCTTACCCTCGTCGGCCAAGGCCTTGAGGGCGGCCACGACGACGTGGTGGCGGTCCACTTCGAAGTGCCGGCGCAAGGCTTGGCGGCTGTCGGAGCGCCCAAACCCGTCGGTGCCCAGCACCTCGTATCGGCGGGATATAAAGGGGCGGATCTGTTCGGCGAACAGCCGAATATAGTCGGTGGCGGCGACCACCGGCCCCTCGGTTCCATCCAGGCACTGCTCCACATAACTCTGGCGTGGTTTGTCCTTGGGATGGAGCCGGTTCCAGCGCGCCGTCGCCTGGCCGTCCCGGGCCAGTTCGTTGAAGCTGGGGCAACTCCAGACGTCCGCCGCCACTCCCCAGTCTTCGCGCAGTAGGTCCACCGCCGCGATCACTTCGTTAAGGATGCTGCCACAGCCCATGAGTTGCACCCGGGGACCCTTGCCCTCGGCTTGGCTGAAGCGGTACATCCCCTTGATGATGCCCTCCTCGGCGCCCTCGGGCAGGGCGGGGTGGCTGTAGTTCTCGTTCAAGGTGGTGAGGTAGTAGAAGACGTTTTCCTGGTCTTCGTACATGCGTTTGAGTCCATCCCGGAAGATCACCGCCACTTCGTAGTGGAAGGTGGGGTCGTAGGCTATGCAGTTGGGGATGAACTGGGCGAACAACTGGCTGTGGCCATCCTGGTGCTGTAGCCCTTCGCCGTTGAGTGTGGTGCGCCCCGATGTGCCGCCAATGAGAAAGCCCCGAGCCAGCATGTCGCCCGCCGCCCAGGCCAGGTCGCCTACACGCTGGAAGCCGAACATGGAGTAGTAGATATACACCGGGATGATGCTCACCCCGTGGTTGCTATAGGAGGTGGCCGCAGCGATCCACGAGGACATGGCCCCGTCTTCGTTGATGCCTTCCTGGAGAATCTGGCCTTTCTGATCCTCCCGGTAGGGCATGATCTCCTCGGCGTCCATGGGCACGTACTTCTGACCCTCGTGGGCATAGATGCCGATTTGGCGGAACATGCCTTCCATGCCGAAGGTACGGGACTCGTCGGCCACGATAGGCGTCAGCCGCGGTCCCAGGGTCTTGTCCCGGGCCAGGGCCACCATGATCCGCACCACGGCCATGGTGGTGGACATGGTACGCTCCCCGGTGGCGCCGAGTACTTGCTTGAACATCTCCAGGGGCGGGGCCGGCAGCTTGTCGCCGTTCCGCTGGCGCTGGGGCAGATAACCGCCCAGGGCCTGGCGCTGCTGGCGGAGATACTGCATCTCGGGACTGTCCTCGGGGGGCTTGAAGAAGCTGGCTTTTCTGGCCAGTTCCTCGGAGATGGGCAGGTTGAAACGCTTCTGGAAGTACACCAGGTTGTCTTCGCCCAGCTTTTTTTTCTGGTGGGTGATGTTCTGGCCCTCACCCGCCAGCCCCATGCCGTAGCCTTTGACGGTCTTCATCAGCAGCACCACGGGCTGTTCCGGGGTGTTCACGGCCTCGTGGTAGGCGGCGTAGACTTTTTGGGGGTCGTGGCCGCCGCGTATCAGCTTGTAGTAGATCTCATCGTCCGACAGGTGGGCGACCATCTCCTTGAGTTCGGGGTATTTGCCGAAGAAATGCTCGCGGATATAACCGCCGCCCTTGGCTTTGAAGTTCTGGTACTCGCCGTCGATGCACTCTTCCATGCGTTTGCGTAGCAGGCCCTTGGTATCCTTGGCCAGCAATTCGTCCCAGCCCGAACCCCACAGGCATTTGATCACCCGCCAGCCCGCGCCCCGGAAGTTGCCTTCCAGTTCCTGAACGATCTTGCTGTTGCCCCGCACCGGCCCGTCCAGGCGCTGGAGGTTGCAGTTGATCACAAAGGTCAGATTATCCAGCTTCTCGCGGGCCGCCAGGGCGATGGCCCCTTGGGATTGGGGTTCGTCCATCTCGCCATCGCCCAGAAACGCCCAGACCCGGCGGTTGGCGGTATCGGCCAGACCCCGGTTGTGGAGGTATTTCATGAACCGGGCCTGGTAGATGGCCATGATGGGTCCCAGACCCATGGACACGGTGGAGACTTGCCAGAAATCCGGCATCAGATAGGGATGGGGATAGGAGCTGATGCCCTTGCCGTCCACTTCCAGGCGAAAGTTCTCCAATTGCTCGTCGGTCAGCCGCCCTTCCAGGTAGGCACGGGAGTAAATCCCCGGGGCGCAATGGCCCTGAACATAGATGATGTCGCCGCCGTGGTTCTCGGTGGGGGCATGCCAGAAGTGATTGAAGCCTATTTCGTACATCACCGCCGAGGACTGGAAGCTGGCGATATGGCCTCCCGGCTCAGCCGGATTCTTATTGGCCCGCACCACCATGGCCATGGCGTTCCAGCGGATATAGGCGGTCAGCCGCTGTTGCAGTTCCATATCCCCCGGCAGCTTGGCTTCTTTGTGGGGCGGGATAGTGTTCAGATACGGTGTTCTGGAGGTGTTCGGCGGCTCGACGCCGGCCAGATACGCCTGCTCTACGCTCTTGTTCAGCAGATACCGAGCCCGCTCGGGCCCTATCCGCTCCACCACCACATCAATGGCCTCCTGCCACTCTTGAGTTTCTTGGGGGTCTACATCGGGGTAGTTGTCTACGGCCATGGGGTTCCTCCCTAGGATTTAAGAGGTTTTGTGAGTGTTGGTTGATGTCCGAAAAAGCATCGCTGCCCTGTAGAATCCATTGTCCGGCCCGGTCGGGAACCGATACGGGTCTCCAGTCAGTGTCTTCAACGTCGTGTCGCGGGCGCGGTGGCGTGAAGCCTACCGTGGACGGTGGCCGCCGACCCGGTGTTCGCTTCGGAGCCGGACTGGTTTAAATACGCGACACGATGGTTTTGCATGGATCAAATATTGTTTTCGTTTTCACGCGACATGTTCATATCTCCCTGGTGGTAGGGGCCAGATCCCATGTGGTTCTTATGGTGTCCCCCGGGATTGAGAAAGGAGACAGCGAGCCGTTTAGAGCGGTCATAGCACCCATGGTGCAAGGATAGTTTGATTTCCTGAATTTGCTGATGAAAGTGTCTGGATTACTCATCTTGAAGTCGATACGAAACCGTGACTGTTGGAACCCGAAGCGTCATCTATGGGTCATTGTTGATTTTCAAGCACGTCCAGGGACAGCGTAGTACAGTGTGTCCGGCGATCTGGCGCTCGGTGGTTATCATGCCATTATTGGTTCTGAGAATTTCATATAAATATTTGTTTTTAATATTAATTGTGGGTATCGTCGGGGGTGTTGGCGGGCCGTCGTCGGCGCTGGGAGACGAGGCCTTGGTCAAAGCGCCGAGCAAGCCTGCTCATCCCCGGATCGAGCAGCGCCTACAACGATTGCTGCGCTATGAGCCTGGGGCGACGATTCAACAGCCTCTCCAGGCCAGCGGGTGGCTTCAGGTGATTCTCCTCTACAGCGGGCCGGTCACCGCCGCCGACCGCGAGGCGCTGGAAACCCTAGGCGGCAAGGTGCAACTGACCTTGGGCAGCCAGTTGCAGGCTTTGCTCCCTTCCGACCGGGTGACGGCCGCTGCGGACCTGCCCCGAGTGCAGCATATCCGCCTGCCACAACAGGCTCGGCCCAAGCGGGTGGGGGAAGGTCGGGCCGCCCTGGAGGCCGACCGGTTGCTAGCCAGCGGGGTGGATGGTTCCGGGGTCGGGGTGGCGGTGTTGGATGTGGGTTTCGCAGGCTACCGCAACCTGCTGGGCAGCGAACTGCCGACGGTCGTACAAACCAGGAGTTTCAATTTCAGCGGGGGCCTGGAGTCCACAGAGCACGGCACGGCGGTGGCCGAGATTATCCACGATATGGCTCCTGGGGCGGACTTGACCCTGGTGGCTTTCGGCAACGATCTGGAATACTTGGCGGCCCTGGACTGGCTCGAGGAGGCGGGTATCCCTATCGTTTCGGCGTCCATCGGCTTTGACAATATCAATTCTCTGGACGGCACGGGGCCTCTGGCCAGGGCGGCCAGTCGCCTTTACGAGCAAGCGGACGTTCTCTATATCAATGCCGTCGGCAACGAGCAGCAAAGCTACTGGACCGGGCGTTTTACCGATACCGACAGGGATGGCTTCCATGAGTTCGCCGCCGGCGACCAGACCCTGTCCGTAAGCTGGAATGCCGGCGAAACGCTGTCCCTGAAGCTGAACTGGGACGACTGGGGGGATGATCCAGACCTTCCAGAGGCGGATCAGGACTACGATTTGTATGTGTGGTGCCCGGACACAGCGGTGTTGACGCCCGACACCGCCTGCCTCAGCAGCAACGATTTTCAGGAGGGCCAGCCCGGCCACGCGCCTTTTGAGGAAATCACCCGCCTGATTCTGTTTGGCGGTGTATTTCAGGTGGGTATCCAGCGGTTCACTCCGGGTCAGGCCAACCATCGGTTGCGGCTGTTGGTCCAGTCTTGCACTGCCGGCGGCTGCGACAAGGCTCCCATGGAATATCAGACACCCTCGGCCACCCTGGCCCACCCGGCGGAAGGTCTAGGGGTATTGGCGGTGGGTGCTTTTGATGTGGCCCAGGGGGGCTACGAGGATTTTTCTTCTCAAGGCCCCACCTGGGACGGGCGCATCAAGCCCGATCTGGCCGGTCCCGTCAACGTGACTTCGGTGGTCTTCGGCAATCGGCTTTTTTCGGGCACCTCGGCCGCCGCCCCCCATGTGGCTGGCCTGGCCGCCCTGCTCAAAGCCCAGGACCCCCGCCGTGATGCCCAGCAGTTGCGCCATCTGCTGCTGGCCACCAGCCTGGATCAGGACAGCCTGGGCAAGGACAATCTCTGGGGCGCCGGCAAGGTCCGAGGCGGCGCCTTGGCCGACAAGCCCAAGCTGTCCCCCTTGTCCGGCCATTGGTATGATCCCGGTCAGGACGGTCACGGTTTTTTCATGGATATTCAGGGCGATACTGTTGTGGCCGCCTGGTATGTCTATGATCGGACTGGCGTACCCCTGTGGCTGCTGGCCGTACTCACCCGCCAAGAGGGGGAGCGTTTCCAGGGCGAACCGCGTAGCTTCCGGGGACCGATTCCGACAACGCCTCTGAGCGCATTGTTCGACGCCGAGGGCGGCACCCGGGACTCCCAGTCGGTGGGCGTCCTGACGGTGACGTTTACCGAAACCCATCGGGCCAGCGCCGAACTGGACTTGAGGGGCGACAATCTCACGGCGCCCCTGCGCGAAACCCTGCAACTCCAGCGCCTGGCCTTCGACGGGGTAGCCGATGACCTGGACGGCGCAACCCCCTACTTGGACAGCCGCTTCGGACTATGGGGCAATGAGGACCAGAATGGCCATGGGTTTTTTATCGACGTGCAAAACCAGACCGTGGTCATGGCTTGGTACATTTACGACCCCCAAACCGGTGACCCGTTTTGGGTGTTGGCGGTGGGAGACTTGCAAGACGGGGTACGGGCCACCGCCCAGGCGTATGTCTATACGGGGCCGGCGCTGATCGATGGCCTGTCACTGGCCGAGGCGTTCGCGACCGATGGCGGATCGGCGGTCACGGCCGAGGCGGCGGGTACGGTGGATATTACTTTTCATGACCACCGCACCGCCACGGTGGTGCTGAATCAGGTGCTGGGACTGACCGATACCATTGAGTTGCGGCGGTTTGAGTTCTGAACAAAACCCGGTGCGCCGGGGTAGAGCGGCCGGATCGGGGGTGCAGACCGCTCCCACCGCCCCGGCTGTTTACTAAGACCCGAGAATTGGCCTAGGTACGCCTGCCCCGCCGTTCGAGGCGGGGCAGGCCAGCCTGGAGGGTCGGGCTTATTCCACCGTCACCGACTTGGCCAGGTTGCGGGGTTGGTCCACATCGGTACCCTTGAGTACCGCCACATGGTAGGCCAGCAACTGCATGGGCACGGTGAAGATGATCGGCGCGATGGAGTTGGCCACCCCGGCGCCCAGGGACAGCACCTGGGTGTGTTCGGCCATGGGACCGGCCTTCACATCCCGGTCAGCGAACAGAAACAGCTCACCGCCCCTAGCCCGGACTTCCTGGATATTGGACAGGAGTTTTTCCAGCAGACCGTTGCGGGGCAGTACGCAAACCACGGGCATGTCTGCGTCCACCAGGGCCAGGGGGCCGTGCTTGAGTTCACCAGCCGGATAAGCCTCCGCGTGGATATAGGAAATTTCCTTGAGCTTCAAGGCGCCTTCCATGGCCACCGGATATTGGGTGCCCCGACCCAGGAACAGGGCATGGTGCTTATCGGCGAACCGTTCGGCGGTCTGTTCGATGGTCTCGTTGAGGCCCAGCACGTCTTCCAGCAGGCGGGGGGCGCTTTCCAGTTCCCGCACCAGTTCAGTTTCCCGGGCGGCGGACAGGCCGTGACGCCGACCTAGGGCCAGGGCCAGCAAGCGCAGAGCGGTCAACTGGGTGGTGAAGGCTTTGGTGGAGGCGACGCCGATCTCCCGACCGGCGCGGGTCATCAGGGTCAGGGTGGACTCCCGCACCAGGGAGCTTTCCGGGACATTGCAGATGCCCAGGGACGATAGGCAGCCCCGGCGCTTGGCCTCACGAAGGGCCGCCAGGGTATCGGCGGTCTCTCCAGATTGGGAGATGCTCACGAACAGGGTGCCCGGGGGCATGACTCCCTCCCGATAGCGGTACTCGCTGGCCACCTCCACCAGGCAGGGAATCCCCAATTCCTCCAGCCAGTAGCGGGCCACCAGCCCAGCGTGGTAGCTGGTGCCACAGGCCACGATATGGACATTGCGGACCTGATCAAAGACCCCGGCGGCCTCGGGACCGAAGCAACCCTCCAAGAGCCGACCCTGGTGAATCCGGCCCTCCAGGGTGTCGGCCACGGCCTTGGGCTGCTCGAAGATCTCCTTGAGCATGTAATGCCGGTAGTGGCCCTTGTCGGTCATGGCTGCGGACAGTTCGGAGCGGGCCACCGGGCGTTCCACCGGGCGACCGTCCTGATCATAGATCCGAAAGCCTTCCCGGCTCAGGTCGGCCATGTCGCCTTCTTCTAGGAACACAAAGCGTTGGGTGACCGGTATCAGGGCGAAGGTGTCGGAGGCGATGAAATGCTCGCCGATGCCGATGCCGATCACCAGCGGGCTGCCCACCCGGGCCGCCACCAGTCGGCCGGGTTCACGGCGGCTCACCACCCCCAGGCTATAGGCGCCGGTGAGCCGGGTCACGGCTTTTTGCAGGGCGGCCAGCAGGTCGTTCTCCTGGCGCAGATACAGATCCACGAGGTGGGCGATGACTTCGGTGTCGGTGTCCGACTCGAAGGTGTAACCCTCCTCACGCAGCCATTCCCGCAACTCATTATGGTTCTCGATGATGCCGTTATGGACCACGGCCACCTCGTCGCCACTCAGGTGGGGATGGGCGTTGCGCTCGCAAGGCTCGCCGTGGGTGGCCCAGCGAGTGTGGGCGATGCCCAGATGGCCCCCAATAGGTGTGGCCTCCAGGGCGTCCTCCAGGGCCTTGACCTTGCCCGCCGAGCGCAGCCGCCGTAGCCGCTCATCGGAGTCCAACACGGCGATGCCCGCCGAGTCGTAGCCCCGGTATTCCAGCCGCTTAAGGCCCTCGATGAGAATGGGGGTGATA
Organism: uncultured Candidatus Competibacteraceae bacterium; assembly: GCA_964597315.1. Classification (GTDB taxonomy): domain Bacteria; phylum Pseudomonadota; class Gammaproteobacteria; order Competibacterales; family Competibacteraceae; genus CAZQXD01. The sequence goes on from CAZQXD010000072.1 coordinate 8,549, forward strand.
TTACGTTCCGCGATGGCGCCGACGATTCCACACATAAGACGTTCCTGACTCGCTGTTCCAGAAGATTAACCGTCCAGGTGATCCTGGCACGCTATACGATAGCTCCGGTGGCGGTCGAGCCGCAACGACCGGAATCCATGAATTTCATTCCTTTACATTTTACAGCCCCAGCAGCCAGGTGGTCTTTAGCACGGCGATTCGCCTTCTGGCCGGGGCGCCGTCGCCGCTATCAGCCATTGCTGGTTTCATCGAGCTGATCGGCGGAGTCCGCCACGGTGCGCAGATACGCCTTAAAGTCGTCACGCAGCTCCGTATGCTTTAGTCCATACTCCACGGTGGCGATTAAATATTCCAGCTTGTTGCCGCAATCATAACGTCGGCCTTGGTACTCAAAGGCCAGCACCTGTTCTTCCTTCAGCAGGGCGGCGATGGCGTCGGTCAGTTGAATCTCATTGTTGGCGCCCCGGGGGGTATGGGCCAGCAGATCGAAAATCCGGGGTGTCAGGATGTAGCGCCCGGTGACGGCCAGATCCGACGGCGCGTTCTCGGGAGCGGGTTTTTCCACTATGCCCTCCACGTTGGACAGGCGGCTGGCAAAGGATAGGGGGCGGATGATCCCGTATTTGCCGAGTTCTTCACGCTGGACTTTCCGTACGCCGAGCATGGAGCATTGGTAACGTTCGAAGTGGGTCGCCATCTGGGCCAGGACGCCGCCGTTGGCGGCGTCGATGAGATCGTCAGCCAGCAGCACCGCGAACGGCTCCTCCCCGACTACTGGCCGGGCGCAGAGTACCGCGTGACCCAGACCCAGAGCCTCGGCCTGCCGCACGTAAACGCAACTGACATGGGCGGGCATGATGTCCTGCACGGCCTTTAGCATATCGGTCTTGCCCCGGGCCGCCAGTTCTGCTTCTAGTTCATAGGCTTTGTCGAAGTGATCGGCGATGGCGTTTTTGGTGCGGCCGATGATGAAAATCAGGGTGTCTACCCCTGCCGCCACCGCTTCTTCCACGGCGTACTGGATCAGTGGCTTATCGACGATAGGCAGCATTTCCTTGGGACTGGCCTTGGTGGCGGGCAGAAACCGGGTGCCCAGACCAGCGACTGGAAACACCGCCTTGCGGATTTTCCGCTTCATCGTGTTTCCCCGTGCCTTGCCGATAGTGGCGGCCATTGTCGCCAAATCAACTGGGCCGCACAACCAGATAGCCCCTTGTAGGGCGATAGTACGAATGGCGAACTATACTATGGCGTCTTCGCGACGGCCTGTAAGCCACATGCGAAACCTACAAGCTTGAATACCATGCCGACTAAAACTAGCTTTTAGCGAGTGACCCCAAAGTACTCATTCGTCAAGGTCATTCGGCGAGCGGGGCGTATGCTCCGAATTTTTATTGAAAGGACAAGCCATTAGGCACTTCACAGATACTGTTTCTGTAGGCTACAGAAGACCAGACCACTATGCACACCAAAATCAAGAAGGGTTTAAACTTGCCCATCACCGGGGTGCCCGAACAGGTGATTGAGGACGCGCCCGCCGTAAGCTCGGTGGCCCTCATCGGTAGTGATTACATCGGTATGAAACCGACTATGATGGTGGCCGAGGGTGACCGAGTGAAACTCGGGCAGGCATTGTTCACCGACAAAAAGACCGCCGGTGTCAACTACACCGCCCCAGGCAGCGGGGTGGTGAAGGCCATCAACCGTGGCGCCAAGCGGGTGTTGCAGTCGGTGGTGATCGAACTGGACGGCGAGGACGAGGAAGCCTTCGCCAGCCACGACCAGAGCCAACTCGGGAGTCTGACCCGGGATCAGGTCAAGGACAATTTGCTGAACTCCGGGCTGTGGACGGCCCTGCGCAGCCGTCCCTATAGCAAGGTGGCTGATCCTGCGGTCACGCCTCGTTCTCTGTTCGTGACTGCCATGGACAGCAACCCCCTGGCGGCCAGTCCCGAGGTGATTATTCGGGAATATCCAGAGGACTTCCGCAACGGGCTGACGGTGCTGGCCCATCTCACCGACGGTCCTGTCTATCTTTGCAAGGCGCCGGAGGCCGAGATACCCCATCCCGAGGGCGGTCGCTTCAAGGTGGCCACCTTTGAAGGACCCCATCCGGCCGGGCTGCCCGGCACCCATATCCATTTTCTGGACCCAGTGGGCGCCAACCGCACGGTTTGGCAGATCAATTACCAGGACGTCATCGCCGTGGGCAAATTGTTCACCAGCGGTCGGCTATGGATGGAACGAGTCGTCGCCCTGGGTGGACCCTCGGTTCACAAGCCGCGCTTGCTGCGCACCCGCTTGGGCGCCCATACCGATGAGTTGGTGGCCGACCAGGTAGCAAGCGACAGCGATGTGCGGATTGTTTCAGGGTCGATATTTTCGGGTCGCCGGGCCGCCGGTTGGGCCAGCTATCTGGGGCGTTACCATACTCAGATTTCGGTGCTGCCCGAGGGGCATCCCCGGGAACTGTTCGGCTGGATCAACCCCACACTACCCAAGTTCTCCCTGCTCAATGTATTTCTATCGTCTTATAAACGAGACCAGACGGATTACCAGTTCACCTCCTCCCAGGAAGGCAGCCCCCGGGCCATGGTGCCCATCGGCAATTACGAAGAAGTCATGCCCCTGGACATCCTGCCCACCCAGTTGCTGCGCTATCTGTTGGTGGGGGATACGGATACGGCCCAAAAACTGGGCTGCCTGGAACTGGACGAGGAGGATCTGGCGCTGTGCAGTTTCGTTTGTGTCGGCAAGTACGACTACGGCCCGGTTCTTAGAAGCAATCTAACCCGAATCGAGAGGGAAGGTTAATGTCTAGCGTGCGTCAGTTTCTGGACCGCATCCATCCGCTGTTTGCCAAGGGGGGCAAGCTGGAGAAGTACTACGCCGTCTACGAGATGGTGGATACGTTTCTCTACACCCCCCCCGATGTCACCCGTACCGCCCCCCATGTGCGCGACGCTATCGACCTGAAACGGGTCATGAGCTATGTGGTGGTGGCGCTGATCCCCTGCATCATCATGGCCTTGTGGAACACCGGCTACCAGGCCAACCTGGCCATGGAGCAGATGGGCATTGAGGCCAAGGAGGGCTGGCGCGGGGCCGTGCTGGGCCTGTTCACCAGCTATGACCCGGGCAGTTTGTGGGACAACCTCTGGCACGGCCTGGTGCAATTCCTGCCCGTCTATATCACCACTCTGGTGGTGGGCGGTCTCTGGGAGGTTCTGTTCGCTGCGGTGCGCAACCACGAGGTCAACGAGGGCTTTCTGGTCACCTCCATGCTGTTCGCCCTGATCGTGCCCCCGGACATTCCCCTATGGATGGTGGCCCTGGGTATCTCCTTCGGGGTGGTGCTGGGCAAGGAAGTCTTCGGTGGCACCGGCAAGAATTTTCTCAACCCCGCCCTGACCGGACGGGCGTTTTTGTTCTTCGCCTACCCAGGCGCCATGTCCGGGGACGAGGTCTGGGTGGCCGTGGACGGCTATAGCGGCGCCACCGCCCTGGGGCTGGCCGCCGCCGATGGCGTCCAGACCATGGCCCAGAATTACTCCTGGTGGAACGCCTTCCTGGGCTTCGTGCCGGGGTCCCTGGGCGAAACCTCCACCCTGGCCTGTCTACTGGGGGCCGCCTTCCTGATCTATACCCGGGTGGCGTCCTGGCGGATCATCGCCGGGGTATTCCTGGGGATGGTGGTCACCTCCCTATTGTTCAATATCCTGGCCGGGGACAGCAGCCCCTATATGTATTCCATGTCCTGGCATTGGCACCTGGTCCTGGGAGGCTTCGCTTTCGGCATGGTCTACATGGCCACCGATCCGGTGAGCGCCGCCCACACCGACATCGGTCGCTGGATCTTCGGCGCCCTGGTGGGCTTTATGACGGTGCTGATCCGGGTGGTCAATCCCGCCTTCCCCGAAGGGGTGATGCTGGCCATCCTGTTCGCCAATATCTTCGCGCCGCTGATTGACTACGGCGTGATCCAGGCCAATGTCCGCCGCCGCGCCCGGCGGCTCGCCCAGACCTGAACCCGCCGCGCGGAGGAATCGCTATGCCCGGTATCATGACGCTGTCCAATGACAGCACCAAGAAGACCCTGTTCGTCGCGGCGGCCCTGTGTCTGGCCTGCTCGGTGGTCGTCTCCGGCGCCGCCGTGCTGCTCAAGCCCATGCAGACCAGTAACAAGGCCCTGGATCGTAAGCTCAATATCGTCGAGGTGGCCGGTCTCATGGACGGCGATAAGAGCGTCGATGAGGCTTTCGAACAGGTGGAAACCAAAATCGTCGATATGGAGTCCGGCGACTATACCGACGCCGTGGACCCGGCCATCTACGATCAGCGCAAGGCCGCCAAGGACCCGGCCATGAGCAGCCGGGTGCCGGCGGACGAGGACATCGCCAGCATCAAGCGCAAGGCCAAGTACGCCCCGGTGTACCTGGTCCGCAACTCCGACGGTTCCCTCAAGACCGTGATCCTGCCGGTACACGGCTATGGGCTGTGGTCCACCCTGTACGGCTTTCTGGCGCTGAGTCCCGACACCAAGACGGTTCAGAATCTGAAATTCTACGAGCACGCCGAGACCCCGGGTCTAGGTGGCGAGGTGGACAATTTGCGCTGGCGCGCCCTGTGGGAGGGCAAGGTGGTCTACGACGACCAGTGGCAGCCCGCCATCGAGATCGTCAAGGGTTCGGTGGAGCCTGGCAAGCCCGGTTCAGAATACAAGGTGGACGGCCTGGCTGGGGCCACCCTCACTGCTCGCGGGGTCATGTACCTGCTGCAATACTGGCTGAGCGACAACGGGTTCGGGCCTTACCTTGAACGGCTTCGCAACGAAAGGGGATAAGCATGGATAAAGAAACCAAACAGGTCCTCCTGAACCCGGTAGTGGACAACAACCCCATCACCTTGCAGATTCTGGGTATCTGCTCGGCCCTGGCGGTGACCACCAACCTGAACACGGCGTTGACCATGAGCATCGCCCTGACCCTGGTGACGGCCTGCTCCAGCGCCGCTATCAGCGCCATCCGCCACCATATCCCGTCCAGCATCCGCATCATCGTACAGATGACCATCATCGCCTCCCTGGTGATCGTAGTGGACCAGGTCCTCAAGGCTTTTGCCTATGAGATCAGCAAGCAATTATCGGTGTTCGTGGGCCTGATCATCACCAACTGCATCGTCATGGGCCGGGCCGAAGCCTTCGCCATGAAAAACCCGCCCCTGCCCAGCTTCCTGGACGGAATCGGCAACGGCCTGGGCTACAGCGCCATTCTCATGAGCGTGGGCGTCATCCGCGAGTTGTTCGGGGCTGGCAAGCTGTTCGGCGTCTCCATTCTGCCCCTGCACTCGGAGGGCGGCTGGTACGTAGCCAACGGCATGCTGCTGCTGCCGCCTAGCGCCTTCTTCATCATCGGCTTGTTCATTTGGGGCATTCGCACCTGGAAGAAAGCCCAGGTGGAGAAACCCGAGTACCAAATCCACCAAGTGCATCGGACCGAGGTGCTGTGATGGAAGCCCTGTTCAATCTATTTATCAAATCGATTTTTATCGAGAATCTGGCCCTGTCGTTTTTCCTGGGCATGTGTACCTTTCTGGCGGTCTCCAAGAAAATCGAGACCGCCCTGGGCCTGGGGATCGCGGTCATGGTGGTTCAGACCCTGACCGTGCCGGCCAACAATCTCATTTACCAATACCTGCTCAAGGACGGCGCCCTGAGCTGGGCCGGGCTGCCGAATGTGGACCTGAGCTTTCTGGGTCTGATCAGCTATATCGGCGTGATCGCCGCCATGGTGCAGATCCTAGAGATGTTCCTGGACCGCTTTGTGCCGGCCCTATACAACGCCCTGGGCATTTTTCTGCCCCTCATTACCGTGAACTGCGCCATCCTGGGTGGTTCTTTGTTCATGGTGGAGCGGGACTATAACTTTGCCGAGAGCGTGACCTATGGTCTGGGCAGCGGCCTGGGCTGGGCCTTGGCCATCACCGCCCTGGCCGGCGTGCGCGAGAAGCTCAAGTACAGCGACGTGCCCGACGGCCTTCAGGGGCTGGGCATTACGTTCATTACCACCGGCCTGATGGCCCTGGGCTTCCTGGCCTTCTCGGGCATCCAACTGTAGGGGACGCGAGATGCTGGAAATTTTCTTGGGAGTATTGCTGTTCACGGGCATCATTATCGCCCTGGTGCTGATCATCCTGGGCGCCAAGTCCAAGCTGGTGGCCAGCGGCAGCGTAGATATCGTCATCAACGACGAAAAAACCGTGTCCGCCAAGGTGGGCACTAAGCTGCTGGGCGCCCTGGCCGACGCCGGGCTGTTCGTATCCTCCGCCTGCGGCGGTGGTGGCACCTGTGGTCAGTGCAAGGTCAAGGTGTTCGAGGGGGGCGGCTCGATCCTACCCACCGAACAGTCCCACATCAACAAGCGGGAGGCCGCCGAAGGGGAGCGGTTGTCCTGCCAGTTGACCGTCAAGCAGCCCATGAAGATCCGGGTTCACGATGAGGTGTTCGGGGTCAAGAAATGGGAATGCACGGTCAAGTCCAACGACAATAAGGCCACCTTCATCAAGGAGTTGGTTCTGCAATTGCCCGAGGGCGAGAACGTGGACTTCCGGGCCGGGGGCTATATCCAGATCGAGGCGCCGCCCCATCACGTCCAGTATAAGGATTTCGAGGTGGCCGAACGGTTCCGGGACGACTGGGATCGCTTCAACTTCTGGAAGTACGAATCCAAGGTGGACGAGCCGGTGCTGCGGGCCTACTCCATGGCCAACTACCCGGAGGAGAAGGGCATCATCATGCTCAATGTGCGTATCGCCACGCCGCCGCCACGCACGGAAGGGGTGCCGCCGGGCCAGATGTCGTCTTTTATCTTCAACCTCAAGCCGGGCGACAAAGTCACCATCTCCGGACCGTTCGGGGAGTTCTTCGCCAAGGAGACCGACAACGAGATGGTGTTCATCGGCGGCGGCGCCGGCATGGCGCCCATGCGCTCCCATATCTTCGACCAACTGCGTCGGCTCAAGTCCAAACGCAAGATGAGCTTCTGGTACGGCGCCCGCAGCAAGCGGGAGATGTTCTATGTGGAGGACTTCGATATGCTGGCCCGGGAGAACGACAACTTCGATTGGCATGTGGCCTTGTCCGACCCCCTCCCGGAGGACAACTGGGAAGGCTACCAGGGCTTTATCCACGAGGTGCTGTACAACAGCTACCTCAAGGATCATCCCGCCCCCGAGGACTGTGAGTACTATATGTGTGGTCCGCCCATGATGAACGCCGCAGTCATTAAGATGCTGGAAGATCTGGGCGTGGAGCGAGATAACATCCTGCTGGACGACTTCGGCGGCTGATGGTTCGGCGGTGGTGGGGGATCGGGATATGGGGAGTTGTAGGGCTGCTGCTGGCCGCCTGTGGTTCCCACGGGCCGGAGCCGGTACGTCTGGCTGGCCCGACCATGGGCACCCAGTACCATATCACCCTATCCCATCCCCCCGCCGCCCTGGACCCCGAGGCCATACGGGCTGGCATCGATGCCTTGCTGGCCCGGGTCAACCGGATCATGTCTACTTACGATCCCGAGTCCGAGTTGTCTCGCTTCAATGCCAACCAATCCACCGACTGGGTGGCGGCCTCGGCGGAGTTGATCGACGTGGTGACTGAGGCGCTGCGGATCAGTCGCCTAAGCGATGGCGCTTTCGACATTACCGTCGGCCCATTGGTCAATCTCTGGGGTTTCGGGCCGGATATGACGGTTGACGGCTTGCCGACGGCGGCGGCCATCGCCCAAGCCCGCGAGCAGGTGGGTTACCAAAAGCTTCAGGTGACCGGCTCGGCCCTCAGAAAAGACCGGCCGGATCTATATGTGGACCTGTCGGCCATTGCCAAGGGCTACGGGGTGGACCAGGTAGCGGCCTATCTGGAAGCCCAGGGCATCGAGGACTATCTTGTGGAAATTGGCGGTGAACTGCGGGCCAAAGGCCGCAACCCCCGGGGTGAGTCCTGGACCATTGCCGTGGAGAAACCCAGTCCCAGACGTCGAGCCGTGGAGCAAGTGATCCAAATCAACGGGGGCGGCGTGGCCACCTCTGGAGATTATCGCAACTTTTTCGAGAAAGACGGTCGGCGCTACTCCCACGCCATCGACCCCCACAGCGGTTTGCCGATCCGTCATCGCCTGGCCTCGGTGACAGTCGTTCGCCCCGACTGCATGGAGGCCGATGCCCTGGCCACCGCCCTGCTGGTATTGGGACCGGAGGCCGGTTACGCTCTGGCGGAACGGCGGCACTACGCGGCGCTGTTCATGGTCATCGACGGTGATGGTTTCGTAACACAAACCACCCCCGAATTCGATCAATATCGACTCAATTAAGGCGACGCCTATGGAAACGTTTCTGGTTACCTTCGTCGTCATGGCCCTGGCCGTTCTGGGCATGGCCATCGGCGTGATCTTCGGCAAAAGCCCCATCAAAGGCAGTTGCGGGGGGCTGAAAAACATCAAGGGCCTGGAGTGCGGCATCTGCTCCACGCCCTGTGAGAAACGACGCCGGGCGCTGGGCCTGGCCGATCATGATTAATCCTCGCACCACAAAAACCGCTTCCACCGCGAGAGGGAAAAGCATGCTTCACTCTATTTCTGTCAAAGATTACATGGCAGCCAATCTTGTCACCCTGACCCCTGACATGGACGTTTTGGACGCCATCCACAAGCTGGTTGAAAACGTGGTGTCCGGCGCCCCGGTGGTGGACCACTACGGCAATATTATCGGCCTCCTCTCCGAGAAGGACTGCATGAAAGTGGCCCTGAGCGCCAGCTACTATGAGGAGGCGGGCGGGAAGGTAGAGGAGTTCATGACCAAGGAGGTCAAGACGGTGGATGCCGAGACCAATCTGGTAGAGGTGGCGGAGTTATTTATGAACTCCCCCTATCGGCGTTTCCCGGTGGTGGAGGATAACCGCTTGGTGGGCCAGATCAGCCGCCGGGACGTCCTCAAGGCGCTGGAATATCTCTGGTAAGCCTCCGGCGCCGGGGCCTGGCAAGGCTCTGGCGCAACGGCTGGCAGTGTAAAGTTCTTGGATAAACCAGGGGTTCGATACCGCCCACACAGACACTTTCGGGCCTGTTTAGTCAGCTTTTTTTACACTCTGGGTCTGTTGGTCATAGGGTGTTTTTTCAAGCCGCTGAAAATAATAATAAAAATATGTTGGCATGATTGATGCTTATTATATTTTCGAGCAAATCGATTATCCGTTTTTGCTCATATAAAAAAAATAAAGGGCTAGAAAAGCAATAATATGCCTTGGCTAACAATAATAATTCAGCCAATCGCAATTCGATGATTAGGGCGACCATGAGGTCGCCTTTTTATTTGCCCGCCGCTTATCCTTGAGGCGGTTGCTGGCCCGGGCTAAGGTCCCACCCATCCTATGGTATGCTCACCACCCTCCAAGCAAACCGCCCCGGCCCGGAGCCCGAGCCATGAGACAGACTATTCTTGATCGCCTGGATGGCACTGCCCAGTTGTTGCGGACCATTGCCGCCGACCCGGATTTGCCGACCTTGATCGAGCAGATCACCCAGGCTTGCATCGACACCCTCACCCGAGGCAACAAGCTGCTGCTAGCCGGTAATGGCGGCAGCGCCGCCGATGCCCAGCATATTGCCGGAGAGTTTGTCAGTCGCTTTTACTTCGACCGCCCCGGGTTGCCGGCCATCGCCCTGACCACAGACACCTCGGTGCTTACCGCCATCGGTAACGATTACGGCTATGAGAAGCTGTTTTCCCGCCAGGTCCAGGCCCTAGGCGTCAAGGGGGATCTGCTTTTCGCCATCTCCACTTCCGGGCGTTCCCCCAATATTCTGCTGGCTTTGGGAGAGGCCCGGGAGCGGGGATTGACCACGGTAGGGTTCACCGGGCGCGCCGGTGGGGAGATGCCGGATCTGTGCGACTACTGCTTGCGGGTGCCTGCGGACCAGACTCCCACCATCCAAGAGGCCCACATGGTCATTGCTCACACCGTCTGCGCCCTAGTGGAGCAGCGCCTGTTCGGCGCTGGTCGCTGAGCCGTTCACACGGCCCGTGGCCCAGACCCTAGTCGTTATCGTCAACTGGAATGGCGGAGCCTTGCTGCTGGATTGCCTGGCCGCCCTGGAGGAGCAGACCGTTCGGGATTTCCGGGTGTTGGTGGTGGACAATGCCAGCGAGGACGGCTCCCCGGCCCAGGCTGCAGCGCAGTTTCCCAGGGTGGAGCTATTGAAACAAGGGTCCAATACCGGGTTTGCCGCCGCCAACAACGCTGCCCTGAAGCACACGCATGCTGCCCGCTTTGTGGCCCTGCTCAACCCCGATGCCCGACCCGAACCGGACTGGCTGGAGCGCTTGCTGGAGGCGGCCCGGGCCGATCCCGGCTGCGCCTGCTTCGCCAGTCGACTGATTCAGTCCGAAAATCCGGCGCGGCTGGACGGGGCGGGGGATGTGTACCATGTCAGCGGGCTGGCCTGGCGGCGGGGCCACGGGGGACCGACCCGGTGTTACCGGGAACCGGATGAGGTATTCGCCCCCTGCGCCGCAGCGGCCCTGTACCGACGCGAAGCCCTGGCGGCGGTGGGCGGTTTCGACGCGGATTACTTCTGCTATCTGGAAGACGTGGACCTGGGCTTTCGGCTGCGGTTGGCGGGGCACTATTGCCGTTATGTGCCCACCGCCATGGTTCATCATGTCGGGTCGGCCTTTACCGGGCGACGTAGTGATTTCTCCTTGTATCATGGCCACCGTAATCTGGTGTGGACCTTCTTCAAAAATATGCCTGCGCCGCTACTGCTGTTGTATTTGCCCCAGCATCTGTTGTGGAACCTGATTACGGTACTCTGGTTCGTTCTGAAAGGGCGGGCTGGGGTGATCCTGCGCGCCAAGCTCGATGCCCTGCGGGGGCTGCCCGCTGTATTTCGAAAACGGGCGCGGGTGCAGGCGACGCGACAGGTGGACAGTCGGCGGTTGCGCGCGGCCATGGTCCGCGGCTGGCCGCGCCGCTCAGCCTGAACCACTCGACCGATGAGGGAAAACCGTGCCGGAACAACGGCCTGTCAGCTTGTCTGTGGCTATAGTGGCCTATGCACCGAACCTGCCGGTTCTGGGGGAGGTGCTGAGGCGGCTGGAGGTGGCCGTGTGGCGGGCCGAAGCCGACGGCGTTCTGGGAGAGACCGAGCTGGTCTTGGTGGATAATGGTCCCGATGTCCGGCTACGAGATGCGCTCAAAAACGCGACCCCATCGACTCCCTGGAATACTGTGCGCTGGCTGGAAGACCACGGCAATATCGGTTTCGGCGCTGGCCATAATCTGGCCCTGAAGGTGGCCCGGGGCGATTTCCATCTGGTACTCAATCCCGATGTGCTGTTGGACGAGGACGCCCTGAGCCGGGGCTTGGTGTTTCTGATGAACCATCCCCAGGCCGGGTTGCTGGCCCCGGCGGTGAGGGATGCCAGTGGCCGGGTCCAGTATCTGTGCAAACGTTACCCGGCGGTGTTGGACCTGCTGCTGCGGGGGTTTGCGCCGGGATGGATCAGAGCCTTGTTCCGCAAGCGCTTAGATCATTATGAAATGCGTGACCGTCTGGGGGGAGAGG